>UQLL01000004.1 GCA_900541835.1 uncultured Porphyromonadaceae bacterium
AACAAAATATGGGGGGATTCAGAACGATATTTTGCACTTCGTTATTGAATCTTCACAACTTTTTCAGAGTATTCCTTATCCCGAACTCGCGCTCTTAGGATGAATTAGAAATTGAGAGAGAGCATCGCCTGGATGCGGTTATCGTGCGACTGGTCGCCGTTATAGTTGACGCGTCGACCGTAAAGATATTCCACTCCGGTCTGTATAAGGCTGTTGATGTTCCAAAATACATTGGCCACGACATACTGGGCATATCTGTATTGCTCTCCCCATGGACTGTCGGTTCCGGCATAGCGGGGGACGTAAGTGCGCACATGGCTGTAGGTGGCAGAGCAGAACACCGACTTCGAGAAGTTATACTGCAGTCCGCCGTATGCACCCCAGGTCTTGATCGGGTTGAGTTTTCCAAGGTCTGTCGCCGAGGGCATCAGATCCATTCCCATGCCGTTAAGGTCTTGAATATAACTCGAGATTCCCTTTCCGTATACAGCTTGATAATAAGCCGTGAGGTTACCGACTATAGGTGTCGAGCCGCTTGCCTTGACACCCCATCCTATCCTATCGACGTTGTGGGCAGTAATCAAGTCGCGGTAATAGAGGTTTCTCAACATTGCAGAGAATCGCAGCCAACCTTTTCCGTTATTCCATGAATACTGGATGTAGGCGGGAATATCGGGCACGCGCTGATTTACAGAGAGGGTTTTCGTAGCCAGCGTAAACGAGTTGGCTGGTTGCTCCACGCCAACGCCGGCTTTCCATTCCTTTTTACGGCCGAATGGCTTCTCATAATACAGAACGGTGTGAGGCAATGCCGTGAAAGCATTCGGGCCCTCATAGTCAATTGTCGGAGGAGCAGCCGCCATGTCGCTGAATAGCGAGAATGCGTATCCGGCCGTTATGCCGCGATATTTAAGATACGCCTGAACTATCGACGGCGCATAATTCTCACCCATGAAATTCACCGAGACATAAGCTCCTATCTGGTTGGCGGTACCTGGCAAGGCAACCATATTGACAAATAGGCTCGACTGCTGGGCGCTGATCTGGAACTTCCCGCCGTTGCCTGGCGCTCCATTCATTGGCAGTGCGGAGGTCGTGAAGCAGTTGGGGTCATCAATGACGTCTCCGAGGTCGTAGCCTGCTGTAACCTTTACCTGACCTCCGATGCCGAGATAGAATTTCCCCTCTTTGCCGAAAATGGCGAATCGAGGCAGCCCGGGAACATTGTAGGCTTGCGGCATGTTCTGGCGTAGCGCCTCGTGCATGCCGAGAGTGTCTCCCTGCACAAACAGGGAGGAAGACACCTTTTCATCATTCCGGGCCGGATGCGACTGGGCTACGACGGGAAGCGCGACCGAGGCTAAGGCCAACGAAAGAATGGTAACTCTTTTCATCGTTTAAAGTAGTTTTGTTTATTTTGTCTCTGTTATAGTGTCGATTAATATTGGACGCTGCGGTCAAATATGTCTCGGGTATGAAAACCTCTGCCATACTTTCTGTCGCCTTATAGTGACAGAACAATATAGATATAAAACAATGGTGAGCAAACGTTTGTTGAGCAGAAAAATTTTTCCTGCAGACTGAACTAAGCTGTCTCTCTCCGTGTTGTAAATGCAAACGTAAAACAAAGCGCCGGTACTATCACAGTATTTCACGCTTAATCAAAATCATACTATGGCAAACACAAAGTATTCTCCTGTAGTACAGGAACTCGCCGACCTCATCAAGGAGAACAGCTGGGAAGACAAGTTCGCCCAGGCCTTCGCAAAGGTCAAATCGTACAACATCCCCGGTCTCTCCGACATCGACAGCGTGGAGAAATATCTCGACTGGCTCGAAGCATACATGCATTGGGTACCGGCTGAGAACCGCGAGGGCACTCACGTATACCAGCATCTCTTCCGCTCCTTCTTCGTGCTCGATCAGGAGCCGCTGAAATCGCTTCAGACCCCGTGTGCCCCGGCCGACAAAATGCCGGAACTCACTCCATTGTCGAAATGGATGGTCGACTACTGCTACGGCATCGGCAACTGGCTTGACAGCCCCGAGTCAATCACTGCCGACAGCGTGAAATCCTTCTACGACAGCGCCGTCTACAACATGGACGAGTATGAGGAGCCGCGTGGTGGCTGGAAGACATTCAACCAGATGTTCGCGCGCCACGTCAAACCCGGTTGGCGTCCCATCGCCGCCATCGATGACGACAAGATCATCGTTCATCCCGCCGACGCCCAGTTCGGTGGCCAATGGGAGATACGCCCCGACACCCACGTGCGTATCAAGGGCCTCGACTGGAAGATCGAGGAACTTCTTCAGGGCAGCCCCTATGCCGACAAGTTCAAAGGAGGCATGTGGTGCCACAGCTTCCTGAGCTGGACCGACTATCATCGTCAGCACGCCCCACTGTCGGGCATCGTTCGCGAGGCTCGTGTCATTCAGGGAGCCTGCTACGTGGACCTGATTGCCGTTCCTTCCAAAGAAAATCCCGCCACCCACGAGGTGGAGGCTTGGAGAGCCACCGCTCCCGACCAGGCAGGTTATGAATTCATGCAGACCCGCGGTCTTATCGTCCTTGAGACCAAGTACGGTTACGTTGCCATCCTGCCGATAGCAATGCCGCAGGTTTCCTCCGTGGTTGTCACCGCAGAAGTGGGCAAAGCCCTGAAGAAAGGCGACGAAATCAGCTACTTCCAGTTTGGCGGTTCCGACATCGTCTACCTCTTCAGCGCGAACATGAACGTATCGATCTCCGCCCATAAGGACACCCACTACAAGGTCGGCACTAAGATCGGAGAAGTGTACCCGGTGGTTGAGCTCTGACATACACTTATAGAATCAAGCATACAAGGGGACGGACTCCACCCAGCCGGGTCGGTCCGGCCCCTTTCCTGTACACACACATAATTTCCGACATTATGACTAAACAAACACCCAGGCCGGCTACACTCAATCCGGCACCATCCGCGTCCGCAGCTCCTCCAAAGGGCAAGGTTGCCGCCATCACCACCATGGGGATGACCATAATGATTGTCACCACTGTGGTGAGTCTACGTGGCCTCGCTTCTCAGGCTGAATTCGGCATCCAGTCGATTTTCTGGTATGTGCTCGCCGCCATTGTTTTCCTCATTCCGTTCTCGCTCGTATGCGCCGAGCTGGCATCGACTTACACCCACTCCGGCGGCCTTTATCGCTGGGTCGCCGAAGCTTTCGGCACCCGCTGGGGCTGGACAGCGATGTATCTCGAATGGCAGTGCCTCGTAATCTGGTTCCCTGCAGTACTCATGTTCGGAGCCGTCTCCCTGGCATATGTGTTCTGGCCCGAAACGTTCGACGCCACCCTGTCGTCAAACAAGCTCTACACAATTCTCATAGTGCTCGGTGTCTACTGGTTTGCCACGTTCAACTCATTCCGGGGAATGAGTAAAGCCAATTTCGTCAGCCAGACCGGCGGTCTTTTCGGCACGATAATCCCGGGCGCTATTCTGATTATCCTCGGCATCATCTATCTCTTCCTTGGCGACAAGATTGAACTGGTCACCGATATCAGCTTCTTCCCGGACTTTACTAAAATATCGACGATAGTGTTCGCCGCCTCTATCTTCCTCTTTTTCGGAGGAATGGAAATGAATGCCGTTCACGTACAGTCAATGCGAAATCCGGGCCGCGACTATCCCCGCGCCCTCTTCTTCGCGGCCATTATCATCCTCATCATATTCGTTCTTGGCACTTTGGCAATCGGGCTCGTGACACCCGTCAAGGACATCAACCTGTTGGCTACCCTACTGACTTCATACCATAAGCTCTTCGAGGCAATCCATGTACCCTGGCTTGGCAATATCATTGCCCTGTTTGTGGCCTACGGTGTCATAGGACAGGTGAGCGTAATTGTCACAGGTCCGTCAACGGGCCTCGTGGCCGTAGGCGAGAGTGGATTCCTTCCACCCTCCCTGCAGAAGAAAAACCGTCATGGAATCAATACTCCTATACTGTGGGTACAGGGAATATTCGTCACGCTTCTTGCATTCGCTCTTGTAGTGCTCCCCAGCGTAGAGTCGGCCTATCAGCTCTTGTCGCAGATGTCGACCGTGCTCTATCTTATCCTATGTGTGATGATCTACATGGCGTTCCTACGTCTACGTCGCACTGAACCCAACGCTCACCGCGGCTTCCGCATTCCCGGCGGAAAGTTTGTGGAATGGCTCATCGGCATCGTCGGCATCGTCGGCATAGTATTCGCATCCGTGCTGAGTTTCTTTCCGCCTTCGCAGATCAACACCGGAAGCCCAACTGTATACGTTACGATCCTCATCGTAGGAGTAATCTTCTTCTTCATACTTCCCCTCGTTGTATATGCACTGCGTCGCCCTAACTGGAAGAACGCCAAATCGGACTTCTATCCCTTTAACTGGCAGATAGAGAACCGAAAACCTTCCGAGGTATCCAAATGGGCTCCCGGCTATACGCCCACGAAAGCCGAGATAGCCGTCGCCATGAAACGTGACTCAATGGAAGTGGCCGACTGGATTTCCAGCCGTGACGCTCTCTTAGCCACATACCACGATGTAGAAAACCTTAAGCAGGAAGTGACTGGTCTGGAGTCGAAGGTCGATAACCTTACCAAGGCTGATTCGGCAGAAGGGTCTGACCAGAACCACAGAGGCGGACAATAGGTTGCTTAGGCAAATCATAGAGTTGTAAATCAAAGATTCCGCCCGGTACGGAGGGAAATCCGTGCCGGGCGGAATTCATTTAAGTCATTACATCCGACACCATGCGCAAAATAAATACCGGAAAAGGAGAAATAACTATACTGACGCTCATCGCTGTATGGTCGATATCACTGGTGGTCGACTTGCCGGGGCTCGCCATTTCGCCGATTATGTCGCAGCTCGACGTTATCTTTCCGCATACCACCCATCTCGAGATCCAGCTGCTGGCCATGTTGCCCAATTTCTGCATTATCCCGTTTATCCTTCTATCGGGCAAACTATCCGTGTCCAAAAGCAGACTGGGGCTCATCAATCTGGGGATGGCTATCTTCATTACCGGTGGAGTGGCGTGTTTCTTCGCCAAGAGCATTCCGGCGCTCATCATCATAAGCTGCGTCATCGGCGTCGGGTGTGGCCTCGTCATCCCACTGGCCGCAGGTGTAATTGCCGATCTATTCGCTGGTGTGGAGCGCGTAAAACAGATGGGCATAAAGTCGGGTATCGCCAATTTCACGCTTATCTTCACCACTCTCGTGGTCGGTTGGATCGGGACAGGCGACTGGCACCTGCCGTTCATCGTCTATCTGGTGCCTGTGATTCCGCTCTGTCTGTCGCCGTTCCTGACCCGGGAATACATAAGTAAGACGGCTTCGGCCGGCGAACTCAGACCGGAGGCTCCGACACCTGTCGACAACCATCCACATGCCGTCGTCAGGCCGTTGCCCACAGAGACCACAACGACTGACAAACAGGCTGATCGTCCCACACCACTTGAGGTGGCCCGAACCTCGCGCAAGTCGGCCATGGCGTGCGTATGGGGAATAATGGGATTCTATTTCGTCATCACCCTTTGCACCATCATCATTACCTACTATCTCCCATTCATAATGCAGGACTACAAAATGCCAGACTCAGACACCTCATTGGTGACGTCCGTGTTTTTCCTGTTCATTACTGCTGCGGGTTTTATGCTCCCCTATATGGTGAAGTTGCTAAGGAACCTAACGACATTGGTGAGCATGCTTCTGATGATCGTCGGGTTGTTGCTCATGGCTCTGTTTCATTCTTTATGGATCTATTTAGTAGCGGTTGCAGCTGTCGGGTTCGGCTATGGACTCCTCCAGCCGATATTCTACACTAAAGCATCACTTCTCTCACCTACTTCGAAAGAAGCGACCAAAACCATATCCTACATCATGACCGCCAACTATCTTGGCACCGCTGTTACCCCGCTCTTCTTCACGGGCATCCAGAATGCTTTCCACATCCAGGGACACTCCTTCTCTTTCTGGCTTGCACTGGCGTTGATGGCAGTGATTCTGGCTTTCACCATATTGAAGCGCAGATCCTTTGTCTTTTTCACTTCTTTGAAGGAAGCGTAGGCACGTTTATAGCGTGTTCTTACATCGCCTGAGATACTGTTTCTTTGAGTGTGTCTGAGCGAAGGCTCACTCAAAGAAACAGTATCCAACGCATTGAAAGAGGCTGTGTCAAAAATGGCAACTAATTAGCGCCGTCGGGTGTTTTCATAGAAAACATGACTACTATGAAACGCTTGATACTGATTCTCGTCGCCATACTGCTGGGCAGCATGGCGATGTCGGCGCAGAATTCGCTGCCGGCACCAGGTTCAGGT
This sequence comes from uncultured Porphyromonadaceae bacterium, assembly GCA_900541835.1. GTDB lineage: Bacteria > Bacteroidota > Bacteroidia > Bacteroidales > Muribaculaceae > Lepagella. The sequence goes on from UQLL01000004.1 coordinate 6,346, forward strand.
TCCGTGACAACTCCCGCCGGTGGCGGTGGCTGGGGCGGCAGCTGGGCTCCCGTGGCTCCACCGCCCACTGGATGGGGCTCACCCTGGGGATACGGCTGGAACGGATACTATGGCTGGAACCCAAACACCACCGTAGTCGTCTCCCCCACATACCAGGACAACGGTAAAGTCAACGTCGTCGGCGTCGGATATGACGACGAGGGAGTATGGCGCACCATCCCCATGGCCGTCCAGTACAACTACAACGGCTCGCAGTACAGCGTCACGGTACTGACGGCCTGGAACCCCTGGACCGACTCCTGGGACACCGGCTTAGACATACCGGCCTTCAACACCTCCTACCGCCTCGACGGCACCAGCTACGACTTCTACGTAGTCCTCTCCACCGGAACATACTACTTCAACCTCTGAAAAGCTGTTAGCTGAGAGACCGTTTGCGACCCGCACGTCGCTGCACTCTCAGCTCTTGCTCTTTCTTTTGGGCAATGCGCTCATGCACATAGCGGAGCATCACGAACTTACTCAGAAATTGTAGCCCAGGGTGAAAGTCCAGGCCTTGTTGTGGCCGCTCACGCCGGGTTCCTTCCAGGCATTGCCGAAGCCGCCCATGTAGTGCACTCCCAGGTAGTAATGGTCCAGCAGCTCCAGGCCGGTACCCATCTTCAGGCCCATGGTCGTCTTCTCGTGACGGCAGAAATAGCCGCGATCGAAGTACTCCTCCGGGCTCGGAGCCACCTTCAGGCCAGTGTCGTTGTGGCCCACGCCAAACGACACGTACGGGCCCGCCTCCAGGCTCCACCTCAGCTTCTCGGTTACGTTGAACCGCACCGTGGCCATAATCGGGATGTAGAAACTATAGTATAATGTGTGCCCCACGGCTATCTGCTGGTCGGCTCCCACGCCCGTGATGTGCGTGTAGTTGTTCGAGCGGCTCTGGTAGAAGATGCCCGGCTGCAAGGCAAGCCAGTCGCGAAAGCTGATGTCGGCCACAATGCCGGCGTCGAAGCCTGTGCCCCACGAGTCATGGCTGTCATCGTCGAAGTTCTTGCCCCCGGCCGAGACGTTGCTCATGTTCACTCCCACGCGCACGCCCAGGCGGAAGAAATCGTCAGGCTTGGATGTGTCGAAAAACTGGGCCTTTGCCCCAGTGAACCCAAGTGCCGTAAGCACCATCGCTAAGATTACTCGTTTCATACAAAAAGTTTCAGTCCGCAAAAATAGTCATTTTCGCCGATATGTGAAAAATTATAGCTAATTTTGCGCCCAAATAGAGATACGCCCAATTGTCCCCATCCTCAGACCCTGCAAAACAAATGGCTAAAACGAAAGTCTACAACAGCCTGATGGTGAACGTCAAGGACTATGTGATGATCATCATAGGCCTGATACTGTACGCCATCGGCTTCTGCGTGTTCATCCTGCCGCACCACATCGTCATCGGCGGCCTCACGGGCGTCGGCTCCCTGGTGCTCTTCGCCACCAACGGCCTCATTCCGGTGTCGGTGACGATTTATGCCTGCAACATCCTCATGCTCACCTTCGGCTACAGGATACTGGGGCGCACCTTCGTGCTGCGCACCATCTTCGGCGCCACCATCGCGGCCCTCACCATCGGCGTGCTCGAGGGCTACTTCACCTCCCACCCGCCCATCATCACCGACGTGACGATGAGCCTGGTACTCGGCGCCATCCTCTGCGGCATGGGCGTCGGCACCGTCTTCGTCCACAACGGCTCGTCGGGCGGCACCGACATCGTCGCCGCCCTGGTCAACAAAGTCAGCAACGTCAGCGTAGGGCGCGCCATGATGATCACCGATATGACCATAGTGGCCTCCGGCATCTTTCTACCCTTCGATGGCGACTTCTCCGCACGCCTCGAGGCACGCGTGCCCATGATCATCTACGGCTGGGTAGGCACATTCATCATCTCCTACATGACCGACAACCTCATCAACACCAACCGCCAGGCCAAGCAGTTCATCATCATCTCCGAAAAGTGGGAGGAAATCGCCAGCCAGATCAACGACAACGCCCATCGCGGCGTGACGGTGCTCGACGGCGAGGGCTGGTACACCAAGCACAACGTCAAGCTGCTCATGGTCTGGTGCCGCAAGATTGAGTCGGTGACCATCTTCCGCATCGTCAAGAGCATCGACGCCAATGCCCTCATCACCCAGAGCAACGTCAGCGGCGTCTACGGCAACGGCTTCGACCAGATGCGCATCAAGCTCAAGAAAAAGAAAGCCGAGAGCTGCAACTCTTAACTTTTAACCTTTAACTGCCAATAGTGCACACCGAGCTACTAATCCGCGACCTGGCCTGGATACTGCTCCTCGGAGCGGTAGCCACCATCCTGTTCAAGAAACTGCGCCAGCCCGTGGTGCTCGGCTACATCCTGGCCGGCTTCCTGGCCAGCCCCAAGGTCACCTGGCTGCCGTCGGTCGTGACCGAGGCCAACATCGACTTCTGGGCCGAGCTGGGCATAATCGTGCTCATGTTCACCCTCGGCCTGGAGTTCAGCTTCCGCAAGCTCGTCCGCGCCGGAAGCGAGGCTGTCATCCCGGCACTGGTCATCATCGTGGGAATGTCCTTCGCCGGGTTCGGCGTCGGCAAGCTCCTGCACTTCGACGCCATCAACTGCATCTTCCTGGGCGGCATGGTCTCCATGTCCTCCACCACCATCATCCTCAAGGCCCTCACCGACCTGGGCCTGCGCCAGAAACGCTTCGCCCAGGTGGTGCTGGCGGTGCTGATTCTGGAAGACCTCTTCGCCGTCGTAATGCTGGTGCTGTTAAGCTCCATCGCCGTCGGACAGGTCGAGGGCATGGCGCTGGTCATGAGCATCGCCAAGCTCGTCTTCTTCCTGGTGATATGGTTCGTGGTGGGCGTCTACCTGCTGCCTCAGCTCTTCTCGCGCGGCAGCTCCTTCCTCAACGACGAGACGCTGCTCATCATCTCCATGGGACTCTGCTTCGGCATGGCCGTCTTCAGCGTCTACTGCGGCTTCTCCCTGGAGCTGGGCGCCTTCGTCATGGGCTCCATACTGGCCGGCACCATGCTCGCCGAGCGCATAGACAAGGTGGTAAAGCCGATAAAAGACCTCTTCGGCGCCGTCTTCTTCATCTCCGTGGGAATGATGGTAGACCCGACCGTCATAGCCACCTACTGGGGGCAGATACTCATCCTGGCCGCCGTCGTGGTGGTCGGCATGATCATCTTCGGCACCCTCGGCATGCTCCTGGGCGGACAGCCACTGAAGGTAGCCATGGAGAGCGGCTTCTGCCTGACGCAGATCGGCGAGTTCTCCTTCATCATCGCCACCCTGGGCATGAGCCTCAAGGTCCTCTCTCCCGAGATCTACCCGGTCATCGTGGCCGTGTCGGTGATCACCATCTTCACCACCCCCTACTTCATCAAGATGTCACAGCCCGCCTATAAGTGGGTGGAGAAACACCTTCCCGGCAGCTTCCGATTCCTCATCGACCGCTACTCCAAGCAGGGCGACGACACTTCCGAGACGCGCAAGCTCTGGCGTGCCGTGCTCAGCCGCTACTTCGTGCGCGTACTGCTCTACTCGGTGGTGCTCATCGCCATCATCCTCTGCTCGCGCACCTGGCTCCAGCCCTTCCTCATCGGCCTGACGGGCGCCCGCACGGGCCTGCTCGTGACATGCGCGGTGACGCTGCTGGGAATGTCACCCTTCCTGGGTGCGCTCCTGTTCGCCTCCTCCAGCCGCACCGAGCGGATGCGCCTGCACTCCACCGCCGCCTTCTACGACGTGCCCCTGGTGGGCATGTGGGTGGTGCGCTACCTCGTGGTCTTCTTCTTCATCCTCTACTACGTGTCGCTCTGCTACGGCGCCACGGTGGGCTGGCTCGCCGGAGCCGCCTTCTACGTGGTCATCATCGTGCTGGCCTCCACCGTACTGCGCCGCCAGTACAGGCGCATCGAGAAGAAGTTCGTCGATAACCTCAACGTGCGCGAGAACACGCGCCTGGGCCTCAACAACCAGCTCGTCAGCGACCTGCACCTGGCCTACATCGAGGTAGGGCCCAATTCGCCCTTCGTCGGCGACCGCCTACAGGACTCCGGCCTGCGCCGCGACTACGGCATCAGCGTCAGCAGCATACAGCGCGGACAGCGCGTCCTGCCCCTGCCCACCAAGGAGAGCCGCATCTTCCCCGGCGACGTCCTCGGCGTCATCGGCACTGACGACCAGATCAAGAAGCTCAACGACGACATGGCCGGCTACGAAAGGCAGGCCCAGGCCATCGCCATCCACAACCCGCCCAAGATGGAGCTGGTCAGCGTCAAGCTCGGCCCCTCCTCCCCCATCGCCGACAAGTCCGTGGCCGAAAGCCACCTGACCGACAAATACTACGCCATGCTGGTAAAGATTCTCCGTCCCGACGGCGAATACATCCAGCCCGAGGCCGACACCCCTCTCCGCCCAGGCGACGTCATCTGGCTCGTCGGCGACCCCAGGATCATCGACACCCTACGCGGAACGAGCTGAGAGCTGAAAAGACAGGCAAAGCCGCACGCGCGTCAGCCTACTCTCAGCCCTCTCAGCTATAAAAACAGACTATGCAACGAATCATCATACTCGACTTCGGCTCCCAGTACACGCAGCTCATAGCGCGGCGCGTGCGCGAGCTGAACACCTACTGCGAGATTCACCCCTTCAACAAGTTCCCGGCCGACGCCGACAACGTGATAGGCGTGATCCTCAGCGGCTCTCCCTTCTCGGTCAACGACCCCGAGGCGCCGCAGGTAGACCTCGCCACCCTGCGCGGACGCTGGCCCCTGCTCGGCATCTGCTACGGCGCACAGTACCTGGCCCGCTCCCTCGGTGGCACCGTCGAAAGCGCCGACACACGCGAATATGGCAAAGCCACCCTCACCTACGTCGACGGCGATGACGCCCTCATGAACGGCGTACACGAAGGCTCCGTAGTCTGGATGAGCCACGGCGACACCATCACCTCCGTGCCCGAGGCCCTGCAGCGCGTCGGCTCCACCGCCGACGTCAGCGAAGCCGCCTTCCGCATCCGAGGCGAACAGAGCTGGGGCGTACAGTTCCACCCCGAAGTCTACCACAGCCAGGACGGCATGACACTGCTCCGCAACTTCGTGCAGCACATCTGCGGCTCCGACTGCGCCTGGACCCCCGACAGCTTCATAGAGAGCACCGTGGCCGACCTGCGCGCAAAGCTCGGCGACGACAAGGTGGTGCTCGCCCTCAGCGGCGGCGTCGACTCCACCGTGGCCGCCATGCTCCTCAACCGCGCCATCGGCGACCGACTCACCTGCATCTTCGTAGACAACGGCCTGCTCCGCCTCAACGAATTCAGCCAGGTCATGGAGGACTATACCCGCCTGGGCCTCAACGTAATCGGCGTCGACGCCAAGGAAGACTTCTACCAGGCACTGAGCGGTGTCACCGATCCCGAGCGCAAGCGCAAGATCATCGGCAAGGGCTTCATCGACATCTTCGATCGCGAGGCACACAAGCTCCAGGGCATCAAGTGGCTGGCACAGGGCACCATCTACCCCGACGTCATCGAGTCCCTGTCCATCACCGGCATGACCATCAAGAGCCACCACAACGTCGGTGGCCTGCCCGAAAAGATGAACCTCAAGCTCGTGGAGCCGCTGCGCCTGCTGTTCAAGGACGAAGTGCGGCGCGTTGGCCGCGCCCTCGGCATCCCCGACCGCTTCATCAGCCGCCATCCCTTCCCCGGCCCCGGCCTGGGCGTGCGCATCCTCGGCGACATCACCGCCGAGAAAGTCCGCATCCTCCAGGAAGCCGACCACATCTTCATCCAGGGCCTGCGCGACCACGGCCTCTACGACAAAGTATGGCAGGCCGGCGTCGTGCTTCTGCCGATCAGGAGCGTCGGCGTCATGGGCGACGAGCGCACCTACGAGAACGTCGTGGCCCTGCGTGCCGTCAACTCCACCGACGGCATGACGGCCACCTGGACACCGCTGCCCCACGACTTCCTGGCCGAAGTCTCCAATGCCATCATCCGTCGCGTGCGCGGCGTGAACCGCTGCGTCTACGACATCTCCTCCAAGCCGCCCTCGACCATCGAGTGGGAATAATTCACCCACTCTTACACTCGGATTGAATCCTATTTCATACAATTAAATCACCCACTTAGCAAGTGAACTGCACCCCAAAAGTTAGACACAAAACTTTTGGGGTGCAGTTCATGTACAGGGGCTTTATTTGGAGATAAAAGTCCATTAGAAGAGCTTGAATTAGGCAAATATGGCATCCTAAAAGTCCTGAGACTTTTACACCGGCAAAATAAAAAAATCAAGGCGGGCGCCTTGATTCCAGTCACCGGCTTTGAGTCCGGGGAAGATGCATCTCCTGTCAGCCAACGGTCGGAATATGTGTCCTGTCAGATGTTACCCGGGGTACCGCCGGTATCGTCCGACTCGTCATCAGTATTGTCTGAGTTGGGTTTGGGTTTCAGTACCTTGAAGTATTTGGCAAGATATTTTTCCTGGAAACGCTGCATCAGATCCCATGCATCGGGTACGAACAGAGTGCCTATCAGCGCATTGACGAACATGCCGAATACCACCGCTGTGCCGAGCGCTATTCTTGAAGCCGCTCCGGCGCCTGAGGCGAAGAGCATAGGCATCACACCGAGCACGAAAGCAAAAGCCGTCATCATAATCGGGCGGAACCTGACTCTGCCGGCATCGTAGGCCGCTTTGGATATGTCCTGACCCGCCTCGCGGTATTCTTTGGCGTATTCCACAATCAGGATAGCATTCTTAGCCGATAGACCGAGCAGCAGAATCAGACCAATCTGAGTGTATATGCTCACACTCTGGCCCATGAGTATGCAGCCGATGGCCGTGCCGAGGATTGCAGTAGGCATTGACAGAATCACTGCCATAGGATCCGTCCATGATCCGTATTGAGCTGCCAGCACAAGGAAAGTTATCATTATGGCAAACAGCAACACCATACTGATGGTGGTTGACGAACCCGTTTCCTGATAGGCAATGCCGGTCCATGCAAACGAGAAGTTTTCGCCGAGGCTCTCGTTGACCATCGCTTCCATGGCCTTTATGGCATCGCCGGAGCTGACACCGTGGGGTGGGGTTGCCGTTATAGAGGCAGTCTGATACATATTGTACCGGCTGACGTTTGCTTCGCCCATACTGCGGCCAACGCTGGCGAAGGAACCCATTGGCACCATCTCGCCTTTGGAGTTGCGCACGTTGATGCGCAATACATCTTCGGGATAAGCCCTTGCCGCACCTTTGCCGCTTATGTTGACATGATACATGCGGCCGAAGTCTTCGAATTCATTTACGAATCCGCCGCCAACATAGTTGCTCAGCGCCGAATATATGTCGTTGATGTCGAGGCCGAGCATCGATGCCTTGTCGCGGTCTATCTTCACCTGATATTGCGGCACTTCGCCTTCGTATAGCGAAGTCAGCTTACCCACCTTGCTGTATTTGGCAGAGGCACTTTCAAGCGTCTGTATGGCTTCGCCAAGCGCTTGCGCACCTAAGTTATTGATGTCGAGCAGCTGCATCTGCAATCCCGAACTCTGTCCCAGTCCCGGAATGGCCGGCGGGTTGAGTGAGAATACCACAGGCTCCTGGAAAGTGGCACAGATGCCATCGGCAGTGGCTATGATTTCGTCAATCTTCTCCTGCTTGGACTTGCGGTCTTTCCACGGTTCAAGCATCACGAAACAGCCTGCCATATTTGAACCGCTGCCCCCCATGAACGAGTGTCCGGCAGTGGAGAGAACATTCTTCACTCCCGGTATCCTTTTGATGGCCTTCATAACCTCGGTTGTCACCTTGTCGGTACGTTCGAGCGATGCGCCTTCCGGCAATTGTATGTTCGTCATGAAATAGCCCATATCCTCCTCAGGAATATATGATGTGGGCAGGTCTGCATAAATTATAAATGCAGGTATCACTATGGCAAAGAAGCATATAATTGCCACCCAGGGTTTCTTGAGGAAGTGCGCTACAATTTTGCAGTACACGGCAAGAGTGGCACCATAGCCCTTGCTGAACCAGCGGTAGAAGAAAAAAGTCTTGCCCTCCTTCTTGCTCGGTTTGAGGAACATAGCGCACATTGCCGGGGTGAAAGTCAGAGCGTTGAAGCCTGAGAAGGCGGTCGAGGCCGCGATGGTCAGGGCAAACTGTTTATACAGTTCGCCTGTAATGCCGCTCACGAACGCCGTGGGGATAAATACCGAAAGCAGAACCAGTACTTCGCCCACAATGGCACCTTGCAGCTCCTTCATGGCTTTAGTGGCAGCCTGCCGCGCAGTCATTTTCCCCTGATCGATGATGCGTTGGCAATCTTCCACCACCACAATGGCGTCATCGACAACGATGGCGATGGAAAGCACCAGGCCGAACAATGTCAGCGTGTTGAGCGAGAAGCCGAGCAGTTTCATTACCGCGAAAGTGGCAATCAGCGACACGGGTATGGTGAGCATGGGTATTATTACTGCCCGCCAGCTCTGCAGGAATACAAGAATCACCAGCATCACAAGCAGAGTCGTCTCCACAAATGTCATGGCGAGGTCATCGATCGACTCGGTGATGTAATCGGTGGAGTCGAGCAGAATGTGATAATGAATACCCTGCGGGAAGTATTGTGACAGTTTGTTGAGTTCGGCCTTCACGCCCTTTGCCACTTCAAGAGCATTGGCACCGCTTTCCTGCGATATGGCAATCAGCGCAGTCTGCTTGCCGTTTACGCGGGCTATGTTGGTGTATGAATCGCTTCCGAGATCGACGCTGCCCACATCCTTAAGGCGCAGAAGGCCATCGGTGCCGTTGCCGCGGATTATGATGTTCTCGAATTGGTCGGGAGTCTTCAGCATTCCCTGCGAAGTGAGAGTGAACTGGAATTCAGCACCTTGCGAGTCAGGCTGAGCGCCGAGAGTTCCCGCCGACACATTCACATTCTGTGCCTCGATAGCCGCTTTGACATCCGTCGGCTGCAGACCCCGGGCCTTCATCTTCATGGGGTCGAGCCATACACGCATGGAGTAATTGCCACCGCCGAAGGCACCCACATTGCCTACACCGTTGACACGCGACAGCGCATCGGTGATATGCAGCTGAGCGTAGTTGGTCAGATACAGGGCATCGTAGTTGTAGGCCGAGTCGGCATCCAGCGAGATAAACATGAGTATGTCGGAAGATTCGGAATTTACCGATACACCCTGTTCAAGCACGGGCTCCGGCAGAGTGTTCTGCACCTGGCTCACACGGTTCTGCACCTTGACTGTGGCATCGTCAATGTCGGTGCCGTTTTCAAAAGTTATAGTCAGCTGATATGTGCCGTCAGAACCCGAATTGGAGCTCATATACATCATGCCTTCCACACCGTTGATCTGTTCCTCAAGCGGTTCGCCGACGGTGTTGGCTACAGTCTTGGCGTCTGCGCCGGGATAAGTGGCCATCACCATCACCGTAGGCGGAGATATGTTTGGATACTGAGCTATAGGCAGTGTGTAGAAAGTCAATGCACCCACCAGAATCATCAGTATGGCGATGACGATGGCGAATATCGGCCTGTCTATGAAAAATTTTGAGAACATAAGCCTATTTTGCGATTGTGGGCTTCACTTTCATGCCTGGTTTCACTTTCAGCAACGCTTTGGTGATGTAGCGGTCGCCTGGCTTCAGACCCTCCTCCACCACACGAAGCGAATCATGATACAGTTCTCCTACCGACAGCGGCGTATAGACAACCATGTCATTGCTGTTTACCACATATACATACTGCCCGCGCTGGTCGGTCTGCACTGCCGCATCTTTCACCAACATTGCGTGCGGCTCATTGCGGAAAGGCAGCGCTATGGTGGCGTACATGCCATCCTTAAGCTCGTTGTACGGATTCTGCACTTTGCCCTTCAGTTCAAGCGTGCCTGTGGCATTGTTTACGCTCGGAGCCATGTAGCTTATGGCACCCGAGTAATCGTGGCTCAGACTCTGCGAGAAAGTTATGGGTATGGACGAGTAATCCATCGCCGGCCGCGAATCGCCCGTAAACATCTCTATGTAGGCTCCGTCGGGGATGCTGAAGGTCACTTCCATCGATGTGTTGTCGTAGACAGTGGCCAGAGTGACAGGACTCATCTCTCCACCAACATAAGATCCCGGCTTCAGTGTGGCATCGGTGATATATCCGGCGAAAGGAGCGCGCACGGTGCAGTAGCCCAGTTTTGTTCTGGCATCCTGCAGCGAGGCTGCCGCGCTGCGTATCTATGCTGCAGCCTGATCCATTGTGCTTTTGGCCTGAATGACATCTATTTCCGCTGTTGCATCCGATTCATAGGCGCGTTTCAGAGCAGTGTAGCGGCGCGACGCATAGTCGTAGGCGCTGCGGGCATTGCTGAGTTGTGCCGTAGCCGATTTCACCGCATCGGAGTATATGGTGGATTCTATGGTGAAAAGAGCCTGTCCGGCCCTTACGTAATCGCCGGGTTTGAACAACTGGCTCTTGATGGTGCCGTTCACGCGAGCCACGACATCGGCTTTGCTCACCGCTGCCAATATGCCCGGATATGACTTGCGTATCATGATGGAATCTTCCATCACCGGCGCCACACTTACGGTCATTTCTTCCGTTTCCTCGGTTTTGTCTTTGTGGCTGCATGCGGCGCAACCGAGCAGTATGGCGACTGCCGCTATGGCGGTTGCGGCGCTGTTTATGAAATTGCCTGATATGTAATGTCTGCGTGTCATTTGTCAGAATGTTTTTCCATGTCCCATCCGCCGCCGAGCGTTTTATAGAGCTGTATCACGCTCTGTTGCGTGGCACCACGTTCCTGCGTCAGTTGGTTGCTGTAGTTAAGAATATTTATTTGAGCGTCTACCACATTGAGGAAAGATGAAAGACCCTGTTTGTACTGGTCCATGGAGTAGTCGAACGACTTGATGCTCTCTTCGAGCACAGCATTGAGCAAACCTGTGCGCTGCAGTGAGTTGCGGTAAGCAGTTACTGCATTGTCAACCTCGGCTGCTGCCTGCGAGACAGTGAGATTGTAGTTGTCAATGCCGATCATCATCTGTTCCTTGGCCTGAGCCACCGCATATTTGCGACTCATGCCCGTGAAGATGGTCCAGCTGAGTGTCGGAGCTACCGAGAAGGTGAGAGCATCGTGTTTGAAGAGATCGCCAAAGCGGTGAGCCTCCGTGCCGATGGATGCGTTGAGGCTGAGTTTGGGCAGAAAGTCTTTCTTGGCAATTCCCACTTGTGCGGCGTATGAGGCTATTTCCATTTCTGCCGCCCTGACATCGGGCCGGCGTCGCAGCAAGTTGGCATTTATGTCTATATCGACCGGCATGGAGTAGAGCGGTATGGGGCGCGGTATGCGCAAGTTAGAGGCAAGTGCCGGATTCTCATTGCCGGTGAGTACGAGTATGGCGTTAATGCTCTGCGCTACGGACGTTTCCAGTGCGGGAACCGTGGCTTGAGTGGAGAGGCAGACTGTCTTGGCCTGCGAAACATCGAGTCCCGAGGCAAGCTGACATTCGTGTCTCACTTCCGCCACTCTGAGCACCTCCTGTTGTGATGCCGACAGACGGTTTGCCACTTCAAGCTGTGCCTGATATACACGCAATTGCAGATAGCTGTCGGCGAGTTGCGAGCAGAGGCTCACTAATGCCGCATCGTAGTCGGCCTGTTGTATGCTCAGATCCGTTTTGGCCGCATCGGTCGATGCTTTTACGCGGCCGAAAACATCTATCTCCCAGCTTGCGTTCACACCGAGCGAGAAATAGTTGTCGGTCCCGGCAATAGATTTTGATCGTCCTAAAAAGGCTGAATTGCGGTCGCTGTTCCAGCCGGCCTGAGCCGCTATCACCGGCCAATAAGCACTTTGGGCCTGCTTGATAGCCAACTTGGCAAGATCCATGCGCCGGGCAGCCATGCGTATGTCATAATTATTGGCTACGGCCATGCTTATAAGCGAGTCAAGCAGCGGGTCGGAAAAGCCGCGCCACCAGTTCTGCAATGCCGGGTTCGGCATCTGTGCCGGCTCATATTTCCACAATTCTTCGGCATCTTTGCCAGTGTCGATGGCTGACGGATATACTCGCCCTACGGTGTCCGACAACAGAGTGTCGGCGAGACTTGCGCCGCTCTGCAGCGAGTCTCTGATAGCGAATTTCTCTGAGATTTTTTGCTGAGGTGTGTATTCGCGCTGCAAAACCGTTGCCGGCGATGTGTATGAGCGAGTGCCGTTATCCCGACTCCGTCCCGTGGCGGCGGAGTCGAAAATGAATAGCAGCATACATACACAGATCAGGGCAATAACAGTGTTTCTCATAATGCGTGCATCAATCCGATTGGTATCTTCAGTTAGTAAACGCTCTGCGGCGCATCGAGGTTTAAACAGTTTTTAACACGCGATGGATTTTCTTATTCCCAACTCGCATAAAAAATTTATTTTAAAGTTTGACACCTCTAAATTACTAAATATCAATGACATTACCAAAAGAATCGGCAACTTTTTCAAGCTGCCGATTCAACTTTTGCATCCGACAGAAATCTGATGCCATTAACTGAAGATCCCTAAGGTAGAGCGGATGTACCAGGGTGCATCCCTACGATTCGCCGGATTTTGCAACACCCTCATTCAACTTTCTTGGGGTAATTCTTATCCCGGGCTCGTGTTGTCAATCAACATTTCCACATTATCGAATGGAAATAACCCCTCCCCTACCGAAACCCTCAGAGAGTGCTACAGAATTAGGATAAAACGCACGTCCTTGGCGTGCAAGATGTCAGAGGTTGCCGACCGAGAGCAGGTACTGTGCTATCTGGACGGCGTTGAGGGCGGCGCCCTTCTTGATCTGATCGGCGACGACCCAAAGGGCAATGCCGCAGGGGTCGGCGAGGTCGCGGCGTATTCGGCCTACGTATACGGGGTCGCTGCCGGCTACCATCAGGGGCATGGGGTACTTGCCATGAGCGGGGTCGTCGACCACCACCAGGCCGGGAGCCTGCTCCATGGCGTAGCGCACATCGGCGATCTCCAGGGGCTCGGCGGTGCGCACCCATACGGCCTCGCTGTGGGCGCGGAGCACCGGCACACGCACGCACATGGCCGACACGTTCAGCTCGGGGGTGTGCAGAATCTTGCGGGTCTCGCGCTCCATCTTCATCTCCTCGTTGGTGTAGTCATTGTCGAGGAAGGCGTCGACCTGCGGGATGAGGTTGCCGAGGAGCTGTGCCTGGAACTTGCTGACTTTCAGCTCGTTGCCGGCGGCATAGTCGGTAATCTGCCGTTCAAGCTCGGCCATGCCGGTGGCACCGGCGCCGGAGGCGGCCTGGTAGGTGGCCACGTGGATGCTCTGTATGGGGCTGAGGCGGTGGATGGGTGCCAGGGCCACGAGCATCTGGATGGTTGTACAGTTGGGGTTGCCGATGATGTTGCGCGGGCGCACGAGGGCGTCGGCGGCATTGACCTCGGGTACTACCAAGGGCACGTCGGGGTCCATGCGGAAAGCCGACGAGTTGTCGATCATCACGGCCCCGCGGGCGGTGATGACGTCGGCGTATTTCTTCGACACGGAGGCACCGGCGCTGACAAAGGCCACCTGGACGCCGGCGAAAAGTTCGGGGTCGTCGGTGAGCTCCTCGACCACGTAGTCGTGGCCGCGAAAGGTGTATGTGCGTCCGGCGGAGCGGGCCGAGCCGAAGAGACGGAGTCCGTCGACGGGAAAGGCTTGCTCGTCGAGTACGCGCAGCAGCTCCTGGCCCACGGCGCCGCTGGCGCCTACTATTGCAACGTTCATAGTTGGGAGTTTAGAGTTGAGAGAAGAAGCTAAGAGCTGAGAGACGGCTGACACACCGGGCGTCGATGTACTCTCAGCTCTCAGCTTTCATTTATTGACGTCCGCTGACCTGGGCCTTGCGGTCGATTTTCTTGATGAGGCCCTGGAGTACGGAGCCGGGGCCGAGCTCCACGAACTCGGTGGCGCCGTCGGCGAGCATCTGCTGCACGCTCTGGGTCCAGCGCACGGGGGCCGTGAGCTGCTTAATGAGGTTCTCCTTGATCTCTTCGGGGTCGGTGTGGGGCTTGCCGTCAACGTTCTGGTAGACGGGGCAGCGGGGGGTGGAGAACTCGGTGGCGCGGATGGCGGCCTCGAGCTCCTGGCGCGCCGGCTCCATGAGGGGGCTGTGGAAGGCGCCGCCCACCTTGAGCCTCAGGGCGCGCTTGGCGCCGGCGGCGAGCATCTTCTCGCAGGCGGCCTCGATGGCCTCCACGGTGCCGGAGATCACCACCTGGCCAGGGCAGTTATAGTTGGCGGCGCGTACGCAGCCGGGGACTTCGGCGCAAATCTCCTCCACCTTCTCGTCGGGGAGGGCGAGCACGGCCGCCATCGTCGAGGGGTGGGCCTCGCAGGCCTTCTGCATGGCCTGTGCACGGGCGCTGACCAGCTTCAGTCCCGACTCGAAGTCGAGCGCTCCGGCGGCCACCAGGGCCGAGAACTCGCCCAGGCTGTGGCCGGCCGTCATGTCGGGCGCGAACTCCGGATCCGTGAGCGCCAGAACGACGCTATGCAGGAACACGGCCGGCTGGGTGACCTTCGTCTGCTTGAGGTCATCCTCGCTGCCGCTGAACATTATGTCGGTGAGCTTGAAGCCAAGGACCGCGTCGGCGCGGTCCATCAGCTCCTTTGCCTTGGGATTCTGCTCGTAGAGTTCGTGGCCCATGCCGGTGAACTGTGCACCCTGGCCGGGGAATACGTATGCTTTCATGAACGTAAAAAAGTGTTTTCTGGGCGCGGGGAAGCTCGCGCTTCCTTGGCACCCCGGTTTCGGACTGCAAAGGTACGAATTTTTCGTGAATATTTGCCCGGACTGTAATTATTTCGTAATTTTGTCGTCAGAGATATAGAACCCAAGGCTCAGCGATGAAGAAATCGATACGGAATATATCTTTAGGCATACTGGCGGCGGGGGCGCTCCTCTTCTGCCTCGACCTTGCCACCACTGCCGCCCAGGCCCGCACACGCGTACGCCAGAACGGCAACACTGTCACCATCACCTCTACCGACTCGCAGAAAGGGAAGAAGAATAAGCAGACCACCAAGATCGCCTCCGGAAACGGCGACTACCAGATCTCCTACTCCATGCCCGACGGCGGGAACAAGAATTACCTCATCACCGGCGGCAAGGTCTACGAGATTGACGAGAACGGCAACCGCCGCGAGGTGCAAGGCGCGCGCCTGGCCAACGGCACCATCGTCATCAATCCCAACGACGACGGCAACACCAGCAACTACCGCGTACGCAAGGACAAGGATGGTGTGAGCGTCATCACCTACGACGGCGACCAGCGCTCCAGCTCCTCAAGCAGGACCACCACTCACACCCGCAAGACGCAGGGCAAATATGACGACCCGCTCTACGACGGCGGCGGAAGCTACGTGGTGAAGGAATCAGGCTCTGCAAACCAGACCATGAAGCGCGTCCTCAAGAACCTCGGCGACTTCTCCGGCATCACCGCCTCACGCGCTATCAACATAGTCTACACTCAAGGCAAGCCCGGCGAAATCATCATCGAAGGCCCGGCCAAGTATGTGGAGAAAATCGAGATCAGCAAGGACAATTCCGGCAGACTCGAGATAGAGAACAATTACAGGGGTAACATAGAAGGCAACAAGGTGACCGTGACCTGCTCGTCCACCACCATGAAGTACCTGGACCTCAGCACCGCATGCAATTTCACATCCACTCGCGAAATCATAGTCAACAGCTCCTTTAACATCGAGACCTCGTCAGCCAGCAACGTCAGCATCCCGAACCTGCATTGCCAGACGCTGAACGTCGACGGCAGTTCCGCCTCCAAGATTGACATTAATAGTGTAGTGTCAAGCAACGTGAACCTCGACCTCTCGTCGGCCAGCAACTTCAGCGCCCAGCAGGTCTGCAGCTCCGGCGTCGCCGAACTCGACTTCTCGTCGGCCAGCGACGCCAAGATCGAGCGGCTCGAGTGCAAGACGCTTGACGCCAGCTGCTCCAGCGCCTCCACCTGCAAGATCCGGGACATAATGGCCAACAAAGTAAATGTCAGCTGTTCTTCTACGGCCTCTTTCTACACCCGCGGAGCCATTGTCGTGTACGGCACCCCCGGCGTCGCCGACCTAACCTGCTCGTCGATGTCCAAGATAGAAATCGACGCCCTCCAGTGCAAGAAGGCCATCTTCGGGTCCAGCAGCCAGAGCAACATGGAGGTAAAGCTGCTCGACGTGGACGATGTCGGCATCGACGTCTCCAACAGCAACATCGAGCTTACAGGCAAAGCCAAATATGCCAACATCACCGCCGGGTATTTGGGCATCGTCAATTGCCGCAACCTCGACGTCCGCACCGCCGATGTGGGAGCCGCCAGGAATGGCAAGGTGACCATCAAGGCAGCCAACATCAACTATAAATGATGCAGGAAGAACTCAAGCAATACGCCGACCCGCGGCGCTACAACCTCATACTCAGCCTTGGAGACGGCAGCCTCCAGGGCTGGTTCGTGCCATACGGGCGCCGGGACACGGCACCCGTACGTGCCATCGCATCTGCCTGGACGCCCCGGCCCGACGACGCCCTGAAGCAGATCGAGAATGCCGTCTACGACAACCCTCTACTGCTCGAGGACTACGACTGCCGGCTGCTCGTGGACACCCCGCGGCTGCTCATCTTCCCGCCCGAGGCTCCCATGGCGCTTATCGAGACGGCCATGAGGCGCTTCTACGACGCCGAGGCCGGCGACATCTTCGTGCGGCCCCTGACCGACGCGCAGGTGGCTTTCACCCTATGTCCGGGATTGCGGCCCTTCCTGGGGCGCACCTTCGCAGGAGTGGAGCCCATGCACCGCCTCGAGCCGCTCGCCCGCCGCTTCTGCGCCGACCGTTCCGCCCCAGGCCGCGTACGCGTCTATGCTGACCTCGACACTCCATACCTGCACCTGCTGGCATACAGCGGTTCGCGCCTGCTCCACGCCTCCACCCACCGCGCCGCCACCACCGACGACGACGCCTACTTCATCCTGGCCCTGTGGCAGCAGCTCGACCTCGGCACCGACCGCGGCGAGCTCAACATCTCCGGCAGCCCCGAGGCGCGCAAGCAGCTGATGCCCCTGCTGCGCAGGCATCTGAACTACGTGAGCCTGAGCCTGCTGCCGCGAGTGGAGGGTGCAGACAAGGTGCCGACGCCCGTGCTGCTGGCATTCGACGATGATGCTCCGAGCTGAAGCTCGGAGGCAATTGCAAGAAATGCCTGCGCCTGGTCTGAACGATCCGCGGACGCACCCTGGTGCGTCCCGACAAGCGACAACTCTCAACTAAGCCCTAATGAGAATAATCCGAGGAAAATATGGCAAACGCCGCTTCGACGTGCCGAAAAACATAACCGCGCGCCCCACCACCGACTTCGCGCGCGAGAACATCTTCAACGTCCTGGAGAACCTCACCGACCTGGAAGACGCCACCGCGCTCGACCTCTTTGCCGGCACCGGCGCCATCAGCCTGGAGTTCCTGTCTCGCGGCTGCACGTCCGTCACGGCCGTGGAAAAGGCCCGCGTGCAGACCTCATTCCTCAAGAGCCTGCAGAGCACCCTGCACGACCCCGCCTTCCACGTAATCCACATGGACGTCTTCCGCTACATCGCCACCTGCGCCGACAGCTACGACGTCGTCTTCGCCGATCCCCCATATGACCTGCCCTGGTTCGCCGAAGTGCCAGAGAGAGTGCTTGGCTCGACCCTGGTAAAGCCCGGCGGCCTCTTCGTGCTCGAGCACGGCAAGGCATACGACTTCTCCGCCCTGCCACACTTCGACCAGCACCGCGCCTACGGCTCCGTCAACTTCTCCATCTTCCGCCTCCCCGCCGAAGAATAAACGAGCACCTCGCAAAGGCACTTTCGGGATTTTTTTGTACCTTTGCAGGCGATGAGCATTGACGACGAACTGACCCCGATAGAGGAAGATAAGAACCCGTACCCGGCGCAGCCCGCTCCCGAAGAGGAGCAAACGGCACCCGAAGAGGAGAATAAGCGCCCGCAGCTGGGCCGCGGCGGATACGTGGCAGCCGACCCGCACGACGTCGAGAGCCTGGGCGGAATGTACCGCAGCTGGTATCTCGACTACGCCTCGTATGTGATCCTGGAGCGTGCCGTGCCGCATATCGACGACGGCCTCAAGCCCGTGCAGCGGCGCATCCTCCACGCCATGCAGACCCTCGACGACGGCCGCTTCAACAAGGTGGCCAACATCGTTGGCACCGCCATGCAGTACCATCCCCACGGCGACGCCTCCATAGGCGACGCCATAGTGCAGCTCGGCCAGAAGGAGCTGCTCGTCGACACCCAGGGCAACTGGGGCAACATCCTCACCGGCGACTCTGCGGCCGCACCCCGATACATCGAGGCGCGCCTCAGCCCTTTCGCCCTCGAGACCCTCTTCAGCCCCAAGATCACCGAATGGACTATGAGCTACGACGGGCGCAAACGCGAGCCCGTCACTCTGCCGGCCAAGTTCCCGCTCCTGCTCACCCAGGGCGTAGAGGGCATCGCCGTCGGCCTCTCCTCCAAGATCCTGCCCCACAACTTCGTGGAGGTCTGCAACGCCGCCATCTCCCACCTCAAAGATGAGCCCTTCGCCCTCCTCCCCGACTTCCAGACCGGCGGCCTGCTCGACGCCACCCGCTACAACGACGGCGCACGCGGCGGTGCCGTAAAGGTGCGCGCACGCATCGAGAAGCTCGACTCCAAGACACTGGCAATCACCGAGATACCCTTCGGCAAGACCACCGCCACGCTCATCGCCTCCATCCAGGCCGCCACCGAGAAGGGCAAGATCAAGATCAGGCACGTCGACGACAACACCTCCGCCACGGCCCGCATCATCGTGCAACTGCAGCCGGGCACATCCTCGGACAAGGCCATCGATGCCCTCTACGCCTTCACCGACTGCGAAGTGAGCATCTCGCCCAACTGCTGCGTGATCTGCGATCACCGGCCCCGCTTCATGACCGTCAGCGAGCTGCTGGCCCACAGCGCCGAACATACCCGCGACCTGCTCCGCCACGAGCTCGAAATCAAGCTCGACGAGCGCCGCGAGGACATCTTCTTCGCCTCACTGGAGCGCATCTTCATCTCCGAGCGCATGTACAAGCACCCGGACGTGGAGCAGGCCCTCGAGATGCAGGGCGTGCTCAACCGCCTGCGCCTGCTCTTCGACCCATGGCTGCCCAAGCTGCTGCGCGACATCACTGACGACGACCTGCTGCGACTGTGGGAGATACGCATGAAGCGCATCCTGAGCTTCAACGTGGCCGCCGCCGACGAGCGCATCGCCGCCCTCGAGGCAGAGGTGGAAAAGCTCCTCGAGAACCTCAACCACATCACCGACTACACCATAGCCTGGTACCGCCACCTGCGCGACACCTACGGCCACGCCTTTCCCCGTCGCACCGAGCTCCGCAGCTTCGACTCCATCGAGGCCACAAAAGTCGCCGAAGCCAACTGCCGCCTCTACTACGACAAGGCCGGAGGATTCCTCGGCACTGCCCTCAAGGATGCCGAGTTCAAGTGCAACGTATCCGACCTGGACGACATCCTCATCGTCAACAACGACGGCACCTACCGCATCGTCCGCACACCCAAGAAGCTCGACGTGGGCAAGAAGGTGATCCACGTGGCGCCGTTCAAGAAAGGCGACAACCGCACCGTCTACAACGTCGTGTACCGCAACGGCAAAGGGGGCTTCACCTACAAGAAGCGCTTCACCATCACCGGCATGACCCGCGACCGCGAGTACGACATCACCAAGGGCTTGCCCGGCTCCAGGATACTCTATTTCTCCGCCAACCCCAACGGCGAGGCGCAGGCGGTGCGTGCCATCCTCAAGGAGAGCAAGCAGCCCGTCATCCCGGGACTGAAGGTCGACGGGCGTCGCGGACTCAAGGTCAACGAGGTGGAGGTCAACTTCGCCGACCTGGCCATCAAGGGGCGCGACACCTTAGGCAACCTCGTCACCAAGCACGAGGTGCAGCGCGTGGACTTCGACCGCGACCTCGGCTCCACCCTCGGCGGACGCGAGGTGTGGTTCGACCCCGACGTGCTCCGCATCAACTACGACGGCCGCGGCAAGCTCCTCGGCACCTTCCAGGGCAACGACCTCGTTGTCGTCCTCACACGCGGCGGAGAGTTCTACACCACATCCTACGCCGAGTCAAACCACTACGACAGCGACATACTGCTCATCGAGAAGTTCGATCCCGACAAGGTGTGGACAGTGGCGCTGTTCGACCGCGAGGCGGGCTACACCTACCTCAAGCGCTTCCGCCTGGAGGCATCGGCGAGGAGGCAGGTATTCGCCCCCGTGCCCGACGAGCAGAAGATCTACCTCGTCACAGGCACTCCGCAGCCCCTGCTCGAGGTCGAGTTCGGCGGCCACGACCGGCACCGCCTGCCGACCACCGTCAATGCCGAAGAGTTCGTGGGCGTCAAGAGCTACAAGGCCAAGGGCAAGCGCCTGAGCCAGTACAAGGTCCGCGCCGTCCGCGACATTACCCCCGACCCCGCTATAGAACCCTTACCTGATGAGTCGAATCCGGACAACAACTCTCCCGAATCCACAACTCCCCCGCCCTCAGACAACCTTTTCTCCGACGAGGCATGAAACGACTGACCCTATTGCTCCTTTCCCTCGTCGTGCTCGGATTGCGGCCATGTTCCGCCCAGGGCGACAGCATTGTGCGTACGCATGAGCCGTGCGCCCCTACATCTCTCGACTCTCAACCTGAGTGTCGGCCGATCCACTCCACCTACGCCGTCGAGGTGGGCGGGGGTATGATTGCCGACACCTATCTCTCGCCGCTCCGATACCACGGCGTGCATCTGGCCCTCACCGGCGACTGGACCAAGGCGCTGCCCTGGCACCGAGGCATGAGCATGAGCTTCCAGGCCCGCATCGAGGGCATGCGCCTGCAGAACCCAGCCGGCAATGCCACCGAGTGGCAGGGAGCCGTAGCCTTTGACTGGCTCGTACGCCGTGGCTGGCACGTCACCGACCGCCTCACCCTCGCTGCCGGTGGAGGCGTCGGCCTATACGCCGGCTGCATCTACATACCCCGCAACGGCAACAACCCCGCCGCCGCCAAGGCCCGGATTTCACTACAGGGCACACTCAGCGCCAGCTACCGCCTGCGCCTCGGTCGCCTCGACTTGACCGTGCGCGACGAGGCCGTGACGCCCATAGTCGGCGCCATGTTCAGCCAGGACTACGGCCAGCCATACTACAACATCTACCTGGGCAACCGCTCCGGGCTGGTGCACGCCGCCTGGTGGGGCAACAATTTCTGCGTCGACAACCTGCTCGGCGTGCGCCTGCACTTCGGCCGAGGCGACCTGGGCGTGGGCTATCGCTTCCGCCTCTACCAGCAGCACGTCTGCAACCTCGACACCCGCATCGCCACCCACGCCGCCGTCATCTCCTGGACCCCGCGCAAATAATCGGTTCGCGGAATAAAGGCACGCCTTTGTATGGACGCACGGCCCGTGCGTCCGAAAAAATACATCCTATTTCCCGCAACTCTCAACGCTCAACTCTCGACTCTCAACTTTTTTGAGTAACTTTGCAGCCGCAATGCGCCTGATCAAGAGACTCCATTGGCTGGTGCTCAAGAGCTTCCTGCCGCTGTTCGCGATGACGTTCTTCATCGTGCTCTTCATCGTGCTCATGCAGTTCCTCTGGAAATACGTCGACGACCTGGTGGGCAAGGGCCTCGACATCTCCGTCATCGGCGAGCTGTTTTTCTACGCCGCCGTCAGCATGGTGCCCATGTCGCTGCCGCTGGCAATACTGCTGGCGTCGCTCATGACCTTCGGCAACTTCGGAGAGAAGTTCGAACTCACAGCCATGAAGGCCTCGGGAATCAGCCTCGTGCGCGTCATGATGCCCCTCATCGTCCTCGTCGGCGGAATCAGCATAGGCGCTTTCTTCTTCCAGAACGACGTGCTCCCCCGCGCACAGGTCAAGATGTGGACACTCCTCTTCTCCATCAAGCAGAAATCCCCCGAGACGGAAATCATACCCGGCGTCTTCAACGACCAGATTCCCGGCTACAACGTCTATGTCCGCGAGAAAGACCAGAACACCGGCATGCTCCGCGGAGTCATGATCTACGACGTCAGCCAGGGCGGCGAGAACGCCACCATCCTCGTGGCCGACAGCGCACAGCTCGCCCTGACAAAGGATAAGAGGTACATGTTCCTGCACCTGTTCAATGGTGAGCAGTTCGAGAACCTCCGCGAGCAACTACCCGGCGACCAGAACGTCCCCTTCCGCCGCGAAGAGTTCAAGGATAAGCAGGTGCTAATCCCATTCGACGTCAACTTCAACCGCCTGGACGACAACCAGATGCGCAAGCAGTACGTCGGCAAGAACATCACCGAGCTGCGCCAGACCATCGACTCCGTGTCCGGCAAGGTCGACTCCATCGGCGACATCTACGCCACCGAGCTGCGCATGGAGCGCTATGGCGGAGTCAGCAACGTCATCGACCACGAGACCATGCAGCCAGCCACCTACCAGGCCGTGACCATGCCCGCCGCCGTGCCAGACATTGACTCCATACTACAGGCAATGCCCCCATCCAAGGCCAACGAGATTCTCGACGCCTCCCGTCGCGCCGCGCTCCAGAAGGGCGGCGAGTACGAGTTCAAGTCACTCAACATGGCAGAGGAAAAGAAGTCCATACGCCGCCACGAGATAGAGTTGGTGAAAAAGTTCACACTGTCCGTCGCTTGCCTCATCTTCTTCTTCATCGGAGCACCGCTTGGCGCCATCATACGCAAGGGAGGCATCGGCACACCGCTGGTCATCTCCGTGCTGCTGTTCCTGGTCTACTACATCATCGACAACACCGGCTACAAGATGGCACGCGACGGCCGCTGGCCCGTCTACATCGGCATGTGGATTTCCACCGCCGTGCTCGCGCCCCTGGGTATCTTCGCCACCTACAAGGCCATGAACGACTCCACGCTCTTCTCCAAGGATGCCTACATGCGCGTCATCCGCCGCATCTTCGGACTGCGGCAGAAGCGCGGCAGCGCCTTCAAGGAGGTTATCATCAACGACGTGGACGTCACCCTGGCCCGGCAGATGCTCGCCGCCCTTGACTCCCGTGCCGACCGCATACTGCGCCGCATAGGTCGCCCCATGGGCTACCTCCGCTACTGGCTCTCCGGCGCCAACACCGACCTCGTCAAGCGTGTGGCCATGCAGGCCGACGTGCTTGTGGACTACCTCAGCGACAGCCGCGACGCCCGCGTAGTGCAGAAGCTATCTTCCTACCCCATCGTCACCAGCCTTTGGCTCTACCGCCCGGCGCCGCGACGCTGGATGGCCTGGACCGGCATCATTCTCATCCCCGTCGGCATTCCCGTCTGGCTGCTTGGCAACATCGCCCTACGCCGCCTCCGCACCGAGATGAAGGCCATCCTCAGCCTCGACGCCCAGATACTCCCCCTCCTCTCTCCCGAAATGACGGTCGAGCCCACCCCCACCGACCACACCGACACCCCCGCAGATACCCACGACTAATCCGCCACCTGAAAACCAAGGCCATATAGAGCCGGAGACCCGGTGTCGTACCGTACGCTGCCAATGGTTATTGGGGGTTACCAAATTCTTTGTTAAAAACCGCCAGTAGTGTTGCCGGCATCAAAAACTTGCGCGTAATTTTGTAGACGCAGACCGCTCGGATGCCCCGTCCCGGGATTCGAGGGAGGGTGTTGCAGACATAACAGAAAGCGTTTATCCGCGCTGATTTCTGACTTTCCGAAATTCCGGCGAAATTTTATCCTGTCAAGGATTCGGCAACGGTAGAGATCCGTGGGTATGTCTTGTTCTCGTTGGTGCGCCCGCAGTGCATTCAACCTAAAGGTGGTAATATTCGTTTTAGCTATAAAAATATTTGAAGATGATAAAGAGAATTTGCTTGATGGTGCTCGCGCTGGTGGCGGTCGGGTCGGTAGACTCGGAGGCCTGCACGCGCATTGTCTATAATGGAGACAGCTCGCTGTGTATCGTAGGTAGGTCGCTCGACTGGAAGACGCCCATACCAACCAATCTGTATGTCTATCCGAGGGGGGCGCGGTTCGTGAGCGCGTCGAGGCCGGGAGCTTTCTCCTGGACGTCGAAGTATGGCTGCGTGTATGCGGTGGGCTATGACGCCGGCATCACCGAGGGCATGAACGAAAAGGGGCTCCAGGTCGCCAGCCTCTTCTGCAAGACCGCCCAGTATTCCGACTCCACCAACAATGACCGACGGCCGGTGTCGCTATCCGTTTTCGTGGCCTGGCTGCTTGACAACAACGCCACCACCGCCGAGGTGCTGAAGCAGGTAGAGGGACAGGACTTCACCCTCTATGGCGCCACTTTCGACGGTGGCACGGAGTCGAAGCTTCACTTCGGCGTCACCGACGCCAGCGGCGAGTCGGCCATCATCGAGTTCTCCAAGGGCAGGATGTGCGTCTACCGTCCGGACTCCATCCATGTCATGACCAACGACCCGGAGTGGCCGGCCATGTCGGCCATCGTCAGTTACTGGCGCGGCGTAGGGGGCACGAACATGCTTCCGGGCACGGTCCGTTCGGCCGACCGATGCGTGCGCGGCGACTTCTTCATCCGCAATGTGGCGCGCGTGGCCGACGCCGACCTCGGAGCCAGCATCCTACGCTCTGTGATGTTCAACGTCTCGGTGCCCTACCTGTACACGGTCACCGGCGAGCCTAACGTCTCCTCCACGCAGTGGAGGTCGATGTGCAACCTACGCGACCTGCGTTACTATTTCGACTCCGCCACCGCCCGCGGCCTCTACTACATAGACCTGGGCAAGTGCGACCTGCGGCCCGGCGCGCCGGTGCTCAAGCTCACCACCATTGACTGCACCGACGTCTGCGGGGAAGCCAATCGGCTGCTCCGCAAAGTCGCGCCTTTCGTCCCGATGCACTGACTCTCAATTTTTTTTACTACCTTTGCGGCCTATGTGGACATTCACGCCTATTTATAAGAGGCCCATCTGGGGCGGTACGCGGTTGTCGGCCTACAAAGGTGACGCCGATACCAAAGGCTCCATCGGCGAGAGCTGGGAGGTCAGCCAAGTTCCCGGAGACATTTCCATAGTGGCCGAAGGTCCCGACAAGGGGCTTGCCCTCGACGAGCTGATAGCCCGCGACCCCCGCAGCCTGCTCGGTCGGCACGTATTAGCCAGATACGGCCGTCGGTTCCCGCTGCTGGTCAAGCTCATCGATGCGAAAACCGACCTGTCGATACAGGTGCATCCGAACGACGATATGGCCCGCGGGATGGGCCACCCATTCGGCAAGAACGAAATGTGGATGGTGCTCGACGCCGTGCCAGGCGCACGCCTGGCAACCGGCTTTCTGCGTCCCGTCCTGCCCGCCGACCTCGACCGTCTCGTGCAGACCGGCGAGATCACCGACACGCTGCGTTACTCGCCCGTCCACTCCGGCAGCTCCTTCTACATACCTGCCGGACGTGTCCACTCCATCGGCGCCGGAATCCTCGTCGCCGAGATACAGCAGACCAGCGACGACACTTTCCGTCTCTACGACTACAACCGCACCGACGCCAGTGGCAACAGGCGCCAGCTGCACCTCGAGCAGGCCAGGCGTGCCATCAACTACGCCGACACCGGCGGCCTTCCCCTGCACTACACCACCCGGCCCGATGCCTCCTCGGCGGTCTGCGTGTCGCCACACTTCGCTGTCAGTCTGCTCCGCGCAACCGACCGCATGCAGCGTTGCTATTGTGACCTCGATTCCTTTGTCATAATAATGTGCATAGGCGGCGAGGCGACCCTCAGCGCCGACTCCGGCGAGATGACACTGCGCCGGGGCCATACTGTTCTGCTTCCTTCTACAGACGGCTATCTCGAGATTCTTCCCCGCGGTCGCGACGAGTTCCGCGCCCTCGAAATCTACATGCCCAAAAACGATTGTGATTCGTAAAGTCGTATTCGCGTTCGTGCTGTCGTTGCTCGTCCGGGCAGGTTGGGCGCAGCAGGAAAACACATTCATCGTCTGGTCGCAGCCCGACGAGATTGTCAATTACCCGGACTCCGTGCTTATGGACTCCTTCCGCGCAGAGGAGATACCCGACGCCGTATTCGCCCGCATGCAGGGCAAGTCGTACAAGGCCGGGTGCATCGTCCCGCGTTCCGAGCTACGCTACCTCACCATCCCGCACCACGACGGCCACGGCAACGTCCGTATGGGCGAGCTCGTCTGCAACCAGGCCATCGCCGCCGACCTGCTCGACATCTTCCGCGAGGCGTTCCGTATCCACTATCCCATAGAGCGCATGGTGCTCGTCGACGAATATGATGCCGACGACCGCGCCTCCATGAACGCAAACAACACCTCCTGCTTCAACTACCGCGTCGTGGCCGGCAGCAAGAAGCTCTCCAACCACGCCCGCGGCCTGGCCATCGATGTCAATCCCTTCTACAACCCGTACGTGAAGCGCCGTCCCGGCAAGGCCCCGTACGTATCCCCGGATGCAGCGGCAAAGTTCGCCGACCGCACGGCCGACTTCCCCTACAAGATCGACACCACCGACCCCATCTACATCCTATTCATCGCCCACGGCTTCCGCTGGGGAGGGGCGTGGAAGTCCTCACAGGACTTCCAGCACTTCGAGAAAGAAGCGGCTCCCATGTAGGGACCGTCCACCCCCCGTCGGGGACTTCGGAGTTCGCATAAAAATTCGCGACAGTGACCGCGTATCGGCCCCTGTCGCGAATTTTTATGCGAACTGAACTCTTAATTCTTGAGGATTACCTTGCGGGTACGGTTGCCGCGCTTCTCTATGTAGATGCCCGACGTGGGGTTGTCCACACGGATTCCCTGCAGGTTGTAGTACTCGGCAGGCACGTCGGCGGCGTCGGTCTCCAGGCCGCTGACGCCCGTGTTGATCTGCACGTTGGTGAAGTTCTTCCAGCCGGTGGCTGTCTTGTAGGCGGATATGGAGGCTTCAGGCACCGATAGCGTGCAGGTGGCGGCGAACGACGAGAAGATGTTGTCGGCGGCCACTGCCGGCGGCACGGTGGCACGGCACGTCAGCGACGTGATGGCCTTGTCGCTGTTGAACGCCGAGGCGCAGATGGTGTCGAGCGTCGGGGGCAGAGTCAGCTCCGTCAGTGCCGTGCAGTTATAGAAGGCGTACATGCCAATCTCTTTCAGGCCGGTGTGAAGCTTGACGTCGGTAAGCTTGCGGCAGTAGTAGAAGGAGTGGGCGCCGAGCACCTCGAGGCTGCGGGGCACGTCGATGGCCGGCAGCGAGCTGCAGTAGTAGAAGGGCGCCTGCATGCTCTGAAGGCTTTCGGGCAGGTTCACGCTCTGCAGCGAGTCATTATAGGCGAAGCAGCGGTCGCCCAGAGAGGTGATGCTGTCGTGGAGCACAATCTTCTTGGTGCATCGCAGGTAGGAGAAGGTGTAGGGATTGATTTTCTTGATGCTTGCCGGGATGACCAGCGTACCGTCGAACTCCTTGCCGCCGAAGGTCACCTTGCCCCAGTTGGCCACGGTACTCGGGAAGGCCACGTAGAACGGTGTGGCCACGTACGACGGGATAGTGACGCCGCACCAGGCCTCCAGGTCCTCGATGTTGACGTTCTTGAGGTTCGAGGCGCCGGTGAACGGGGTGGCGCCGATTTTCTGCAGGGTGGCCGGGATGTTGATCTTGGTCACGGTCTTGTTGTTCTTGAAGGCGTTGTCGCCGATGGCCGTTGTGGTGTAGTCGATGCCGCCGATGGTGAAGTGGCCCTTGATGGCGGCGTCGGTGCACTCGGCAGAGGCGCCCGTGACGGTGGCGGTGCCGACGCCCGGATTATAACTGTAGATGACGCCGTCGATGGTGTCGAGGTTGGCGATGGGGGCGTCGTAGAAGTTGAGGTCGGCCTCGATCTTGAAGTTGCCAAGCGTCCAGCCACGGTAGCCGCCCGTGCTGTTCTTGTAGCCCACGAAGTAGATCCACTTGCCGTTGAGCGACGATTTCTCGCCGTTTACCACGTCGAAGGTCGGGTTGGTGGACACGCTGTTGACGGTACTGTCCTTGCGGTAGAGCATCAGCATGTCCTGCACTTCGTCGCCTGACTTGTAGTAGTCCACCAGGCAGCTGTTGGTGGGCAGAGTGGCGACGTTGGTAGTCTTGTTGAGGTTGAATGGCACCGAGTAGTTGTGGCTGTAGAGCCATTGCGCCATGCCCTGTACCTGCACCTGGGTGGTGCCGGACTTCTCTACCAGCACGGGGTAGGAGTACGAGGTGGTGGGAGCGAGGCTGGTGTTGAGACGGCTGATCTGCATCATGCCGTTGGCCGGACGGGCCTTGATGTCATCCATCCACACGTATCCGCCGCCGGCGGAAGAGGTTCCGTAGAAGCCATCGGCGAATGTGATGAGGTTGTCGGTGACTGTGGCCACCACCGGCTCGCTGTTGTAGTTCTTCCACTCGGTGGAGCGAAGCAGGTTGTAGACGGAGACGACGGCGCCGGAGGAGAGAGTGCCGACGGGCTTACCTGTCGGGATGGTCAGCGTGCCTGTGGCCGGGTCGTACTTGCCCTTGAGGTCGTAGCCCATGGCGATGCCCTTGAGCAGGACGCTGTCGCCGTCGGCCTCCACCATGATCGAACCGGCGCGCTGTCCGTAGTTGGTGAACGAGCCGTAGTAGGTCACGAAGTTCTTGCCCGCGATCGAGGCGGGAGCGGCCTGGCCAGGGGCCAGGCGCCGGGGCATGCCGGACTTGACACCGGGTGTATAGGTGACGGCCACCTGCTGCGGCTCGAACTCTTCCATAGCCGGGATGCACGGAATCTAGGCACTGGCGCCCAGGCTCGCTGCAAGCACGACGCCGGTCAGAACGGATAGATTCTTCATACTGATGCTTGGTTTGGTTATTTATAAAGAGGTTGTGTCTTTTTACCCATGAAGTGACTCAGAAGCGAAAAACACTTTCGACCGCAAATATAGATAAAAATTTTTAAAGAACTTGATTTTACACGAAATTATTTGGGAGATTGTGAATTAAAATTAAGAAAACGGGCAAATTGGCGTGGATACATATTTGCGAGGGACATGAAAAGGGCGATACACGCAAGTGCGTCGCCCCGATTGATTACTCGTCCCGGGGTACGCACAACAAACCAGCGTGAGGGACTGGCGAGCAATCGGCACCGATGACTTCCCGGGAGGTTCTGAATATAGTTCAGCGGATTGAGTCTGAAATAGTAATTGTACCGGTATTGCCATGACCGGAGGCAGACCTTAAAGACTCGCTGCCCCCGGCCGGGGCAGCCTTGCCGAGGCAAGGTGTCCATAAGCAATACTGATACAATTAACGAGGCCATACGGCCTCACTCTTTGCTTAGGACCGGGACTCGCGACCCGATTCCGCCACAAAGGTACGCCAATAAATCCGTCCAGCCAAATATTTTGCGGAAAAACGCACATGTCTTATCCGGAACTCTCGTTTATGGTTAATTAACAACCGTGAATTTCGTAATATGCGCTCATAGCTGCCGGATCTGACTTTGCAGTCGGAAAAACAACCTACAAAAGACAGAGCGTGCATTTGTGAAAGTGTTGCAAAACTCGCCACGGTGACCGCCACGTGGCTGTTCTGCAACACCCTTTTTATTTTTTCGTTCGAAAAAGGGCGTCCTGCGGGAAGCGGGGCGCCCTGATTTGGGAACTGGAGTCTTAGACAAGAGAAAAAGAACAGCCGTGTATGCCGCGTCTCTTGGCCGGGCACACCAAGGAGGCCACGCAGCCTTAGCGGTTGATGCCGAGGAAGGCGCCGTCGGCGTTGAAGCGGAGGTCGACGCCGGTGTTGAGGTCCACGTCGTAGCCGTAGGGTTCGCGGTCAATCTCGTCGATATACGCCCCGGAATAGTTTGCGGCCACGTAGGTGTCTATGGGAAGCGGATAGAAGCCGGTCGGGAGGGCCCTATCACGGTCGGCCTCGGCCTCGTACCAGCGACCCTGGGCGTCGAACTTGACCTTGCCGCCGCCACGGAACCAGACTTCGTAGGTAACCGGGGTATCGTTGTTGCGGATGGTCTGCACTATTTCGTAGCCGGTGAAATAGGTGTCAAGTAATGTCTTGGCTTCGGCGGGGAGCTCTGTGGGGACGATGGGTTCCTCTTCGGTGTCGCCATCGGAGCAGGCAGCGGGCAACAGGCCGAGCATCAGCGCCGCAAGAAGCAGCGGCAGATATAGAAGCGTCTTTTTCATTGCGTTATAAGTTTTGATTTCCCATTAATAACGTCTGAGTGGAATCGGGGGTTCATGTCGGACAGTCGAGGATTGTCGTTCCCCGGGAACGACAAGTGAGGGCGTTTATGGTTATTCCAGGATTTTTTCGTAACTTTGCGGCAAATTAGGCAGAGACCACTGACATATATGTACAGAAGCAATACTTGCGGTGAGCTCCGGCTCGCCGACGCCGGCCGGCAGGTTACTCTTGCCGGCTGGGTGCAGCGTATCCGCAACATGGGCGGCATGACGTTCATCGACCTGCGCGACCGCTACGGCATCACGCAGATCGTCTTCAACCACGAGACCGACGCCGAACTCTGCGACCGTGCCAACAAGCTCGGCCGCGAATTCGTGCTGCAGGTCACCGGACAGGTCAACGAGCGATATTCCAAGAACAAGCACCTGCCCACCGGCGACATAGAGATCATAGCCAACGACTTCAAGATACTCAATACCAGCAAGATACCCCCGTTCACCATCGAGGAGGATACCGACGGCGGCGACGACCTGCGCATGCGCTACCGCTACATGGACCTGCGCCGCCCCAACCTGCTGCGCAACCTCGAGCTGCGCCACCGCATGGCCTTCGAGATCCGCCGATACCTCGACGAGCATGGCTTCCTGGAAATCGAGACGCCCATCCTTGTCAAGTCCACCCCCGAGGGCGCCCGCGACTTCGTAGTGCCCTCGCGCATGAATCCCGGCGAGTTCTACGCCCTGCCCCAGAGCCCCCAGCTCTTCAAGCAACTCCTCATGGTAAGCGGCTACGACCGCTACTTCCAGATCGCCAAGTGCTTCCGCGACGAGGACCTGCGCTCCGACCGCCAGCCCGAGTTCACACAGATCGACTGCGAGATGAGCTTCGTGGAGCAGGAGGACGTCATACAGATGTTCGAGGGCCTGGTAAAGCACATCTTCAAATATGTCAAGGGCATCGACTTCACCGAGCCTTTCCGCCGCATGACCTGGAACGATGCCATGCGCCTCTACGGCTCCGACAAGCCTGACCTGCGCTTCGGCATGCCCTTCGTGGAAATCACCGACCTGGTCAAGGACAAGGGCTTCAAGGTGATGGACGACGCCGAACTGACGGTGGGCATCTGCGCCCACGGCTGCGCCGCCTACACCCGCAAGCAGCTCGACCAGCTCACCGACTTCGTCAAGCGCCCGCAGACCGGCGCCAAGGGCCTCGTCTGGGTAAAGGTCGAAGACAACGGCGCCATCAAGTCCAGCGTCGGCAAGTTCTTCACCGAAGAGCAGCTCAAGGAGTGGGCCGACCGCCTCGGCGCCAGGCCCGGCGACCTCATGCTCTTCCTCAGCGGCGACGCCATGAAGACCCGCAGGCAGCTCTGCGACCTACGCCTGGAGATGGGCGACCGCCTCGGCCTCCGTCCCAAGGATAAGTTCGCACCCCTCTGGGTGGTGGACTTCCCCCTGTTCGAATGGGACGACGAGACGCAGCGCTACTACGCCATGCACCACCCCTTCACGTCGCCCAACCCCGACGACATACCCCTGCTGCACTCCGACACAGGCAAGGTGCGCGCCACCGCCTACGACATCGTCGTCAACGGGACCGAGCTCGGCGGCGGCTCCATCCGCATCCACGACAGCAAGCTGCAGGACACCATGTTCGAGCTCCTCGGCTTCACCCCCGAGCGCGCCCACGAGCAGTTCGGCTTCCTCATGGACGCCTTCCGGTTCGGCGCCCCGCCCCACGGCGGCCTCGCCCTCGGCTTCGACCGATTCGTCAGCATCCTGGCAGGACTCGACTCCATCCGCGACGTCATCGCCTTCCCCAAGAACAACTCAGGCCGCGACACCATGAACGAGTCCCCCTCGCCCATAGACCAGAGCCAGCTCGACGAACTCCACCTCCAGCTCGTGCAGCCCGAAAAGAAACAGGACTGACAACTCTGAACTCTCAACTCTAAACCCTCAACTTTCTTGCCAACAGTAAGAGACATAGCAACGGCCATCGAGGCCAAGGCGCCTCTGAGCCTACAGGAGAGCTACGACAACTCGGGCCTGCAGGCGGGTACATACGACACCCCCGTAGACACTGTGCTGGTGTGCCTGACCGTCACCGAAGACATCGTGGAAGAGGCGCGCCGCCGAGGCTGCGACATGATAGTCAGCCACCACCCGCTGCTCTTCTGCGGCCTGAAGCGCATCAGCGACGCCACCGCCACAGAGCGCATCGTCACGGCCGCCATCCGCGCCGGCATCGCCATCTACTCCTCGCACACCTGCCTCGACGCAGCCGCCGAGGGCATCAACACCGACATAGCCCACGCCCTGGGCATGACCGACATCCGGCCCCTGGTACCCACCGCCCCCGGCGCCGACACCGGCCTGGGCGCCATCGGCTCCATGCCCGCCCCCGTGCCCACCGTCGAGTTCCTGCGCCTGGTCAAGGAAACTTTCGGAGTCAAGGCCCTGCGATACTCCGGCACCACGCCCAAGATTGTCATCCGGCGCGTGGCCCTCTGCGGAGGCTCCGGCTCCGACTTCATCCGTGACGCCATCGCCGCCGGCGCCGACGCATACGTCACCGGCGACCTCAAGTACCACCACTTCGACGGCTTCGGCCCCGAGATACTGCTCGCCGACTTCGGCCACTACGAGAGCGAGTACTGCGCCCGCAAGATACTGCGCCGCATTCTCCAGGACGCCTTCCCCGACCTGGCAGTCCTCACTGCCGACACCGAGACAAACCCCGTCAAGACCCTCTCCTGAACCCCAACTCTCCCCTCTCAAATAGAAAACACTTCCATCCCAATGGCAGACGATAAGAAAAAAGACAAGAAAGAGCGCACGGTAGAAGAGCGCCTCAAGGACCTCTACCTGCTGCAGACCATACTCTCCGAAATGGACCGCATCAAGGTGCTCCGCGGCGAACTCCCCAACGAGGTCAAGGACCTCGAGGATGAAATCGCCATGTACCAGACGCGCATCCAGAAGTACAAAGACGACACCGCCGACCTCAAACGCCAGGCCGGCAAGCTCCAGGCCGAGATCGAAGACCGCTCCGCCAAGATCGCCAAGTACCGCGACCAGCAGAACAACGTCCGCAACAACCGCGAGTTCGACTTCCTGGAAAAGGAAATCGAGTTCGAGGGCCTCGAGATAGAGCTCGACCAGAAGAAGATCCGCGAGTGCGAGGCCGCACAGGCACAGAAGGCCGAGGACATAAACATGACCCGCGAGCAGCTCTCCGATTCCGAGCACATCCTCGAAGACAAGCGCAAGGAACTCGAAGAGATCGTCAACGAGACCCGCCAGCAGGTCGAGGACCTCCAGGCCAAGGCCAAGACCATAGAACCCCTCATCGACGATTACACACTCAAGGCATTCAAGCGCATACGCAAGAACGCCCGCAACGGCCTGGGCATCGTCAGCGTGCAGCGCGAGGCCTGTGGCGGATGCTTCAACCGCATCCCTCCACAGCGCCAGCTCGACATCAGGATGCACAAGAAAATCATCGTATGCGAGTATTGCGGCCGCATCCTCATCGACGAGGACCTCGCCGCCGGCAACGACAAGCACTAAACCAGCGACAAACATGGCCTCCCCAAAGGAAGATTCATTCAAGACAATAGTGGCCCACGCCAAGGAATACGGCTTCGTGTTCCCCTCCTCCGAGATCTACGACGGCCTCGCCGCCGTCTACGACTACGGGCAGAACGGCGTCGAGCTCAAGAACAACATCAAGAACTACTGGTGGCAGGCCATGACGCGCCTGCACCCCAACATCGTCGGCATCGACTCGGCCATCTTCATGCATCCCTCCATATGGAAAGCCTCCGGCCACGTCGACGCCTTCAACGATCCCCTCATCGACAACCGCGACAGCAAGAAGCGCTACCGCGCCGACGTCCTCATCGAGGACTACATCGCCTCCATCGACGAGAAGATCGACAAGGAAGTCGCCAAGGGCCGCAAGCGCTTCGGCGACAACTTCGACGAGGAGCAGTTCCGCGCCACAAACCCGCGCGTGCTCGAGCGCACCGCCAAGCGCGACGCCGTGCACACCCGCTATGCAGAGTGCATGGAAGCCAACGACCTGGCCGGCCTCAAGCAGCTCATCGTCGACTGCGAGATCGCCGACCCCATATCCGGCTCACGCAACTGGACCGACGTGCGCCAGTTCAACCTCATGTTCCGCACCGAGATGGGTTCCACAGCCGACGGCGCCATGGAGATCTACCTCCGCCCCGAGACGGCCCAGGGCATATTCGTCAACTACCTCAACGTGCAGAAGACCGGACGCATGAAGCTCCCCTTCGGCATCGCACAGATCGGCAAGGCCTTCCGCAACGAGATCGTAGCCCGCCAGTTCATCTTCCGCATGCGCGAATTCGAGCAGATGGAGATGCAGTTCTTCGTCAAGCCCGGCGACGAGATGCAGTGGTTCGACTACTGGCGACGCGCCCGCCTGGCCTGGCACAAGGCCCTCGGACTCGGCGACGAGAAGTACCGCTACCACGACCACGAAAAGCTCGCCCACTACGCCAACGCCGCCACCGACATCGAGTTCCAGATGCCCTTCGGCTTCAAGGAAGTAGAGGGAATCCACTCCCGCACCAACTTCGACCTCAGCCAGCACGAGAAGTTCTCCGGCAAGAACATCAAGTACTTCGACCCCGAGCTCGGCGAGAGCTACGTGCCATACGTCATCGAGACCTCCATCGGCGTCGACCGCATGTTCCTGAGCGTGTTATGCTCCAGCTACGAGGACCAGCAGCTCGAGGGCGGCGACCACCGCGTCGTGCTCCACCTGCCCGCCGCCCTGGCACCCGTCAAGGTCACCGTCATGCCCCTGGTGCGCAAGGACGGCCTGCCCGAAAAGGCCCGCGAGATCCTTGACGCCCTCCGATTCCACTTCGCGACCCAGATCGACGAGAAAGACTCCATCGGCAAGCGCTA
The DNA here is from genome assembly GCA_900541835.1 of uncultured Porphyromonadaceae bacterium. Lineage (GTDB taxonomy): Bacteria > Bacteroidota > Bacteroidia > Bacteroidales > Muribaculaceae > Lepagella. The sequence continues at coordinate 41,640 of UQLL01000004.1, forward strand.
CCGCCGCCAGGACGCCATCGGAACTCCCTTCTGCGTCACCGTCGACCACCAGACCCTCGAGGACGGCACCGTCACACTCCGCCACCGCGACTCCATGGAGCAGCACCGCGTGGCAATAGAAGAAATCCTACCCACCGTCGGCAAGGAAGTCAGCATGGCCTCCCTGCTACAGAAAATAGCCGAACCATAATGAAATCCCTGATACGCCGCATCTTCCTGGCCGTCGGCCTGCTCGTGTGCATGATCAGCCTGCAGAGCTGCAACTACAACTCCCTGGTGGAGAAGCAGCAGAAGGTGGACCAGTCGTGGGCCGAAGTAGAGAACCAGTACCAGCGCCGCGCCGACCTTGTTCCCAACCTCGTCAGCACCGTCAAGGGCTACGCCGCCCACGAGTCCTCGACGCTGGAGAAGGTGACCCAGGCCCGTGCCGCCGCCACCTCCATCAACATCACCGCCGACAACCTCAACGAGGAGAACCTGGCCCGCTTCCAGCAGGCACAGGGAGAGCTCGGGCAGGCACTCAAGAGCCTGCTGGCCGTGCAGGAGGCATACCCCGACCTCAAGGCCAACGAGAACTTCATGGCACTCCAGGCCCAGCTCGAAGGCACCGAGAACCGCATCACCGTGGCACGCGGCCGATACACCGAGGCCGTGCAGGACTACAACACCTCCATCAAGAAATTCCCCACCGTAATCTACGCCGGCTGGTTCGGCTTCGACGCCAAGCCACAGTTCAAGGCCGAGCAGGGAGCCGAGAAAGCCCCCAAAGTCGAGTTCTAAGTCAATGATAATCAATGTACAATGTACAACCGAGCGATACCACGCATTCGCTAATGCTGTACATTGTACATTGTAAATTGCACATTGAAAACCCATCCGCCCATGACTTCCCCCATCCGCAAGATACTGCTGACGCCGCTGCTGCTGGCCATGCTCGCCCTCTGCTCCTGCCACCTCGGCGACGACAACGACGACCAGTACCGCGACTGGCGCCAGAAGAACATCCAGTACGTCGACGACATGCTCGCGCTCAAAGAGAACGGCCAGCCCGTCTACACCAAAGTAGTGCCCGACTGGGCCACCGGCGACTTCGTGCTCATGAAGTGGCACAACGACCGCGCCCTGACCGAGAAGAACCTCGTGCCGCTATACAACAGCACCGTGCGCGTCAAGTACCACGTCTCCACCATCGAGGCCGCCGTAGACTCGTCGTACAACCAGACACAGTACGGCGACAGCCTCTACCAGTGCCAGCCCGTCAACTCCATTCCCGGCTTCGCCATCGCCCTGACCAACATGCACGTCGGCGACAGCTGCACCGTAATCATACCCTATTACCTGGCCTACGACAACATGGCCTCCACCAACATCAAGAAACCCTACTCCACCCTCATATACAGGCTGAAGCTGGTCTCCATCCCCGCCTACGAGATACCCAACTGAACCTGATTGAAACATCCTACCATGAAACGAATGAAGCACATGCTGCCGGCCGGTGCGCTGCTGCTGGCAATCGGTGCCGGAGCCGCCACCTACACGGTGCAGAAGCTGGCCGTGCGCCCCACAGCCCGCGTCTACATGCCCATCTCCAACGACACCGTCGACACCCGCGGCAAGAAGTTCGACCTCGGCACCCTGCTCGGCCAACGCGGCGACCTCGATTTCACCCGAGGCACCGTCAATGAAATCGCGATGGACAAAGACTCCACGTTCACCTTCGCCAAGCCCCCCAAGGGCCAGGAAATGTATGTGGCCCAGACCACCATCCGCCCCGACGAGTTCTTCACAGGCAAGCTCACCGTCTGCTGCAACACCCCCTTCGCCGTCCTGCTCGACGGCAAGGAGAAAGCCTCCAAGACCACCTGGCAGGACACCATCAGCCAGTCCAAGTCCTCCAAGACCGTCGACCTCAAGATCGAGCCGGAAGTGTCGGTCGCCGTCACCGTGCGCCTGCTGGCCTGCGATACCGCCGCAGCACCCGTGCTCCGCATGAAAATCGAGCCTGACAAGAAGTCGGAGGCCGTCAGCCTGGCCATCGGCCCCATGCTCAAGAACCGCTTCATGCTCGCCCAGACCGACCAGGGCGAGAAAGTGACGAGCACCGCCATGTCGCCCGACGGCAAGTACACTCTGCTCCGCTACTTCACCCGCCTCGACGACCAGAAGACTTCCTGGCGCTACGAGATAATCGGCAACCAGACCGGCTCCGTAGTAGCCCGGCCCTCATCCTTCGGCGGCTGGATGCCCAAAGGATGCGCCTACTACTTCACCCGCAAGACCGATGACGGCTACGACCTCTACCGCGTGGCCGTCCCCTCCAACGAGGAGAAGCTGCTCGCACAGGGCCTGCCCGAGAGTTCCTTCACCTGGAGTCCCAACGAGGAATACATCGTATATTACGACCAGCAGAAAGAGGACCTCGGCAATAGCCCACTGCGCCGCTACGCCTCACCCGACGACCGCATCAAGGGCAACCGCAACCGCTACTCACTCAAGCTCTATGACCTGCGCAGCGGCATCGAGCAGCCCCTGACCTTCGGCACCAAGTCCGCCAGCCTGCAGGACATCAGCCGCGACGGCTCCAAGCTCCTCTTCCTGGTGAACCGCGAGACTCCCACCAAGTACCCGTTCTACGCCGCCAGCCTGGTGCAGCTCACCCTCGACGGAATGCGTGCCGACACCCTCATCGCCGACAACGGCTACCTCTCCGGCGCCTCCTACTCTCCCGACGCGAAGACGCTGATGCTGCTCGGCTCCCCCCGCCTCTTCGGCGACCTCGGCCTCAACATCGGCAGCCAGCCCGTTCCCAACGACTTCGACACCCAGCTCTATCTCTACGACCCGGCCACCAAGCAGGCCACCGCGCCGCTGAAGAACTTCAATCCCAGCGTGGCCCGCGCCGAGTGGAACCCCGCCGACGGGCAGATCTATATGCTCGTCAACGAGGGTTTCTGCCGCCCCATCTATAAGCTCAATCCCAAGAACGGCAAGATTTCGACCGTTCCCGTTGAGGTGCAGAACGTGGGTAACTTCTCAGTCGGCGACGGCGAGACGACCTACCTCAGCTACACCGGCCAGGGCGACACCTACGCCGGCCGCGCCTTCATCCTCAACCAGCGCACCGCCAAGGCCCGCATGGTGGCCGACCCGTTCGCCAAGACACTGAGCAAGATAGAACTCGGCCAGACCAACTCCTGGAACTTCACCGCCCGCGACGGCTCCCTGATCGAGGGCACCATCACCACCCCGCCGGACTTCGACCCCAACAAGAAATACCCCCTGCTGGTCTACTACTACGGCGGCACTTCGCCCTCGCAGCACGGCCTTACGCACCCGTACGTGCCGCAGCTCTACGCCTCACGCGGATACGTAGTCTACGTGCTCAACCCCTCGGGCACCTACGGCTACGGTCAGGAGTTCTCCGCCCGCCACGTCAACGCCTGGGGCAAGCAGACCGCCGACGACATCATCGAGGGCGTAAAGCTCTTCTGCAAGGAGCATCCCTTCGTCAACGAAAAGAAAATCGGCTGCTTCGGCGCCAGCTACGGCGGCTTCATGACCCAGTACCTGCTCACTCAGACCGATATCTTCGCGGCCGCCATGTCACACGCCGGCATATCCAATGTCACCTCCTACTGGGGCGAAGGATACTGGGGCTACAGCTACAACTCCGTGGCCGCCGCCGAGTCCTACCCGTGGACCAACCCTGAGCTCTTCACCAAGCAGGGTTCGCTGTTCAACGCCGACAAGATCCACACGCCGCTGCTTCTGATGCACGGCACCGCCGACACCAACGTACCCATCGGTGAGAGCATCCAGCTCTTCAACGCCCTTAGCATCCTGGGGCGCCAGGTGGAGTTCATCAGCGTCGACGGCGGTGACCACACATCCGGCTCGTTCAGCTACGACAAGCGCCTGCTCTGGCACCGCACCGTCATGGCCTGGTTCGACCGCTGGCTCCGCGACAATCCACGCTGGTGGGAGGAGATGTACCCCACCCCCAACCTGTAACCCTGTAGGGACGCACGGCTCGTGCGTCCCTACAGCTTCAACGCATGCTGCCGCTTACCAATCCTATCAGCATAGTCCTGACAGTACTGGCGGTCACTCTGCTGGCGCCACTGCTGCTGAACCGCCTCCGCATCCCGTACATCATCGGGCTGATAGCGGCGGGCATGGCTCTCGGACCCTACGGCTTCGGGGTCCTGGAATACGGCGAGCCGCTGCGCGTCTTCGGCGAAGTCGGTCTCCTCTACCTCATGTTCCTGGCCGGGGTGGAAATCGACATGTACCACCTGCGCCACAACTACAGGCGCGGGATTGCTTTCGGCCTGCTCACTTTCGCACTGCCCATGGCTACCGGCGTGGGCGTAGCTTTCTGCCTGCCGGGCACCGGCCTGGGCGCCGCCCTGCTGGTGGGAGTGATGTTCGCCTCGCACACCTTGCTGACGTACCCCATCGTCAACCGCTTCGGCCTAAGCCGCACTCCGGCGGTCGTCATCTCCGTGTGCGGCACCATCGTGGCCGTGCTGTTAGCCCTGATCGTACTGGCTGAGGTGGTGCAGGCGCGGGCGCAGGGTGGTTTCCGCTGGAACATGACCCTGCTGCTGACCGCCAAGCTCGCACTATACGCAGTGGGCTGGCGATACCTGGCTCCATGGCTCACGCGCCTGTTCATGCGCAAGGTCACCGACGGAGTGCTCCGCTTCGTCTACATCCTCGGCATGGTGCTGGTGATGTCGCTGACGGCTCAGCTGGCCGGGGTGGCATCGATTCTCGGCGCCTTCTACGCCGGACTGGTGCTCAACCGCTTCATCCCGGCCCGCTCGGTGCTGATGCGCCGCACCGAGTTCGCCGGCAATGCCATCTTCATTCCCTGGTTCCTGATAGGGGTGGGGATGGTGATCGACGTCCGAAGCCTGGTGCAGAGCAGCGATACTCTAATAGCGGCGCTGGCGCTGACCGTGGCCGCCATTGCCAGCAAGTGGATCTCCGCCAAGGCGGGGGCCCGCCTGCTGCGCCTGGACGGCACGGAGGGGGGACTCCTCTTCGGGCTCACTTCGGGAAAGGCCGCCGCCACCATCGCCACCACCATGGTCGGCTACCAGTACGGAATCCTCGACGAGACCATGCTCAACGCCGCAGTGGTGATGATCCTGGGCTGCTGCATCGTGGCCTCGCTGAGCACCCAGCGCTCGGCGGTGAGGTTGCGAATGCGGCTGACCGACGAGGAGCATCGCTCGGCCGCAGGACGCCGCGACCTGGAGGCTCGTCCGATGGTGGCCGTCGCCAACCCCGTCACCTCCGAGGGACTGATGAAGCTCACGGCGCTGGCAAAGGGACGCGACGACCACGTGCCCACGGTGCTGCTGTTCGTGGCCAACAGCGACGACCCGATGCACCTGGCCATGGGAGAGACATCGCTGCGCAACGCCGCAGACGCCGCTACGATGATGGACCTGGATGTCGAGACCGTGCTCCGCTACGACGTCAACACCGCCGCCGGCATCGTCAACGCCATGAAGGAGCGCCGCTGCAACCAGCTTATCCTTGGCCTGCACCGCCCCGCCACCGGTTTCGATTCCTTCCTGGGCGGCATGGAGGAGAAAATCCTGCGTACCACTAACCGCATGATCGTCTTCACGCGACTGTTCATCCCTGTCAACACAGTCGGGAAGCTGGTGGTGGCGGTGCCCGAGAATGCGCAATACGAGACGGGTCTGTGGGAATGGGCGGCCTTCATCGCCCACCTCACGGCGCAGCTCGGCGCCCCGCTCGAGGTGATGGCACCCAGGGCGTCGCAGCCGCTGGTGGCGGAGGCGCTGAAGGCCCCGGGAGCGGAGTTCGACATGGAGTTCCTGGACATGGAGAGCTGGGACGATTTCATCATCCTCTCCTCACGCGTGGCCGACGACGACCTGCTGGTGACGCTGCTGGCGCGCCACGGCTCCATCTCCTACGGGCCGATGGTGGAACAGTTGCCGGCCTACCTGAACCGTTATTTCCGCCGCCACAACCTGCTGGTGATCTACCCGGAGCAGTTCGGCAGCGAGTACTCCCAGCACCCCGCTTCCGAAGTCAATGCCGTGGCCGCGCCCGTCTGAGCGCCGATCTGAAGATCGGCGACAATCGCAACGGAAAAACCTCCGTCTGACCCAAAGCAAGCACATTATTTATTTTATGCAACTTGTATTTACTGAAATAAACGCCGAGAGCGCCGAGTATCCGTTTGTGGAGCGCCTGCTTCACTCCGCCTTCCCTGCACAGGAACGACGCCCGGACGCCGCCCAGCGGCACAACACACTGCACGAGCGTGCCTTCCACACCCTGTTGGTGAGTCTGGACGGCCGGCCGGCCGGCATACTGACATACTGGGACTTCGGCACATTCCGCTACGGAGAGCACTTCGCCATCGCCGACGACATGCGCTGCGGGGGTATCGGCGGCCGGGTTCTAAAAGCCTTCATCGACAGCGCACCGACGCCAGTGGTGCTCGAGGTGGAGCCGGCCGGAAGCAACGATATGGCGGCGCGACGCATCGCCTTCTACGAGCGCCACAGCCTGCACCTCTGGGCCGATGTCCCCTATCTCCAGCCACCCTACCGCCAGGACGGCGAATGGTTCCCGCTCCGCCTCATGGCCACCCAGGACCTCGACCCGGCCCTCGCCCCCGACGTCATCAAAACTATCCACCGCCACGTCTACGGCGCAAAAGCTGAGAGCTGAGAGACCAGCGCCGCCAAATCTCTCAGCTCTCAGCTCCCAGCTCTCAGCTTTTTTACGTAACTTTGCAGCATGAAAGAACTTGCAGCGAAATATGACCCCCATGCAGTGGAGGGACGATGGTATGAATACTGGATGGAGCATGACCTGTTCCACTCCGTACCTGACGACCGGGAACCGTACACGATAGTCATCCCGCCGCCCAACGTCACGGGTGTGCTGCACATGGGCCACATGCTCAACAACACAATACAGGACATCCTGGTGCGCCGCGCCCGCATGACGGGCAAGAACGCCCTCTGGGTGCCCGGCACCGACCACGCCGCCATCTCCACCGAGGCGAAAGTCGTGGCCAAGCTAGCCGCCGAGGGCATCGACAAGCACTCCCTCACGCGAGAGGAATTCCTCAAGCACGCCTGGGACTGGACGCACCGGTACGGCGGCATCATTCTCAAACAGCTGCAGAAGCTGGGCGCCAGCTGCGACTGGTCGCGCACGGCCTTCACCATGGACCCTGTCCTCTCGGCAAGCGTGATAAAGGTCTTCAACGCCCTCTACGACAAGGGCTACATCTACCGCGGCGCCCGCATGGTCAACTGGGACCCCAAGGCCCTCACCGCCCTCAGCGACGAGGAAGTCATATACAAGGAAGAACAGAGCCATCTGTTCCACCTCCGCTACTACGTGGCCGACGACACCGAGAAGCGCTACATCGTGGTTGCCACCACGCGCCCCGAAACCATCCTGGGCGACACGGCCGTGTGCATCAACCCCAACGACGAGCGCTACCACTGGCTGCGCGGCAAGAAAGTGATCGTGCCGCTGGTGGGCCGCGAGGTGCCCATCATCGAGGACGAGTACGTGGAGATGGACTTCGGCACGGGTTGCCTGAAGGTGACCCCGGCGCACGACATCAACGACTACAACCTGGGCCTGAAGCACAACCTGCCAAGCATCGACATCTTCAACCCCGACGGCACTATCGCCCCGGCCGGGGGCATGTACGTCGGCAAGGACCGCTTCGTCGTGCGCAAGGAAATCATGGCCGACCTCAAGGCCGCCGGACTGGTGGAACGCGTCGAGGACTACGTCAACAAGGTGGGCCACAGCGAGCGCACCGATGCCGTCATCGAGCCAAAGCTCTCCACCCAGTGGTTCGTGAAGATGGAGGAACTGGCCAAGCCGGCACTTCAGGGCGTGGAGGTTGACGACATCAAGTTCGTACCCTCCAAGTTCAAGAACCTCTACCGCCACTGGATGACCAACATCAAGGACTGGTGCATCAGCCGCCAGCTCTGGTGGGGCCACCAGATTCCGGCCTGGTACCTGCCCGACGGCCGCTTCGTGGTTGCCGAAAACGAGGAGCAGGCCCTGGTCAAGGCCATCGAGCTAAGCGGCGACGCCTCCCTGTCGCTGAAGGACCTTAAGCGCGACCCCGACTGCCTCGACACCTGGTTCAGCTCCTGGCTTTGGCCCATATCGCTGTTCAACGGCATCCTGGAGCCGGAGAACCCCGAGTTCCGCTATTACTACCCCACCACTGACCTGGTGACGGCCCCCGACATCATCTTCTTCTGGGTTGCCCGAATGATCGTGGCCGGATACGAGTTCACCGGCCGCGAGCCATTCCGCAACGTCTACTTCACCGGCATCGTGCGCGACAAGCTCGGCCGCAAGATGTCAAAGAGTCTCGGCAACTCCCCCGACCCGCTGGAACTGATAGAGCGTTTCGGCGCCGACGGCGTGCGCATGGGCCTGATGCTCAACGCCCCCGCAGGCCACGACATCATGTACGACGACTCGCTGTGCGAGCAGGGCCGCAACTTCTGCAACAAGATCTGGAACGCCTTCCGCCTCATCGAGGGGTGGAGCGTGGACGAGTCCCTGCAACAGCCGGAACACTCTCGCCTGGCAGCCGAATGGTTCGACGCCGTGCTGCGCTCGGCCATGTCCGAGGTCGCCGACCTCATGGCCAAGTTCCGCATCTCCGAAGCCCTAATGGTGCTCTACAAGGTATTCTGGGACGAATTCTCGGCCTGGTACCTGGAAATCATCAAGCCCGGCTACCAGCAGCCACTCGACGCCCGCACCATGGCCGACGTGCGCCGCTTCCTCACCCTGCTGCTCGAGCTGCTGCACCCGTTCATGCCCTTCATCACCGAAGAGCTGTGGCAACACATCGCCGACCGCAAGAGTGGCGAGAGCATCATGACGGCCCAGCTGCCCGACATCGATTCTGCGGAGGCTCTCTCAGCTCTCAGCTCTCAGCTCTCAGCCTTTGAAACGCTCAAGGAGACAGTGGCCGGCGTACGCACGGTGCGTAAGTCCAAACAGATCAAGCAGGCCAACGCCCTCGAACTGCTTGTGCTTGGCCCACACGACCCGGCACTCGACTCCATCCTGACCAAGATGGCCAACCTGAGCGCCATCCGCACCGTGGACGAAAAACCAGGCATGGCATCCGCCTGGCGCGTAGGCGCCACCGAGTACGCCATACCCCTGGCCGGAAACGTGGACGTGGCCGAGGAGCGTGCCAAGCTCGAAGCCGACCTCAAGCGCTTCCAGGGCTTCCGCTCCGGCGTGGAGAAGAAACTGGCCAACGAGCGCTTCGTGGCCAACGCCCCCGAGGCCGTCGTAGCCCTGGAGCGCAAGAAGCTCGCCGACGCCACCGCCAAGATCGAAGCCATCCAGGCCTCGCTGGCCAGCCTGGCGTAACGCTGAATGCTGAAAGCCTAAACCGATAGCAGAGAGACCGGCGTCGCCGTGTCTCTCTGCTACAGAAACACCCCCGAAAAGTTCAGACATCTTAATAAATGACGCAAAAAAATTCGGCACAATTTGGTTGTGTCGAATTTTTTTATAACTTTGCCGTCGGGGATTCACCCATTCTCCTGACCGAATCAGTCACACAAATAATCAAAGCATGAGAAAACCTATCCTGAACCTGCTGATCCTCTTCAGCCTCGCCTTGGCCACCGCCGCCCCTCCGACTGGCGATGCAAGCACAGCACAGACGCACAGTTCGAGCGTCCCTACATACTTCAGCTCTCCATTCGCATCGACCGCACCTGACGGTCTACGGCCGTCGGCACCCTCGTCGGCGGATGCACCGGGACGTATCCCCACAGCCTCCGGCGGACGCACAGACCGGGCGTCCATGCCGCTACAGACCGGGCGGCGCGTCATGACCTTCAAGACCCTCGCCTCCTCCCTGGCTCCCGACGGCGGACTGGGCACCACCTCCATCGCCGCCACCGACACTGCCGGCATATACATCATCTCCAACTTCTGGGAACACGGCTTCTCGGTCCGCGCCAACATCGACGAGACCACCGGCACCGTCTCCATCCCTTGCCAGAAGATCGCCGACATCGACGGCATCGGAGCCGTATCCGTGGCCTACTGCACCAGCACCGGCACGCCAGACCGCACCGCCGCCATCACCGGCACCGTTCAGTCCGACGGCACCATTGCCATCGACACCTGGTGGGGCGTCTATGCCGACGAGGGCCAGTACGCCAACAAGGCCTTCGGCTGGTACCACACCACGCGTCTCTACATCCCCAACGGCACCATGCGTGAATCCCGCAGAGACGGCACATCCCCTACCCCGCAGGAATACGCCGTCGTCGCCAGCCAGTCCGGCAATGTGCTTAGCGTCCTCAACTTCGCCAACCACGGACAGGCCGTAGAACTCATCCTGGGCGACACCCGCCGCTCCACCATCGAGCAGCAGCTGGCCGCCATCGACATCCAGCACGGCAACATCTACACTTCCTCCATCGCCGACGCCGCCGACGGCGCCGTGACGCTCACTCCGACCATCACCACGGCCGAGGCCACAGACAGCCGAACCATCTCCTGGACCGACTGGACACTCCGTTCCGCCTCCTCATACTTCGGATACCTCTCCACCGGCTCCATCACCACCGACTTCGACCTCTCCTACCCCACAGCCACCACGTCGCTCGAAGGCGAAGGCACCGCCGCCTCCCCGTGGCTCGTCAAGTCCGTGGCCGACCTCAACTACCTGGCACGCCAGTGCGAGGCCGACGCCACCGCCGGGCGCCACTACGCCATCGCAGCCGACATCGACATGAGCGGCACCCGCTTCCAGCCCATCGGCAGCGAGGAGCATCCTTTCCGCGGCATCATCGACGGCCGCGGGCATAAGCTCTCGCACCTGCTCGTGGAGCGCTCCTCCGAAGGCTTCGCCGCCCTCTTCGCATACGCCGGCGCCGAGAGCGAGCTCCGCAACATCAACCTCCAGTCGCCACGCATCACCTCAAAAGGCCAATACAACGCCGCACTGGTGGCCTGGAGCGACGGTCTCATCCACGGATGCCAAGTCATGAGTCCCACCATCGGCACAGACTACCCCTACGCCGCCGGCCTGGCAGCTCACGCCAACCGCGTGTCCGACAGCCAGGTCTTCCTCGGTAACCTCGCAGGCACGGGCGGCAACGTAGCCGGTCTCGTGGCCGACCTCGCCGGTTCCGTAACCAACTGCGGCGTAGGCGACTGCATCATCTACGCCGGCGTCACCGCCACGACCAAGGTCGCCGCCGGCCTCGTGGGAATCGCCGCCCCCGGCACCTCCATCATAGACTCTTACTTCACCGGTGCCGTCAGCGGCCGGCCCGACACGCGCCACGCGCACACCATCGGCGGCATCGTCGGCCACGCTTCCGACGCCAAGATTCTGCGTTGCTTCTCCGTGGCTACCCTGGAGAACTACACCGATCTGGCATACACAGGCGGAATCGCCGGCTTCTTCTCCGGACAGATGGAGAACTGCTACTCGGCCGGTCGAATCATCTCCAGCGCCTCCCCCTACACCGGCGGCCTCATCGGCCTGTCCGAGTACGACGCCGGGCATTCCACCACCGTGCGCAACTGCTACACCTGCGCCGAGACCCTGGCGGGGTCCAACGCCAACGTCCCCGCACTCTGCCGCGAGCTCATAGGCCACTATTCGCCCGACAACACCAACCTCGCCAACATCTATTACGACACCAACATCTGCAACCTCGGTGACGACTCCCAACGCGGGCTGAACACCGCCCGACTCACCTCCGCATCCGGCCCGGAAGGCTTCCCCGCCGACTTCTGGACTTTCACCGAGGGGCTCTACCCACGCCTGACCACCACCCTTTCCACGGCCGCGTCGGCACAGTCCGCCACCGCCATCCAGTTCCAGGGCGCCGACCACCTCAAGCGCATCAGCGCCGACACCCAGGTGAAAACGCTCGGCAACACCGCCCTCCGCTTCCTGGTCAACGGCCAGCTCGCCACACAGGGACGCGGCGCCACCGTCGACGGCTCCACCCTGCGCCTCAACGGCAGCTTCGCCACCGACACGCTCATAATACGCTACAACCCCACCGACTTCTACTACCACATCGTCAAGTTCGCTCCCAAGAAGTTCGACGGCGAAGGCACGGCCGACAACCCGTACCTGATCCGCACCGCCGCCGACATGGACGTCCTGGCGCAGGCCACCACCGAAATGCGCCAGCCCTACGCCGGCACCCACTTCCGCCTGGCCAACGACATCGACATGGCCGGCGATACCATCTTCACCGGCATCGCCCTCGTCCCGTACTCCACAGCAGCGCAGTTCCAGGGCGTCTTCGACGGCGACGGCCACGCCATCCGCAACCTACGCATGGGCAAGGTTGTGTGGACCACCGAACCCAAGAACCTGCCTGACTGGACCGGCGGCACCTACGAGGTTACGAAGCAGAACGGCTTCGTGGGCCTCTTCGGCACCCTCGGAGCCAAGGGCGTGATCCGCAACCTCGTCATCGACTCCACCTGCTACTTCGAAGGAGGCAGCTACGTGGCAGCCTTCGCCATCAGCAACGGCGGCACCATCGAGAACTGCCGCAACTACGCGCAAGTGCGATCCCTGGGCAGCTACGCCGCCGGATTCGCCACCACCAACTCCGGCAAGATTGTCAACTGCCTCAACGCAGGCGACATCTTCTCCAACACCACCCACGCCGCAGGCTTCGCATCCACCAACTTCGGCGACCTCTACCGCGTGGCAAACGTCGGCAACGTCACGGCCCGCAACCTCGCCACCGTCTACCGCGCCGCCACCCCGGCCGCCACCTATGCCGGCGGCATCGTCGGCTACAACAACGGCTACGCCGTGCAGGACGCCCTCAACGCCGGAACCATCTACTGCCCCAGCACGGTCGGCGGAATCGTGGCATATAATCCCAGCTACGGCTCCGGCGGAGCCTACAACCGCCTCAACCGAGTGGTCAACTACGGCATGGTATCCGCCGACAACGCAAAGGTAGGCGCCATAGTGGGCGAAGGCACCACCAACGGTGCCGTCCAGAGCGTATACTGGGACAACCAGATCCTACCCATCTTCCCCAACGCCTCCGCCGCGATGCCCGGCATGACAGGACTGACCACCGCAGCCCTGACCTCCGGCCAGCTCCCCGACGGCTTCACCGAAGCCACCTGGACAGCCGTCAAAGGCCAGTACCCCGTGCTCGCCTGCTTCGCCGACGACCCGCGCGTCAAGGAAGCAGCCACCACCGTCATCACCATGGTCCAGGACGACAACGCCCGCAACATCGCCTCTCCCGCCATCCTGTCGGCAACCGCATCCTGGAGCCTGAGCGCCGACAACGGCTTCTCCATCGCCGACGGCAGGCTCGTGCCCCCGGCCACAGTCACCGGCGCCGTCTCCAACGTCCTCACAGCCGTCAACGGAGCCTACACAAAGCACATCAACATCGCCCGCATCCCGGCCATCGCCCTGCGGGGCGCCGGCACAGAGGCCGACCCCTACCAGCTCGCCTCCGTCGACGACTGGAACGTGCTCGCCACACACGTCAACACCAACCTCATCGACATGGCAGGCCTGTACGTAAAGCTAATGGCCGACATCGACTTCTCCGGCAAGGACTTCACCCCCGTGAGCGGCAACCAGTGGAACGCCACCTTCCTGGGCAACAACCACAAGCTCACCGGCATCGAACACACCTTCGCCGCCGGCAAGATGGGTACATTCGCCAAGCTCGGCCCCTCCGGCTCCATCCGCGACCTCACCATCGAAGGCTCCTTCACCCAGACAAAGGCGACCTACGGCGCCGCCTTCGTGGGCGAGTGCTACGGCCGTATAGTCAACTGCGTCAACCGCGCACACATCACCGGCAACAAGTCATACCGCGCCGGATTCGCCGCTCTGGCCTACGAGGGCGCAGAGTTCACAGACTGCTCCAACTACGGGCTCATCGACGCCACCACCACCACCGCCGGCAACGCCGCCGGAATCTGCGCCGAGCTCAAAGGCTCCGCCACCTTCACCCGCTGCCGCAACTACGGCAAGACCTCCGGCGGCACCTATTGCGCCGGAATCGTCAGCAAGGCACTCCCCTCAACCTTCATCGACTGCGCAAACTTAGCCGACCAGGACAACGACGTCTCCTACTGGGGAGGCATCATCGCGCAGGCCGACGGCAACGCCGCCATCCAGCGCGAATACGTACTCGAGGACTGCTACAACAGCGCCGAGCTCAAGGCTCGCGGCAACGTGGCCGGCATCGTCGCCAACGCCGGATTCTCCAACAATCCCATGCGGATTGTCCGATGCTACAACACCGGCAACATCACAGCCCAGGGCACCGTAGGTACAGCCTCCGGACTCTTCGGCACCGTAGGCCGCTTCAGCCACATCTCCGACTGCTACAACACCGGCGACATCACCGTACTCAACGCCAAGAGCTACGCCGCCGGAATCGTCGCCAAGACCGGCAACGGCAACAGTGTCGACGAGCCCACCCTCTTCGAGAACTGCCGCAACACCGGCCGCATCACCTCCACCGGCTCCCTGGCGGCCGGCATCGCCTGCCAGTCCGGCAGCTACGTCATACTCCGCAAGTGCCTGAACGAGGGCGAGGTAAAGGCCGACACCTACAGCGTGGGCGGCATCCTGGCCAACAACCTCGGCGCCGAGCTCGTGGTGGAAGAGTGTCGCAACCTCGGCGACGTCACCGGCGGCACCAACCGCATCGGCGGCATCGTCGGCACCACCCAGACGTACACGGCCCATATCCGCCGCTGCGTCAACCTCGGCAACGTCCGCACCACCAACACCACCTCCGGCACCGTAGAATCCGGCACCGCCGCCACCGGGCACGCCATCGGCGGCATCGTCGGCCAGACCGGCGCCAAGATAGCCGACTGCCACAACGCCGGAACCGTCACCGGAGCCTACCAGGTGGGCGGCATAGTGGGACAGACCTACGCCCGCTCCGGCGGCAACTACGCCGTCATCTCCATCGACCGCTGCGTCAATACCGGCCAGGTCAACGGCCCCGCCGACGCCGCCGGCCCCATCCTCGGCATCAACACCGACCTGCCCGAAAAAGAGACCTACTGGACCACCGACGCCTCAATCTCCGAAGCCTACTACCTCGACACAGTATGCCCGGCCTCCACACTGCCCAAGGTGGGCGTAGCCGTAACCCCCGCACAGCTCGGCATGCTCGAGCCAGGCGAGAGCTGGCAGCGAGGCGACGACTTCTCCTTCCCGCTGCTCTCGGCCCACGCCGACTGCGAGGTGCTGCTGCTCCACGTCGCCGCCCTCCACTTCACCGGCACCGACACGCAGGGCAAGGTGACCCGCAGCTTCAACGCCGGATGCCCCGCAGGCATCGTCTGGACGTCCGACAACGCAGCCATCCGCCCCGACGGCACCCGCATGCACGTCACCAACGACGCCTTCACCGGCACCGTCCGCCTCACCGCCACCTGCGGCACTCACAAGCGCGACTACCTCATCGCCATCGACAAGACGGTGGGTGTGGACGGCATCGACGCCGAAACGCCCGTACAGGTGCACTACTTCACCCCCGCCGGCCTCGAAGTACCCGCCGCCACTCTACTCACCGGCCAGCCCTACATCCGCCTGAGCCGCTACCCCGACGGCACCACCCGCACCACCCGCGTCATCGCCGGTAAGTAAACACAAACCTTCAACCCCCGGAGGCCGCATCGGAAACGGTGCGGCCTCCGCCGCATTTTGCCGCACGTATAATTTCCTCCATCTTTGCATCTATGGCGAGGAAAGCGACGAAGTCTTCCGCGAAATCCTCGAACAGGCCGAGAACTTCAAGCGCCACTTCTCATCGCCGTATAAAACGCGTTCGGCGACAACCCGCAGGTCGCCACCGAACCGTAAAAACAGTCTTTCTCGCCTTATTTGACGATGCCCTTTTCCAGGTACTCGGCCAGGTTGGTACGGATGTTCTCGCCGGCGCGCTCTATGGCCACCTTGGCCATGTCCGAGTCGACCATGCGCTTCACCAGCTCCTCGAAGGGCGTCTTGGAAGGGTTCCAGCCCAGCACGCGGCGGGCCTTGTCGGGATTACCAAGCAGGTTCACCACGTCGGTGGGGCGATAAAAGTCGGGGCTTACTTCCACTATGACCTTGCCGGTCTTGGTATCGATGCCCTTTTCGTCTACGCCCTCGCCCTCCCAGCGCAGCTCAATGCCGACGTGCCGGAAGGCCAGCGTGGCGAACTCCCGCACCGAGTGCTGCTCGCCGGTGGCAATAACGAAGTCCTCCGGCTTATCGTTCTGCAGAATCAGCCACATGCACTCCACGTAGTCGGGAGCGTATCCCCAGTCGCGCAACGACGACAGGTTGCCCAGCAGCAGCTTCTCCTGCTTGCCCTGCGCAATGCGTGCCGCCGCCAAAGTGATCTTGCGCGTCACGAACGTCTCGCCGCGCCGCTCGCTCTCGTGGTTGAACAGTATGCCCGAGCAGCAGAACATATTGTACGCTTCGCGGTACTCCTTGACAATCCAAAAGCCGTAAAGCTTGGCCACGGCATACGGGCTGTAGGGGTGGAAAGGGGTGCTCTCGTCCTGCGGCACGGCCTCTACCTTGCCGTAGAGTTCCGAGGTGGAGGCCTGGTAGATGCGGCAGGTGTCGCCCAGCCCGCACAGGCGCACCGCCTCCAGCACACGCAGCACGCCCGTGGCGTCGACGTCGGCCGTGAACTCCGGCGAGTCGAACGACACCTGCACGTGGCTCTGCGCCGCCAGGTTGTAAATCTCGTCCGGCCGCACCTTGCCGATGACCTGCAACAGGCTCATGGAGTCCTCCAGGTGGGCGTAGTGCAGGTGGAAGCCGGGCGTCCCCTCCAGGTGGGCGATGCGTTCCCGGAAGTCGGTCGACGACCGGCGAATGGTGCCGTGCACCTCGTAGCCCTTGGCGAGAAGGAACTCCGCTAGGTAAGAACCGTCCTGGCCCGTGATGCCGGTGATCAACGCTTTTTTCTTCTGTGTCATATCTTTTGTATGTGGATAAATTTCAGGTTTTTGAAAAAATTCTTGAACAGGTATGTAGCGGCGGCCATCAGCAGCGTGACCGGGATGGCCACCGCCAGGGCCGCGAACCATTGACGCGGAGTAGTATCGACCCAGCTGCGGGGCGCTCGCAGCCCCAGCGGCAGCAGCCACGACAGCACGGGGTACGACAGCAGGAACACCCCCAGGCTCTGTCTCCCCACCCACGCGAGCAGGGACGCACCCCGGTGCGTCCGAATCGAGAGTTGTCGGAACGCCCACCAGGTGAGCGTAACCGCGCCGAGACCGCCGGCGAGTCCGCCAGGCGAGCCGGCGCCTTTGCCGCAGTAGATGCCGTAGGCAAGCAGCAACGCCCCTATCGCCGCCATCGGCCACGTCGTCAGCGCCCGCCGAGCCTTGAGGTCGCGTCCCATCATCGCCCCCATCGCGTAGAAGAGCCAGTAGCTCTCCATGTCAGCCCACGGGATGCCGAACCGGTTCGCGCCAAAGTCCTCCATGCACCACCAAAACACATTCCACAGCAACACCGCCCCCACGATGTACACCTGTAGGGCCGCACGTGCCGTGCGGCCTAACGCCAGCCTATCAAGGCCGTACTGGCACAGTTCGCAGAGCAGCAGCGCCGCGAAGAACCAGTAGTAGTACATATCCGAGAACATCCCCCAGGCGTCCTCGCCGAACAGCAGCGCGTAGCCCAGCGAGCCCACAAGCAGCAGCACCAGCATCTTCAGCCAGCGCCGCCACGGCACCCCGGGACGGTTCTTGTACGACCACAAATACCCCGACACGGCAAAAAAAACCGGCATCGGGTACACCACCGCGAAGCTCCACATATACACCTTGTCGGCGCCCAGGGCCAGCCACGTCGAGTGCACCCAGACCATCACAAAGATGGCCCAGCCGCGCATGGCGTCCAGGTATTCTATCCGACCATGGGTATGGGTATGTGATGCAGTGTCAGTCATTCAGTTCGTTACGGTTCCAACGCAGATGCGCCCCGGCCAGTTCGCCCAGTTTCCAGAAATAACGCAGAGAGTCGGTAAAAAAATTGCCCGGCACATGATTTTTCTTGTACGCCCGCCGATGGTCGCGCATAATCTGTCGATGGCTTGCCAGGCCCGACGTCGACGCCCCGCCCAGACGCATCGTCACGCAGTCGAACGGCACATAGCAGGTGCGTATGCGCCCTACGTAGATCATGCGGAGAAGCTGCTCGAAATCGGCCGTCACCTTGAAGTCGATGTCGAACCCCCCGAAGCGCTCGTAACACTCCCGGCGACAGTAGAAAGTCGGGTGCGCCGGCTGCATACCCATCAGCATCCGGCGCCGCGAGAACGCTCCCGAGTGATAGATGCGCAATGGCACCGTCAGGTCGCTGTCCGAGACATAGTGCAGGTCGGCGTATACCGCGTCAACATCCTTTGTCAGCGCGTCCATCAGCCGCCCCAGAGAGTTCGGCGACGAGAAGAAGTCGTCGCTGTTGAGGATGCCGATGACATCACCCGTGGCTCGGGCTATGCCCTTGTTCATGGCGTCGTATATGCCCCTGTCAGGCCCGCTGCCCACCACCAGCCGCTTGCCCGGTGCGTAGAGCCGTTCCAGCTCCTTTACCACCTCCACCGTACCGTCCGTGGACCCTCCGTCCACAATGATATGCTCCACCGGTTCGTACGTCTGTGCGACCACGCTCCTTACGGTATCCCCGATCGTCGCCGCGCTATTATACGCCGCCGTCACAATGCTCACCTTCAGCTTCTCCATACCGTCATAATTTTATGCCGTATTCGCGGCTGAGTATCTCGATTATCTTCTCCCTGTCTTCCCCGCTCTTGCGCTTAATCTCCAGCACCTTGGCATCCACCAGCGTCCGATACCACCACCCCTGCAAGAAATCCCACAGGAACCCCTCCCTGCCGTCCAGGAAACCCAACTTAACGATGTAGCGGTATATGAAATAGGCGAAGGCGCGCCAGAACAACGGCATCCGGGCATACCTGGCTTTCTGAGCCCGCTTCCTCTCCACCTCCGCACCGTGTCCGCCGGCCTGGGCGGCGTGGTCGGAGAGACCGTATTCGGCATCCAGCAGCAGCGCCGCCTCCCGCGAGGCATACTGGTTATGCTTGGTGACGAACTCACCGAGGGGGAGCCGGTTATCGTCGATGAACTGATGCTTCATCTCCACGGTGCGACCGTCGAGAATGGTCAAGTGCTCGTCCATGATTCGCCGCTCGTAGCGAGCCTTTCCCTTGCGGAAGATACGCACGATGCGGATATTGTTGACGATGCCGTGGCGCAGGACGCGCCCGCAAAAGCACCTCGCGAGAGAGAGAGAGAGAGCCGAAACGTCCTCGGGCATGGCGGGCAGTTTCTCACGCAGTTCCTCCACGAGTTCCGGCAGCAGGTACTCGTCGGCGTCCAGCCTCAGTATCCATTCCGCCCTTACCGGCAGATTGTCGAGCGCCCAATTGAACTGCTCCGCCTGGTTGCCCGGCCACGGATGCTCCACCACCGTCGCCCCGAACCTTTCGGCAATCTCGCAGGTTTTGTCCGTCGACTCAGAGTCCACCACGTACACTTCGTCACTGATCTGCAGCACGTTCCGCAGACACCGCTCTATGTGCAATTCCTCATCCTTTGTCAGCACAATCACTGCTACCGACACCATCTTCATAACCCGATTTGCGATTTTAGCGCAATTTATTAATGCAGAAATATATGAGCATAACATCAACAGCATTCGGTAATATTTGGCCGAATGCAACAATACCAGAGAGGCATTGGCTTGATATGATGGTAAACTTGTCCATATCTCTTGATTTCAGATTCCTTTAATAAGAATGCAAAGGTACTTAAAAACTATCAGTCAGGCAAATTGGGGAAATTGCTGTGTAAATAAAATGTTGTAAATTTGCACGTGCTTTTCATCCAAGTACTTTGAAACTTCACATTTGACTGATGAGTGATAATAATAGAATAGCAAAAAATACGATGTTTTTATATATTCGTATGCTGATTATGATGTTGCTGGGATTATACACTTCACGTATAGTCCTTGAAATGCTTGGCATCAATGACTATGGAATATTTAATGTCGTAGGGGGGCTTGTGGCATTAGTGAGCTATATAAACCAGGCCATGAGCAATTCATCAATACGTTATCTGACATTTTCAATTGGTAATCCGATTAAATATTCTATTAATAAAGTATTCAATACAACTTTAATAACACATTTTTTGCTAGCAGCTATTGTGTTATGCCTTATTGAAACGACTGGACTTTGGTTTCTATACAATAAGCTTGTTATTCCGGAGTGTAGGATGTCAACTGCTTTTTGGGTGTTTCAGTTTTCCGCTATCGGCACTTTTCTCACTATCATCACCATACCATATACTGCCATCATCATTGCTAATGAACGTATGTCAGTGTTTGCATATTTTACAATTTTAGATGCTGTGATTAAACTTGGTATTGCACTGATTTTATCTTTGTCTACAGGTGATAGGTTGGAACTGTATGGTGGCCTTTTACTTGGAACACAAATTTTATATTTGTTGATGTACTTCATCTATTGTGTTAAACATTTTTCGGAATGTCACCTAACTATGCAGACGGACAAGGGATTGGTTAAAGAGATTTTGTCTTTCTCCGGTTGGAGTCTGGTAGGTTGTACAGCATCAATATGCAATACACAAGGATTGAATATACTGTTGAATCTTTTCGGAGGACCTGTTTTGAATGCTGCAAGAGGTATTGCAGTTCAAGTTCAATCTATAGTTAATAATTTTGCTGTCAATTTTCAAACAGCTGTAAATCCTCAAATCATTAAGCTATACGCTCGGGATTCAATACCAGAATTACACATGCTAATTTATAGAAGTGCTAAATTTGCGTTTTATCTTCTCTATTTTATTTGTCTTCCACTTTTACTTAATATGAATACTGTTCTTCATTGGTGGCTTGTGGACGTTCCAGATTACACCGTTGTATTTCTTACCCTGATTCTTATTATAACCCTTTTGGATTCAATGTCGAATCCGCTAATGAAAGCTGCAGATGCAACAGGTAAAATCCGGCGTTATCATTTATGTGTGGGAGGATGGCTTTTGCTCGTACTGCCTGTTTCATATATATTATTGAACCTTGGATTTCCGCCTTATGTGGTTTTTATTGTACAATTGATTTTCTCCATTGGGGCTTTGTTTGTCCGGTTATTCATTTTACGCAATATGATTTATATGCCGATAATATCATATATGCGTAATGTTCTATTGCCTGTATTTTTGGTCGTATCGGTTTCCTTGCCATTGCCTTTATGGGTGTCGACGTTTGATGTTCATTCCTCCGCTGTAAAATTCTTCGGCGTATGTGCAATTTGCGTAATATCAACAATTATGTCAACGTTTTATTTGGGAATGTCACCCGCAGAACAGGCTTTCTTGAAATCGAAGATTCTTAACCGATTTGTACATAAGTGAATTTATTCGTATTTTTGCACTCGTTTTCTTGAAAAAGAAGATATGAGATTTTTTAATACCCTGTTTTGCACAAGTCTTTTCATGGTTCTTTTCTGCTCGTTCACTTCATACGTAAACGTGGGAAAGAATTATCAGATAATGCAATTTGAAACCGGTAATCAAGATTATTGTGATTTTCTAAACAATATTGGTTATCGCAAGGCTGACTCTTTGCATTTATATTCTCCGTTGATGGGAGAACATTTTATGGGAGGGATAAGTCTCGTAAGTGAAAATAGTGGCAGGCGTTTTGTCATAAAAAAAGGATATGAGAATATACCGGTGGCCGCAGTGAGTTGGGAAAGTGCAATTCGATTCATAAACTGGTTGCATTACAATGCAAGAAAGATTCAACATAACAGGCCATTATCCGAATTCCTTCCAATAACAGAAGGAGACAATGCTCACGGAGCTTATAACACCAGTACATGGACACGTAATAAGGGTGCATTGTATTGGTTGCCATCAAAAAAGGAATGGCTTGAGGCTTTGTATTTCGATGGACAAAGGATTAATCCTAACTTCACGGATGCCAAAGCCAATTCATATGATCCATATTATGGATGGAAAGAGGTTTTCCCACATGTAAGAGGAAACATACCGGTTGGACGGCCAAGTTACTTCGGAACATACAACCAACAGGGTAATCTTGCCGAATGGGTTGAGGATAAAAATGGAGAAATGCGACTCGCTCTAGGAGGATCCCTGATTCGTCCATCTTATTTTACCGCTTATACGGAGCAAGAAGGGGATTTTCAAAATAAGTCTATTCCATCGTTTGGCTTTCGCGTTTGTCGCAACTATGCCCAAATTCGCACATTGCAGCGAGATCCACATCCTTATACGCCGTTATCACGTCGCAAAGGTTCGATAAGAGTAAAATATGATAATAACGGGGGCAAATACGTTTATGTGGGAAATAAAAATAATCCCGGAGATGCGCTCAATGGGTTTAAAGGGACTGTAAGATATGATTATTGGATAAGCCGATTTGAACTGAGCAATGCTGAATATTGCAGGTTTCTTAATGCAGTAGCTTCCAAAAGAGATACATACAGGCTTTATAACCCTAATATGGGAACCGGTGTAGGTGGCGGCATAATAAGAATTAAAAATAGAGATGGGTCATGCAGTTATCAATTGAAAAGTGCGTATGCAGGGAGACTACCTGTAGTATATATCGGTTTTTATGAATTGGCCCGATATTGCAACTGGTTGCATTTTAATTGTCCCAAAGGGGAACAGGTCCCGGGGGTTACTGAGGGCGACTCCAAAATCGGTGCATACGATACAAGAGATTTTGAGAAAGTACGAGAAGGCAAGAAACCTGCGTACCTCAAATTTGGCAAGCGCAATAAGGGAGCTCGTTTCTGGATACCTAACTCTGACGAATGGTATAAGGCAGCTTATTATGATGCAAAAAAAATTGGCAATCGTCCTTACCATGACTATCCTACCGGCTCTGATGATTTACCTTTGCAGACCATGGCCAACTATATGCGCGATTCTCATTTGGCCGTAGGAGAACCTCATTTTTATGCTCCGGTTGATTCATTTGCCAATAGCCCGTCTCCTTTTGGAACACTTCAACAAGGCGGTAATGTATGGGAATGGACTGAAAGTTGGCAGTATGGAGCGGTAGGGACAAGGGCTTTAAGAGGCGGCTCATGGCAATATACCGAATTGGGCCTTAATGCTGTCAACGAAGATCCGGGTGGTATAAATGATAACTCCTATCTGTTTGGAGGAAGAATTGCTATGGCGGCTTCTCCGGATGGTTATTGTGAAGTCGATGAACCGATTACCGAGACTTTATATCATAGAATCCTTATGACTTCTCAAAAAAGGATGGTTATGTATATAGCAGTGATGTCATTGGCTTTAATTTTCGCAGTAGCCTGGTGTGTTATTTTGTTGATTCGTAATAAAAGAAGAAATGGATAAAATGTATGATAAAATCAAACAAGCCCTGGTAAGATGGTATATTTTGAAAAAAGAATGTCATGTTCATCGACAAGTAACGTGCCAACCAGAATCTGAAGGAACTAACAGAAGCGAAAAAACGTTAGTGATTATACCATGTGATCCGGATGGAGTGATAGGGTCTCGTGGTGACGAAGCTATGATAGTGGCATCAATACAGCATTTCCAGAAGAACAATGGTGAAGAATCAAGTATTTATGTTGTTTGTTCCAATGAATTCCACAATCCAGGGTGGCCAACAATCGAAACCCGTTATAATGTGAAGCTATTGCGAATATGGCATGGTCCATTTCCTAATGGCGTTGTGGCCCGGGAAATAGAAAAACTCCATCCGTCGCATATCAATATTCTCGGAGCCGATTGTATGGATGGATACTACTCACCCAATATTAGTTTTGAACTTCTTTCATTATACGTTATTTTTCAGAAGAGAGGTTACAAAACATCTTTGTTGGGATTCAGCTATAATAATCATCCTCATCCTCTTTCAAACAGATTGTTCAAAAAAATAGGTAAAGAGGTAGTATTTAATCTGAGGGATTCACAATCACTTAGAAATTTCTCCCATTTTACTTCTATACCTCAAATAAGACTGGTTGCTGATTCAGCTTTCATGCTTATGCCCAATAAGGAATCAGAAGCACGCAAACGATATGAGGGAGTTATTACAGCATTGCGCAATCAAGGAATATCAACAGTGCTGGCGTTCAACTTTCATCCAATGTTGAGTAAAAATCAAACTGATGAAGAATTGAGTATATATACTCATAAACTGGCGGAACATCTTAATCGGCTCCTGAGACGTAATCCCAAACTTGCCATAGTATTGCTGCCACATGATGACAGGGCGCGGATATCCGACAATTTCGTATTACAGGAGATATATAATTATTTGTCTCAGGAAAATGGCGAACGAGTAGTTTATGATTCCCGAGTTTATCGTTCGGAGGATATAAAAGGGTTCGTCGACTTGTTTGATGGTGTAATAAGCAGCCGCATGCATCTTGCCATCGCAGCCATGGGGATGGAGGTACCTGTTATGACTGTAGAATATCAAGGGAAATTCCGAGGCTTGTTCAAACATTTTAAGTATCCGGAAAGATTTCTCCTCACACCTGAAGAGTTTACAAGCAATATCTTCGAACAAAGTACTGAAGATTTTATTGAACAGCTCCCGGATTTAAAGAAATGTTTGCAACAGGCTCTACCAGAAGTAATGAAATTATCAAGTTTGAATTTTCAATGAAAAAGCTCCTTATAGTATCAGACACGCCTACTCACCCGGTGACAGGAGGCAATCGCACATGTATACTGCAAAATGCCGAGATGCTCAGGCAGATTGGCTTTGATGTTTACTTTCTGTATGTTCATAATTATGATGCTCCTGATTCTCATATAGCTCCTACACGGGAGCATTGGGGTGATAGATTTTTGTTCTATCGCCTGAAACCTGTGCAGCACTTCTATCGCAGAGTGATTTCACGCCTTTATCCAAGGCAATACTCCGAATTAGATTACCTGTTTCCCTGGGGATTGAACAAATATGTAAACAGTTTGCATAAAAAATACGGATTTTCAGGAATGTTGGTAAATTATGTATGGCTAAGCAAATTGGCTGATACGAATATTCCCAATATTGCTTTGTATACTCATGACGTCTTTTCCAACAGGGCAGAAAGGATGAATGACCCACAATACTGTTGGCGTTCGTTTTCTGTCGCAGATGAAGCCAAGGGCATACGCAGGTTTAATAATATTCTGGCTATCCAGAACGTTGAGGCTTCATATTTTAAATATCTTGCGCCCAAAAAAAATGTCTATACCGTTTACAGCCCTATGGAATATCAGGAACAGCCGCTGACATTAAATTCCAACATACTGTTTTTATCGGGAGCCGGAGACGCAAACATCTACGGTCTGGACTGGTTTGTAAAAGAGGTATTGCCCTTAGTCAGAGCAGAACGTCCGGAAGCATGTCTGATTATAGGCGGTTCGATATGCGACCATATCAGCAATCGGTATGATGACAAAAATATACAGCTGATGGGACGAGTAGATAATCCATCTGATTTTTATGCAAATGGAGATGTGGTAATCAATCCAACGTCGCAAGGTACCGGGCTTAAGATTAAGACGCTTGAAGCAATCGCTCATGGCAAATATACTGTTGTGCATCCGCATAGCGCAGAGGGGATTTTTGAGAGGGTTCAGCCTCCTGTAAATGCCTCGGATTCACCCAAGGAATTTGCAAATAGAATTGTTACAGCATTAGGTAATAGGGAAATATTGAATAAAAACAACGATTGTTGTAAGATATATCTGGAAGCATACAATCGTTATATCTCAATAATCTATAATGATCTATTTTTTTAATCATCATATAACTATGAAAAAAGTCAGTATAATTGTTCCAACATATAATAATGAAAAATATATAGTTGATTGTTTAGAATCTATATGTAACCAAACTCATCCATGTCTGGATATAATAGTGGTTGATGATGGATCTACTGACAACACAGGTAATATATGTGACAAATTTGCAGACAAGGATAAACGAATCAAAGTTATTCATACAGCAAACAGGGGGGTGAGCTCTGCACGTAATACGGGTTTAGACGCATCTACCGGAGAGTATATTATGTTTGTTGATGGAGATGATTGGATAGAGAAAAATGCAGTAGAGTATTTACTACAGACATTAGAAACCACAAAGAGCGATCTCTGTTTTAGTGTAAAAATATTCAGTAATGATTCCATACAAGAACATGGGGATACATTGCCTGCAAAATCGGTTTATAAATCAACTGCGCTATTGCAAGAACATTTAAATTGCACTTTTGGATTGTCAGTGTGTATGATACTCGTCAGAAGCAGTATTTGTAAAAGAGTACGCTTTGATGAAACAATTTTTAATCTTGAAGATTGGGATTTTAATTCACAACTTCTCAAGAACGCTGCAACGGTTACCGTTGTAGATTACGCATTCTATCATTATCGTAAGACAAGTGGTAGTGCCAGCAACGCACCCCTTAATCTCAAAAAAATTTCTTGTTTTAAGATAATGGACAAACTTGGAATAGCACAGAATTCTAAGGATCAGAACAAACTGTATCTTGATATATTTATTTTTAATCTTGCTTACAATATGATGAGTATATATTCAGTTCATGGAGGAGCCGACGATTCATACAAAATAGTCGAGAAGTTTTGTCGCAAACATTGCTTACATCTTTTTCGCTCAAAACACATAAAATTGAAACAGAAACTATACATCCTTATTGCGGGCTGCAGTATGAAATTATATAGATTTTTGTTCAAGTTAAAAAATGGAATCTAATATAGCGCATAGTCTAAAAGTTTCTTTGTTACTTGACATATTGTTGAACTATAGGTTTCGAATAAAATGAAAAAGGTTAGTATAATTATACCGGCATATAATTGTGAACAAACGATTCATCATTGTCTTGACTCTATATGCAAACAAACATATACCAATATTGAAATTGTGGTAATAGATGATGGATCTACAGACTCTACCGGTGATCTATGTGAGGAGTATGCGCAAAAAGATTCTCGTATCATTGTATGTCATTATAATAACTCCGGTGTAAGCGTAGCAAGAAACAATGGCATTGAAAATTCTTCCGGATATTATTTGATGTTTGTTGACAGTGATGATTGGTTAGAACCTTTTGCTGTTGAGTTCCTGGTGAAATCAATAGAGGAATCTAAGTCCGATATTTGTTTTAATCTTCAGTTTTTTAGTAATGGAGGACGCATCGTAGGATGCGGAGATGAAAATTTGGCCAACACTACAGTATGTAAAGACATAAATCTTATCCAAAAACATATAAACTTCGGATTTGGATTATCTGGGTGGAATCAAATTTTTAAAAGGGCTTTATGTAGCAACGTGCGTTTTGATAAAAATATACATAATCTCGAAGATTGGGATTTTAATTCTCGTCTCTTAGAGAATGCGAAATCAGTAAATTTTGTGAGTCGAGCTTATTATCATTATGAGTATGATGATAATAGCGCCACGCATTTAGCTCTTGATGATAAGAATATGACAAGTTTTCTGGTGCTTGAAAAATTAGAACACAGATTGAAAACATTAAAAATTGACAACGATGTATATCTGGATTTTTTTCAATACAATTTTCTGTACTTCAGATTGGGTTTATATGCTCGTAAAGGGGCGCTCGGCGACGCCGGACAACGTTTACAAAACATTTGTCGAACGAAATTTTTGACGTTGATTCGTTCAAGATTTTTGAATTTTCAACAAAAATGCGTGATAACGCTCGGAGCCATCAATATTAGACTTTTTAGGTTTGTATACAACTTAAAAAACTGAGAATTATGAGGGTCTTAATGCTTTCTACCAATTCTTCTCTTTTAGATGGTATCAACCGACATATTCTTTCTATAGCTCCTGTCATTAACCGACAACGTGGCTATGAGGTTGCTGTCTGTACTGTGATGCCTCCCGGAGAATTTCAACAAGCGCTTACAGAAGCTGGAGTGAAATGCTTTTCATTAGGATTTACAAATGGCCATGACTGGAGGATTATCAAAGCGTATACCAAGGTTTTGAATGAATTTCAGCCGGATATCATCCATGTTCATGTGATGGCCCTGATGGAACGTATAGTTAGCAGCTTTACACATAAAAATATACGATATGTGCAAACTGTTCATGGCGTATCAGACCCGGTGAAAACCCTTTCTTTAAAAGGAATAAAATCTTTTATTGAAAAATTATTGTGTAAAATTTCCCCTATTCGTTTGAAAGCAATTCTGTATATTTCTCAAGGCGTCATGAATACCGTTAGACATAATAATAAGATTCATATCATAAAGGATGTATGTTATAATCCCATTGACTTTAATGTGTGTAAAAATCACGGTATTTTATATAAGAAGTTGAATCTATCAGCTGATACAATTGTCATAGGCACCGCCTGCAGAATTGCAGATGTCAAAGCACCTGAAGTGTTTACTAAAGTTATGTGCAATGTTTTGAGACAAAGAGAATATGTGCATGCTGTGGTAATGGGTGATGGAGATAAAGATATAATAACTAAATGTAAGGGTATAGTTGAGGAATCGGGAGTCAAAAACAGATTTCATTGGCTTGGATATTGTAAAGACGCATCACTTCTTATACAGGATTTAAGTTGTTTCGTTCTCACAAGTAAACGAGAAGGCATGCCGACATCCGTGATAGAATGTTTCGCATCCAAAACTCCTGTTGCAATGCTAAGGGGAGAAGGAGGTCTCCGAGATTTGGATCTATTGAATTCTTCAGATAAGCCAATAATGGCCGTATCTGACAGTAATAATGCTAACGAATTGATTGAGAAAATAATTATTATAATCGACAATAAAGAGAAGGCCCAAGCAATGGCAGATAATGCCAACATCATAGGCCGAAAACATTTTGATATTTTTGCCGTAACAAACCAAATATGTCACGTTTATTCAAGTGTGGCAAGCCCAATACAAAAGTAATATTGTCTATGAGAACAATTGTATCATATTTTAATAATCTATTCATTCGATTATTGCCGGAAACAAAATTTTTTGGTTTAAAGCGTACTTTATGGAAAATGGCAGGCGTCAGTATAGAGGACAATGTGAGAATATGTTCTTCTGTAAAAATTTTGGGTGCCGGGAAATTACATATTGGATGTAATACATGGGTTGGGACAGATGTTTTAATAAATGCTTCTGCTGAAGTTGTAATTGGGAGAGACTGTGATATAGCTCCACGTGTCTTTATTGGAGATGGTACTCATATAATAACCCCCGAAAGGCAGAGAGTTGCAGATTTAGAGGTATCTATACCAATTCATATTGGAAACGGATGTTGGCTTTGTGCAAACTCCTCAATTCTACCCGGTGTTAAATTAGGGAATAAATGTGTTGTTGCAGCTGGGGCAATAGTATCAAACTCTTTTGAGGATGATATGTCATTAATTGCAGGTGTCCCTGCAATTGTCAAAAAGAAGCTAAAATAGATCGATACTGAACATATAAACTTATTCTTTATATCACGAATTCGGGTTTTGGCCCGGAGCCGAGAAGCCATTCATAGAGGCGGGTCATACGGCGGGCGGTAATTTCGGGGTTGTAGTCGTGGGTGATGAGGTCGCGGCCGCGGATGCCTTTGTCCCGGATTATCATCTCCGGCATATTGAGAGCTATATATATGGCATCTGACAGGCTTTGGACATCATTTTCAATCCACCAACCGCAGCCAAATACTTCCAAGTCCCGCCAAGGTGCGGTACGGGTGCATATAACGGGTGTTTGGCAAAGGAGAGCCTCGCCGACTATCATGCCGAAATTCTCGGATTCACTAGCAACAACCAATGACCTTAACGAAGCAAGTTTCCGTAGTTTCTCGTCACCGGATACAAATCCCTCGAAAATTACTTGATCCTTTACTCCAAGTTTCAATACAAGGTCTTTAAGTTCTTGCTCATAATGCTTTTCCCCCTTCCCCATAATTATCAGGCGCTGTTCCGGCTTGGCTACTTGTGCGAATCCTCTGATTATTCGATCAACGTTTTTAATTGGATGAAGACGACCAAGAAAGCCGATGGCGGCTTGTTGTGAGCGTACTTTGGCCGATGCCGCAATGGCGTCATCAAGATTGGGGGAAATTCGGATGGGATTGCTGATAACGGCAACAGGTGTTTTTATGCCTAAGTCGCGTATATGTTTGCCTTCCTGTTCGCAAGTTACATGGATACAGGATGCATGCTTCAGGTCGCGGTCGAAGAGAAGACGCCGCATCAGCTTCTTGCGGCCTGCCGAGATGGCCAGCGCCTGCGGATACAGCATACCGTGCGGGGTTATGACGTATGGCTTGCGGCGCCGATGGGCATGGGCGCAGGTGGCGTGGTTGGCGTACAGCCACATCCCGTTGGTGTGGTAGAGATCGTAGTCCGTGTCGCGCAGGAATTGGCGGAAGTTGGACGAGTAGGCGTATGGAGTGCGGCAGTCGTACGGCACGGCCTTGACCCACTCCTCGTCCCGGCCGGCCAGGCGGTCGTCGCTGCCCGGCTCCAGGCCCGGCGTGAGGATGTCGGTGGGCATCCCGACGCGGTTCATCGCCTCCAGCAGGTCGTAGGTGCAGGAGGTGGTGCCGCCGCTGTGGAGCCCGAATCCGGCGATTGTCTGTAATGCTTTCATGGATAAAAAGAACTTTTGTCTTGTACGCCGAGGATGCGGAGGTAGGCGGCAATCTGGTCGGATTCGCGGGAGTCCCAGTCTATGTCGAGAACACGCCGCTTGGTTTGCGGCCAAGTGCGGAAGAGTTCGTCGATGGCCCAGCGCAGGCTTTGCTCGTCGTCATGCTGAAAGAAGAAGCCGCTGTGCAGGTCGCGCACCAAGTCCGGGCCGCTGCCTACCTTATCGCTCACCAGCACAGGCAGTCCGCGATAGAGCGCCTCCTCCACCACCAGGCCCCACGGCTCGTATTTCGAGGGCAGGATGAACACGTCATGGGCATCGTAGACTTCCGCAAGTCGGTCGTTGTCAATGAAACCTGTGAAAGTGATGTTAGGCCCGGCGATGGCCTTCAGCTTCGCCTCGTCTTCGCCCTTGCCGACGATTGTCAGCTGCAGATGGCTCCATTTCGTGAACGCCCGCACCAAGAACTCGAGGTTCTTGCAGTCGATGAGGCGACCGACGTACAGAAACTTAGGCGGACGGTTCATCTCCATGCGCGGCGAACGTTTGCCCTTGGCGAAGAGGCCCACCGAGCCGGTGCACTCCACCTGTCCGCGGAAGCCGAGGCGGTCGAAGAACTCTTTCTGCGGCTGGCCCGACGGCAGAGCGCCGCTCATGCGTCCCACCACCAGGCGCTTGACCCGCCCACGCAACCCTGCCATGCCGATGTCGTCGGCCCGGCTTTCGTTGATAACCACATTCCTGCTTTTGGGCGAGAAGAGCGAGTAGAGATTGTATTCGGGCGCCAGCCAGCCGGAGTAGATGACCTTTCCAGCCCTGATGCCGCGCATGAGCCGGCAGAGGCGGAGGAAAGTCGCGAGCTTGTTGCGCCGGTTGCTGTCACCGGTGTGGATGAACTCGAAGTCGAAGTTGAGGCATTTCGGGTCGAGCTTGCGATTGACGGCCTCGGCTCCGTAGCCGTAGAGCACCAGCAGAATCCTCACGCCCTTGAGCGCGATGGCCTCGCAGAGGTTCAGCTTATAGAACGACGGCGTGTTGGTGAGATATACGATGTCGTATTCGCGCTTCTTCATAGCCGAGACGTGAGTTTGTGCGCCGGACGGGGCATGGCCCACCCGAGGCCGAGGCAGAGCCAGAAGACGAGGCAGAAGAAGTTGCCGGCCGAGAAGATATATCCCTCGGCGAAGCTGTGCACGCCGATGTAGACGAGCAGGCTGAGCGTAAGCCACGCCTCGAAGCGGCGCAGACGGAAAAGCTTACAGAGAGTCTTGAGGTAGATCCATAACAGCAGTGCGAAGCCGCCGATGCCGGTGGAAGAGAGCACGAAGAGCCAGCCGTTGCCAGGCTCCACCATGCCCGAACCGATCTTGAACTTGGAGGTATCCTCGTCTTCGGTAGTCCTTTCGACCTTGGAGAAACCGACGCCGAAGCCCGGCTCCTTCTTGAACTCCTTCCAACGCTGCTCCCACAGGGCCTGACGGGCCGTTAGGAAGCCGCCTGTCTTCTCGTTGGCCGCCATCTTGTCCTCGAGCGTGTCGGTGTAGTTGGTCCAGGCGGGAGCGGTGGCGAGGACGACAACACCCAGGGCGGCGGCGATCATGACGAACTTCTTCACAGAACGCAGGTAGAGCCACATCCATACGGTAAAGGCCACCAAAAAGCCTATCAGTGCCGAACGGGAACCGGACAGGATGCCGGCGAACACGCACACGGCCACCATGGTCCACAGCAGCACGCGTACCCACGGGCCGAGGCTGCGGTTGCGCCTCATGGTCCATTGTATCAGGAACAGGGCGCCTATATAGGCCATCGGCGAAATCAGCATGGAGTTGCCGGTGATGCCCATGAACAGAAAACCTCGGTGCATGGTCAGTGGCCTGGCCACATAATACATCACGAATGAAACCACGGCGATGACGACACATCCCCAGAGCAGGAAAGTGAGCGCTTTCTGCCGCCAGGCAAGCAGTTTGTGGTTGCCGAGCAATGGCCCTACGGCGACGATGATGAGCGCCAGGCCCATCAGACGAGGCCAGGGAGTAAAATAAGCCGAGAAGGTGTTAAGCATGATTGACGCCGCACACCAGCAGAGCAGCCACACCACCGACCACTGCACACGGTTGCGGCCGGTCAGCAGCGCCATAACCGCCAGTACGCCGAAGGCGCCGTAATAGAGCGTATTTGACGGCGACGGCACGAAGTTGAGCGTACGCCACAGCGGCAGCAGGGCGCTTATCACCACCGCCAGGAAGAGAGCGGTGCCGTTGGTTGCCTTCTTCACCTTGTCGCGGCGGCGCGGTATCTGGTCTATGCCGGGGAGATATGTCGGAGAGTTCATTGCAGTTTATCGAGAAAATCCCGCATCAGCGTATCGATATCCACCGGATACCGCAAGCGCTGTTCGGGACGTTTTTTTATGTAGTTTTCAATTTTGTCGCTCAGGTCATCGGCATCATGCTGACTGGCGAGCCACAGGTTCGCATCTTCGGGGAAGATGTAGTCAGCGATACCCTGGCCCTGGCAGGCGATAAAGGGGGTGCCGCAGCTCCAGGCCTCGGTGTAGACGCAGCCGAAGCCCTCGAAGACGGACGGCAGCACGAACAGGTCGAGTCTCCGATAGAAGTCAGCCAGGCTTTCGTGAGGCAGCTCGGCCAGAAACATCACCCTGCTATCCAGTTTCAGCTCATGGGATAGTTGCTTGCACCCCTCCAGTTCCGGGCCCGTGCCTATCAGCTCGGCCTCGAAGTCCAGACCGCGATCCTGCAGCTTGCCGAGCGCCCTCAGCAGGGTGCGGTGCTCCTTGAGGTCCTGGAAGTTGGCGATGCAGCCGATGCGGAAAGTGCCCTCGGTTTTTCGCCCTTCAGTGTTAAAAATGCGCGTGTCGACGCCGTTGTAGAGCACTGTCGTGGCCTTCAGCCGGGTCTTGCGCATACCACGGAGCTTGCGCAGCTTGTAGTTATAGTTCTCGAAGTCGATGTCCGGGTTGACCTGGGGAAAGTGGCTGAGGTTCCACTCCACGGCGCGGCTGATGCAGACGTGCAAGTCTATCTGCTCGTAAGCCCTGCGGGCGGCGTGGGCGCGGAAGCTGAGGTTGGGGAGCCATCCGGCCAGTCGTCCGTTGCGGATGGTATACGGGTCCAGGTCGTGATGCTGGCAGAGAACTTTTATCTCCGGGTTGAGGCGCTTCAGGCCGAGGGCGGCGGCGCCGAAGCCGGAGGTGTGGCCATGCGCCACGGCCACGTCGGCCGGGTCGATGCCGGCCTTGACAACCGCCTTGGCAAGCGACCTGGCATTGATGCCGAAAGTCAAACCGTTGAACAGGTACGACGGCAGAGCGGTCATCGGGAACAGGTGCACACGCAGGCCGTCGATGTCATACCCTTCACGCTTGTCGCCGCGGCGCTTGGGCACGAATACCTCCACGTGGTAGCGACCGTCGCGCTGTATGGCCCGCACGGCGTCGTAGACATAACAGCCGCGGTAGCTGTTCGGCGTCGGGAAGAAGGGCGTTATGACTATATACGTTTTCTTCGCGGCCATGGCAGCAAGTGTCTGAGGTTAATGGCTTCGGGCAGGGCGCATGCCATGGTCAGCCAGAAAAGGTAGGCGGCCACGGAGCCAGAGCTAAGCACGTACCCTTCGACGAGCATATGGAGGGTGAAGAATATCAGCAGGCCCGGCAGAACCGGCGCCCTTCGGAGCGATGTGCCGAGTGCCAGCAGCACTAACAGCAGGAAGAAGACGAAGCCTGGAATGCCGGTGGCAGACAGCACATACATCCAGCTGCTGCCCGGCTCGATCACTCCGTCTGCCGGTTCTGCGGAAAATATGTCCGTACCCTGATTCGAGATCGGCTTACGGTATGAGTTCAGTGACTGATCGTCAACGCATCCGAAGCCGGTGCCGAAAAGGCGGTAGCGCTGAATCTCGGTCTCGCGCTCGCCCCAGAGGTCGCGACGCGATGCCAAGTAGTCGTCGTGCCGGTCCACGTTCTTGAGCTTTATCTCCATGCCGGGCGTCAGCGGCACTATCACCGACACCACGCAGAAGGCCGCGAGCGCCAAGGCGGCAGCACAACCTGCCCTGGGGATGCGCCCCAGACGCATCCACCGCAGCACGCACATGCACAGCAGGGCGACGGAAAAGGCGATGAGCGCCGCACGAGACGACGCCACTATCAGAGAGTTGGCGCACAGCAGGAAGCAGAACAGGTGCCACAGGCACCTCACCCAGGCTTTCCACTTACCATCGCAGGATCCCTTGCCTAAGGGCCACGGCATCCTCAGCAGCTCGTAGGCGGTAAAGAGGGCACCGAAGGCGCTAAGCACGGCCCACAGCATGGCGATGCCCAGAGCGTGGCTGAACACCCACGCGTATGGCGACAGCCACGCGCAGTATTCCACCACCATGAAGGCGTAGAGGGCATTGTAGTAGGCGGCGCAGGCCACACACGCCCACGCGGCGATCACCAGTGCGCGTCGGCGCACACGGCGCAAGCTGTGCGAGAGCATCAGAGGTCCGACCACCAGCAACAGGAGGATAAACGCGCCCAGACGCTGCCAGGCCATGAACTTCTCGTGGTTGGCACTGAAACAGACGCTCAGCACGCATACGCACAGGAACGCCAATGTCAGCCATACCACGCGGATGTGCCTGCCTTCGACCCACTGCCAGACGAGCAATGCTGCTCCTAACAGCCCGAGGACGGAATAGAACATCCAGCGAGCAGTGCCGAGCGGAAGTAAAAAACGCACAAAAGGCAGCAGTGCCATCACCGCCGCCAAAATCCATACTGTCTTCTTATGCGTGCCTCGCTCACCCATCCTTCCGATAATCCTTGAGCCATTCGGCGAAGGCGCGCAGGCCCTCTTCGAGCGGAGTGTCGGCCCGGTAGCCGTAGTCTGCAGCCAGGGCGGAAGTGTCAGCATATGTAAGCGGCACGTCACCCGGCTGCATGCCGAGCATCTCCTTGGGAGCCTCCCGACCGAGGCACTTCTCCAACAGTCCGATGAACTCCATCAGGTCCACCGGCGAGCCGTGGCCGATGTTGTAGACGTGCAGGCCTTCCTGCTTCCAGCCCCCGAAGAGCACTTTTTCAATGCCGCCGACTATGTCATCTATATAGGTGAAATCGCGCTTCATTTCGCCATGGTTGAAGACGCGTATGGCCCTCTCCTCCATAATAGCCCGGCCGAAGAGCATCGGCGCCATGTCGGGACGTCCCCAGGGGCCGTAGACGGTGAAGAAGCGCAGGCCGGTGGCAGGCACGCCGTAAAGGCGCGTATAGACGTGCGCCATGAGCTCGTCGGAACGCTTGGAGGCGGCATAGAGGCTCTCCGGGCGGTCGACCGGGTCGCTCTCCGAGAATGGAATCTTGGAATTGGTGCCGTAAACGGACGACGACGAGGCGTAGACGAGGTGCTCCACGGGGTATTCGCGCACGGTCTCCAACAGTGTCAGGAAGCCCTCGATGTTGTTGCGCAGATAGTCGTAGGGGTGAGTCAGCGAGCGGCGTACTCCCGGCTGTGCCGCCAGGTGCACCACGTGCGTGAAACGCTCCCGGACGAACAGCGCCCTCATGGCCGATCTGTCGCAGACGTCCAGCCTTACAAAGCTGAGAGTTGAGAACTGAGAGCTGAGAGTAAGTTTAGAGTTTAGAGTTGAGGAGTGAGAGTTGTCAGCCGGGAAGCTATCGAAGGGAAAGCCGAGGTGCTTCAGGCGCGCCAGCTTGTATGCGGGCGAGTAGTAGGCGCTGAAGTTATCAACGCCCACCGCCTCGATACCCTTGCGGCCCAGGCTCTCAAGCAACGCACTGCCGATGAAGCCCGCCGCTCCCGTCACCAGAACCCTCATTCGCCTCAGCTCTCCTTCTGCTTGTTTTTCTTCTTTCGCTTCTTGTCGCTGTAGCCGTAACCATAGCCGTATCCATAGCCATAGCCATAGCCATATCCGTAGCCGTCGCCCACACTGGTGCCGTTAAGCAGCAGGCACATGTTGTTGTAGCGCTTCTCCGCATAGAGGTTGCGCACGAGCTTGAGCATGCGGCGGTCGAACAGGCCGGCGCGGATGACGAAGATGGTGGTGTCCACATACTCGTTGAGGATGCGGGAGTCGGCCACCACCTCGATGGGCGGGCAGTCGAAGAAGATAAAATCATACTCCTGCTCAAGGGTCTGCATGAGACCCTTGAGGCGGTCGGAGTAGAGCAATTCGGAAGGATTCGGGGGCAGGTTGCCCACGCCGATGAGGTCGAGGCCCTCGTGGTCCTGCACGTTATGCTCTACAATCTCGGATAGAGAGCTGGTGCCGCAGAGGTAGTTGGCGATACCCAGGCGGGGAGCGCCGAGAGCCTCAGAGAGAGTGGCACGGCGCAGGTCGAAGTCTATCATCAGCACACGCTTGCCCTTTAGGGCCAGGGCTGTGGCCAGGTTCATGGTGATGAAAGTCTTGCCCGAACCGGGATTTGCCGACGTGATCATAATCACCTGAGCCCCTTGCTTGTCGGTGGTGAGGAAGAAATCGAGGTTGGTGCGGACTACGCGGAAAGCCTCATTGACCACGTTGGTGCTGTCTGCGCGCACCACGATGGAGCGGGTGCCCGCGTCGCCCTTGCGGCGACGGCCCTTCTGCGGAATCTCGCCGATGAAGGGCACACCGATGTTCTCGACATCGTCGCGCGAGCGCACCTTGGTGTCGAGGTTGGCCTGGATGATGTAGATGCCCGAAGGGATGGCCAGGGCTATCAGCACGGCTATGATATAAGTGTTGGCGGCAACGGGCTTGATGGGTCCGGCGGGGCCGGAAGGCTGGCGCACCACCTGCGTGTTATAGGACTTGAAGGCCTGTGCGAGCTCGTTCTCCTCGCGCTTCTGGAGCAGGAAGAGATAGAGGCTCTCCTTGACCTTCTGCTGGCGCTCCACGCTGAGCAGGTAGTTGGCCTGGCGGGGGGCGGTAGCCAGCTGGCTGTTGGTGGCGCTCTCCTGGCTGCGGATGCCGCCAAGACGGGTGTTGAGAGTGGTGGCGTAAGTGGCGGCCGTGTGCTGGATGTTGCGCTTCATGGTGCGCAAGGCCTCCCCCTTCTCCAGCACCTGCGGGTTGTTGGCGCCCGTGGAATTGAGCAGGCGGTTGCGTTCGATGACCTGCTGGTTGTACATCTGGATCTGGCTCTCCAGGCCGGTGTTGCCGATACCGAGGTTGGAGGGGAGCGTCTCCTCGATGCTCTCCTTGCCGAGCTCGCCGCGCACGAAGTTGAGAATCTGTATCTGGTTCGAGAGGTCGTACTGCTGCGACTGGAGCTCGCTGGAGCGGGCCATGTTGATCTGGGCCTGCTGCGCAAGGTCGGGCGTCATGGTGCGGGCCTTGTAGCTGGAGATGTCGGAGTCGACGTTGCCCAGTTCCTTTTCTATGACGTTGAGGCGCTCGGAGATGAAGTCGGATGTGGCGTCGGCGATGGATTTCTTGTCGTTGATCCACTGGTCGTTGTAGGCCTGCACGATGCCGTTGAGCACATCCTCGCAGCGGTAAGGCGAAGTCGAGTTGTAAGTGAGGATGATAAGAGTGCCCTCCTTGGTCTCGCAGGTGGCGTCGACGCCTCCGGCTATACCCTCGGCCACGCCGCGCACCGGCGCGTGGCTGTACAGAATGTCCTTGCCGACGTAGGGGGAGGTCCATTCGGGCTTGTCGAGGGAGATCTGGCCGACGGGAGTGTTGACGGTCTCTCCGAGCTTCGCCGTCACCTGCTTGCCCTCGTACTCGGTCTCGCCCTTGCGGAAGCCGCTCATCACCACCCTGCCGTCAGGCTCCACACGGTAGGTGAAGCCGTAGGAGGCGTCCGTGTTGACAGCGTCGGGGCTGGAGACGACGGCCGGTTCCTCCTTGTAGACGTCGATCGCCTTGAAGCCGTCGTGATAGGAGTAGAAGTTATTGAGCCCGTAAGTCTTCACCACCTCCTCGATCAGGTCGGGGGACGTGAAGATGGCGATCTCGTTCTCCAGGTTGGCGTACTTGGGCATGACGCCGACCTCGGAGAGGTCGACGGAGGCGGCGCCGTTGCCGAAGGTCGGGTCCTTGATGAGCACGGTCTCGGACTTGGTGTACACGCGCGGAGTGCGCTCCAGGATGAGCCACGCCAGGCCCACACACACTATCAGCGAAAGCAGGTACCAGTACCAGCGGCGGCGCACGAAGCCCAGAAAGCCCTGAACGCTGATGATGGAGGTGTTGGTGTCCGGCTCGTAGTAGTAAGGCTGCGCCTGAGGCACTGCCTCCTCTTTAATCTGATTGGCCATCAGTGAGTTATATTGACAGGGAATTTACTTGAAAATGAGCACGCCGATGGTGGTGAGGAAGGAGGCGATGGAAATCCACAGGCCTGGGCTCTTCCACTGGTTCTCGTTGACGGAGCTCTGCCCGGCCTTGGCCTTGTTGGGCTCCACGTACACCACGTCGTTCTGCTGCAGGTAGTAGGCGGGAGAATCGTAGAGGCGGTCGGAGCGAAGGTCGACGACATACGTCTGCCGCTGGCCGTTCTGCTCGCGGATCACCTTGACATTCTCACGTCGGCCGAAGATGGTCATGTCGCCGGCGGCGGCCAGGGCCTCGAGCAGCGTCACGCGGTTGTTGCTGATGGTGAACTTGCCCGGATTATCCACCTCGCCGAGCACCGAGTAGTGCAGGTTGGTGAAATCGGCCACCACCACCGGGTCCTTGGCCAGCTGGCGGGTCACGATCTCATTGCGAATCTTGTCGGCGACCTGCGGGGCGGTGAGCCCTGCGACATGGATACGACCCAGCACCGGGAAGTCGATGTCACCACTCTCACTTATCTGATAGTCGTTCAGGCGGGCTTCCCCGGACGCGTTATCGCTCTCCGACGATATATTGTTAATGTTGCGCTGTGGCGTGATGAGGGCGAACATGGAGGCCGTCTTGGGGTCGGCACAGTTCACCATGATCGCGATGCGGTCGCCCGGACGCGCCACGATGTTCGGCTGCTGGCTGATGGGCTGCGAAACGCCCACGGCCGTATCCTGCAAATATGCGATGTTCTTCGGCGAGCTGCACGCGCCGAGACACAGAGCGACGAGGGCCACCATCACCGCCGTCGTGGATTTCAGTACTCTCATTATTTTTTCAGTTCGAGTTTTTACAATTTTTAAGACCGCTGATATGCCGACACCACGACATTAGATAGGGAGAACCCATCCTGCCGACTTGCCAAAGAATTGGGTCGCCCACAGGGCTACTACAACCTAAACGACTGACAGTCAGCCGTTTCGCCAGCAATAGCTTCCCCTTTTATGATGCCGCCGGAGACTCGGCCATCCGGCCTCACCACCAGTCAGTTCAAAAATTTTTACAAAAATATATAATTCCGCTCACATACGCAAACTCCTCCGCCCGCTGTGCCCGGCTAAGGCATTATAGGTCAAGCCTGTCTTCCCATCCATATACGCATCATCAGGACGATTCCGTTCCCATTTCAAGTTTCCCCGGACAGCAATAATTCCTAATTAATTAGTACCTTTGCGCCTGTAACAAATTCTATACGAAATGAAGAAAACAGCAATCTGCGCCCTGGCGGTGTGTGCCATGCTGCTCGCGTCCTGCGGCGGCAAAGGAGAAGAGGCCGTAAAAGAATACCGCTCCATCTGCAATGAGTACGTGGAGGCAGTCAAGTCCGGCGACATGGACAAGGTGGCATCCGTAAACGAGAAAATCCGGGACTTCCAGGAGAAATACAAGGACCTGGACTCCGAGGACTTCACCGACGATCAGAAGCAGGAAATCCTGCGGCTGACAACTGAGGTCCAGGGCGCCGCCCTGCAGTCAATCAGCGAGATGGCCCCTGCCACCGAAGAGGCCGCCGCAACAGACAACGACACCGAGTAACCACTTCCCCATTCACCGCATCGGCCCCGGGCAGCTTCATCCGAGAAGCAGACCGGGGCTGTTTGTGCTTTCTTCTTTGCAATTGCCACCGAGCTTCAGCTCGGGAAAAGGGTGTCAGGTGGCGGGACCGAGGACTCAGCGTATCAGCCAGGTGTCGATGGTACGGGTGGATGAGGAGAAGTTGACACCGACGCGCACCAGGCGGCGACCGTCGCGGCGATAGGGAAGCAAGTAGTGCCTGCTGTCAATCTGGTCCATGGCCTCGGCGGCGCTCCCGTCGAGCTTGAATTCCATGACGTACAGACACTTGCGCGTGCCCAGGAGCATGTCGATGCGCCCCTCTGACGTCTTCGTCTCGGCCTGCACGTCCATGCCGAGCAGCATGCCGATGGTATAGAGCACATCCTGGTAGTGTGCTTCATTGCGCCCGGCCAGGTCGTAGGGCGTGCGGGCCAGCAGCCCCCTGACCTCTTCCAGGAAGCCATCCATGTCGTCGCGTCCCAGACACTCGCGCATGGCTCTTATCGCCGAATTGGTACGGGCTGACTTGTAGCCCGTCAGCCGCTCGAGCAGGCGGTGCAGTAAGCCGGTACGCGCATCTTCGTTGGGGTATGTCAGGTAGAACGTCCGATACTCCGGATCATAGGCGCCTATGGTCAGGTAGCCGGTGTAATAGAGTGTCGGCAGGAGGTTGCCGGAGGCGATGTCGCCGTTGGCCAGCTCCGACATGGAGCAGAGGCTACCGTTGATTTTCGTCACCGGCAGTTCCGCTTGCATCAGGAGGCCGACAAGGTGGGTGGGCGTGCCGGTCTGGAACCAGTAATCCTGGATGTCGCCGGTCTTGAGCGCCTTGAGCACGCCAAAGGGGTTGTAGACCTCGCGCAGGTCGCGGGCGAAGTGGTAGCCTCCGTACATTTTCCTCAGGCGCCTATACGCCTCTTCGACGTCGAGCCCGCACTCGGCGGCGAGAGCCTCGACGCCGCAGCGCCAGCTGCCGCGGATCTCCTGCTCCGAGATGCCGCACAGGCACGAATACTTCGGCGCCAGGGAAATGTCCTCCATATTGTTGAGTCCGCTGAAGACGTCGATATTGCCCATGTTGCCCACGCCGGTGAGCATGGCGAAGCGTATATGCCCGTCGCAGGATTTGAGCACGCCATAGAAGCCTCGCAGCTTGCGCCGGTTGTGGTCGGCGAGGTGCCGGTCGCCGAGCGCGTCCAGCACCGGCTTGTCGTATTCGTCTACAAGCACCACCACCTTCTGCCCCGTGGCCTCGTGCGCCCTGCCAATCAGCGCGTATAACCGATCGGCGATGGACAGTTCCCCCGCCTCCAGGCCGTATTCCTTCTCATATATCGCCAGTTTCAGCCCGATTGCGACGTCCAGGCTGCGCTCGGAGTCGTAGATGCCCGGGTTCATGTCAAAGTATAGCACCGGATGGCACGGCCATTCGCCCTTATGCAGGTCCGCCATCTTCAGCTCTGCGAAGAGGCTGCAGTTGCCCGACAGGTATGCCTCGATGGTCGACAGAAGCAGCGACTTTCCGAACCGCCGCGGGCGGCTCAGGAACACGTACTTGGCGTTGTGGACGAGATGGTACACCTCCGCCGTCTTGTCCACGTACGCGTACCCTCCGGTGATCATCTCCCGGAACGACTGTATGCCTACCGGATACCTCAGTCCCATACGGATGAAAATAGAATCGTTTAATTGGGGCAGTTGTCGCAGGCGTCGGGGGCGACATAGCGGTTGCCAAAGGTGTAGAAGATAGAGAATGTGGCGGAAAATGGGGCGTTGCGGGCGCCGAATCCGGGAAGGAACCAGGGTGAGGAGTTGCTGCCGTCGCTGACATGCAGCCGGAACTTGTAGCGTAGCGACCACCCCATGCCGAACCCTTTGTAGATCTTGACCTGCAGGCCGGCCGACACCTCGCCCCAGAAGGCCGACGCCTTCTGCCGGGGCAGCTCCACATGATCGGCACCCGGACCCCAGTAGTCGTTGGAGATGGAGACGTCGGTGATGTCGTAACGGAAACTGGAGTAGCCGAGGCGCAGGCCCAGCAACGCCTTATAGGCCGGGTTGGAGTTGTACAGGAAGTTGTAGTCAGTGCCGATGCGACCGAAGAAGCTCGCGGGTGTCTTGTACCGGAAGTTCTTGTCCTTGACATGGTTGTTGGCCATGCCCAAGCCCAACTCCAGGGTGGGGAAGAACCAGTTGTGGAGGTCTACGCTGCCGCTGAGGTTGTAGCTGCCGTAACTCTGGCCTGCCAGGCGCAGTATGGCGTCGAAGAAGTTGAAGCCGACGGTGACGCCGTTGAACAGCGGCACCTTGGGGGCCCGACTCACCTTGACGGTGTCCTCCTCGACCCAGACGGCCACTGGCTCGTCAAGCGGCCTGCCGTGCTTGTCATAATAGTGGAGGGTGGGTTTGGCTGTGAGGTTGTCACGGTTCTCGATGGGCGTGACGGTGCGCTGTGGGGTGGCCACGCGCCGCACGGTGTCCACCGTGTCAGTTGTTGCGGCAATGCCTACCGTATCTTGCAGGGACGCGCCCCGGTGCGTCCGCGACGTCGACGCGGTGGCATCCACGGCCATGACGGCCATCAGCCCGACAATCATCAGCAGTCGCTTCATCACTGCGCCACCTCCTCTCTCAGGTATATCTCTATGTTAGGCCGGTTGGCGTTGGTTATGAGCATGCCTGGCACCGCCACCGAGTCGATGAGGTGGCGGGTGTGCCCGATGC
This sequence comes from uncultured Porphyromonadaceae bacterium, assembly GCA_900541835.1. Lineage (GTDB taxonomy): Bacteria > Bacteroidota > Bacteroidia > Bacteroidales > Muribaculaceae > Lepagella. Next base: position 85,047 of record UQLL01000004.1, read on the forward strand.
TGTCGATGTGGTAGTAGTACACCACGCCGCACTGCTCCGACGCGAACCAGGGCCGGGCATGGTAGCGGAATGCAAGCGTGTCGGCCTCGGGCGCGCCCTCGCTCTCGTAGCGGAACACGAAGCGCGTCTCTGCGGCGTCGGGGCGCAACGGCAGGCACACCTGCTCCAGGGCGGCCGAGTCGGCGATAAGCGTGTCGTGCGGGGCGCCGACGCCGTAGACGGTAGTTGCCGACAGCTGCATCTGCCGCCGCGTCTGCATGCTGAAGAACCGGGCCAGCGGCAGGGTGTTCTGGTTGTCGTAGCACTCCTTGTTGGCGCAGCCCGCAAGCAACGCCGACAGCACTATGGCCAGCAGGGGTAGTAACTCCGTACGCCTCATTTCTCTCTCTTAGGGCCGCCTATAACCTCGGCTACGCCGTAGACGTTGCGCTCGGCGGAGTTGCGCAGTATCAGCTCGCCGATGAAGCCGGTGGTGAAGAACTGCAGCCCCAGCACCAGGCAGAGCATGCTCAGATAGAAATACACCGACTTGGTGGCATAGAAGTGGAAGTCCGGCGAGCACAGGCTCACGATCTTGAGTATCAGCACGGCCAGGATGGCCAGGAAGCCGATGGCGAACATTATCGAGCCGAGCAGGCCGAACAGGTGCATGGGTTTCTTGCCGAACTTGGTCTGGAACCAGAGGGTGCCCAAGTCGAGGTAGCCGTTGACGAAGCGATTGAGGCCGAACTTCGACTTGCCGTACTTGCGGGCCTGGTGGTGCACCACCTTCTCGCCTATGCGGTGGAAGCCGGCGTTCTTGGCCAGGTAGGGCACATAGCGGTGCATGTCGCCGTAGACCTCGATGCTCTTGACGACGTTTCGACGGTATGCCTTGAGGCCGCAGTTGAAGTCATGGAGATTGTGGATGCCGCTCACGCGCCGGGTGGCGGCGTTGAAGAGCTTGGTGGGGATTGTCTTGCTCAGCGGGTCGTAGCGCTTCTGCTTCCAGCCGCTCACCAGGTCGTATCCATCGGTGACGATCATGCGGTAGAGCTCCGGAATCTCGTCGGGGGAGTCCTGCAGGTCGGCGTCCATGGTGATGACGACGTTGCCGCGCGCTGCCTGGAAACCCGTCTGGAGCGCCGGCGACTTGCCGTAGTTGCGCATGAAGGAGATGCCGCGCACCTCGGGGTTGCCGTCGGCCAGGCCCTTGACCACCTGCCACGAGGCGTCCGTGGAGCCATCGTCGACGAACACCACCTCGTAGCTGAAGCCGTTGGCGTCCATCACCCGCTTGATCCAGGCGAAGAGCTCGGGCAGCGATTCCGCCTCGTTGTACAGAGGCACTACTACCGATATATCAGGAATATTGTCACTCATTGTTTTCAATTGTAGATTTTTTCTTCTCCGAAATATGCTCCGAGTATGCGACCCCGGCGTTTAACAAATTTTGTTGAACGGGGTCTTAGACTGCCGGGCGTTGACCAACCGGCGGAAGAAAGGTGTGCGTGGCAATACGGCGCCGAGCACCAGACTCAGCATTGAGCCGCAGAAGGATGTAGCCCAGAACATCGAGCTGACGAAGTCCATCACCGTCGGCACGGGGAAGCTGAGAGCCGAGGGCTGAGAGCCGAGAGAACCTGCCTCGGCGAACTGCCTCAGCACCTCGCGGAAGTAGGCGTCGAGAAAGCCGGGGCGGACGTAGAGCAGGAACACCGACGTGAGCAGCGAGCATATCAGCGCCCCGCAGATGAACTGCACGATTCCGCTCATCCACAGAGCAGGAAAGGCGCAATAGGCGGGATGGCGGCGCGACACCTTGGCCAGGCTCACTGGCAGGTAGAGGAATGCGCCGCCGCCGAGCAGCACCGACAGCAGACTCAGCGCCGGGGCAGACAGGCAGCCCAGCAGGCATGCCGACATCGCCGTGAAGACGAAGCCGAACACGAGCCCTTGCCGGGCGCTCGCGCGGAACAACGGTCCCAACGATACTTTTTCCATCTGTTCTCTCTTTAATCCGCAAAGATACAACTTTTCCCTCGTCCGCACAAATCCGTCCTCCCGACCGCCCGCTCATATGTGGCAAATGAACTTTCGGCCTATCAAGCCATAAAGTCCCGAATAATCGATAAACTGTATGGTGGTCCGACATGAGAGCATAACGCTTTGATTTACGCTTCAAATCCACTATTTTGCCGCAGAATGGACATAACACCTCATAAAACAGCGGTGGCACCGGGCCCGAGGCCCGGTATTTTGTTAACCCCGCACATCCTCGCTTCGCTCTGCTGTGCGGGGTTAAGATAAAGTGTGGCTCACTTGTCGACGATGCGCTACATCAAAAGGCGCACCGGGGAGCCGATGCGCCTTTGTGAGAAAAGGTAGTGTATAATCAGCAACGGATGAGCGCGACGCTCAATCCCTTATGCTCATTGCTGATTGAATCAGATCCTGGGGCCTGCGGCGACAAGGGCCTTGCCGGCGGGATTGGTCTCGAATTTCTTGAAGTTCTCGATGAACATGGAGGCCAGCTTCTTAGCCTTCTCGTCCCATTCGCTGGCGTTGGCGTAGGTGTCGCGAGGGTCGAGAATCTTGGGATCGACGCCGGGCAGCTCGGTGGGGATCTTGAAGTCGAAGTAGGGCAGCGTCTTGGTGGGAGCCTTGTCGATGTCGCCGTTGAGGATGTCGTCGATGATGCCGCGGGTGTCGCGGATGGAGATTCGCTTGCCGGTGCCGTTCCAGCCGGTGTTGACCAGGTATGCGCGGGCTCCGCTGAGCTTCATCTTCTTTACCAGCTCCTCGGCGTACTTGGTGGGATGGAGGCTGAGGAATGCCTGGCCGAAGCATGCCGAGAAAGTGGGGGTGGGCTCGGTGATGCCGCGCTCGGTACCGGCGAGCTTGGCGGTGAAGCCGCTCAGGAAGTAGTACTTGGCCTGCTCGTGGTCGAGGATGGCCACAGGGGGCAGCACGCCGAAGGCGTCGGCGCTCAGGAAGATGACCTGCTTGGCGGCCGGACCCTTGGAGATGGGCTTGACGATGTTCTTTATGTGATAGATGGGATACGACACGCGGGTGTTCTCTGTCACGGACTTGTCGGCGAAGTCGCAGACGCCCTCGGGTGAGCGGAACTCGACGGTGACGTTCTCGAGAAGAGCGTCGCGGGAGATGGCGTTGTAGATGTCGGGCTCGCTTTCGGGGTCGAGGTTGATGACCTTGGCGTAGCAGCCGCCTTCGTAGTTGAAGACGCCGTCGTCGTCCCAGCCGTGCTCGTCGTCGCCAATGAGCAGGCGGTTCGGGTCGGTCGAGAGGGTGGTCTTGCCGGTGCCGCTGAGGCCGAAGAAGACGGCGGTGTTCTTGCCCTCGAGATCGGTGTTGGCCGAGCAGTGCATGGAGGCGATGCCACGCAGGGGATTGAAGTAGTTCATCATGGAGAACATGCCCTTCTTCATCTCGCCGCCGTACCAGGTGTTGATGATGACCTGCTCGCGCTGCTTGATGTTGAAGGCTACTACGGTCTCGGAGTGGAGGCCGAGCTCCTTGTAGTCGTGGCACTTGGCCTTGGAGGCGTTGAAGACCACGAAGTCGGGCTTGAAGTCCTTAAGCTCCTCGGCGGTGGGGCGGATGAACATATTGGTGACGAAGTGTGCCTGCCAGGCCACTTCCATGATGAAGCGCACGCAGATGCGGGTGTTGGCGTTGGCGCCGCAGAAGCAGTCTACGACGTAGAGAGTCTTGTCGCTGAGCTCCTCGACGGCCTCTTCCTTGAGGCGGTCCCAGACTTTGGGGGTGATGGGCTTGTTGTCGTTCTTGTAGCCGTCGGAGGTCCACCATACGGTGTCTTCGGTGACTTCGTCGCGCACCAGGTACTTGTCCTTGGGGGAACGACCGGTGTAGACGCCGGTGAAGACGTCTACGGCTCCGTTGGAGGTGAGGATGCCCCGCTCGTAGCCTTTCAGCTCGGGATTGAGCTCGTCGCGGTACAAGTCGTCGTAACTCGGGTTGTAGATGATGTTCTTGACATCCTTGATGCCGTACTGCGACAGATCGATTTGTGCCATAGCTTTAATTTCGGTTTGGGCGCCGCACAGACCGTCGGCTCCGCCGACTGGGAGCTTGGGCCTGGACGCCTATGGTTTTGTTGTGTGTGTTTCTTTTCTCGCTCCTTGCGGAGTTATAGCTACCTGTAGAACAATGCCGGGAGCGGTTGGTTTGCTCCCGACGCTGCAAAATTACTAAAAAATTCTGAAACAAGAAAGCCGAGAGCTGAGAGACGGCTCAAAGCCAAGGATGTAGATGTGCTCTCAGCCCTCAGCCACAACTCTCAACTTTTTTTATTACCTTTGCGGCATGAATAGAATCATCACCATTATACTGACGGCGCTGCTGATGCTGGTGATGCTGGTGGAGGCCGGCTGCACGGCCTCCGACGAGAAGGCCCAGCAGGAAGCCGACCGTCAGAAAGCCGACCAGATGTCGGACAGGCTGCCCGACCCGGCCACTGCCGGACGCACCGAGGCCCGCAAGTTCCTCAACCGCACGTGGACGGACTCGCTCCAGCTCCACTCGCAGCTGTTAGAGGTCAAGGCCATGGAAAGCCGCTACCGCCTGGAGGGCAGCCAGGAGCAGGCCACACAGTTCGACTCCGTGTTCATCTCCACCCTTCGCACCGTCGACCCGGCACTCGCCGCCGAAATCGGCCCCGCACTCAACAAGAAATAGTATGGAAAACCAAGATAGCAAGAAGAAAGTAGTGCTGAGCGGAATCCGCGCCACCGGAAACCTCCACTTAGGCAACTACTACGGCGCACTCAGCAAGTTCGTGCGCATGCAGGACGACTACGACTGCCGTTTCTTCATCGCCGACCTCCACGCCCTCACCACCCATCCCGACCCGAAGATGCTCCACGAGAACGTGAAGCAGATCCTGGCCGAATACATAGCCGCCGGCCTCGACCCAGAGCGCAATATAATATATGTGCAGAGCGACGTGCCGGAGATTGCCGAGATGTACCTGCTGATGAACATGCACGCCGGCATCGGCGAACTCATGCGCACGGCATCGTTCAAGGACAAGGCCCGCAAGGCCCTCGGCATCGCACCCAAGAAGGAGGGCGAGGAAGACAACATCGAGTGCGACATCGTGGGCAACGAGACCACCAGTAAGCGCGTCAACGCCGGACTGCTCACCTACCCCACGCTGATGGCCGTCGACATCCTCATCCACCACGCCGACTTCGTGCCGGTAGGCAAGGACCAGGAACAGCACCTGGAGCTGACACGCCGCTTCGGCCGACGCTTCAACGCCTTCTACGGCGTCGACTACTTCTCCGACCCGGTCAACTTCAACTTCGGCGGCAAGGCCGTGAAGGTGCCCGGACTCGACGGCTCAGGCAAGATGGGCAAGAGCGAGGGGAACTGCATCTACCTAATCGACGACGAGAAGACGCTCCGCAAGAAGGTGATGCGCGCCGTAACCGACGCCGGCCCGCAGGCACCCGACTCGCCCGTCAGCGAGCCCGTCGCCAATCTCTTCTCGCTGATGGAGCTGGTGAGCGAGCCTTCCACACTACAGCACTTCAAGGCCGCATACGCCGACTGCTCCATCCGCTACGGCGACCTCAAGAAGCAGCTCGCCGAGGACATCCTGAAGGTGACACTGCCCATCCGGGAGCGCATCCTGGAAATCCGCGACGACGAAGTCTACCTGGGCCGCATCGCCCGCCACGGCGCCGAACGCGCCCGCGAGACCGCAGCCAAGACCCTGGCCGAGGTAAAGCATATCATGGGGATAAGGCCGTTAGGCTGATTGTGCACCATAAATAACGCATCTGCATCATTTATGGCACCCGCTCGTTTAATAAACGGCAAGCGGGTGCCATCGTAGTTTCCCTATAACTCTTTCAATTCCTATCAGGGGCAGTAGGGTGACTGAGGGCCGTGGTGCGAGCTGCGGCAGGTCTCGACACTGCGGTTGACAAGGATGTGGCGGTTGGCCATGCGCGAGATCACGGTCATCTCGTGGCTGACGAGGATGATGGTACTGTGGCGCGCCAGGTCCGCCACGATGTGGTAGATCTGCTGCTCGAAGTGCTTGTCTACATACGACAGGGGCTCGTCGAGCACCACCACCTCCGGGCGCGAGATGATGGCCCGCGCCAGCAGCGAGCGCTGCAGCTGTCCGCCGCTCAGTGCGCCGATGGGCTTGCACAGGAAGTCGTGCAGGCCAAGCAGCTCGCTGACGTGCTCTAAGCGCTCCGATGCATCCTTGGGCATGCGCAGTCCCCAGCCGGTGACGAGGCCCGACAGCACCATGCGCTCCACGGTAATGGGGAAGCGCAGGTCGATGGCGCTCTTCTGCGGCAGGTAGCCGATGGCAAGTCGGCGCGTCGGGCGCCCCTCGGCGTCAAAGTAGCGCACGGTTCCCTCGGAGGGCTTAAGCAGCCTGAGCAGGATGCGCAGCAACGTTGTCTTGCCGCCGCCGTTGGGACCGCTGACGGCCAGGAAGTCACCCCGGCACACGTCGAGGCTGACATTGCGGTAAATCCATTCCTGTCCGTAGCGCATGCCTACGTCCCGGAGTTCTATTATCGGTCGGCAGTATTTCATAGTTGGGAGTTGCGGGCTAATGCTGAGAGCTGAGAACTGAGAGCTGAGAGTGCCGCCACGATGTCCGGCTGCATGAGCGAGGTGTGCACCAGCGGCAGGCGCATGTCGGCGTTGAGGGCCTCGGCCATGCGGGGCGAGTGCTCCTTCTCTATCACGAAAGCTACGGCGCCGCGGCGCGAGACCTGATCAATGACGTTGCCCATGCGGCGCGGCGATGGCTCCTTGTGGCCCTCCTGCACGGCAACCTGGCGGAAGCCGAACTCCTCGGCCATATAGCTCAGCGACGGGTGCCAGATTACGATGTCGCGTCCCCGCAGCAGCGCCAGGTCCCGCTCCATCTGCGCCTGCAGCCCGGTCAGCCGTCGGCTCAGCGAGACATGGTTCTTCCTGTATTTCGGCGCTTCGGAGGGGTTAGCGCGTATGGCGGCCGCCAGCAGCGAGTCGGCCATCACCTGCAGGTGCTCCGGGGTGGTCCACACGTGCGGGTCCACACCGTGGTCATGCTCATGGTGATGAGTCGAGAGTCGAGAGTCGAGAGCCAAGGGTTGCGGACCGTAATCATGCTCGGCGGCATCATGGTGGAAGGTTTCCGTGATCAGCAGGTCGGGGTACATTCCATGAAGCTTGGGAAGTATGGCCTGCTCGAAAGGGAGGGTGCCGACCATGGCGTACTCGCAGCTGCGCTCCAGGTCGCGCTGTGCCTGCATCGACGGCTCGAAGGTCTCGGCATCGGCGCCCGGCGGCAACAGAGTGTTCACTTTCAGGTCGTGCCCGGCGATCTGCTCCAGCATCCACGCCTGCGGCGGTATGCTCACCGTCACCGTCGGCCTGTCGTCCGCCCCGGAGGCACGTCTGCACCCTGCCAGCGCAAGCGCCGCCAGCAGCGCGGCCGCTATCGCCCATCTCATTCTCATTATTCTTCCGGGTACATGGCGTCGATTTCGCGGGCATAGCGGCGGGCGACGACGGGGCGGCGCACCTTGAGGGTGTTGGTGACCTCGCCGTTCATGACCGAGAAGTGGTGCGGCAGCAGGTGGATGCGCTTGATGCGCTCATAGGTGGCAAAGCGCTGCTGGCTCTCGTCGACCTGCTGCATCATGAACTCCTGCACTTTCGGCGAAGCCAGCAGAGAGGCGGTGTCGGCGAAGGGGATGCCCTGCCGCTCGGCCCAGTGCCGCAGGTTGGGGAAGTTGGGCACGACGAGGGCGGAGACATACTTGCGTCCCTCGCCGATTACGGCCACCTCGTCAATGTATCGGTTCTCGGCCAGATGCGCCTCCAGAGCCTGCGGAGCTATGTACTTGCCGTTGGCGGTCTTGAAGAGGTCCTTGATACGCTCGGTGAGCACCAGGGCTCCGGAGGGGGTGAGGTGACCGGCGTCGCCGGTGCGGAAAAACCCGTCGGGCGTGAAGGCCTGCACGTTCGCCGCAGGGTTATTGTAGTAGCCGCGCGTCACGGTCGGGCCCTTGACGAGGATTTCTCCTTCGTCGCTGATCTTCACTTCCAGTCCCGGCAGGGGGACGCCCACGGTGCCGACCTCGTAGCCGACGTCGGGGAAGCAGGTCACCGTGGCGGTGGTCTCGCTCAACCCGTAACCTACCTTGATGTCGACGCCGATGGAAAGGAAAAACTCGCATATGCGGTCGGAAAGGGGCGCACCGGCCGTAGGGAACATGTTCGGGTCGGGGATGCCGATGCCGTGCTTGACCTTGGCGAAGAGGCGGCGGTCCCAAAAGCGGTAGCGGGCCTCGAGCAGGCGCGGCACCTTCAGCCCCAGGCGCCTGTAGTGGAGGTTGCGGCGTTAGCCGATGCGGATGGCCCGCCCCACCAAGGCCCGCTGCAGGCGGCCCATCGACGACATCTTCGACCGCACGGCCACGTAGACTTTCTCCCAGAAACGAGGCACACAGCACATGAGGTTGGGGTGCACGGCGTGGATAGTCTCCTGGATGTTGCGGGGATCGTAGTTGACGGCTATGCGCACGCCGCGGCTCAGGCAGTAGAAGCACCAGGCCTTCTCCAGGATATGGCTCATGGGCAGGAACGACATGCTCAGGTCGCGGTCCGTCACGGTGGTGAGTATCTTGAAATGTGCCTCGATGGCGGCGTCGTAGTTGGCGTGGATAATCTCGACGCCCTTTGGCTCGCCGGTGGTACCGGATGTGTAGATGAGGGTGGCCAGGTCATCGGGCTCGCCGGCCATGGCGCGACGCTCCACCTCGTGGCGCACCTCCTGCCCGGCGTGGATGCCCAGGCGCACGAAATCGTCCCAGGAGATGGTGACATGGTCGTCGGCGGCAAGCTCCAGGCCGATGTTCTTATAGACGACCATCTTCAACACCTGCCCGGGATACTGCTTGCAGAAGTTGTAGGCGAGGGGGTACTGGCCGCTGTCGCCGACGAAGATGACGCGGACGCGGCCGTCGGCGGCGATGAAGTCGAACTGCTCCTGGCTGGAGGCGGCGTATATGGGAATGGCGGCGGCGCGGTTGCGGAAAGCGCCGAACTCGGAGATGAGCACCTGCGGGGTGTTGGGCGAGCATATGGCGATGCGGTCGCCCGGCTCCAGGCCGAGGGCGCACAGCGCACGCCCGGCCACGTCCACCTGCACGCGGAACTCCTCCCACGACGTCGGCAGCCACTCGCCCTCCTTGCGCCAGCAGAAGCGGTAAGCCTCCCGGTCGCCGTAGCGCCGGGCCTGCTCCTCGATCATCTTCACTAACTTGTTTCCCATACGTCAATCCGATATACGATGTAACGTTTTTTGCGCCCTTAACGATTAACGATTAATCTTTTTTGAACGACTGAACGATTTGAGCGAACAGCCGAACCATACGGACAAAATCGTTTAACTCGTTCAAATCGTTCAGTCGGCCATTTGCTCGACCCGGAGCTTGGCGAAGTAGTATTCGAGGACCTCGTGGGCAGCGGTGAACGAGGACTGCTCGTTGTTGAGCACGCGCATCTCCTTCTGCTCCAGCAGTGCCTTGACGTCGGGGCGGCGGTAGAAGTTGGCGCGAAGCTGCTCGTTGATGCTCTCCACCATCCAGTACTTGGCCTGCTCGTTGCGCTGGCGCTCGAAGTAGCCGTTTTTGCGGGTGAACTCGAAATAGCGGTCAATCATGTCCCACACCTTGTCGATTCCCAGCTCGTAGTAGCCGGAATAGGTCAGGACCTCGGGCACCCAGCCCGAGGGCGTGGGCGGGAAGAGGTGCAGGGCCGAGCGGAACTGCCCGGCGGCAAGCTCGGCGCGCTTGATGTTGTCGCCGTCGCACTTGTTGATGACGATGCCGTCGGCCATCTCCATGATGCCCCGCTTGATGCCCTGGAGCTCGTCGCCGGTGCCGGCCAGCTGGATGAGCAGGAAGTAGTCGACCATGGAGTGCACGGCGGTCTCGCTTTGGCCCACGCCTACGGTCTCGACGAAGACGGTGTCGTAGCCGGCTGCCTCGCAGAGCACGATCGTCTCGCGTGTCTTGCGCGCCACACCGCCCAGCGAGCCTGCCGAGGGGGAAGGACGGATGAAGGCGTCCTTCTGCTGGCTCAGCCGCTCCATGCGCGTCTTGTCGCCGAGGATGGAACCGCGTGTGCGCTCGCTGCTCGGGTCGATGGCCAGGACAGCAAGCTTGTATCCCTGCCCGAGCACGTGCATGCCGAAAGCGTCGATGCTCGTGGACTTGCCTGCGCCCGGCACGCCGGTGATGCCGATGCGGCGCGAGTGGCCCGTATAGGGCAGGCACTTCTCGATGACCTCCTGCGCCAGGACCTGGTGCCGGTCGGCTGTCGATTCCACCAACGTCACGGCCCGGCCGAGCACGCTGACATCGCCTTTGCGGATGCCCTCCACGAACTCGCCGGCGGTGAGCTGGCGCACCGCCACCCGGGCGCGGCGGTACGGGTTTACGGTAGGCTGGCTGGTGACGCCGCCGTTGACCTGCAGTCCCTTATATATCTTGTCATTCTCAGGATGCTCCATGGTATTCGATTTTTCGGCGCAAAGTTAACACTTTCCGCCCGCACCGCCAAAAACCGACCAATAGCCGGCCGAAGGCTTCGGAAAGAGGGCTGACGAGCTGTTTTTTCGGATAGACATGGCACGGTTTGCGGAAAAAGTGCTACCTTTGCGGTTATGAAAGGCAAGGAAACGGGAAAACCGGCCGTGAACGGCCGCGTGCCGAAGGTGCTGTTCGTGTGCCTGGGCAACATCTGCCGATCCACGGCGGCGCAGGCGGTGCTGGAATCGCTGGCCCGCGAGCGCGGCATCCCGGTGGAGGTCGACTCGGCCGGCACCTACGGCGGCCATGCCGGCCAGGGCGCCGACCCGCGCATGAAAGTCCACGCCCGCCGACGCGGATACGAACTCACGCACCGCGCCCGGCGAGTACGCGAGAACGACTTCGACCATTTCGACCTGGTAATCGGCATGGACGACGCCAACATCGCGGACCTGCGAGACCTCGCCCCCACCCCCGAAGCCCAGGCCAGGATACGCCGCATGGCCGACTACCTGCGCCAGCATCCCGGATGGGACCACGTCCCAGACCCCTACTACGAGGGAGCCGAAGGCTTCGAGCTCGTGCTCGACCTGCTCGAAGACGCCTGCCTGTCCCTGCTCGACACTTTCAACGAAAACAGCAATACGGATTTCAACCGACTAAACGATTCCTCATCATCGTCCAAATCGTTTAACCGATAATCGCTCCAAATCATCAAATCATCAAAACCATGAAACGCATACTCCTCACACTCATGCTGCTTGTGGGCGCCATGGCGCTATACGCAGCCGACAAGCCGACTTTCCCCGGCGGCGACGAGGCCATGCAGAAGTACCTGTCCGAGAACCTCAAGTATCCCAAAACGGCCGCCGACAATGGCATCGAGGGCGACGTGCCCATGCAGTTCATTGTCAAGGCCGACGGCACCATCACCTCAGTCAAGGTGACACGCATGATCGACCCCGACCTGGAGGCCGAAGCCATCCGCCTGGTCAAGGCCATGCCCGCATGGACTCCCGCCACACAGAACGGCACACCAGTCGACGCCACCGCCGACATCACCGTAGTCTTCCGACTCCCCGACTGACGCGGACACGAGTCAAGCTAAAGCTCGACGGCAGCACCAAAGAATAACGCGCATGCTTCCCCGAGCTACCAATCTCAACCATAGACCCTCAACTACTGACATGGAGACACCCGCCCGACGCCCATACACCTTCGACCGCGTAGTGCGAATATTCTTCTCGCTATGCGGCGTGGCACTGGTGCTGGTGCTGCTCGACATCCTGCAGGGCGTGCTGCTGCCCTTCCTGGTGGCATGCCTGATCGCGTACATCCTGGAACCGGTGGTGGGCTGGAACAAGAAGCTGCTCCACACCTCCAAGCGCTTCCTGCCCGTGGTCCTCACCCTGCTCGAGGCCTCAGCAGCTGCTGCGGCCTTCTGCCTCATCTTCATCCCGTACCTCATCTCCGAGACCACCGAGATGGCCGAAATCCTGAAGAAATACGCCACCACGCAGTTCCACATACCCTACCTCTCGGAGAACATACACCAGTTCCTGCGCGAGAACATCGACTGGGACGGCATCTCCCGCCTCCTCTCGCGGGAGGAGTGGAGCGCCCTGGCCAAGAAGGCCCTCGCCTCCTCGTGGTCCTTCCTGTCGTCGGGAATCGCCCTGATAGCCGGCATCCTGAGCTGGCTGATCGTCATCCTCTACGTCATCTTCATCATGCTCGACTACGAGCGGCTGATGCTCAGCTTCCGCCAGCTCGTCCCCTTCCAGCACCGGCACTCCGTCTTCAAGGTGGGCCGCGACGTCAAGAACGCCATGAACCGCTACTTCCGCGGCCAGTTCGTGGTCTCCATGCTCGTGGGAATACTATTCTGCATCGGCTTCCTGATCATCGGGCTGCCCATGGCCGTGGCCTTCGGCCTGTTCATCGGTGTGCTCAACATGGTGCCCTACCTGCAGCTGATCTCTCTGCCCATCGCCGCCCTGTTCTGCATGGTGGCGTCGGTCAGCACCGGCGTCCCCTTCTGGGGAATATTCTGGGAGTGCATGGCCGTGTACGTGGTGGTGCAGTGCATCCAGGACCTCGTGCTCACCCCCCGCATAATGGGCAAGGTCATGGGCCTCAACCCCGCCATCATCCTGCTGTCGCTATCCATATGGGGATCACTGCTCGGCTTCATCGGCCTGATAATAGCCCTGCCCCTGACCACATTGCTGCTCTCTTACTACGACCAGTACATCGTCAACCGCCACAGCAAGGGCCAAAAACCGAAAATCATCCTATCCGACGACTTCCGCTCCGACCAAGAGAACGGCGACAGACAGTAACAGCGTCAACGGCGCGTAAGGCTCTGTTCCTCAAAAAATATTAACGTCGGGGCGGTGGCTTTTCGGTGAATTTCGTCGAGTCTCATCAGTCACGATGCTCGCATCGCTCCTTCTTCAACTCGCGAAATTTCCGCGAAAATCCACCGCCCCGGCGTAATATTTTTTTAAGGAACAGAGCCTAAAAATTGTCTTATGCCAGTTCAGGCAGAGACAGGCGTGGCCAGGTGCGCCGCGCCGCCGACAATGCCGGGCGCAGCAGGCGCATCAGGCCGTAGGCGATGCCGGCCCCTATCGCGAAGCCAGCCAGCACATCGCCCGGGTAATGCACGCCCAGGTAGATGCGCGACAGCGACACCAGCGCCGACCAGCCCAGCAGCCACGCCATCAGCGCCCTCCGCCTCAGCCATAGCGAGAGAGTGATGGCCACCACGGCCGTGTTGGCCGCGTGGCACGACGGAAAACCGTACTTTCCTCCCCGGTAATTGTTGACCAAGTGCACCCACTCGCTCAGAGGATTGTCAGGATTCGAAGACCGAAGGCGCCCCACCGCCGAGCGAAGCCACGAGCCGCACAGCTGGTCGGCAAGCGTTACCGCCAGCAACGTCGTCAGCAGGCACAGAACCGCCCCCTTCAGCCCGTATCGGCGCCATACCAGCGCGAACAGAAGCAAGTACAGAGGAATCCACACGGTCCGACAGCTCACCGTGCGCATCACCGTGTCCAGCACCGGGTTGTGCAGGCCATTCAGGCCTAACAGCAAAGTCGAATCTACGTATTGAACAAACTGCGCCGCGGAGCAGAAAATGTCGTTCATCAGATTGGGAAGCGTGTATTATTGTCAGTCAGCCAGCCTACATCAGCCAACCAGTAAACGCTTCCCGTCGTCTTTTATTGCCGGGCTACCTGCGTCGCCTGCCGAAAAGCAGCCTTGACAGCGTCAGGCGCCCGGGACCGAGCACGGCCACCATGGCCGTCAGCGCCCCGGACACGAGCGACAGCTGGTTAGGAGCAGAGAAGTCAGCCACCCCGCCATGAGCCGCCGCGTAGCCCATCAGCGACATAACCGCCAGCACCGTCAGCACGAGAGCCGCGTAGCGCCCCATCAGCCCCAGGCACATCATCGCGCCCAGCACGAGCGCCGCCACACCATATATATATGTGTGCCGCTCCAGCCCGAAGATGTCCAGCTCCCCCCGCATCTGCATCACCGCGCCGCCTATGATGAACACTGCCGCCACAATGCGCAGCAGCAGACGCGAATAGGAACCGCGCAGGCAGCAGGCCCCGACGGCGCCGAACATCCGAGCCAGACTGCCGGAAAGGGGCGCGATGGAGACCGAAGCCTCCATGCGGCGCGTGAACGGCGGAAGGCGGTCGATGGAACCGGGGTTGACAGGTAGTATCTTGGGATCACTCATGAGACAGGGCGCATAACAGTCAGCGAAAAAAATTCAGCATGCCTACACATGCTTTCTCTTGATTAACACTGCGGCGGCGACAAAGGTTCCCAGTCTCCCGAGCTTTCAAGTCCCTGCCACTCCTGCACCTCCGCCCCCACTCCGACCTATGCTAAATGTTAATTTTTATTTTTCATTAACCTAAATAATGCCCCAATCTAAATATTTATAAAATCCCCGTGGCAATTTCTCCGCAGTTTTTGCCCATCTTTCAGCATCAGGAAGAAAAACGCCGGCCACAAGCGGCACAGGCTCGACAGACATGAGTTCGACACTAACTTGCTGACTCATAGCCATCACGCGCGACCTGAACCACAAACATCCTGCACACGACCATATCGACGAAGCCTCTGCCGACGACGTCGCCACACATCTTCCGCATACGCCTGAAATGTTAAAAATTGCACCGTAGTGTGAAAGATAAAAAAAATTGTAGTAAATTTGCAAGTGCAACTTTTTTGACTAAAACTACAACGGCGAAACTAACATGACATTACAGCGGCCTTGCAGCATCCGGCCAGTCCCCTCGTCGAGCATCCGGCGTGCGCCATCGGTGGCGTGCGGCACGATGCGTCCGGGACTGTTCCCGCACAGGCCGCAGCCGGGGGCCCAGGTTCCCGGGAAACACCTTGAAAACCCTGAAAACGAAAAAACATTCATTATCTAAAAAAACAAGTATGAGAAAACTGTTTCTAATTCTGATGGCGGTTCTGGCCTGCAGCTGGTCCTTGTCTGCACAGACAAAGACTGTCACAGGCACAGTCCTTGACGCGGCCAACAACGAGCCGCTGATGGGAGCCACCGTGATGCCCATTGGCGGCGGCCAGGGCACATCGTGCGACATCGACGGCAAGTTCAAGCTCACCGTCCCCGCATCCGTCACCAAGGTGAAAGTTTCGTATGTGGGCTACACCCCGCAGACCGTCAACATCACCCCCGGCATGACCGTCTACCTCGCCTCCTCGGCCACTGACCTCGAAGACGTGGTAGTCGTTGCCTACGGTACGGCCAACAAGGAGTCCCTGACAGGTTCCGTTGCCGTTGTCGGCGCCAAGGAAATCGAGGACCGACCCATCAGCAACGTCACCGCCGCCCTCGAGGGCAACGCCCCCGGCGTACAGGTCAACAACACAGTCGGCCAGCCCGGTTCCGAACCCCAGATCCGTATCCGCGGCTTCAGCTCCGTGACGGGCAACAACGATCCTCTCTACGTAGTTGACGGCGTGCCTTACGACACCGGCATCAACGACCTCAACCCCCAGGACATCGAGTCCATGTCCGTGCTCAAGGACGCCGCATCCTGCGCCCTTTACGGCAACAAGGGTTCCAATGGCGTAGTGCTCATCACCACCAAGCGCGCCAAGAAAGTCGGCAAGGTCGACGTCAACCTCAGCATCAGCCAGGGCATGTACCAGCGCGGCCTGCCCCGCTACGAGACCCTCGGCACCGACCAGTGGATGGAACAGACCTACACAGGTATCTTCAACCAGCTCCTCTCCACCTCCGGATGGACACCCGACTACATCTCCCAGTATCTCCAGGAAAGCATCATCTCCAGCCAGAACATCCCCATGAACGTGTACGGCGGAGACAAGTCCACCGTCTTCGACCTCAACGGTAAGCTCACCCGCTCCGTCCTGCCCCAGTACAACGACCTTGACTGGTGGGACGCCGTCTCCCGCAGCGGCCACCGTCAGGAGTACACCCTCAACGCCACCGGCGCCACCGACAGCTTCAACACCTTCGCCTCCGTCGGCTACCTCAAGGAGAAGGGCTTCCTGCTCCAGACCGACTTCGAGCGCTACAACGGCCGTATCAACTCCAACCTCACAGCCACCAAGTACCTCAAGGTTGGCGTCAACCTCGCCGGAGTAATCCAGAAAGGCAACCAGAACGACCAGGCAGGCACCAGCAACACCTCCAACCCGTTCTTCACCGACCGTTACAGCCCCATCTTCCCGTACTACGCGCACAACGAGGAGACCGGCGAGCTCCTGACCAACGTCGACGGCTCCCCCATGTGGAACAACGCCAATTACCTCGGCGGCAACAACATCGCCCAGTACCTGCGCCTCAACTACCAGGAGTTCCGCTACTACGCAGTCAACGCCACCGCATACGCCACCGCCGTGCTTCCCTACGGCTTCGAGGCAACCGTGCGCGGCAACATCAACCGTAGCCAGACCCAGATACACGACTACACCAACAACATCACCGGCAACGGTGTGAACATGAACGGTATCCTGACCCAGCAGTCAAGCGACAGCCGCTTCTCCACCTTCATGCAGAACATCAACTGGTCCAAGAACTATGGCCTGCACCACATCGACGCCATCCTTGGCCACGAGAACTACGAGACCTACTCCGAGTACTTCGGCGGCTCCAAGCAGGACCAGAGCTTCGACGGCATCTACTTCTGGTCCAACTTCGTAGACATGTCCTCCATGAGCGGTGGCGCCGAGCAGTACAAGAGCGAGTCCTACTACGGACGCGCACGCTACGACTACGCACAGAAATACTTCGGAGAGGTCAGCTTCCGCCGCGACGGCAGCTCCCGCTTCGCCAAGGACAACCGCTGGGGCAACTTCTGGTCCTTAGGCGGCAGCTGGATCATCACCAAAGAGAAGTTCATGAACGAGCTTCCCTGGGTAAACTTCCTCAAGCTCCGCGCAGCATACGGCACCGTGGGTAACGACAAGTCCGCCGGCCTGTACGGCTACTATACCCGCTACACCCTGGGCAGCTACTTCAACGCACCACTTGTGATGCCCTCCAACTATGCAAGCCAGGAACTCAGCTGGGAGACCACAAAGAGCTTCGACATCGCCCTCGAAGGCAGCCTGTTCGACGACCGCTTCGGCTTCACCATCGGCTACTTCGACAAGCGCTCCACCGACCTGATATTCTCCGTGGCCAAGCCCCGCAGCGCCGGTTCCAACACCTCATGGCTCAACCCCTCCGTAGCCACCAACATCGGCACCATGGCCAACAACGGCTGGGAGCTCCAGTTCAACGTTGACATTCTCCGCAACCAGGACTTCACATGGAACTTCTCCGTTGACGCATCCTTCATCGACAACTGCATCAAGAAGCTTCCCTTCGGCCGCGACATCGAGAACGGCAGCCAGCGCATCGCAGAAGGCCACTCCCTCTACGAGTGGTACACCTACCACTACGCAGGCGTTGACCAGCTGGACGGCCATGCTCTCTACGAACTCGACCCCAACGCTTACGAGTTCACCAGCGTCGAGAACGGACAGGCCAACTTCGAGACCAAGCTGCAGCAGGCCCGCGAAAACGGCCAGCTCCGCGAAATCAACGGCAAGTACTACGTGACCAACACCAGCAACGCCTCGCGTGACTGGCGCGGCACCGCAATCCCCACCGTATACGGCAGCTTCGGCACCACCTTCTCCTGGAAAGGCATCAACCTCGGCATGCTCTTCACCTACAGCCTCGGCGGCAAGACCTACGACAGCAACTACGCCGAACTCATGAGCAGCTCCATGCCCAACCAGCTCACCACCTCCTTCCACAAGGACGTGCTCAAGGCCTGGACACACGCTCCCGAAGGCATGACCGCAGACAGCCCCAACCGCATCGACCCCAACGGCACCCCCGTCTTCAACTTTGCACAGCAGGGCGACAACAACGGCGGCTGCGACCGTTGGCTGACCTCCTCCGACTACCTGGTGTTCAAGAACCTCAACGTCAGCTACTCCCTGCCGCAGAAGTGGGTAAAGGCCCTGCAGATGACCAACCTCTCCCTGGGCATGTCCGTTGACAACCTCTTCACCGTCACTGCCCGCAAGGGCATGAACCCCCAGGCAAGCTGGTCCGGCAGCCAGTCTCTCTCCTTCATGACCGCCCGCGTCTTCTCCTTCCAGATCAACGCCAAGTTCTAATACCTCAACTAAAAAAAGATGAAAAGAAACATCATAATCAATGGCGCCCTGGGCTTGCTCCTGGCCGGCTCGATGGCGTCATGTGCCTCCGACTATCTCGACACCGAGCCCCTGAGCAACGTGACCGACGCACAGGTAGGCGCAACAACCGAGAACCTCGCCAAGGCCATCAACGGCATGGGCTTCTTCCTCAACATGTTCCAAGTGGACCAGTCAACCGGCGGTGTCTACCAGGGCGGCTATCCCTGCGGCTCCTGCGGCGAAGGATACTTCATGTCCTACTTCGGTGACTGCTACAGCTCGGACACCTACCAGAACCACTTCGCCATGTTCCAGACCGGACAGGTAGTGCGCATGGAGCTCGTGGCCAACAACAACTGGTACAGCAACTCCAAGGCATGGGGCTTCTACTACACCCTCATCCGCCAGGCCAACGCCGTACTCGATAAGATCGACGATGCCGAAGAGACCATCGCCGGCCAACGCAACCAGATCAAGGCCGAGGCCCTCGCATTCCGTGCCCACGCCTATACCCGTCTGCTCCAGCTCTTCGCCCCCCGCTGGTCGGACAGCAACAACGGCGAACGCAAGTGCATCGTGCTGCGTCTGCAGCAGGGCACCGATGACCTGCCCCTGGTAACCATGAACCAGGTACTCGACCAGATCTATACCGACTGCAAAGACGCTGCCGCCCTCTTCCAGGCAGAGGATACCTACAAGGAGCGTCCCGACTGGTCCGCTCCCACCTACGAGGTTGCCTGCGGCGTGCTCGCACGTGCAGCGCTCCTCAAGGAAGACTGGGCCACCGCCGAGCAGTACGCCGCCGAGGCACAGAAAGGCCATGAAATCATGACCAACGACGAGTGGTGCAACGGCTTCATGGAGGCCACCGACGACTACCTCTGGACATGCTCCATCAACCCGGATGACCGCCACATCAACGGTGCATGGGCCGCATACAACGCCTGCAACGGCAACTACCCCAACTACTGGCAGATGGGTTCGGGCAACATCAACGTAGACCTCTACAACCAGCTCGACGCCAAGGACATCCGTCGCACACGCTTCATCATGCCCGACCAGGTAGGTGCAAGACTGAAGGACTGGTACAACGAAAAGTACATCGACCCCACAACCATGTTCTTCAAGCGCGAAAATATCGCCCTCACGAACTACCTGAAGATAGCCGTCTTCTGCGAGGCCGCCACACCCACCACCACCAACGGCATGGAAGTCGCCGTGGCCTATACCGACATAGGCGGACGTGGCACCCAGCCGACATACGTCTACGGCGGCCAGGTCAAGTTCTACGCAATGGGCGGCAGCGACCAGCTCTGCCAGTACCCCTTCATGCGTTCCACCGAGATGCTGCTGACACAGGCTGAAGCAGCCTACCACCTGGGCCATATCGGCGATGCACAGCAGCTCATCAGCAAGCTCACCCAGATGCGTATACCCGACTCCGCTCCCATCACCAAGACCGGCGAAGAACTGCTCAACGAAATCCGTCTGCAGCGCCGCATCGAGCTCTGGGGCGAAGGCACCACCTTCTTCGACTTCAAGCGCTGGAACTGGCGCAACACCCGTCGTGCATGGGTTTCCGGCGACACGAACTCCGGCAACTGCCCCGCTCCCTACGCCATCGACGTAGCCCCCGAACAGGCCAACCACTGGGTATTCATGCTCCCGCGCGTGGAATCCGACTACAACGCAGCCATCGACCTCAGCGAGCTCAGGTGGTAACCCACCCCGACACACTGATCACATAGGCAAACCTCTTAGCAAGGAGGCGCTTCCTACGAGGAGCGCCTTCTTTCTTTCTAAAATATTGGTCAGGTTGTAGGGATGCACCCTGGTGCATCCGCTCTGCTTTATTGATTATCAGCGGATGCACCAGGGTGCATCCCTACGATTCGCCCATAAAGCATATGACACGATAGTAGCAAACGCAGCCGATTTGAAACTCCGGCATCTCCTTATACCTCATGGCAGCACCATTACCCCAAAGAAGCAGAAGGTGGTCATTCCTGCGGAATTTGCAGGTTTGGGAAATTTTACTTATCTTTGCATTGGTTTATACCAATTTGGTGTTATGAGTAAAATTCTCCTTACTTTGGGCTGGTCCGAAACCGGCGATTCCCTCAACTACCTGCCCACCTTCGAGCTTGCGCACAGCATGTACCGGCTTGGCCAGGACGTCAACCTGCTGGTCACAGACCAGACCGAGCTTCCCGAGCCGGCCCGGCGAGGCGACGCCCGGGATTGGGTTCGCACCGTACGCCACGACTACCGCACGTCCTTCTGCTTCTCGCGCAACATGTGCGCATACCTCAACGAGCACGAGTTCGACATATACCACACCCACGGCCTGGGCACGCACCTCAACCACATGACCTGCGCCACCGCCCGCCGCCTCCACCGCCCCTACCTCATCACACCCTACTGCCTGCTCAGAGACTACAAACCCGCCCCCCGCAGCGGCATAGCACGCCGCATATACCGTGGAGTGTTCATGCGCAAAGACTTCGAGCAGGCCTCGTGCCTGCGTGCCATCAACCAGGAAGAGGCAGACGGCCTGCGCTGCATGGGCATCAAGGCACCCATCGCCGTCATACCATGGCCCAGCCGCGTCCCCTCATTCCTCGACCAGGCCATAGCACGAGGACGCCGCTGGACTGCCGAGAATCCGAGTCGCAAGCGCATAGCCCTCATCATAGTCGACATAGAGGGCAACCCCGTCAGGAAAGTCATCGACGCCTTCACCGCCGTGGCCGAAGACGACAGCGAACTGTTGCTACTCGACTTCGGATATGTCCGTTCCACCGAGTTCGCCAGGGAGCTCATCCGCGAGCGGGGACTCCGCAACGTCAAGGTAGTGGACCATACCGACGACTTCGACAACTTCTCGCTGCTTGCCTCATGCTGCGCCACCGTCATACCCACCCATCACCTCTACATGGGCACGGCCCTGTCGCACACCCTGCTGTGCGAGACCCCGGCCATCTGCATACACTCTCCCGAATGGGAAGACGTGCCCGCCATGGACTGCGGCTGGTGGTGCCCCAACGACCAGCAGTCCATGGAGTCGTTCATCTCCGCCGCCATGATGATGGACCCGGCGCTCATCGACAAGAAGGGTGCCAACGGACGCCGCCTCATCATGCACGAGTATGCGGCCGACGTCATCGCCGGCCGCATGATCCGCCTCTACGACTGGCTGCTCGGCAAGGCAGACAAACCCGGCTACGTGATCTGACCATGACGACGACGGCGACACTCAAGACACTGCTCCTGTCGCTGCTTCTGATGCTCTGCTCCGCAGGCGCCAGGTCCGAAAACGGGCCCGACTCCCCCGCCGACACACGGACCGATGCCATGAGCATGGCCCGGCAGTGGTGCGACACCGCCGCTCTCGACAACATCGAGGGCATATGGCTCCTCCCGGCCGACAACGTCTACCTGTCGGTACGGCGCGACTCTCATGCCGACATGACCCGCTACACCCTCACCGTGGTAGCCGCCACCGACGGACAGCTATCCGCAGGGCAGCGCATCGGCACACTGCAGCCCATGCCCGACCGCAGGACCTACGTAGTAAGCCTGCCGCGCAGCCGCGACAGCCACAACCGCCTACGACTGCGTGATGTCCGCATGGAACTGACACAGCAGGGGAACGCGCTCGTGGCCGCTCCCGGCGACAAGACCGTCAGATTCAGCTTTTCGCCCCTCAGCCTGCTGCCAGGATTCTGGAAAATGGTCCGCCTGACCATCAGCCCGGCCACGCGTCCGACCGTGCACGGCATGGTGCGCATCTATCCCGGCTACGACCTCAACGGCTCCGACCGCCTCACCCCACGCTACTTCTGACCCATGCGCACTCTGCCACCTTCACTGCTCGCCCTCGCACTGCTGCTGACCGCCACGACGGGAGCCGCCCGGCGTCCCGTGTCCGACCGTCCGCGCAAGACTCAGAAAGTCGCTTCCTATAGGTCTGTCCCTGCATGGCAGCGCGGTTCCATACGCCTAACCGCCGCCAACAACGACACCCTGTGCCTGCATCTCGACTCCGTGCGCTTCTCCGGCTTCGACAAGCCCTCGTCCGGCACCAAGGAGACATTCCTTCTCACCAACCGCAACCGCCTGACACTCACCGGCCTGAGCGTCGAGATCACCTACCTGAATCCCGACGGACGCCAGATACACGCCCGCATCCTCACCATTCCTTGCTCCATTCCCCCCTTCGAGACCCGAAAGCTCGACGTCCGCAGCTTCGACACCCAGGGAGCCTACCACTACGTCCATAGCTCTGCCGGACGCTCCGGCGCCGCCCCCTTCACCGTCACATTCCGTCCCCTCACCCTCTTCTACCGACCACAATAACCCCAAGTCCCCATTTTAACTTATATTGATGAAACGCTGCCGAGAACCGGCTAATCTCGCCCGACATCCAGCTGGACGCCTCGAAGGTCTACGAGATGTCATTCCGAATGACGCCCGGCACCTACAACAAGGCCGAGCCTCTGAAAGCGTACATTGGCTGCGGCAAAACGGCCGAGGCCAGGGGAGCAGCCTGTTCACGGGATGTGGAGGAAGCGGTGGAGTTGGGCGGAGAGGGTCCAGCGCGGGTCGGCGAGGACACGCGAGACGGTGCGGCAGAGGTTGGAGGAGGTGACAGCCGGGTCCGGGTCGAAGCAGGGCTGGAGGTACATCAATGTATGCTCGGAGCGGCAAGGGAGGGTGAAATAGGGGTCGAGTGGCTGACCGAGATCCACGACCTTAATCTCGTCGGCGTGATGGATTACGACAGGCAGATCGGGCTTGCTGCAGATACCGGTCTTGGGCGAGAGGGTCACCCAGTCGAGGTTAGGGGGCAGCAGACGGGTGCCGTTGGTCTCGATGGCCACGAGCTTGCCGGTGGCGGCGTGGAGGTGGTCGACGAATGCGGCGTCGGCCTGGAGGCTCGGTTCGCCGCCGGTGAGGATAATCCAGCGCGCCGGGTAGCGGTTGACCTCGGCGGCGATTTCGGCCGGGGTCATGTCGGTATGGGCGGAATGGTCGGTGTCGCAGAAGGGGCAGCGGAGGTTGCAGCCGCTCAGGCGCACGAAGACGGAGGGCTGCCCGGCATGGCGCCCTTCGCCCTGGAGAGAATGGAAGATTTCGTTTACTTTCACTTTTGAAGACCGGGCGCCGCGCTGAAGCGGGCGCCAAATGCAGAGTAAATGTACTGGCCAAGGGCTGGTTTCACGGCTGCACCAGGGTGCGGCCCTACGATTTGCGGGTCAGTCGAGCTCGTAGGCGGCGGTGTTGCCTTCGCTCTCCCGGACTTCGCAGCGGTAGCAGTGGGGGACGTGCTCCACGACCCAGCGGGCTATGTTCTCGGCCGTGGGATTGAAAGGGAAGACGTCGTTGAGGACGCGGTGGTCCATGGTGTCGAGAATGAGTTTCTTGACCTGGGTAAAGTCTACGACCATGCCGCAGGCGTTGAGCTGCTCGGCTCGGCACTCCACGGTGATGACCCAGTTGTGGCCGTGTAGCACGGTGCACTTGCTGGGATAGTCGAGCCGGAGGCGGTGGGCCGCCGACACTTCGATTCTTTTCTTCACATAGTACATGGGTCAGTCCTCCAGGTATTTTGTGGGATCAGGCACGCAGGCCAGGCGAAATGCCTCGCGACGCTCGCGGCAGGTGCCGCACACGCCGCAGTGCTCCGCGCCGCCCTTGTAGCAGGAATAGGTGGCTGAGTAGTCGACGCCGAGGCGTGCTCCGCGTTCTATGATCTGCGCCTTGGTGAGGTAGGTGTACGGGCCCTCGACGCGTATGCCGGGGTATGTGCCGACCTGGGCAGCGCGGTCCATGGCGGCGATGAAGGAGGGACGGCAGTCGGGGTATATGTGGTGGTCTCCGCCGTGGTTGGCGATCATGACGTGCTCCAGGCCCCGGCTCTCGGCCAGCCCTACGGCCACGGAAATCATTATGCCGTTGCGGAATGGGACGACTGTGCTGGCCATGTTGTCGGAGTCGTAGTCGCCGGTGGGGATGGCGTCGGCGCCGCTGAGCAGGCTGGAGCGGAAGTAGCGGTGCATGAAGTCGAGGGGTATGACGATGTGCTCGATGCCGAGGCGGCGGCACTGCTCGGCGGCACAGGCAATCTCGCGGGCATTGTGATTGGAGCCGTAGTCGAAGCTGACGGCCAGGGCGGCGCGCCGGGCGTAGTCATTAAGCAGCGTCACGGAATCGATGCCGCCACTGAGCACTATGAGGATGTCTTTTTTCTGGGCCATGGATTGGGAATGGGTTATTCGGGGAAGTTGGCGAGCATTCGCTGCCGGCAGAGATCCTGGTGGGCCTGGTCGGCGCGGCTGGCGAAAGGGTTGATGCTAATGCCGCCGCGTGGCATGAAGCGGCCTCGCACCTCGAGATAGCGGGGCTGCATGAGTTCCCAAAGGTCACGCAGAATGATGTTGACGCAGTCCTCGTGGAAGTCGCCGTGGTTGCGGAAGGAGAAGAGGTATAGCTTGAGGCTCTTGCTCTCGACCATGCGCTCACCGGGGATGTAGCTGATATATAGGTGGCCGAAGTCGGGCTGCCCGGTCTTGGGGCAGAGGGTTGTGAACTCGGGGCAGTCGAGGCACACGAGGTAGTCGCGGTCCGGGTGCTTGTTGACGAAAGTCTCGAGCAGTCGGGGATCGTAGTCGGTGGGGTATTTGACGTTCTGGTTTCCGAGCAGGGTCACGCCCTGGAGTTCTTCTTTGCTTCTCATTTTTTTGACGTATGCGGCGCGCTGAGGCTGGCGCCAAATGCTAAAGAAAATGTCGGAATTAAGGGAAATTGTCGAGTCTTGCGGACGCACTGGCCGTGCGTTCCTACAGCCGGGGGGGACGGGTGAGCCGCGTGGCTCACCGAGGCTGGATGAGGACGTTGGCGAAGGCGGCGATTCCCTCCTTGCGGCCGGTAAATCCGAGATGCTCGGTGGTGGTGGCCTTGACGGCGACGGCGTCGACGTCGATGCCGACAATCTCGGCGACGCTCTGGCGCATGGCGTCGATGTGCGGCATCAGCTTCGGTGCCTGGGCGCAGATTGTGATATCGACGTTGGTGGCCTGCCAGCCGGCATCGGCGAGCAGGGCGACGACGCGTTCCAGGAGGCGCCGGGAGTCGATGCCTTCGAGTTCGGGGTCTGTATCGGGGAAGTAGTATCCTATGTCGCGAAGACCGGCGGCGCCGAGCAGGGCGTCGCAGAGGGCATGGAGGGCCACGTCGGCGTCACTGTGGCCGAGCAGGCCGACGGGCGACGGTATGTCAACGCCGCAAAGCCGGAGCTTGCGCCCCGGCTTGAAACGGTGTACGTCGATGCCTAATCCTGTGCGTATTGGGAGCATTGAGTTTGATTTGGATGCGCCGCGATGAAGCAGGCGCCAATTGCAAAGGAAAACATACAGCCCGGAATGGGCGGCTCTCGGCTACCTGCGACGCTTGCCGAGCAGGTCACGGAGGCCGTCGAGGTCGAAGCTGAGGGTGAAGCGCAGGGTCTGGTCGAGCGGCGAATTCTGCGAGGTGGCCAGCAGGTAGGAGGCGTCGAGGCGGACTACGTTGAGCGAAAAGCCCGCGCCGAAGCCGAAGTAGGAGCGGCCGCCCTTGTTGGCGTTCTCGTAGTAGTAGCCCATGCGGGCGAAGAACTGCTGGTTGTAGGCGTACTCGGCACCCAGGCTCCAGGTAATCTCCTGCAGCTCCTCCTTGAAGCCGCCGGGGGCGTCGGAGAAGCTCTTGAAGATGCCGGCGATGGGGCTCTGATCGTTCCATTTCTGCACTGCCTCCTCATACTCCAGCTGGCCTTCCGGGGTGGAGGTGTCGTAGTCCTTGGAGCGGGGCTTGGTGGACACCAGGAGCTTGTTGGCGTCCACGCCGAAGGCGAGGGTGTGGTAGTCGGCCAGGGGGAACATGAAGTTGGCGCCCAGGCGCAGGTTGGTGGGCAGGAAGGCGTTGTTGGCGCCATGGTCATAGCTCACCTTGGTGCCTATGTTGGAGAGGTTGAAGCCCCAGGCGAACTGGCATTCGTTGCGTCCTATCATGGGATAGGATACGTAGTAGCCGGAGATGTCGGCCGAGAAGGCCGAGGCGGCCGAGTTGGACTCGGAGGTGTAGGTGTCGGTCCACGAGAGGTCGGAGAGGATGTAGCGGAGCACGACGCCCATGGAGAAGTGCTCGGAGAGCTTGCGTGAGTAGCCGAGGTCGAATGCCATCTCGTATGGGTTGATGGTCTGCACGGCTCCGCCGCCTGTCTGGTTGCCGCCAAAGGTCACCTCGCCGAGCGAGAAGTAGCGGAAGGAGGCGGATATTGCCTGGTTGTCGCCGCTGCCGGGCTTCCAGTAGCCGGCGAGCTCGGCCAGAAAGATGTCGTTGACGATCTTGCGCAGCCAGGGGGTATAGCTGAGCGCCATGCCGCCCTGGGAGTATCCGAATGCGTATTTCGACGGGTTCCAGTACTGGGAGTTGACGTCGGGGTCGGTGGCGGCGCCGAGGTATCCCATGCCGGTGGAGCGCGCGTCGGGGGCGATGCCGAGCGTGGTCACACCGGTGTTGACCGGGTTGAAGTCGTTTTCCTTGATGTCGTTGCTGCCGCCCTGCGCCAGCGCCAGGGGCGCCGCGACAAGCACGAGCAGCAGGCACGTGATTAGTTTCTTCATCTTAAAGTACGGGAAAGGTATTGGCCTTTCTATAAAAATAACTCGCAGGACACTGAATTATTGCCCTGCGAGTCATGGTATGCGTTAAAGAAGATGGGTTAGCGGCGTGTGAGCACGGGCACGTAAGCGCCACGGGTGACGGCACTGCGGCCCTTGGCGTTGACGAAGCGGACGTATGCCTTGTAGAGGCCGGGGGCCACGACGTTGCCATTGTCGTCTTTAAGAGCCCACACATGGCCGTCGGCGCCGGGCTTCCAGGCCTGTGTGACGACGATGCGGCCACGGGCGTCGGTTATGACGAGCTCGGGGACGGATGACACTGCCGACTGCACCTCGGCGGGGAGGGTGAATGTGGCCTGGTCGCGGCAGGCGCCCTCGGACAGCAGCGGAGCCGCGATGGCCTCCGACGAACCGACCTCGAAGGAGAACTCGCGGCGGGTGACGTTGCCGACATAGTCAGTGAGGGTGAGCATCAGGGAATGGCGCCCGGCGCTCAGTCCGTTCAGCGGGTAACGGAGCAGGAGCTTGCGGGCCCCGTCCTCAAGGCGGATATGCGAGG
Organism: uncultured Porphyromonadaceae bacterium; assembly: GCA_900541835.1. Taxonomy (GTDB): domain Bacteria; phylum Bacteroidota; class Bacteroidia; order Bacteroidales; family Muribaculaceae; genus Lepagella. The sequence goes on from UQLL01000004.1 coordinate 112,577, forward strand.
CGACGCCGGTTGGCATCTGTCGGCCGTCGAGACTGAGGGCAAGCGGGCCGTCCATGGCCTTCTCGTCGATTCGAATGCCGGTGTCGTCGGTGGCCTCGGCTACGAGGATGAACTCGGAGGGAAGCATCTCTCCGCCTGCCATTCCCTCGGCCTGCATGACGTCGACCACGGGGGCCTGAGTGTCGGGGGGTACGGAGCCGGAACCATTTTCGCTGATGACTACCAGGCCTGCCCAGCTGCCGCCTACGCACTTGTCGGCGTCGTAGGTGACGGCGGTGACGCGCACAGTGTCGCCTATGAACTGCCGCATGACGGTCGGCACCTTGGCGGTGACGCTGAAGCGACCGCCTGTGACGCTGAAGGCCTGCACAGCCTCCAGGGTATGGTCGTAGGTCATCATGACGTTGCCTGGGTCCTTGGCAACCTTGCTGTCGGCCTTCTTGGAGTAGGCGGGGGCGTACCACTTAACCACCAGGTCGCCGCTGAAGTCGGCGGAACTGGAGCCGGAAGGGGTGGCCACGCGTCCCTGCAGGGTATAGTCCGCGCCCGGGGCGGCAACATCCGGGGCCGCGGTCATGACCACTTTCATGGTGGGCCTGGCCAGACGCAGCATGGGGTCGCTGATGAGGTGGAACTTATACTTGCCCATGTAGCCGGTAGTCTCGTTCTTTGTGCGGCGCACTATCTCGCCGAGCTGTTCGGGGGTGCCGGTGGAGGCGTCACAGAGCTTGGCGGCCATGCGGTTGAAGTTGCGCATGAAGGCGAGGTTGTCGCCGGCGAAGGCGGTACGGACGGTGCCGAGGCTGCCAACCAGGCCGTTGTCGGTGGAGAGCACGAGGTGGTCGGCCAGGCCGCGCTGGCCGATTTCGTAGAGGGCCGTCTCGCACGAGGCGATTGTCATGACCGGCAGACGCCTGTTGCGGAAGCTGCCGATATCGGAGGGGTTGAGGATAGCCGCGTCGTGGCCGAGCTGCACAAGCGAGCCGTGGCCTATGTACTCGGCCAGCGACACACCCTCGTTGAAAGCGTCGAACAGGGGCTGCTTGACACCCGGATAGCCGTACTCGCCCAAGTGCACCTTGTCCAGGGTGAGGTTGTTGCCGGAATGCGTCTGCAGCTCGCCAGCGAGTATGTTCGACTGCTCCAGGTGGGAGTTGGAGTCCTTGTCGTCGGCGGTGAAGAGGGCACGCTCGAGCCAGTAGGCGCGGGAGTCGTCGTAGCTGTAGCGCACCACCTTATCATAGTAGCGGTCGGCCTCGCTGGCGCTGACGACGGGCATGGTGGCGACGGCGATGCTCATCTGCTCTGTCTCTACGTAATTCTTGAGGCAGTCGCTGAAGATACCGTAAATGTCGGTCAGGGCTATGGATGTGGCTACGCGGTCGGCCGAGGGATTCTGGTATACGATGAGGGCATCGGGGGCTTCGGGGCTGTTGAGGCCGCGGATGTCGCTCCGCTGCGGGCCGTAGAGCAGGACGCCGCGCAGGCGGTTGCCCCCCTTGTCGTAAGCCATACGGAGCATTGCGCGGTAAGCCATCGGGTCGGGCCGGCCCGCCGAGAAGCTGTTGTAGCACTCCTCGTTGGTGACCACGGAGATGGACAGGCCGTCGGCGGAGCGGTGGAAATCGGCGAGTTTTTCGGCATGGGGCCTGAACTCTTCGGTGGTAAGGATGATATACTCGGGGTTCTCGTTCAGCAGGCGGGCGCGGAAATCCTCGGTGGAGACGTCACCGATTACTCTGGGCTCGAGCTGGGTCTCTGAGGTGCGGAAGAATACGAGCTGGCGCGAACCCTGTGGAAGCATGGCGACGCCGGTGGCGGCGTCGGGTTCCAGGTAGCGCGGGAACTGGTAGTCGGAGACGTCCCATACAGCCAGGCCGGGATCCCTGGGCAGGGAAATGGAGGAAGCCTCGTTGACCGGGGCCAGGACGGCGAACTGTTTCTCGCCGTCCTGGAATTCCAGGCGGCGGGGATAGGTGAAGAGGAAGTAGTCGAGGTATGCCTGGGCCTGCCACAGCGAGATCTGGCTCCAGAAGAGCTCGAGGCTGCCGGTGGCCTTGAGACCCGGGGTGGAGAAGCGCTTGACGGAGTTCTCCATGACGTAGGTGTACTGGTCGGGACGGGGCTCTATGTAGGCGCTGGCGTACTGGTCCCCGTCAAGAGTCATGTACAGCCGGGAGGCGCCCCAGCTGCGACCGTTGAATCGGATGTTTACGGCGCCCGGCAGGGTGTCGATTACACCCGGGGCGGAATAGGGGAAACTCTGGCGCAACTTGTCATCAGAGGCGAAGTCCTCGCCCCAGAAAGTCTGTCCGCTGTGACTGTCGCCCTGCGTGACGTCCTTCTCGTGATAGTAGTATCCGTAGCCGCGGTCCAGGGGCGTGCCGCTGACGGTGCCCTGGCAGCCGAGGGCCGTGACAGGCATGTCGGCGCCCTGATCAGTCAGGAAGTATATGCCCTGCGAGGTGTAGATGTTGAGCCCGGAGTTGCAGAAGAGGCCACCGGCATCGAAGCTGTCGTCTTTTTCCCAGGTGATGTTCTCCGGGCCACGACCGTAGAAGTAGAGCTTGTCGCCGTGGTGCCAGCAGGCGACCTGCGGCATGGAGTCGGGGATGAGGCGGCTCTGGGTGTTGGGGTTGATGAAGTTGCGGTCGTACATGACGCCACCCTCGCCCCATACTTTTACCTTGGCGGGGTCGGAGAAGCCCATCTGGCGCAGGCGCGAGTAAGAAATCTCGTAGACGCCGTTGCGGGGGGTGCCTATCTTGACCCACTTGCCGGCTGTCATCTGAGAGTTGCCGGCGAAGGTGACGGTGGCGGCGCCGGCCATGCAGGCCACCCCGGCAAGCAGAGTGAATAATAAGAATCGTATCGTTTTCATTTGATGTTGAAGTCGAGAATATGGTATGGTTCCAAGTTGTCAGTATCGGCGCACAGGGCGCTGACATGGGTGTCGACGGCCACTGGCAGACCGGGCCCGAGGGCAGGCAGAAGCAGGTCGCCTGTGCGGAATGTGAAGAGGCGGCTCATTGCGCCAAGGCGCTCTCGCCAGTCGGGGGCCTGAGCGGCTACAGACCATGTCTGCTCACGGTCTCCGGCGCGGAAGGTGAAGCTGAAGCGCTCCATGGCCTCGACGCTGAATGGGATTGTCTTGCCGCGCGGCAGGCTGAAATCGAAGCTGCAGGCGCGGGTGTAGGGCAAGCCGAGGGTACGGCAGCGGTCAAGCTCGTCAAGGTCCCAAAGCAGGGCGGCGACAGTCAGGCTCTGGCAGTAGCGGTGCACGAACCGGGGCGCAATCTTGCGCCCGGTGTTGCAGGTGAGGATGCCCAAAGAGGGGCACAGCACATAGCGGTGGCTTTCCTCGGGCAGGAAGAGGGGCTTGCCGCCGGTAAGCACGGAGGCGTCGGTGAGGGCGAGTATTTCGCCTCGGCTCCGCCCTCCTGCGCTGTCGGTGAGTTCCGCTATCGCCAGTGCCTTCATGCTTTATCGCTCAGTGACGGCGAGCTTGCCGGTCTTGGACTGCGACACGCCCTTCTCGGTGGTGACGGTGGCGCGGTAGAGGTATATGCCCCTGGGCACGCGAGTGCCGCCTTCGTCGCAGAGGTCCCAGCTGACGGCGGCTCCGGATTCCAGGTCCTGGATGCGTCCGGAAATCTCGCCGGTCCACACTTTGCGGCCGGAGAGGGTATAGACGGACACACTGCAGTCGGTAGCCTCGCGCAGGCGGTCGTGCATCAGGGTGAAGGTGACGGAGGTGCGGGCCGGGTTGCAGTCGGGCGACACTTCATAGAAGTTGGGCTTGTCATTGTCAACCACGGCGAAGTCGAGGGTCTGCTCTGTGGAGTTGCCGAGGTTGTCGCAGACGTAGAAGGTGAGGGTGTGGCGTCCGGCCTCGAGGTCGCTGAGAGGATACGCTACGGAGCCGGAGGTGTGGTCGTCGGCGCCCGGCAGGTAGTAGTCGGTCAGGTCGGTGTACGATTTCTTGCCGTCGATGCGCAGCTCCATGCTGTGCCCGATACCGGCCGACGAGAGGTTGATGCCGCTCGGGTCGGTGAAGGAGGCGTAGAACACGGGGTTGGCGCCGGTGTGGGCGCCGGGCTTGAAATTGTAGCCGTTCAGACCCAGGCCGGTGATTTCCGGCCCGTCGTGGTCGTTGATGTTCTCCTCCATGCCGTAGAGGTAGAACTTGTCGCACTTGCCGTGGGCCTCGGTGCCATTGTCGGAATAGGCATAACAGGTTAGCAGCGCGGGCGAGAAGTTGTTCTCGATGTCGGTGCTGAGGGGCACAGTGGCCTCCCAGCGACCGTTGGTCACGCGCACACGACCGTCGAAGAGGCGGTTGGTGCGGTCGTTATAGGCCACCTGCAGGCTGTCGGTCATCTCCGGGTCGTGTGTCATCTCTGTGCGCTCGGCGTCGTAGAGGGTCAGGTACATGGTGCCGTTGAAGTCGCGGGCCAGGTTGTTGCCGCGCTTGACAATACCGGTGAAGCGAATCGAGCCGCCCCCCTTGAAGACGGGGAAGTCGGGGTCGTGGAGGGTGTCGGGGTCGAATGCGTCCACGGTCTCCACATCCACGGACAGTGACGGGAGCAGGGCCGGCATGGCCGGGTCGCCGATGCAATGGAAGCGGAGCTTGTTGTCGGATCCGCCGCATTGGCGTGTGAAGTCGTTCTTGCCCAGGCGCAGGACCTCGCCAATGCCGATCTGGCGCCCCTTGCTGTCGCGCTCGTACATGTGCGAGGCGATTGCCGGCGACAGTATGGAGTTGTCGCTGATGATGGCGGAGCGGGAGGTGGAGAGCAGGGCTACGGCGCCGGATTCGGGATAATCGAGCAGGATCTCGCCGCCCGAAATCTCGTCGGCATCCCAGCGCGTGAACTCGCAAGTGGCCGTGAAGAAGATGGGCAGATATCGGTTGTTGAGCGTGGAGATGTCTGTGTAGTTGAAGAAGTTCTCGTGCGTCCACTCGCGGGGGTTGGCGTGGCCGATGTACCACACCAGCGAGGTGCCCTGGTCGAGACTGCGCAGGAAGCGGGCCTTGGACCGCGGGTACTCGCGGCCTTTGGATGTCACGGTCGGCTCCTCGCCGCTCATGTGGATTCTGTCGATGTTGAAGCTCTCCGCGCCGTTGGCGCGGAAACAGCTGTAGGTGGAGTTGGTCTGGTTGAAGTGGTTGAAGAAGTTGCCGTTGTCGCTGACCATGACAATCTGGTTGCGCCAGGACCCCATCTTCGGTTTCTCCATGTAGTCGAGGTACTTGTCGACGTAGGTGCGGGCGTGGCTGACGCCACGGAAGGGCAAGCGCCCGACGGCGATTGTAATGTTGGCGCTTCGGATGCCCAGCGACGAGGTATTGTTATCGTCGAGCATGCCGATGTAGTCGTCGGTGGCGAACGAGCTTCCGTGAGAATTGTAATTGCAGGAGTTGGTTGAGGCTGTCTCCTCGCCGCAGGTGGTCCATATCAACGGACGCGGGTATCCGCAGTTGCGCACGTTGTCGGTGAGCAGCCGCTGGTCGTAGGTGGGGCGTCCGAGGATGAGCGCGTAGCGCAGCTTCTCCGGGTCGCGGTCGTACCACATCTTGAGGGCCTTGCGGTAGGCGCTGACGTCGGGAGTGCCGGACGAGAACTCGTTGTAGAGGGCCTCGGGGGTGACGATATATGTGTCCATGCCGCTCAGGCGGTCGTGCATCTCGGCGATGCGGCGTGCCTGCTCGGTGTACTCGCGTGGCGATATGATGACCATATCCGGTGTGGGCACGGAGTGCAGGTCCTGGTTCTGGACGTAGGTGTTGTCGGTCTTCGGCGCGGTCTTGACAGTGGCGGGATTAAAGGCCACGTACTCGCGGTAGGTGGTGACACCGGGGGTGAAGAGGGCCTTGCCGTCGACCACCTGGTACTGTATGCGGGCCGGGGCTGCGGGGTCGGTGACGTCCCACACCTGGGTAGCGTCGGTGATGCCGGAGATTTCGTACACGCACGGCATATTGTACAGCGAGCTGGCGTAGAAGTTCAGCGGGCCGTCGGAGATGTCGAGCCTGCGCTCGTAGCAGACCTCGATGAAGCCGAGGCGGGCCAGGTAGACGCCACCCTCCGGATGGTAGGTAATGTTGACGGTCATATCCTCCTTGGCCAGAGGCACCACCATTGGGCAGACGGTATAGTTGAGGAAGTTCTCGTCGCCTTTCTTCTCAATTATGGACATCCCGGACTCGTCGGCGAGCTTCTGTCCGTCGACGCTCACAGAGTAGCGGGTGACACGCGGGAATGTCAAGGTTCCGAAGCCAACCATCAGGGCGGCGGTGTTGGTGGCCAGGCCGGGGAGCCTGAAGGTGAAGTCCTGGCTGGCTTGCTGGGAGAAGTCCTCGCCAAGCATCCAAGAACCGGTGTTGGCGGGCGAGAAGATTTCCTTCTTGTGGAGCAGGCGCTCGGTGAAAGTGCTGCTGCGCTCCTCTATGCCGAGGTTCGGCTTCCAGTCGAGCACTGCCATGTCGGGCACGGAGTCGAGGGCCACGTCCGACACGAAGTAGTAGCTGTGTGCCGAATAGGGGTTGGAGAAAGGCTGGTAGGGAGTGTAGCGACTGGAATAGACCTGCCACATCATGGTGTTGACGCCGTAGAAGATGATGCCGTCGGCGGTGCGGACCACAGGCTGCACCGGCAGGTCATCGATGTAGTTTCTGGCGTTGAGGAGCTCGGAGACACGGCGGGCGCCGCCGTAGCCGTAGACGTTCACCTTGGCGGGGTCGGAGAAGCCCATGGCCTTGAGCTGCGTGTTAGTCAGCAGCTGCATCCCGGTCTGGGTGACCTCTACCTTGCGCCAGCGCCCCTTGGCCAGGCGCGACGAGGCGGCATAGTGGTCGAGAGGGATTGCCTGCGCGGCCACTACGCACACGAGCAGCAAAGACGCTGCCGCCAGCACGCGGCGCCAGGCCGCGGTTCGAGAGTGTATACGGTGCTTCATACCAGGAGCAGTGTTATGAACGTGAGGGCGGGCAACGCGCCGAAGCGGCCGCCAGTCGCAAAGGGAAATGCTTGTGCCCGTCATTGTTCGTTGTCAGTTGTCATGTTAACGCGGTGCCGGGCAGAATATTGCGTCCGCACTGCGGGTTGTGGTCAGGTCAGTCGCGCTGTATGTCGAAGTCTTCGCTGTGCATCTCGCTGAGGTGGTCGTACCACTCGGAGGTGGAGCCGTTGAAGGCGTTGAGGTCGACGTCGCCGTTTATGCCCTTGACGCGCCCCCTGTGGCTGTACTGCCAGAAGACCCAGTCGGCGGCTATGGGCGGATTGGAAAAAGAGCAGATCCAGAGGGGCCGGTCGCCGAATCCTCCCTGCAGGTACTGGTAATACCCGTCGCGGTTGGAGTAGAGGGTTACGTGGTACCCCTTGAGGCCGAGGTACTCGAGCATTGCTCCGAGGCGGTCGGAGATGAGGGCCGGGTCCACGCCGGAGGCGTTGCCGGTCTGCTCCACGTCCACGACCAGGCCCAGGTCGAGACGACGGTCACCGACGCGTTCGAGCATGTTCAGCGCCTGCCGCACGCCGTCGACGTCGAAGCGGAAGAAGTGGTAGGCGCCGACCTTGATGCCGGCACGCGTGGCCTTGTCGTAATTGAGAGCGAAGTTGGGGTCGCCGTACCGATCCCCCTCGGAGGCCTTGATAAAGGCGAAGTCGATGCCGTCGGCACGCGCCGCGTCCAGGTTCATCATGCCATTGTGGGCGGAGATGTCGATGCCGCGCACCGGGAAGCGTGCCTCGTCGACGTATGGCGGCGTCTCCAGGTACTCGCGGACGGCGAACCAGCCGGCGCCCACCAGGGCCAGCGACACGAACAGGAAGTCAACCAGGATGATTGCCTTGACGCGGAGCGAGCGATGCGCGCCCCTGACCTGTCCGTTGTCCGTAGCCATCGCACCGCAAAGTTACTACATTTCCCACGCCCCGCCAAATTTACAGCGTTAAAAACAGGGCAACCGCATCAGAATCCATAGTTTTTAAGAAGAGTTGTTAAATATTCTTTATCCATAGAAGCCCTCACCAGTCTCTTCCTGAGACTGAGCTTGTCATCGGTTGCCTTTGCAATCTGCAACACCAGCTTTCTGAGTAGAGACAGATTCTGGGCGGCGTTTTTCTTTCGTGCCCTGCAGTCGTCCTCCCTGAATGTGACGTCAAGATGCCAGTGCAGGCCGTTTTCCACCGCCCAGTGGCTTCGGGCAAGGCCTCCGTAATAAGCCGCCGAAGGAAAGTCCTCGTCACTGATATAGTATCTGACCTGCGTCGTTTCCCTGCCGTTGTCAGAGACATGGACCGTATGTGTCTCGACCTTTACAACCGTCTTGAGATTCTTCCACCGGCCCAGCGCTTCCTTGTCTTCCATCAGTTCGGCATGGAAGGCCGATACGGTGCGTGTCTCGACACGGGCATGTTCCTTTTCGGTCTCCGAATGAGAGGAAAACGGCTTGTAATATCTGACAACATCTTTAATCTCAGCGAGTAATGCGCCTTGGTTTTCTTTGACAGCAAGAAAATAATGTCCGCCCTTGGCCACGATCTTTTCTGCGATGCCAACCTGCGTGCCCATGGCATCGATGCTTATTGTGGAGCCAGTGATTTCAAGTTTGTCAAGCAACCGCGGAATAGCCGGTATCTCATTCTCTTTGTCGCAAATCTTTTCCTGTCCTATGAACAGAGAGTTTTCCGCCACATACGCATTCAGCAAGTAATCCCCTTTCGTCCCCTTTTCCTTCGGTGCCGTGCCGCAAAGCTTTTTGCCGTCTATGGCTATCTGTTTTTCATTGAGTATGTCAAGTATCCTTTTGCCCTGTTCCAGAACCGCCTGTTCCAGAAAATCAGTCTTCAGCACAGCGAACAGCCTTTCGAATGTGTCTCTGGACGGACTTTTGTCCGTGTAGGGGAAAAGCCCGAAATCCCGTGCCTGATGGCGCGCAAACAGGGCCATGTCTGCATACTCCTCACGTTTTGTCAGGTAAGTCAGGAAGGCGACTGCAAGCAGATCGCCCAGCTCATAGGTGCACTGATCTATCTTCCGCGGGTCTCTTACACCGTCAAATATCTTTAGGAAACTTCTATAAATTAAACATTTGCATATCAGAGAAATAATTCGTATCTTTGT
>UQLL01000005.1 GCA_900541835.1 uncultured Porphyromonadaceae bacterium
AGATACGAATTATTTCTCTGATATGCAAATGTTTAATTTATAGAAGTTTCCATAATTATTATGGCACGCACACTTTCCAGGCCGACTACGTGCTTCCCCTCTTCGGTGAGAAACACACCCTGGAGACCGGTGCCAAGGCCGTCATCCGTCCCAGCCGCGAGAGCGAATGGACCCTCTCCTCGCCCGACGGCGTTGACTATACCGACGACAGCGCTATCCGCCTGACGCAGAACAACGACGTATACGCCGCCTACCTGAGCTATAGCGCCAAGTTCGGAAAAATCTCCGGCCGTGCCGGCGTCCGCTACGAGCACACACGCCTTGGCATCGACTACCATCGCCTCGTCAACACCGGCGACTACAAGGATTTCGAGCAGAAGCTCAGCGACTGGGTGCCTAACGCCTCGCTGACCTACAACATCACCGACGGCAGCAACCTCCGCGCCTCCTACTCCATGCGCATCTGGCGTCCTGGCGTCGGCCAGCTCAACCCCTTTGTCAACGACCTCACCTACGGCGAGCTCGACTACGGCAACCCCGACCTCAAGTCGCAGAAGCGCCATAACGTCGAGCTGAAGTACTCCAACTACGGCGGCAAGCTCGGCGGCGAGCTGAGCGTCGGCTATTCCCAGAGCGACAACCAGATCACCGACTTCCAGTTCCTCCAGGACGGCATCCTGCACTCCACCTACGCCAACGTGGGTCACAACAAGAGCTTCGACATCGGTGCCTGGGGCGAGTACGAGATCATCTCCGGCATGACATTCTCCGCCTGGGTCGGCGCCACCTACGAGGATTACAGGGCCAAGACCCTCGACAACGCCAGGGCACATGGCTGGCAGACCACCGTCAATCTCAACTACGGCTACCAGATGCCCTGGAAGCTTCAGTTCTACGCCTGGGGAGGCCTGTGGACCCCCTGGATCGACCTCCAAAGCAAAGGCTCCGATACCGGCTACTATTACGGCATGAGCATCACCCGCTCATTCCTGCCAGGCGACAAGCTGCGCATCGGCATCAATGCCAATAACTTCCTCGAAGGACGCTACCACGGTGGCTACACCACCACCGGCCCCGGTTTCCGCTACGCCTACACCTACGACTACCGCACCTGGAGCGTCGGCATCCATCTCGCTTATAACTTCGGCTCCCTCCGCTCCGACGTCCGCAAGACCCGCTCCTCCGTCCGCAACGACGACATATCCTCCGGCTCCTCCAACAAGTCCGGAGGCAACTGACCCATACCCCGCAAATGGCAAGGAGGGCGACCTGGCGTAAGGTGTGCCCTCCTTAACCATACTTCTGTCACTGTCGGCCGCTTCAGCGTGCCGCAAGCACCTCTCAGGAGTGGTGGTACGGCTCGCCGCGAAGTATCGTAAAGCCCCGGTAAATTTGCTCCACCGCAAACAAGCGCACCATCTCGTGGGTGAAGGTCATGCGCGACAGGGACAGCAGCTCGTCGGCGCGGTCGTAGACCTCCGGGCTGAAGCCGTAAGGGCCTCCGATCACCAGCACCAGGCGCTTGCGGCCCGAGCCCATCCTTTTGTCGAGCCAGCGGGCAAACTCCTCGGATGTGTGTTCGCGGCCCCGCTCGTCAAGCAGCACCACGTAGTCGGCAGGGGTCAGCTGCGACAGTATCAGCTTTCCCTCGCGCAGCTTCTGCTCCACCTCCGGCACCGACTTGCCGCGGCGAGTGTCGGCCAGTTCGAGCAGCTTCACCGACGCGTAATGTCCCAGGCGGCGCAGGTATTCCCCAAGCCCCTCTTTTATATAAGGTGTCGTGGTGCGTCCTATTGCGGCGATGATTATCTCCATTCCGAAATTATTATTAACTTTGTGCAAAATTAGGTAAAAGATGAAAAGTGCACAAGAGCTGTTCGAGATGTTGCTCGACCTGTCGTTTGCCGAGGACATCGGCGACGGAGACCACACCACCCTTTCCACCATCCCCGCCGACGTGCAGGGCGAGGCCCGGCTGCTGGTCAAGGAGGAGGGCATCCTCTCCGGCGTGGAGCGCGGCATCGCCGTGCTCAAAAAGCTCGACCCCTCCATCGAGGTCGAGGTGCTCATCGGCGACGGCGCACACGTGCGCCCCGGCGACGTCGCTTTTATAGCCCGCGGCCCCCAGCGCTCCCTGCTCACCGCCGAGCGCACCATGCTCAACATCATGCAGCGCATGAGCGGCATCGCCACCGTCACCGCCAGATACCAGAAGGAGCTCGAGGGGACGAAGGCCCGCGTGCTCGACACCCGCAAGACAACCCCCGGCATGCGCATCCTCGAAAAGGAGGCCGTGGCCTGCGGCGGAGGCGCAAACCACCGTATGGGCCTCTACGACATGATACTCATCAAGGACAACCACATCGACTTCGCAGGAGGCATAGAAAAAGCCATCGACCGTGCCCGCGCCTACTGCAAGGAGCGCGACAAGGACCTGAAGATAGAGGTGGAGACGCGCAGCCTCGACGACGTTCGCCGCGTACTCGAACATGGCGGCGCCGACCGCGTGATGTTCGACAACTTCACCCCCGAACTCACCCGCCGGGCTGTCGACCTCGTGGCCGGACGCCTCGAGACGGAGTCTTCCGGTGGCATCACCCTCGACAACATTCGCCACTACGGCCTGGCCGGCGTCGACTTCGTCTCCGTGGGTGCCATCACACATTCCGTCAAGGGCCTCGACCTCAGTTTCAAGGCAATAAAGAAAGACTAAGCTCATGAGCAACCGATATAGCGGCCGAGGAGTATCGGCCACCAAGGAGGACGTCCACAACGCCATCCGTAACATCGACAAGGGCCTCTACCCGCATGCCTTCTGCAAGATTATCCCCGACATCCTCGGCGGGGACCCCGAGTGGTGCGACATCATGCATGCCGACGGCGCCGGCACCAAGTCCTCCCTGGCCTATGCCTACTGGCGCGAGACCGGGGACTTGTCCGTGTGGAAAGGCATCGCCCAGGACTCCTTGATAATGAACATCGACGACCTGCTCTGCGTGGGCGCGGTCGACAACATCCTCCTATCTTCCACCATCGGCCGCAACAAGCTCCTCATCCCGGGCGAAGTCATTGCTGCCATCATCAACTCTACCGAGGAGCTGCTCGAAAAACTCCGCTCCCAGGGAGTAGGCATCTACAGCACCGGCGGCGAGACGGCCGATGTCGGCGACCTCGTCCGTACCATCATCGTCGACAGCACCGTTACCTGCCGCATGCGCCGTGCCGATGTCATCGACAACGCCAACATCGCCGCCGGCGACGTCATCGTGGGTCTCGCCTCCTACGGCCAGGCAACTTACGAGGACACCTACAACGGCGGCATGGGCTCCAACGGCCTAACCTCCGCCCGACACGACGTCTTCGCCCGTTACCTGTTTGAGAAATACCCCGAGACCTGCGACCCCGCCGTTCCCGCCGAACTCATCTACTCCGGTTCTCGACGCCTCACCGACCACGTCGAGGATTCACCCCTCGACGCCGGCAGGCTTGTTCTCAGTCCCACCCGTACCTACGCCCCCGTCATTGCCCGCGTCCTTAAGGAGATGCGCCCAGCCATCCACGGCATGGTGCATTGCTCCGGCGGCGCACAGACCAAGATACTCCACTTCCTCGCGCCCGGCCTCAAGGCCGTCAAGGACAACCTCTTTCCCCTGCCGCCCCTTTTCCGCCTCATCCAGCAAGAGAGCCGCACCGACTGGCGCGAGATGTACCAGGTCTTCAACATGGGTCATCGATTCGAGCTATACTTGCCCGCCGAACATGCACAGGCTGTCATCGACATCGCCCATAGCTTCGGCATCGACGCCCAGGTAGTCGGTCGCATCGAGCCCAATGCCTGCAACTCCGCCGAAGTCGAGATCCGCTCACCCTTCGGCACTTTCACTTACCATCCTTAATACGATTGAACGATTCCTAACGATTAAACGCAGATATAAAATCGTTTAATCGTTAGGAATCGTTCAATCGTTGAAAATCGTTCAAAAATAATTGTTCAATCGTCAAAGATATGCGTAAAATCGTCATCACCGTCGCCGCCGCCCTGGCCTGCTGCCTCATGTTCAACTCGTGCATCGGCAGCTTCGCCCTGACCAACAAAGTACTCGACTGGAACAAGCAGGTCGGCTCCAAGTTCGTCAACGAGCTTGTCTTCTTCGCCTTCTGGATTCTGCCTGTCTACGAGGTGACCGCTCTCAGTGACGTGCTCGTCATCAACTCCATCGAGTTCTGGAGCGGCTCCAACCCCGTTAGCGCCTCCACCAAAGTCATCGATACCGACCACGGTCGCTACCTCGTGAAATGTGACGGCAAGGGCTATGACGTCATCGACGAGACCACCGGCCAGACCGTTCGCCTTGATTTCGACCAGCCCACCCAGACATGGTCCGTGGACGTTGACGGCCATAAGATGCCCTTCATGACCTTCGTCGATGACACCCACGTGCGCATGATTACTCCCTCGGGCGACTTCAAGGTCGTAGACATTGACGCCGACGGCGTGCTCGCCTACCAGCAGATGGCGACCCGGAGCGTCCTCGCCCGCCGCTGACCGATTCCCTCTCCCGCAAGAAAAGTCCTGGCAGACCACTCCTCGAGTCGCTGTCGGGACTTTTTCGCTTTATAGAGCGTAACTTGCTGTTATATAGGGACATATGAATAAATTAGTAAAATTGCAATTTTAAAAAAATGTTAAAAATTAAAGATTTTGGGCCTAAACCCTTGCGGGGTCCGGGAAAAGTTACTAACTTTGCATCGCTTTTGGGAAGCAAGCCTCTTGAGCCGCTAACGGCATCCCACCCTGGGGACGGAGAGGCTGACCCGCAAAGCCTGTTCGGGGTGTAGCTCAGCCCGGTTTAGAGTACGCGTCTGGGGGGCGTGTGGTCGCAAGTTCGAATCTTGTCACCCCGACGAACAGAAAGCGCCGAAATTCCAGCCACTTGGAGTTTCGGCGCTTACCTTTTCGAGGCTTCCGGCTCTTCAAAAAGACGGGTCAAGCCGAACCCCCGGTGCATTTGGGGTCAGCGGATTTTTCGGGTTGGTAGACGCCAGAGTCAGGAATATAAACCTGTGTTTACGACATAAATTTATTATTAATGTCCGCTAAACCATACATCAGTGAGTCCAGCTTCTTGAAAGGGAGAAGCTGGACTCACTGATGTATGGTTTAGCGGACAGACAGTAATAGAATATTGTACTGGAATGTTATCAAGTGGGTAGGTAGGCGGGGTCAAGGGGAGAGGCGCCGGGGGCGGGGCGGAGGAAGCCTTCGGAGCAGAGGAGATCGAGGACGGAGGCCAGGCGGGTGCGGCAGGAGGGGAAGAGGGCTTCGAGAGCCGTGAGGGTGAGGGGCGTGTGTGTGGCTTTGAGGGCGGCAAGGAGGACATCGGCAAGCTGGGCGTCGGTGAGGGGAGCCGCTTGGGGGCGGCGGGAGAGGCAGACGTCGCAGGTGCCGCAGTCGTGGCCGTCGGGTTCGCCAAAGTAGGCGAGCATACGGCGCACTCGGCAGGTGGAGGAGGAGAAGGCGTAGTCGATTACGGACTCAATCTTGCGTTCCATGACGACGCGTCGCTCTTCGTAGGCGGCACGGGTAATATTGACGTATCTGGGTTCCTCGCGGCGGCGCGGCATGGCGATGTAGGGTGTGCGGCGACGCGGAATGAAGTGGATGACGTGCAGGCGCCCCAGGTCGATGAGGGCCTGGAGCACTTCTTCTACGGTCAGGCCGGTGCGCAGGGCCAGCACCTGCTCGGAGATGTCGGCGAAGTCGGTAAAGAGACCGGGGTATTCGCGCAGCAGGGCCTGGAGCACGCGGTCGGGCCGGGGCGGGATTGGGATGTCGAAGAGCGCGTTGCGGTCGCACACTACCATTACTCGGGGTCGGGAGGGGGTCTCTTCGATGAAGGTCATGGCCTCGGAGGCGGTGAGGATGGCCAGCGCGGCCTTGACCTGCCGCTCCTGCATGGAGAATGTGAGGCAGAATTTGTCGAGGTCGAAGGGGTACAGGTTCCCCTCGCCTTCGCCCAGGGAGATGTGGAGGAAGTTGCAGACGCGCTCGTAGATTTTCAACACTATCTGCTTGTCGGGGAATGCCTCGGTGAGGCGTCGGCGCAGGGTTGCGCGGTCGCGGTCGGTGCGGAGCAGGACGGCGTAGGAGCGCTGGCCGTCGCGTCCGGCGCGGCCCGCCTCCTGGTAGTACTCTTCGAGGCTGGGAGGCGGGTCGGCGTGGATGACGAGGCGGACGTCGGGCTTGTCGATGCCCATGCCGAAGGCATTGGTGGCAACTATGACGCGGCAGTGGCCGTCGATCCAGTTCTGCTGGCGGGTGTTCTTCTCATCGGGCTCGAGTCCTGCATGGTAGTAGGTGGCGGGGAAGCCGGCGTGGACGAGGTAGTCGGCTATCTCCTGGGCCTTGCGGCGTGATCGGACGTAGACGATGGCGCTCCCGGTGGTGTGGGAGAGGATGTGTGTCATCTGCGCCATTTTTTCGGGGGCGGGTCGGACGATGTACTGTAGGTTGTGGCGTGAGAAGCTGGCCTGGAAGGTTCGGGCTCCGGGGCGGAAGCGGAGTTTCCGGCGTATGTCCTCGGCTACGGCGGGTGTGGCGGTGGCGGTGAGGGCCAGGCAGGGAACGTCCTCGCCGATATGCTTGCGGAGGGCGCCGATGCGGAGGTACGGTGGCCGGAAGTCGTAGCCCCACTGTGAGATGCAGTGAGCCTCGTCGACTACGAGCAAGGAGACATTGAGGCGGCGCAGGCGCATCTGGAATCGTTCGCCGGCCAGGCGCTCGGGAGAGACGTATAGGAAGCGGCAGCGGCGCGCCCGGAGACGGTCTTCGGCGTTGCGGACTTCGGCGGCGGTCATGCCGGAGTAGAGCGCTGCGGCGGGTATGCGTCGGCGGCGCAGGGCGTCGACCTGGTCTTTCATCAGGGAGATGAGGGGGGTGACGATCAGTGTCAGGCCGGGCAGCATCATGCCGGGAACCTGGAAGGTGATGGACTTGCCGCCGCCGGTGGGGAGTAGGCCGAGGGTGTCGTGTCCGGCAAGCACGGAGTCGATGATCTCGGCCTGGAGGGGCCGGAACGCGGGATAGTGCCAGTAGCGATGCAGTACTTCCTGCGGGGTCACGATTCGGAAGGATGCATGTCCTTGATCATGAGCTGGATGGAGTTGAGTCCGCCCTTGTTGTGCTTGGCCAGCTCGATGGTGTAGACGATGTCCATGGGCTTGTGGGCGTGGATGTGCTCGAAGTAGGGGGCCATGTTGAATGCGATGGCGTTGAGCACGCGGGAGGTGGAGTAGTCTTCGAGCTCGAGCTTGATATGCTCCATGTTCTTGCCCACGAGCTTGGAGGTGCCGAAGTCGAAGACGCGGCGGGTCATGAAGACTGGCTTCTGGTTGCCGGGGCCGAAGGGGTTGAACTTCTTGAGCAGGGCCAGGAACTCGGGGGTGATGTCGGAGAAGGATATGCAGGCGTCGATGACGGTCTGGGGGGAGAGCTGGTCGGGGCGGATGTGCTTTGCCACGTATTCCTCGAAGCGGCGGGAGAACTCGGGGATGTTCTCTTCGCGCAGGGAGAGGCCGACGGCGTAGGTGTGTCCGCCGAAGTTCTCCAGCAGGTCGCGGACGGAGTCGACGGCGGAGTAGATGTCGAAGCCCTGGACGGAGCGGGAGGAGCCGGTGACGAGGCCGTTGGAGTAGGTGAGCACGACGGCGGGCTTGTAGTAGAGCTCCGTCAGGCGCGAGGCAACGATGCCTATGATGCCCTTGTGCCAGTCGGGGTTGTAGATGACAATGGAGCGCTTGCCGCGGACGATGCTGACGTTGCGGGCTATGATGTCGTTGGCTTCCAGTGTGATGCGCTTGTCAAGCTCCTTGCGGTCCTTGTTGTACTGGTCGATGGCTCGGCCCTTCTCGTAGGCGTCGTGGAGGTCGCGGCTGACCATGAGGTCGACGGCCTCTATGCCGCTCTGCATGCGGCCGGAGGCGTTGATGCGGGGACCGATCTTGAAGATGACGTCGCTGATGGTGATCTCCTTGTTGGTGAGCTTGCAGGTGCGGATTATGGAGCGGAGGCCGAGGTTGGGGTTGAGGTTGATGCGGCGCATGCCGTGGTAGGCCATGACGCGGTTCTCGCCCACGATGGGGACGATGTCGGCGGCGATGCTGACGGCAACCAGGTCGAGCAGCGACTCGAGTTCGTTGTGGTTCTCCAGGCCGTTGCTTTTGGCGAAGGCCTGCATGAACTTGAAGCCGACGCCGCAGCCGCTGAGGTGCTTGCAAGGGTAGGTACTCCCTTGCATCTTGGGGTTGAGGATGGCGACAGCGGGGGGCAGCTCTGGGTCGGGCACGTGGTGGTCGCAGATGATGAAGTCGATGCCGCGGGACTTGGCGTAGGCGATCTCTTCGATGGCCTTGATGCCGCAGTCGAGCACTATGACGAGCCTGATGCCGCGCTCGGCGGCGTAGTCTATGCTCTTGCGGGAGATGCCGTACCCCTCCTCGTAGCGGGTGGGGATGTAGTACTCGATGTTGGAGTAGTAGTTCTGGAGATACTTGTAGACGAGCGCTACGGCGGTAGTGCCGTCGACGTCGTAGTCGCCGTAGATCATGATGCGCTCCTTGGCGCCCATGGCCTTGTTGAGGCGGTGCACGGCCTTGTCCATGCCGGGCATGAGGAAGGGGTCGTGCAGGTCGGCCAGGGCGGGGGCGAAGAACTGTTCGGCCTGGCGCGCGGTACCCACATGTCGGCGCACGAGGAGTTCGGCGATGGGTGCCCCGACGCCGGTGCCTGCGTCGATGTCAGCTGCGGCCTGGCGCTGCTGTGGTGTGAGGGGCTGGTAGTTCCATTCGCATTTCATGTGGGCACATTTCTTATCCTAATCCGGCGAGGCTGCGGAACTCGGCGCGGAGGCTGGGGTCGGCGGCGAACCCGCCGGTGTATTCGTAGGTGGTGGTCTCGGACTGCTGTTTTTCGACTCCGCGCATCTTCATGCAGAGGTGCTCGGCGGTGCAGGCCACGATGACTCCGCGGTTGGGCATG
Organism: uncultured Porphyromonadaceae bacterium; assembly: GCA_900541835.1. GTDB lineage: Bacteria > Bacteroidota > Bacteroidia > Bacteroidales > Muribaculaceae > Lepagella. Next base: position 9,038 of record UQLL01000005.1, read on the forward strand.
GCGTCGGCGACGGCCCGGCAGATCTGGGCGGTGAGGTTCTCCTGGACCTGGAGGCGGCGGGCGAAGGCGTCGACGACACGGGGGAGCTTGCTCAGGCCGACAATCTTGCCGTCGGGGATGTAGCCCACGGAGATGCGGCCGAAGAAGGGGAGTATGTGGTGCTCGCACAGGGAGTAGAACTCGATGTCGCGGACTATGACCATGGAGGAGCCGGTATGCGAGAAGATGGCTTTCTGCATGAGTTCGCGGGCGTCGAGGCGATAGCCGGCGGTGAGGTCGAGCATGGCCTTGGCGGCACGCACGGGGGTCTTGAGCAGGCCCTCGCGCCCGGAATCTTCGCCTATCAGGCGCAGGATGGCCTCGTAATGGCCGGCCAGCTCTTTGACCAGCTCGGGGTCGTGTGGTTCTTTACGGCTCATTGCCTAAGTTTACCTGAGTATGACGGTGCTTTTTACTGTGCGCATTTCGGAGGCGAAGGCCGGGAAGGCGCGCTTGAGTTCTGCCAGTGCGGCGTTGGCCTCGGCAGCTGTGCGGAAATTGCCCACGCGACAGTACCAGTTGGGGGAGGAGGAGAAGGTGTAGACCTGTCCGCGGTACTTGGGGAAGCGGGCCACGATGGCCTTGCCGCGTGCACGTGCACGGGCGGAAAGCGTGGAGGGATGCTGTCCGTCGGCGAAGACCTGTACGCGCCAGCCTTCGGCCTTGCCTATATGGCGGGAGGGCCTGGCGGGGCGTGCCGGGCCGGAGGAGGCGTGTCGCGGCGCTCCGTTGAGGATGAACCGGAGCATGTCTTCGGGAATTGTGACCGAGATGGAGCCGTCGCTGCTACGCTCTATTGCCTCGGCGACAGGGTTCTCCGGCTGGTCGGCCGGTTCCTGCGCGAGCGTCCGCACCGGTGCGGCCCAGAAGACAAGGGCCAGCACGGTGCAGAAAAGTGCGTGTATGTGTACGATGCGGAATTTCATCAGCAGGGGCTGTCAGTCGAAGGCGGCGATGATGCCCATGAAGGAGTCGGCCTTGAGGGCTGCTCCGCCGATGAGGCCTCCGTCAACGTCGGGCTTGGCGAAGAGCTCGGGGGCGTTGGCGGGCTTGCAGGAGCCGCCGTAGAGGATGGTGGTGCCGTCGGCCAGTTCCTTGCCGTACTGTGCGGCGATGGCGGCTCGGATGTTGGCGTGCATGTCCTGGGCCTGGTCGGCGGTGGCGGTCTTGCCGGTGCCGATGGCCCATACGGGCTCGTAGGCCACGATGATCTTGGCGAACTCTTCGGCGGGGAGGCTGAAGAGAGCCTCGACCTGGCCGCGGACGACGGCGTTGTAGGAACCGTCCTCGCGCTGTTCGAGCACCTCGCCGACACAGAAGATGGGCGTCAGGCCGTTGGCCAGGGCCTGACGCACCTTTGACAGGAGCTGGGCGTTGTCCTCGCCGAAGTACTGGCGGCGCTCGCTGTGGCCGATTATGACGTAGCCGGCGCCGGTGGAGGCTACCATGGCGGCGCTGATCTCGCCGGTGTATGCGCCCTTGTCGTGCTCCGAGCAGTTCTCGGCGCCCAGGCCCAAGAGTTTATCGTCTATGACGTCGGCCACCGGGCAGAGGTGCGTGGCGGGCACGCAGACCACCACGCCGCAGTTGACGGGGCGGCCGGTCAGGGCGGCGTTGATTTCCTTGGCAAGGGCCACACCCTCGGGCACCGTGGTGTTCATCTTCCAGTTGCCGGCTACAATCTTCTTTCTCATTTACTTATTAAGCGTTCAATGAAGCGGCCTCAAGGCGCTCTTGCGGAGCGCCCCGACCGTAATATGCCGCAAAGTTACTGCTTTTTGCCCTAATATCAAAATCCTATCCCTATACACTTATAAATAATGGTAAAAAACGCCCTCTGCGGGTAACCTTCCCGCAGCTTAAGTTTGCATCGGCCCGAAAAAATTATTACCTTTGCAGTCCATATCTCCTTCAGTGATGAAAAGCATACGACACAACATACTGATATTCAGCCTGATAACTGTATTGGTGTTCCTGCTCGCGGGGACGCCTGTCATGCATGGCGCCAAGACTTCCAAGGCCAAGTTCACACTTGTCATCGACGCCGGACACGGCGGCAAGGATCCCGGCGCGCAGGGCAACGGCGTCAATGAAAAAGACATCAACCTCGGCGTGGCCCTCAAGCTCGGCGAGTTCATCAAGAAGAACCTCAAGGACGTACGCGTCATCTACACGCGCGACAAGGACGAGTACCTGACGCTGCAGCAGCGCGCCGACAAGGCCAACAAAAACGGCGCCGACCTGTTCATCTCGCTGCACGTCAACTCCCTGGCCACCGACAACCCGCGCCGCATCAGCGCCGTCGGCTCGTCGGTGCACGTGCTCGGCCAAAGCAAGGACCGCAAGAACGCCGACGTGGTCAAGCGCGAGAACTCCGTCATCAAGCTCGAGAAGGGCTATCACGAGAACTACCAGGGCTTTGACCCCGACAGCGACGAGAGCTACATTATCTTCGAGATGATGCAGAAGCGCCAGCAGGAGCGCAGCCTCGACCTCGCCCAGGAAGTGCAGAAGCAGCTCAAGGCTGTGGCCGGGCGCCGCGACCGGGGCGTCACACAGGAGCCATTCTGGGTGCTCTGGGCCACCTCCATGCCCGCCGTGCTCGTTGAGATGGACTACATCTGCAACCCCAACTCCGCCAAGTACCTGGCCTCTACGACGGGCCAGAACAAGATAGCCAAGGCGCTGTTCAACGCCGTGCGCGTCTACTACCAGCAGGAGCTCGCCCTGGCCCGCCAGCCCAAGCCCGCGCCCGTGCAGGAAGAACCTTTGGACGACGGACGCACCTACGTCGGCGACGGCTACGCTATCATCGCCTCTCCCGCCTCCCCCGAGCGCAAGGTCAGCGGCAGCGGCCATACAACCTACGCACACCGCACTACCGGCACCCGCCGCCGCTCCGCCCAGGCACGCGCCACATCCGCTGCCAAGGTCCGCGAGCAGGACGACGTGAACGTGCGTACCTATTCGGAGCCGGCTTCCATTAGCCAGCGTCCCAAGCCGCAGCCCGCCGCACAGTCTGCCCAGGTGCCATCGCCCGAGCCCAGGAATGGCAAGAATGCCAGCAAGAAGTCCGGCAAGGCCAATCGCGCCCGCAATGTAGGGCCGCACCATGGTGCGGCTGCCAAGCCGTCCACAGCCAAGTCTTCCACGCCTAAACCTGCCCAGGCCAACAAGGACTCCGCCAAGCCGGACAAAGCCGCAGCCAAAGCCCAGGCCACCATCTCCCCCAAGGCCAAGAAGGCACACCTCAACCGAAACAACTAACCCACCCACCGCACACCACCCAAGCCATGAAAAAGAAAAGCTTTATCTCCAAAGAGCTCACAATAGGCGCCAGCGTCCTGATGGCACTGGCCATCCTCTTTTTCGGCATCGACTACCTCAAGGGCATCAACCTATTCAAGCCCGTCAACTTCTACTACGTCAACTACGACCGCGTGGACGGCCTCGAAGTGGCCGCCCCCGTCACCATCGACGGCTTCAAAGTCGGGCAGGTGCGCGAGATAGAGTTCAATTACGAGCACCCAGGCAAGATCAAGGTGCTGCTGGCGCTCGACCCCAAGCTTCACCTGCCCCAGGGCACCCGTGCCGAGATCGCCCAGAGCCTGCTGTCTGGCGCCAGCATAGCCCTGCACCTGGGCTCCTCGCAGGCCATGATTGACAAGGGCGGCGAAGTCCCCCCCATGACCGCGCCAGACCTCATGGCCACCGTCACCGACCAGATACTGCCCACCGTCAACAGCATACTTCCGCGTGTCGACACCCTGATGCTCAACCTCAATAACCTGGCCTCGCACCCCGCCATCTACCGCAGCCTCAACCGCTTCGAGGGCATCACCGGCAACCTCTACGACGGCACCCTGCTGCTCAATTCAACCCTCGGCGGCATAAAGTCGTCGACGCCTGCCATGCTTGGCCGCGTCAACAGCATCGCCACCAACCTTGACACCATCACCGGCGACCTGCGCTACTTCTCCGCCACCCTGCGCGACCTGCCCCTGGACCAGTCCGTGCAGAACGTCAACCAGCTCACCGAGCGTCTCGTCGCCTTCTCCGAGGCCCTCAACAACGAGAAGTCCACCCTCGGCCTGCTCATGAACGACCCGCAGCTCTACCAGAACCTCTGTCAGGTGAGCGCCAGCGTCGACTCCCTCATCCTCGACATCAAGCGCAACCCCAAACGCTACATCTCCATCAAGCTGCTCTGATGACCGCCGACATCGCCATAACAGAGCAGACGGCCGCCGAGCAGAAGTGGCAGCACTTTCTCGGCCTCGTTCATGCCGCCGTCGGCCCAGAGCTCTACGCCAACTGGTTCTCCGACGCCCGCCTGGTAAGCCTTGACGGACGCCGCCTCACTATCGCCGTGCGCTCCAACTACGTCCGCGAGCTGTACGAGGACCGCTTTTCGGAGCCTTTCCTGACGGCCCTGGAGCAGACCTTCGGCACCGACATCGAAATCTACTGGAGCGTGGGCGTCATCGCCGGCGACGACCAGGCCAATATGCTCGTCTCCGGCGCCGGCCGCGGCCACAAGGCACCCAAGGCGCCCCTCGGCGCCGACATAGAGGAGACCTGCGGCCTCAAGCCAGAGTACACTTTCGCCAATTACTGCGTCGGCGACAGCAACCGCCTCGCCTACACTATAGCCCGCTCCATCGCCGACCATCCCGAGAGCCCCGACTTCAACCCCTTCTTTCTCTACGGCCCCGTAGGCGTGGGCAAGACCCACCTCATCCAGGCCATCGGCATAGCCCTCAAGCAACGCAACCCGCAGAGCCGCGTCCTGTTCGTGTCCATGCGCAACTTCCAGAACCAGTACCAGGTGGCCAGCCAGCAGGGGAAGGTCCCTGACTTCATCAACTTCTACCAGAGCATCGACGTGCTGCTAATCGACGACATCCAGGAGCTTGGGGGAAAGAAAGGGACCATGGACACCCTTTTCCCCATTTTCAACTACCTGCACGGCTCCAACCGCAAGCTGCTGTTCACCTGCGACCGTGCGCCGTCGAGCCTGGAGGGCGTCACCGACCGCCTCATCGACCGCTTCAAGTGGGGCTCTACGGAGATGCTGAACAAGCCCGACCCGCAGTTGCGGCGCGCCATCCTGCGTCACAAGGCCTCCGCCGGAGGGCTCGAGCTGCCCGAGAGCGTCATCGACATCATCGCCGACAACGTCACCGGCTCCGTCCGCGAGCTCGAGGGCGTCGTCGCCTCCCTGATTCTCCGCGCCGTCACACTGTCCGTGCCCATCACCGAGCAACTCGCCCTGGAGGAAGCGCTGAAGATGGCTCGTCCACGACAGCGCACCGTCAACTTCGACATGATAGTGGAGTTCACCGCCGAGAGCTTTCGCATCAACCCAGACGTCATCTACTCCAAGAGCAAGGTGCGCGATATAGCCGACGCCCGCCAGGTGATTATGTACCTGGCCGCCAAGCACCTGCCCCTGAGCCAGACGGCCATCGGGCAGCGTCTGCGCCGCAGCCACTCCACCGTGCTCCACGGCATCCGCACCATCGAGAACCGCCTCAGCGTCGACCGCGACCTCCGCGCCCTCATCGACGCCATTGAGCACGACCTCGAAAAATAAAAATTCCCTTTTCTACCACGGTTTCAAAAAAATTCACTACCTTTGCAACCGTAAAAGCAAAATATACGCGGCAATAGCTCAGTTGGCAGAGCATGAGCTTCCCAAGCTCAGGGTCGCGGGTTCGAGCCCCGTTTGCCGCTCCCCGAAAACACAAAGTCGCCTCCGATGGGGCGACTTTTTCTTAATCGGAGCCTTATCCCGAACTCGCGTTATTAGTTAGGGGTGGAGGGCGAAGGCGAGGCGGTCGGAAAGGATGGCCTGGGCTTCGGCGTCGAGGCCGTGGGCGGCGAGGATGTCGGCGTCGGCGGCGAGTTGCGTCAGGAAGTCGGGCAGGCCCGCTTTATGGGCGCGGGCGGCGCGGGTATAGAGGTCGATGGCGCCGGAAAGGTCGCCGCGGGCAAGGGTCAGGTGGCCGGCGTTGAGCAGGTCGGCAGAGTCGGTGTCACCCTTCAGCAGCCGGTCGTAGTAGCTCTGCGCCTTGTCGTAGTTGCCGAGCCGGAACTCGCACCAGGCTATCGGGCGCCAGGTACGCTCCGAGCCGCCGCGCAGGTAGTCCACCTTATAATACTTCTTGAGCGCTCCCTCGATGTCGCCGGCGTCGAAGAGGGCATTGGCAAGCTGCAGGGTGGCCTTGGGATCGTCGGGGCTGGCGTCGCTAAGGCGCTGCCAGTAGCGGGCGGCCTCGGCGTGGTGGCCCATGGCGCGGTGCAGGCTGGCGAGCTTGCGCATCAGCCACGGACCCGGGTACTCCTGGAGTTCCTCGGCGCGGATGTAATTGTTCAGGGCATCCTCGGTGTCGCCCAGCTGCTGCTGGCAATAGCCGATTTTCTCAAGCAGTTCCGCAGAGTCGGGGGTGAGCTTCTCGAGCTGGTGGAGCACGGGCAGCGCCTCGCCGTAGTAGCCGCGGGTGAAGAGGAATTCCGATACGGTGCGCAGGTCTTTCCGGCCATTCATCTTTAGCCCCAGGAAGGGGAGTGTAGCCGGGTTGATGGCAGTGGCAAAGGGGTTGGGCATGCGCAGTCCCTGGTGCGGGAAGAGCGACACCAGGCGCGACAGCGAACGCACGTAGAGGGTGATCTGCAGGTTTACGGCCGGTTCGGTGTCTTTATGAAAGGAGGTCTTCTTGTCCTCGCGGTACTGCTCGAACTGCTGCCGGAGCTGGTCGAGCATCATCGGCGCACGGCCGGCCGGCATCTTCTCCAGTGCCAGGCCCAGGGAGTACTTGTCCGGGTCGCAGAGGAAGTCGACCGACTCGTCGAGAATCTTCAGTAGCTCCGGGTTGGCATTCAGGGCACTCGCTAATGCCGGATGCTCAGGCGAGTAGGGGAGTAGCCAGTTGCCGGCGCGGTGGAAGAAGGGGAAATTCTTGAGATTGGAGAATGCTAACATCATGACGTCGCCTCCCTGCTGCTGCATGTCGCCGAGTTCCTGGAGGGAGTCGCGCAGGCCCGACTTGCCCAGCAGGTCGTCCCAGGCCGGGTTTTTCTCCGGGTCCATGAGCTCGCTGAGGTCGGCCTGAGAGGGAAAGCGTCGCACGAAGTCGCTCTGTAGCTTCTGCAGCTCCGGGATGATTTCCTGCTGCATCTTGTCGTTGATGCGCTGGGTGTCGCGCGAGCCGAGGAAGGCGAGAACCACCTTGCGCATGGCGGCGAGTATGGCCGCATCGTCGAGCAGTGCGGCGACGCGCTCGCCCACCTCGGGGTCGAGCGAGATGCGCTGCGGGTGGCGCCACAGGGTGAGGTATATGCCCGCCAGGCGGCGTGCCAGCAGTTGCGGACTCTCGTTGGCCGGGATGTCGAGCAGCAGAAGCAGCTTGGCGCGGTCGTAGTAGTAGATGTTGGCGATGCCGAGTGCGCTGATGGTCATTGCCGCCGCGTCGAAGTCGGTGTGGAAGTCGGACAGCATGAGTTGCAGGGCCTCGGCCTGCGGGCGCGGCAGGTGCTGGGTGGTGACCACGCGCATGAACAGCTCGTCGATGAGGGCGTACCGCTCTTCGGCTCCGGCCTTGGCGATGTCCGCCAGCAGCCGGGGCATCGGCTTTTCCTGCGAGAGGCGTCGGGTGCGGACGGCTGCGGCGTATAGGTCGCCCTCGCGCCCGGGACGGGGGGTGTTGACGTCCATGTCGAGCCTGGCAGTGTCGGCCAGGCGGAGCAGGTCTTCCTTGATGCAGGCCAGGGAGCGGGAGCGCTGGGCGGTGTCCTTTTCGGTGGCCATGTACTCGGTTATGGCGCGGTATGTGCGCTCGTGTGCGGAGAGCATGTCGAGTTGCTGCCACAGGCCGAGGGCCACGGCACAGCGCTTGGCGGCGTCGAGGGCATCCTTGAGCCGTCCCTGCCTGACGTGCCTGAGAATGCCGCGTATGTCGGTGATGTCGATTTTCGATGGCATGTTGTGTTCGCGATACTTGTATTATTCAGTTAACAAATACCACGCCAATTTTATTCCGCCTGACGCCGATTTTCGGACACGTCTCCCGGATGCGTACATTGTCGACAACTTTTTTTCTTCTTAACCGAACTCCGGCATTTGCAAATCAGTGGGAAAGTTTGTAATTTTGCGAAATAAATGTGCCGAAACCGGGGGCCATTCCGCAAGTGGTGGCGTCGGTTTGCTGGCACCAGGATGAAAAATGTTGAAATTTGCAGGTCGGATGGTTGTGTGACTTGACGGCTTATGTAAAAAAAGAATATTTTGTACCATGGTGATACAAAGATGGCAGACGGTTTTTCTCGTCATAGCTTTTGGTTGCATGCTGGCTTTCACGCTATGCTCCCTGGGGCAGTGGCAACTCCCCGACTTCACGTATGACTTCCACACGTGGTGCATAAGCCCGGAGGGAAAGTCCACCGACGGTGCCGTGCCGCCCACGATATGGACCATCTACCTGGCGTGTGTCTCGGGCCTGTCGGCCCTGCTGCCGCTGATCGACATCTTCATGTACCGCAACCTGCCGCAGCAGAAGCGTGTGTGCGCCGTGTCGCTGCTGCTGACCGTCGCCACCGCCTTTACTGCCGCCCTGCTGGGCTACACCGCTTTCGAGGGCGCAGTGGTGAGCTGGTCGTCGCTGGCATTCGCCCCTTTCATCGCCATGGCGGCTCTGATACTGGCCTGGCGCGGCATCGGAGCCGACCACAGGAAGCTCCGCAACGCCGATCGGCTCTGGTCCTGATGCGACCCTGGTACCACACAAAGAAAACACTGAAATGGCAAAGCAACTCAAGAACTTCACAAAGAGATCCGATAATTATTCGCAGTGGTATAACGAGCTGGTCGACAAGGCTGGCCTGGCCGAGCAGTCGGCCGTGCGCGGCTGCATGGTAATCAAGCCCTACGGCTATGCCATCTGGGAGAAGATGCAGCGCCAGCTCGACGCCATGTTCAAGGCCACCGGCCACCAGAACGCCTATTTCCCCCTGCTCATCCCCAAGTCGTTCCTCAGCCGCGAGGCCGAGCACGTGGAGGGCTTCGCCAAAGAGTGCGCCGTGGTCACTCACCACCGCCTCAAGAACGACCCCGACGGCAAGGGTGTGGTGGTGGACCCCGACGCCCGCCTCGAGGAGGAGCTCATCATCCGCCCCACCTCCGAGACCATCATCTGGAACACATATAAGAACTGGATCACCTCGTACCGCGACCTGCCCCTGCTCATCAACCAGTGGGCCAACGTGATGCGCTGGGAGATGCGCACCCGCATGTTCCTGCGCACTGCCGAGTTCCTGTGGCAGGAGGGCCATACAGCCCATGCCACCCGCGAGGAGGCGGAGATCGAGGCCCGCCGCATGCTCGAGGTATACGCAGACTTCGCCGAGAAGTGGATGGCCGTGCCCGTTGTCAAGGGCGTCAAGAGCGAGACCGAGCGCTTCGCCGGAGCCCTTGACACCTACACCATCGAAGCCATGATGCAGGACGGCAAGGCCCTGCAGAGCGGCACCAGCCACTTCCTGGGCCAGAACTTCGCCAAGGCCTTCGACGTCACTTTCATGAACAAGGACAACAAGCCCGAATACGTGTGGGCCACCTCCTGGGGCGTCTCCACCCGCCTCATGGGCGCCCTCATCATGGCGCACAGTGACGACAACGGCCTGGTGCTCCCCCCACGCCTGGCTCCCATACAGGTAGTAATCGTGCCTATCTACAAGGATGCCGAGGGACTGAAGCAGATTTCAGAGCGCGTGAAACCCATCGTCGACAGCCTCATGGAGATGGGCATCAGCGTCCGCTACGACGACGCCGACAACCGTCGTCCCGGCTTCAAGTTCGCCGACTACGAGGTCAAGGGCGTGCCCGTGCGCCTGGCCATCGGCATGAAGGACCTGGAGAACGGTACTGTCGAACTCATGCGCCGCGACACCCTGGAGAAGGAGAACGCGCCCCTGGATGGCATAGAGCAGGAGGTGAAGCGCATCCTCGAGGATATGCAGCAGAATATCTACGATAAGGCCCTGAAGGCCCGCAACGAGCGCACCCGCAAGGTCGACACCTACGACCAGTTCAAGGAAGAGATTGAAAAAGGCGGCTTCCTGCTCTGCCACTGGGACGGCACCCCCGAGACCGAGGCCCGCATCAAGGAGGAGACCAAGGCAACCATCCGCTGCATACCCCTCGACGCCCCCGAAGAGGAGGGCGTGGACATGCTCACCGGCAAGCCCTCGCACCGTCGCGTCATCTTCGCCCGCGCCTATTGATTCCTAAAACCTGACAATCCATGAAGCAGCATACCATAGCCAAGTACCTGGTGGCCGCGGCCTTGCTCGGAGGCAGCTCCCTCGCCCTCTCGGCGCAGGCGCTCACCGTAGAGGACTACTGCGACATCAAGAAATCGTCGCCAGCCCGCATCAAGGAGATGCGCCCCCTCGACGGTGGACAGGAATACGCAGCCATCAGCGACGACGGCCGCTCCATCGACCGTTACAGCTACCGCACCGGCAAGAAGGTCGGCACCCTCTTCAGCCTCGACGCCATAAAGGGAGACCTGAAGATTGACGCTTTCGACGGCTACACCATTAGTGCCAACGGCCGCGCCATGCTGCTCTGGAACAACGTCGAGAAGCTCTACCGTCGCTCATTCTACGCCGACTTCTACGTATACGACGTCATGCGCGGCACAATGAAGAAGGTAGGCGACCGCGGCCACCTGCGCGGAGCGGTGCTCAGCCACGATGGCCGCATGGTGGCTTACACCCTCGACAACAACATACGCCTGGCCAACCTCGACTACGGCACCGACATCGCCGTCACCAAGGACGGGGAGAAGAACAAGGTCATATACGGTGTGCCTGACTGGGGCTACGAGGAGGAGTTCGGAATCGACAACACCATCCGCTTCAGTCCCGACGACAACACACTGGCCTTCATCCGCTTCGACGAGAGCCAGGTACCCGAGTACAGCTTCGACCTTGTCAGCAATTTCTGCGAGCCCATGCCCGAGTATGAGTACTATCCCGGCAGCTTCGCCTACAAGTATCCCCTGGCAGGCTACAACAACTCCGTGGTGCAGGTGCAGGCCTACAACATCGACAACCGCACCGTCAAGACCATGGACCTCGGCCTTGGCGAGAAGGACTACGTGCCCAGCATGGAGTTCGGCGGCGCTTCCGACCGCCTCATGGTCATGGTCCTCAACCGCGACCAGAACCACCTTATATTATATAAGGTGAACCCCGGCAGCACCGTGGCCACCAGCATCCTCGAGGAGCGCAGCCAGGCGTGGCTCAGCCCAGCCGCCTACCAGATGGTGAGCTACCGCGCCGACGCATTCGTGATAGGCTCTGAGCGCACCGGCTACCGCCACCTATACGAGTACGGCTACTCCGGAAGCCTGCTGCGCACCATCACCTCCGGCGACTACAATGTCACCGCACTCTACGGCTACGAGCCCAAGAGTCGCAGCTACTACTTCCAGTGCACCAAGAACGGCCCCCGCAACCGCAACGTGGCCCGTGCCGACGGCAAGACTGTGACACTGCTCAATCCTGGCACCGGCACCGAGTCGGCACGCTTCTCCACCACCATGGACTACTTCGTGCGCACCTACAGCAACGCCCAGACGCCCCCGCAGTACACCCTCTGCGACGGACGCGGCAAGCAGGTCGCCGAGCTGGAGATGAACCGCGAGTACGCCGCCCGCTACGCCTCCGCACCCCGCAAGGAGTTCCTGACGGTTAAGAATGCCGCCGGCCAGGATATGGAGGCATTCGTCATCAGGCCCGCTAACTTCGACCCCGCCAAGAAGTACCCGCTGCTCATGCAGCAGTACAACGGCCCTGACTCGCAGGAGGTGCTCGACGCCTGGAAGCTCGACGGCCTGAACTGGCTGGCCCAGGAGGGCTACGTCATCGCTACCGTCGACGGACGTGGCACCGGCAACCGCGACCGCTCATGGGCCAACGCCGTCTACAGGCAGCTCGGCAAGTATGAGACCGAGGACCAGCTGGCCGCAGCCCGCCACTTCGCCTCCCAGACTTACATCGACTCCGAACGCACCGCATGCTTCGGCTGGAGCTACGGTGGCTACATGACCCTCATGGAGCTTACCGCCCCCGACTCGCCGTTCCGCTGCGGCGTGGCAATGGCGCCCGTTACCGACTGGCGCTACTACGACGCCATCTACACCGAGCGCTACATGCTCACCCCGCAGCAGAACGAGGCCGGATACGACATCGCCTCCGCCCTCGGTCGCACCGAGAACCTCAAGTCCAGGCTGCTCATCATGTCCGGCACCGCCGACGACAACGTCCACTTCGCCAACACCCTGCGCTACACCTCCAGGCTCACACAGCAGGGCACCCTCTTCGACATGATGGCCTACACCGGCTTCGAGCACAGCCTACGCATGTGCAACGCCCGTACCATGCTTTACCGCAAGATCAAGGACTTCCTCGACGCCAATCTCGGCAAGTAACCCGCAAGCGGAAGGCAATACCCACACATCGAACAATAATGAGAGACCTTCAGAAAATCAATATCCTGCAGCTCTATCTGTTTTGGAAGAACCTTTCCATAACGATGGTGCTTCTGATAGTGCTTTTGACGGTCAGCACGTGGACACACAGCATCATATCCATCTTCACGACTATCATCTGTGCGTTCATAATATATGCCCGCATCTACACCAACAAGACCAGCCACCACCCGACCTATATGCTCGTGGGCTGGGCGTTGATGATCAGCATTATATCCTACACCTTCATCCTGATGGCCCTGGCCTTTCTAAGTGCATGGGACGTCATTACCATCAGCGATGACTTCAACATCTTCCAGGGCACGCGCACTCTGTCCGTGCTCATCATGGCGCCAGTGTGCTTTGTCACCCTTGGAATCTGCTACCTTCGTCGCAAGCATCTGCACCGCTACCTCGACAGGCATTTCGGCGTCAAGTCCGACGCATTCCTCAAGGGTAAGCTGGGTGTCATCCTCACCCGCGAGAGCCGCACCCAGGTGCGCAACCTAATGCTCCTCTTCGGCACACTGGCAGTCATAAACTGGGGCTACTACCTGTTCTTCTACTACGCCGGCTCGGTGCTTAACGACAAGGACCAGTACATTTTCTTCTGGGTCAATCTCATCGGCCTGGCCTTCTACCTCTTCTACCTGCTGGTGCACAATTACGAACTCGACATGGAGCTCAAGCAGCGTGGCGAGCTGCTGACGCCCGAGGAGGTCGACAGCATGTCGCCTAAGACATATCTGCGCTACTTCGTTATATGCGGCGACAGGATTTTCGTAAGCTACGACTGTGACGACCCCGACTATACCGCCCACAAGGTCCTCGACACCCCTTTCTTCGTGGTGAGAGCCGGCGGACGGGTGACGGACCTCGAGGTTATATCCACCATCGAGCAGGAGACCGGAGTCAAGGGCGGAGAGCTGAGATTCTTCTTCGGCTTCCAGGCCACCGGCCTGCACAACCATCAGGTGCTCCGCTACTTCTACTTCCTCGACGGGGAGCCTGAAGACTACCCGACCCTGGGCGCAGACAAGGGCGAATGGATGACCATGGAGCAGATGCAGCACATCAACCAGCGGCGCCAGCACGCCCTGTCGTCGTACCTGCTGGCCGACGCTGCTCGCCTGCTCACCATCATGCGCACCGAGAAGCTATATGACGACAAGGGCAACCGACGCTACAAAATAAAGACCTATGTGCCGGCGCTTCGCCTGGGCGACATCCGCAAGTCCGACATCGACTTCCAGAGCAACCATTGGCTCAACATCGCCGAACTCAACAGCGACAAGCCCTTTTTCCGCCTGCGCCGCCTGCTGCGGTCGCTCACCGGCAACAATACGCTCAAGGTGTGGATGTGAGTTATACCGGCGCCCTGCTTGCCATCACCGGTCCTACCGCCAGCGGCAAGACCCGCAAGGCAGTGGCCGCGGCCCTGCGTCTCGACGGCGAAGTCATCAGCGCCGACTCCAGGCAGGTATACCGGGGCATGGACCTCGGCACAGGCAAGGACTTGGCCGAATACCATCCTGAAGGGTGTCGGGACGTGCAATACCATCTCATCGACATACGCCCGGCCGGATACAAGTACAATCTGCAGGAGTTCCTGGCCGACTACGACCAGGCCGAGCTAGGGATTCGTGACCGCGGTCGTGTGCCAGTGCTGTGCGGAGGTACCGGTATGTACGTCGAGTACGCCCTGAGCGGAGTGCGCATGCCCTCCATTCCCGAAGATCCCGACCTACGCAAAAGACTCAAGGAAAAGAGCCTTGACGAGCTGGCCTCCATCCTGGGGGGCATGAAGCGGCTCCACAACACCACCGACACCGACACCCGTGAACGGGCCATCCGAGGCATCGAGATCGAGGAGTATTACCTGCGCCATCCCGAGCAAGATCGGCTGCGCGACCGCCGCAACGTCCGCCCTGTGGAACATGTGCTGATAGCCCTCGACCTGGACCGCGACGAGCGCCGTGCCCGCATCTCCGCCCGCCTGCGCCGACGCCTGGCCGAAGGCATGACCGCCGAGGTCGAGAGCTTGCTGGACCGAGGTGTCAGCGCCGATGATCTTATTTACTACGGACTGGAGTATAAGTTCGTCACCCGGTATGTGATCGGGCAGATTGGCCGTGCCGACATGGAGCGTGGGCTGGAGACCGCCATCCACCAGTTCGCCAAGCGGCAGATGACCTGGCTGCGAGGCATGGAGCGGCGCGGCTTCACCATACACTGGCTGCCGGCGGTGATGCCCGACGACGACTTTGCCGCCCAAGCCGCAGAATTACTCAACCAAAAGAACGAACAGCTATGCCGGATAGGGTAGTGGATTACCAGCACGCGACATTGGCGCAGGCCGAGCGCGTAGTGCTCAGGAACTTCGATTTCGCCATGCACGAGGGCGAGTTCGTTTACCTGCTCGGCAAGGTGGGCAGCGGCAAGAGTACCCTGCTGCAGAGCCTGTATGCCGAGATACGCGTGCAGGAAGCCAGGCGTGCGCAGGTACTGGATTTCGACATGCTGGCCTTGCGGCGCCGCGACGTGCCGCAGCTGCGCCGTCGCCTCGGAATCGTATTCCAGGACTTCAAGCTGCTGCAGGAGCTGTCGGCCGAGGAGAACCTGGACTTCGTGCTGAGGGCGACCGGCTGGCACGGCCGGGCCGAGAGGAAACAGCGCATTGCAGAGGTGCTTGGGCTGGTGGGGCTGCCCGACTCCGGTTACAAGAAGCCGCACGAGCTGAGCGGCGGCGAACAGCAGCGCATCGCCATAGCCCGCGCCCTGCTCAACCGGCCCAGGCTGCTGGTGGCCGACGAGCCTACCGGCAATCTCGACCCCGAGAGCGGAATGCACATAGCCCGCCTGCTGCACAGCCTGCCTGGTCGCGGCCAGGCCGTTCTCATGGCCACCCATAACCACCAGCTGGTGCAGACCCTGCCGGCCAGGTCGGTGGTAATCCGCGACAAGCAGATTCATGACATGTGAGACCGGAGGGGTGAGTCAAAATTAGTGACAGTGACCGCTTCGCGGCAGGTTTGACACACCTTCCATTGCAGAGTAAAAGTACGGGTCGGCTTAGGACTTAAATGCCTGGGGCGATTTTTTGCGGCATGGTTGCGTATGTGCCGAAATTCTTGTAACTTTGCCGCCGAAAACCGTGCTGTGGGCAAAGGGCTTCCAAAGGCCCGGCCGAGGGCGCGGACTCTGAGAGAAAAAACCTTAGAATACTCATAGAAAAGCTGTTTCACAAAAATGGCAGAAGAAAAGAAAGAAAAGTTGTTCGACATGTTTGAGCCGACCAGCACCGAAGCCTGGAAAGCCAAGATCATTGCCGATTTAAAAGGTGCGGATTTCGATAAGAAACTCGTGTGGCGCACCAACGAGGGCTTCAACGTGCAGCCCTTCTACCGCCTTGAGGACATCAAGGACCTTCCCACCACGAACACGTACCCGGGTAAGTTCCCCTTCGTGCGCGGCACCCGCGACAACAACGACTGGCGCATCCGCCAGAGCTTCTGCGGCAGTGTGTCGGAAATGAACGCCGAGGCCCGCCATGCCATCGACCGCGGCTGCGACTCCGTGGGCTTCAAGCTCCAGGGCGAAGTCAACGCCTCCGACATCGACGCCCTGCTCGCCGACATTGACATCAAGAAAATCGAGGTCAACATCGACTGCTGCCCCCGCCGCGCCGTCGAGGTTGCCAAGCTCCTGGTGGCTTACATCCAGGGCAAGGATGCCGCCAACGACTTCCGCGGCTCCCTTAGCTTCAACCCTTTCAAGCGCCTGCTGCGTCACGGCCTGGACTTCAATGGCGACATCGCCGCAGTGGCCTGCGAGCTGCTCGACGTCGTCAAGCCTGTGGAGAACCTGCGCTGCCTGGCCGTTGACAGCGTGATGTTCTGCAACGCCGGCGCTTTCATCACCCAAGAGCTGGGCTATGCCCTGGCCTGGGGCGCCGAGTGGATGACCATGCTCACCGAGGCCGGCCGCTGCGCCGACGAGGTGGCTCGCCGCATCAAGTTCAACATGGGCATCTCCTCCAACTACTTCATGGAGATTGCCAAGTTCCGTGCCGCCCGTATGCTCTGGGCCGAGATCGTCCGTGCCTACAAGGCCGACGACGAGAGCGCCAAGATGCACGCCCATGCCACCACCAGCCAGTTCAACCAGACCATCTACGACGCCCACGTCAACCTGCTGCGCTCCATGACGGAGACCATGTCGGCAGCCCTGGCCTGCGTCGATTCCATAGAGACTCTGCCGTTCGACCTCCAGTACAAGAAGCCGGACGAGTTCAGCGAGCGCATCGCCCGCAACCAGCAGCTGCTGCTGCGTGAGGAGAGCCACCTCAACAAGGTGGTCGACCCCGCCGGCGGTTCCTACTACATCGAGACCCTTACGGTCAGCATCGCCGACGCCGCCTGGAAGATCTTCAACCGCGTCGAGGACGAAGGTGGCTTCCTTGCATCAGCTCGCCGCGGCGACGTGCAGAAGGACATCAACACCAGCGGCGTGAAGCGCCACGTTGACGTTGCCCGCCGCAAGGAGAACCTGTTGGGTACCAACCAGTTCCCCAACTTCAACGAGAAGGCCCTCGACAAGATTGAAACCGAGAGCGGCTGCTCCTGCGGATGCAGCAATGGTGAGGTGGCCGACGGCGCCGTGGAGAGCCTCATCTTCGACCGTGCCGCCAGCCAGTTCGAGCAGCTCCGCCTCGACACCGAGCGCAGCGGCAAGCGCCCCAAGGTATTCATGCTCACCATCGGCAACCTGGCCATGCGCCTGGCCCGTGCACAGTTCTCGGCCAACTTCTTCGCCTGCGCCGGCTACGAGATCATCGACAACATCGGCTTCAACACCGTGGAAGAGGGTGTAGACGCCGCCATGGCCAAGGGTGCTGACGTGGTAGTGCTCTGCTCCAGCGACGACGAGTACGCCGAGTACGCCCCGGCCGCCTTCAAGTACCTCAACGGCCGCGCCATGTTCGCCGTCGCCGGCAACCCCGCCTGCACCGACGACCTCAAGGCCCTCGGCATAGAGCACTTCATCCACGTGCGCGTCAATGTTCTCGACACGCTGGTAGACTTCAACGCCAAACTGCTGAAATGAGGAGGGATAGACCACAATGAAACCGAATTTCAAAGAAATAGACATCACCAAGATAGCGCCGGCGACCGTGTCGGCCAACCCGGGCGAGGGCTACATGACCGCTGAGCTCATCCCCGTAAAGCCCGTCTACACCAAGGAGGACCTGGACGGCCTGGAGCACCTCAACTTCGTGTCCGGCATACCCCCGTACCTGCGTGGCCCGTACAGCGCCATGTACCCCCTGCGCCCCTGGACCATCCGCCAGTACGCCGGCTTCTCCACCGCCGCCGAGTCCAACGCCTTCTACCGCCGCAACCTCGCTTCCGGCCAGAAGGGCCTCTCCGTGGCATTCGACCTCCCCACCCACCGCGGCTATGACGCCGACAACGCACGTGTGGTGGGCGACGTCGGCAAGGCCGGTGTGTCCATCTGCTCCGTGGAGGACATGAAGGTGCTCTTCGACGGCATACCCCTGGGCAAGATGTCCGTGTCCATGACCATGAACGGCGGAGTGCTCCCCGTCATGGCCTTCTACATCAACGCAGGCCTGGAGCAAGGCGTCAAGCTCGAGGAGATGGCCGGCACCATCCAGAACGATATCCTCAAGGAGTTCATGGTGCGCAACACCTACATCTACCCGCCGGCATTCTCGATGAAGATTATCGCCGACATCTTCGAGTACACCTCGCAGAAGATGCCGAAGTTCAACTCCATCTCCATCTCTGGCTACCACATGCAGGAGGCAGGTGCCACCGCCGACATCGAGCTTGCCTACACCCTGGCCGACGGCCTGGAGTACCTCCGCGCCGGCATCAACGCAGGCATGGACATCGACGCCTTCGCACCTCGCCTGAGCTTCTTCTGGGGCATCTCCATGAACTACTTCATGGAAATCGCCAAGATGCGTGCCGCCCGCATGCTCTGGGCCCGCATCGTCAAGCAGTTCAACCCCAAGAACCCGAAGTCCCTGGCCCTGCGTACGCACTGCCAGACTTCCGGCTGGTCTCTGACCGAACAGGACCCGTTCAACAACGTCGGCCGCACCTGCGTGGAGGCCATGGGTGCCGTACTGGGCCACACCCAGTCGCTGCACACCAACGCCCTGGACGAGGCCATTGCCCTGCCGACGGACTTCTCCGCCCGTATCGCCCGCAACACCCAGATCTACATCCAGGAGGAGACCTACGTCACCAAGCAGGTTGACCCGTGGGGCGGCTCCTATTACGTTGAGGCTCTGACCAACGAGATCGCACACCGCGCCTGGGAGCACATCCAGGAGATCGAGAAGCTCGGCGGCATGGCCAAGGCCATCGAGACCGGTCTGCCCAAGCTCAAGATCGAGGAGGCCGCAGCCCGCACTCAGGCCCACATCGACAGCGGCAGCCAGACTATCGTCGGCATCAACAAGTACCGCCTCGACCACGAGGATCCCATCGACATCCTCGAAGTCGACAACACCGAGGTGCGCAAGGAACAGGTGGCACGCCTGGAGGACCTGCGCGCCAATCGCGACGAGGCCGCCGTCAAGGCAGCCCTGGCCGAGATTACCGAGGTTGTGAAGGACCCGAGCAAGGGCAACCTGCTCGACAAGGCCGTCAAGGCCGCAAGCCTGCGCGCCTCCCTCGGCGAGATCTCCGACGCCTGCGAGGCAGTCGTAGGCCGCTACAAGGCAGTAATCAAAACCATATCCGGAGTGTACAGCAACGAAGAGAAGGGCGATCCCGAGTTCGAGGAGGCCCGCCGCATGGTTGCCGACTTCGCCAAGCGCGAAGGCCGCCAGCCACGTATCATGATCGCCAAGATGGGCCAGGACGGCCACGACCGCGGCGCCAAGGTGGTAGCCACCGGCTACGCCGACTGCGGCTTCGACGTCGACATGGGTCCCCTGTTCCAGACACCCGCCGAGGCTGCCCGCCAGGCAGTGGAGAACGACGTCCACATCCTGGGCTGCTCCTCCCTGGCCGCCGGCCACAAGACCCTCATCCCCCAGGTGATCGAGGAGCTCAAGAAGCTCGGCCGTCCCGACATCCTCGTCACCGCCGGCGGCGTAATCCCCGCACAGGACTACGACTTCCTGTACAAGGCAGGCGTCTGCGCCATCTTCGGCCCCGGCACCCGCATCCCCCGCTCCGCCATCGAAATGATCCGCATCCTCAACGAGGAGCGTGCACAGGCATAATTGAAGGAAGATTATAATAGGAGCAACTTCAAAAAAGGGCATCCTGACATCATGTCGGGGTGCCCTTGTTTTGTTCGCCCGGCATGGACATAACACAGCTGATAGGCCATGCCGGGATAAAACAGCTCGTCGAAAGTCGCTGAGGCGCCAGAGTCTCGTGGCGCGCCGTCCCTTTCGCGAACATTTCCCCCGCTCCGGGCGTTATCAAGATGAATATAGAAAAATACAACTACGTTATGGCAGAGACTTTCAAGGACATCATATCAGGTTCCACGCCCGTGCTGGTCGATTTCTTCGCCACCTGGTGCGGGCCCTGCAAGATGATGCACCCCGTGCTCGAGGAGGTGGCCCGCAAGGAGGGTGACAAGGTACGCATAATCAAAATTGACATAGACGAAAACCGCAGAGCCGCCGCCGCATATCAGGTGCGGAGCGTTCCAACTCTGATGATTTTCAAGGACGGCGAGCTGAAATGGCGAGAGTCCGGCGCCCGTTCGGCTGACGACTTGATTCAGACACTGCGCCAGTACTATTAGTCGGAGCACCATGCAGGTGCTTTTGGTAAGATAGTCTGTCGAGACTTGTCCAAGGCCGGTCGTCATCAGTCTCTGACTGCCCTCCTCCTGTGGCCTCTGCCACAGGCTCTGTGCGGGATTTTGTTGCCCGGACTGTAATAGAGGACGTTCCGAGGGCGTTTACTCTGAAAAGACACGACAATGAGGAAACAAATAGCAATACTGGTCCTTCTCTTTTTAGCCTCGCTGGGCCTTGGCGCATATGCATCCACGTTCTCCAACGAGACGCTCCACTACGTCATCACCTACAAGTGGGGTCTGGTGCAGAAAGATGCCGGAGAGGCCACGTTGAGCCTGCGCACCTCCGGGTCTAACTACGTCGCCACCCTGACTGCCCGCACCAAGCCCTGGGCCGACAAGTTATTCCAGGTGCGCGACACCCTGCGTGCCATAATGACGGTACGCGAGCTGCGTCCCGTCCGCTACGAGAAGATTGCCCACGAGGGGGGTAAGTACAGCCGCGACATCATCACCTACAGTCACAGCGGCGGCACCGCCCGTGCGACCGCGAACCGCACCAAGGTCCGTGACGGCAAGACCAAGCGCTCCAAGAAGGCTTTCTCCACCAGGTACGAGGCTTACGACATGCTCAGCATATTCTATTTCGTACGCAGTTACGACTATTCCAGGTTGCCCAAGGGCCGTTCTATCCGGCGTGTCATCTTCTCCGGTTCGTCGGCCGAGTTCATCACCATCCGTAACATGGGCACGCAGAACATCAAGCTGCGGTCGGGCAAGACGGTGCCGGCCATCCACCTGCGCTTCAACTTTACCGATGACGGCGGCAAGCGCTCCAGCGGCGACATGGACACCTGGATCTCGCCCAACGCCCCATGGACTCCGTATCGGCTGGAGGGGGAGCTTCCTGTAGGCAAAGTGAAGTGCTATTTGATATAGAACACTTCTGAGGACCTGGCGCCGAGGAGAAGAGAGGGGAGTGAAGCCGCACGTTAGGTGGCAGCGCCAAAGTAGGGACGCACCTAAATAAATACATGCTATGAAAAAACACTATCTTTTTGCAGCCGCACTGTTGTTCTGCACAGGCGCTTTCGCCGCTCCGGCGGAGGCCATCGCCGAGGCCGGGAGCACCGACACCTCGTCGATGTCGTATAAGATGCAGCAGCGCGAGGACATCATCAACTCCGTCCACGTGGTCGGTAACCACACGACCGCCAATGACTCCGTAAACATACTGCTTCGGCAGTTCTATATGGACCAGTTCCGCCATTCCCGGGAGCCTGAGCTCCCCTACTTCATGTTCATGAGCCGCGACGCCTCCATGGCCCTGGGCATAGGCGGCCAGATTCAGGTCAACGGCTGGTACGGCTGGAACGGCGTAGTCGACGATTCCGACTTCCACCCATACGAGATACCGGTTCCTCAGAATCCCGCGGAAAAACGGAAGCTCGACGCCTCACCGGGAGAAACCGGGCTCTTCCTCACCCTGCTGGGCAACACCAAAGTGGGCAAGTTCATGGCCTACATCGAAGGGGGCTTCTCCGGTTATAAGGACCGAGGCTTCAAGCTCAAGAAGGCATATGTGACCTTTCGTGACTGGACCGTGGGATATGCCAAGTCCACCTTCTCCGACCCGGGGGCCGAATCTCCCGTCATCGACGGTGCGGGGCAGAACGGCGAAATGAGCCACACCACCCCGCTGGTGCGCTGGCTGCATAGCTTCAAGGGGGGATGGAAGGTGGCCGCGTCAGTCGAGCTGCCCGAATTCGGCATCCAGACCGTGGATTCCCTGGTCAAGAAACAGAATGTCTATGTGCCTGACCTGGCCGCGTTCGTGCAGTACGGCTGGGGCGAGAGCCACGTGCGCCTGGCCGGCATCGTGCGCGTGCTGCCCTACCGCGACCTGCTCACCGGTCGTAACCACAGCAAGGTGGGGTGGGGACTTCAGCTCAGCACTGCCATCCAGCCCGACAAGCGCCTGACCCTCTTCGGCACTGTCAACGCAGGCCAGGGCATCAGCTCCTATAACAACGACATGGGCGTGGACAGTTACGACCTTGTCAGCGACCTCGGCCGACCCGGTGTGATGTACGCCCCGACCATTTGGTCCGCCGCCATCGGCGCGCAGTATTACTTCGCCAAGAACATTTATTCGGCCCTGACGCTCAGCGAGGCCCGCAACATGGCTTCCAGGCAGAGCCTTCCCTCCGACTATAAGTATGGACTGTACGGGGCTGTGAACGTATTTTGGAACATCACCCCGCGTCTGCAGGCGGGCGTTGAGTACCTCATCGGCAAGCGGCAGGACTTCAGCCGTCGGCATGCCGTGGCTGACCGCGTGGACGCCATGTTCCAGTTCTCTTTCTGACCGGTATGCGCCGCGCTGAAGAGGGCGGCAGCGACAGAATATATCTTGGCCTGAAATATTTTGTTGTGGTGCAAGTTTTAACGAGCACCAATTTAGCGCCACAAAGATACACCTAATATACTGTGCTGACACACAAAGGCGCGATAAACTCCTCAGAGCCTATCGCGTCATTTTTCGGTAAATCATGTGTGCTGTATGTGTATATCGTGTGTGTCCCGTGGCGCACCCTAAAATTCGCTGGAAAAATGGAAGCGGATGTGGGGGAAGTCGTTCTGGGCCATCTGCAGGACGTAGTTGGAGTCGGCCAGGAAGACGTCGCGGCCCTCCTTGTCGGTAGCCATGTACTGCTGCTTGCGGCGCTTGAAGGCGGCAAGCTGTTCTTCGTCGTCGCTCTCTATCCAGCAGGCTTTGTAGAGGCTGATGGGTTCCCAGCGGCACTGGGCGCCATACTCGTGCAGCAGACGGTATTGTATTACCTCGAACTGCAGCTGGCCGACGGTGCCTATGATCTTGCGGCCGTTGAAGGCGGAGGTGAAGAGCTGCGCCACGCCCTCGTCCATGAGCTGGCGGATGCCTTTGTCGAGCTGCTTGGCTTTCATGGGGTCGGCGTTCTCGATGTACTTGAACATCTCCGGCGAGAAGCTGGGCAGCCCCTTGAAATGGAGGTTCTCGCCGGAGGTCAGTGTGTCGCCGATTTTAAAGTTGCCGGTGTCGGGGAGGCCGACGATGTCGCCGGGCCACGCCTCGTCGACGATGCTCTTTTTCTGGGCCATGAAGGCGGTGGGGGCGGAGAAGCGCATCTGCTTGCCCTGGCCGACGTGGTGGTAATATACGTTGCGCTCGAAGCGGCCGGAGCAGACTTTGACGAAGGCTATGCAGGAGCGGTGGTTGGGGTCCATGTTGGCGTGGATCTTGAACACGAAGCCGGAGAAGGGCTGTTCCCTGGGGTCGACTACGCGCTCCACGGCCTGGATGGGCCGCGGCTCGGGGGCTATCTGCACGAAGCAGTCGAGGAGTTCCTTGACGCCGAAGGTGTTGAGGGCAGAGCCGAAGAAGACGGGTGCGAGCTCGCCGCGCAGGTATGCCTCCTTGTCGAAGTCGGGGTAGACGCCTTCGATGAGCTCCAGGTCTTCGCGGAGCTTGGCGGCATCTTCCTTGCCGACGCGTGCGTCGACCTCGGGGGAGTTGACGTCGGCGATCTCCACGCGTTCGGTGACGGTCTGCTTGTTGGGTGTGAAGAGGTCGAGGCCGTGCTCGTAGATGTTATATACTCCTTTGAAGCGTGCGCCCATGTTGATGGGCCAGGAGAGGGGGCGGACGGCGATGTGGAGTTCGGTCTCGAGCTCGTCGAGGATGTCGAAGGGGTCGCGGCCCTCGCGGTCCATCTTGTTGACGAAGATGATGACCGGGGTGTTGCGCATGCGGCAGACCTCCATAAGGCGCCGTGTCTGGGTCTCCACGCCCTTGGCGGCGTCGATGACGATGATTACCGAATCGACGGCGGTGAGGGTGCGGAAGGTATCCTCTGCGAAGTCCTGGTGGCCCGGCGTGTCGAGGATATTGATTTTATACGGGCCATAGTCGAAGCCCATGACCGAGGTGGCCACGGAGATGCCGCGCTGTTTCTCAATCTCCATCCAGTCGGAGGTGGCGGTCTTCTTTATCTTGTTGCTCTTCACGGCTCCGGCCACATGGATGGCTCCGCCGTAGAGGAGCAGTTTCTCGGTCAGAGTTGTCTTGCCGGCGTCCGGGTGAGAGATTATGGCAAAGGTGCGCCGGCGGGATATTTCGTCTTTGATTTCGGGTGTCATGATGAAAGGTGCGAGTGGGATGAGGGTCATGCGCTGCGGAGAAGAGAGGGGGTGAAGCCACCAGCAGGCGCCAATTCAGAGTAATGGCACAGCCTGCGGGATTTCAGGAGTCGGCGTCTTCCTTGAATAATGAGCCGGCGCGGTCTTCGTTGTAATACTTGGCGAGCAGGGCCAGGAAATGGGAGATGTGGCCGGTGGCCTCGAGGGTCTCTTTGCTGACCTCCTTTGCCTGGAGGCGGAGCATGAGCAGGCCGTAGAGGGCGGTGAAGCAGGTCTCGAGCTCACCGGCGCGGTTGTCGCCGGCCTTGGCACGCAGTTCGACGATGTAGGGGAGCACGCGGTAGAATTCCTGGCTGTAGGCATTGAAGCGCGGGTCGGCCATGAGGCGTGAGTGGAGGTCGCTGAGCTCGGTCAGGGTGTTGCGGTTGATCTGCAGGTGGCCGCTGTGTTCCACGCCCTCGCGGCGCATCATGTCGATCAGCGACTCGTACCACTGGTACAGGTCGCGTCGCTGCTGGTCGCTGAGGTCGGTGTATTGATCTATTATGTTCTTGTCGATATTGTCCATGTCCAGGCCGTTGGCGCGGATAAGGTCTTCTATCTGCCACATGTAGAGCAGGTATTCGGCTATGTTCTCTTTCTTTCGTTGGCTTGCTGTAAACATTTCTGCAAAGTTAATAATTTTAGTTGAGTTAATAATACAACCAAGCGGAGACGAGGATTGTTGAAAAGGGGAAAGACACGTTATATGGAAACTATCGTTATCATAGGAGGGGGATTCGCGGGCCTCAATTTGTTGAAGAGGCTGAAGCGTGGGCGCTATCGCATTCGGCTGGTGGACCGCAACAACTACCATTACTTTCCGCCCCTGTTCTACCAGGTGGCGTCGTCGGGCCTTGACGCCAGCAATATCGCTTTTCCGCTGCGGCGGGAGCTGAAGAAGCGGCACGACGTTACGTACCACATGGGGCACGTCAAGAACATCGACCTGGAGGCGAAGACGGTGACGACCAGCTACGAGACGCTTCGGTACGACAAGCTCGTGCTGGCTTGCGGCTCCACCAACAACTACTTCGGCATGGAGGGTATGGACCGGCTGACGTTCGGGATGAAGAGCGTGAGCGAGGCCATCCGTCTGCGCGACGAGATCCTGGATCGCCTGGAGCGCGGCGCCATCTGCAAGGACGTTGAACGGCGCAGGCAGCTGTTGAGCTTCGTGGTAGTCGGTGGCGGACCTGCCGGGGTGGAAATAGCCGGGGCCCTGGGAGAGATGAAGAAATACGTGGTGCCGCGAGAGTACCCGGAAATTGACCCTAAGGAGGTCAGTCTCAGGCTCGTGGAGGGCAGCGGTTCGCTTCTGTCTGCCATGGGTGAGAAGTCGGGACGCAAGGCCATGCAGTACCTGCGCGAGCTGGAGTGCGAGGTGTGTCTCAATACCACTGTCAGGCAATACGGCGAGGACAAGATGCTGCTGTTCGGCGACGGCCGCGAGGAATATTGCGAGACCGTGGTCTGGACGGCCGGAGTGCGCGGCGTGCCGCTGCCTGGCTTCGACCCGTCAGTGACCGGGCGCAACGGGCGCATACTCGTCGACAGCCGGATGCGTGTGGAGGGTATGACGGACGTCTACGCCATCGGCGACATCGCCGAGATGAGATGCGAGGAGTACCCGAAGGGGCATCCGCAGGTGGCGCAGGTGGCCATCCAGATGGGGCGCACCTTGGCGCACAACCTCAACGAGCCGGAGAAGGCCCAGGACTTCCGATACCGCGACAAGGGCTCCATGGCCACCGTGGGCCGCAACCGCGCCGTGGTGGTGATGAAACATGCTTTCATGGACGGATACTTTGCCTGGCTGGCGTGGATGTGCATCCATCTCATATCGCTGCTGGATATGCGCAATCGGATCATGGTGCTGATAAACTGGGTATGGAACTATCTTACCTACGCCACCTCCCTGAGGCTGCTGATTCGTCCCGTCAGGTATCCGGAGCGGAAACACTGGGGGAATTAACAGACCCGTGTCGAGCTGAAGCTCGACGGCAATTGCAGGGTAATAGATTCGTCTGCCCGGGGCGTCAACTCTTAACTCTCAACTAAAATTATTAACTTTGCAAAGAAAATAAACAGCTATGAAAAAGAAAATGATACTGGGTGGACTCTGCTCCATCCTGCTGCTCGGGGGCACATCCTGCTCTCTAATACAGAAAAGTGAGCAGAAGAGCGAGGCCGTGCAGCTCGAGGTGCCCAAGGACCGCAAGCCGGTGGTGGCTGTGCGTCCGTCGGCCACGTACACACCCGAGGAGCTGAAGCAGGGCGTCATCAAGGGCGACTGGGCCATTGAGCAGGTCAACGGCAAGACTGCGGTAGGGGAGACGGCTCCATACATCAAGTTCGAGCCGGTGCAGGGCCGTGTCTATGGCAACAACGGCTGCAACACCATCAACGGCAGCTACAAGTACTCGGCCGCCGACCACACTCTCGGCTTTTCACAGCTCATAACCACTCTCATGGCCTGCGGCATGACCGGCATCACTGATGCCGAAATCAACGCCGCTCTCAGCACCGTGCGCACATATACCCTGGAAGATAAGGGGCAGCAGTACTGGCTCTACCTCCAGGACGGTGCCGGCAAGACCGTCCTGGCGCTCATGCACCAGAACTTCGACTTTCTCAACGGCACCTGGCTGGTGCAGAGCATAAAGGAGAAGGTCATCAACAAGGGTAGCCGACAGCTCGTGCCCGACATGAAGCTCGTCATCGACGTGCCCGAGGGTAAGGTGCACGGCAACACCGGCTGCAACATCCTCAACGGCGACTTCACCGTGGACATGGACCGCCCCAACAGCATCTCGTTCGAGAACATGGCCACCACTCGCATGGCCTGCCCGCCCGACAACAACTACGAGACGGACCTGCTCGTGGCACTGGAGGAGGCAACCACCGCACACGCCGTAGATTCTAAGACAGTCGAGCTGCTCAACAGCCAGAAACAGGTGATAATGGTGCTCGTGCGCACTACCGACACCACCGCTAAATGAGCTCGAAGGATAAGCTGACATACATCTACCACGACGGCTTTGTGCTCGACACGCCCGAGGCCGCCGTGGTGTTCGACTACTGGAAGGACCCGGAGGCCGCAGACCCTCGCTTTCTCAAGGAGCTGGACCCGCGTAAGCCGCTCTATGTGCTGGTGACGCACCACCACAAGGACCATTTCAATCCCGAAATTTTCCAGTGGTCGGACCAGTTCGAGGAGACACACTACATTCTCAGTCGCGACACTTACCGCGCCGCCCGGCACTTCTTCACCCCCGGCTCGCTCTACAAGGGTCTTAAGCGGGTGAACCCGGAGAAAGTCTCGGATCTGGCACCCGGCGACGTCTATGCCGACGACCGCATCTCCATCCGCGCCTTCGGCTCCACAGACCTTGGCAACAGCTACATGGTGGAGGTCGATGGCAAGAGGGTGTTCCATGCCGGAGACCTAAACGCCTGGGTGTGGAAGGATGACTCCACTCAGCAGGAGATTGACGAGGCGATGGCGCATTACGATAAGGTGCTCGACACAATCAGCTCCGTCACCGACAGCTTCGACCTGGCCATGTTCCCTGCCGACCCGCGTCTGGGCACTGATTTCTGGACCGGCGCATATGTGTTCGTGCGACGCTTCGACGTGGGCATCTTCGTGCCGATGCACTTCACCCTGGCCGAGCAGCCGGACAGCCAGCTCGACTACATAGCCCAGGCCACCGACTTCCGTGCATACGCCAACCCCGACAGGGGCCGGTACGTTGCACTGACCACACCGGGTGCCTCATTGGAATTTTAAATCTTACTCTTTGAATGTTTCACGGCGCGTCCGCTTGGGATACCAGCCCTTGCGGACGCGTTCGCGCTGTTCGCGCACTTCGAGGATGGACCAGAAGCAGCTGCAGGCTGTGACTCCCAGGATGGCCGACCAGAAGACGCTCGTGCTGAGTATGGTGGCTACGGTGCATGCTACGCCGCCGATGGCGAAGATCCAGTTGCTTTTCTGGCCCAGGTAATATTCTCCCTTGATTACCAGGGGGTGGAAGAGGCCGATTATGAGGAAGGTGCAGAGGCCGATGGCGATGCCCAGCAACCCGTGCGAGTTCAGGAATTCAGTCATTTATGATGGATGGGTGCGCCGCGGAGAAGAGAGTGGGGCGAAGCCACCTCGCGGACGTCAAATTCTAAGGAAATAGTTATGGCTGATCGATGTAGCGGTTCAGGATTGGCTGATAGGCGTCGATGCGGCGGTCGCGGAGGAAGGGCCACCAGCGGCGCACCTGCTCGCTGCGGCCGAGATCGACGTCTACCAGGGGGGATTCGGCGTCGATGCCGGCGCGGTAGAGCCATTCGCCCTGCGGGCCGGCCACGAAGCTGTTGCCCCAGAAGGTGATGCCGGCGGTGGCGCCGCTCGGGTCGGGCTCGTAACCGCATCGGTTGACTGTCACCACTGGCAGGCCGTTGGCCACGGCATGGCCGCGTTGCACGGTCTGCCAGGCGTCGAGCTGACGCTGCTGCTCTTCGTGGGTGTCGTTGCTCTCCCATCCGATGGCGGTGGGGTAGATGAGCAGGTCGGCGCCGCCCATGGCCATAAGGCGTGCGGCCTCCGGATACCACTGGTCCCAGCACACGAGCACGCCGAGCTTGCCCACGCTCGTCTGTATGGGTCTGAAGCCGAGGTCGCCGGGGGCGAAGTAGAATTTCTCGTAATAGGCCGGGTCGTCGGGGATGTGCATCTTGCGGTACATCCCGGCCAGTGAGCCGTCGGAGTCGTGCACCAGGGCAGTGTTGTGGTACAGACCCGGGGCGCGGCGTTCGAAGTGGCTGCTGACCAGCACTACGCCGGCCGAGGCGGCGAGCTCGGAGTAGTAGTCGGCGGCGGGGCCATCGAGCGGCACGGCCAGGTCGAAGGTGTCGACGTCCTCCGTCTGGCAGAAGTAGGGGCCGTCGTGGAGTTCGCTGAGGACGACGAGGCGGGCGCCGAGGGCGGCGAGTTCGTGCACCTCCTGGCTGATGGCCGAACGGTTGGCCCAGACGGTGGGCAGGTTGGCGCGTTGCACCAGGCCCACTTTGAGTATGTTGTCTTCCAAGGCTTGAAAGTTTTTTATTAATATGTGGGCAGCTGCATGGTGGCGCAGTGCAGTGAGCCGTGCTGTCGCAGGTATGCGCGGCAGTCCACCGGCACCGGGATGTGTCCGGGAAAGACGCTGTGCAGGGTGCGCACCGCCAGCTCGTCCTTCATAGGCTGGGCGTATGTGGGCACGAAGATGTGCGTGGGGGTGATGAGGTAGTTGGCATAGGTGGCGGGCAGGCGCGAGCCGTCGTCGTCATACACCGGGTCGGGCAACGGTAGCTCCACGAGGTTGAAAGGATGCCCCTCGGCGGTGCGGAACGACCGCAGCTGCCGGGCCATGAGACGCAGCTCCTCGCCCTGGGCGCCCAGCTCCCCGCCGTCGCTTATATATAATAATGTGTCGTGGGGAGCCATACGTGCCAGCGTGTCGATATGGCTGTCGGTGTCGTCGCCTTCCAGCGCGCCGAAGTCGAGCCAGAGCACGTGGTCGGCGCCGAGGTATTGGTGGAGCAGGTCGTTGAGCTCGGCCTTGCCCTTGTCGCCGTTGCGGTTGGGTGAGCAGAGACAGCGCGTGGTGGTAAGGATGGTGCCTAATCCGTCGGTGTCGATGGAGCCCCCTTCGAGGATGAAGTCGCGGCAGTTGCGCACGTCCGTCAGCACGCCCCCCTCTTCGAGCCGGAGGGTGACGAGGTTGTCGCGGTCGGCGGCGAATTTGAGACCCCAGGCGTTGAAGCCGAAGTCGAGTAGACGGAGGGTGCCGTCGGAGCGGCGTACCGTCAGCGGGCCGTAGTCGCGTGTCCAGGTGTCGTTGTATTCCACCTCGACGGTCTGAAGCAGCGGATGTGCGGGCAGTTCGCCCCGGTGGTGCGGCGGCACGAGCAGCAGCACCCTCTGCCCGGCGCCAAGCATGGCACGCACGAGGCGCAGGCATTGGTCCTGCGCCTGGTCGAGCATGTATGCCCAGTCGGTGTGTTCGGCAGGCAGTGACATCAGCATCTTGCAAGGACGCTCCCATTCCGCCTCCAGGCGGTAGCGGCCCGAGGCGTTATAGGTCTTCATCTTCGCTGAAAATGTCCCAGCCGCCTTCGCGGCGTTCATTGCGTTCGCGGCCATATTCCAGGAACCCGTGGCGCTCCGTGGTGTCGTGTTCCGAACACCATCGCCGGTATGCGCGGTGCATGTCAGCATCGTCGAGGAGCATGCGCTTGAAGTCGCTTTCGGCCATGTCGAGGCTCCCGGCCTGGTCGAGGATGGAGTCGAAAAGCTCTGTGATGTTATCCATATACGCCACAAAGATATATATAATTCCCGTGCATACCAAATATACCGTAAAAAATCACTACCTTTGCGGTCGAGATGAAAATTAGCCTTAAGGTCGAGAAAGTCTCGACTCGCCCCGATACCGATGCGGAGTTCGCCGCCGCAAAGGCCGAGTGCCGCGAGCTGTTCGTGCGCAAGATGGCCGACTACGGCACGTCCTGGCGCGTGATGCGTCCCTCTTCCCTCACCGACCAGATCTACATTAAGGCGCGGCGCGTGCGTTCCCTGCAGGAGAAGCACGAGGCCCGAGTGCCCGAAGGACAGGAGGATTCCTTCATCGGCATGGTCAACTACTCCGTCATGGCCCTGATACAGCTTCATATGCCCGGTAGCGACGACATCGCCCCGTCCGAGGCCGAACGCCTATACGATGAAATGCTCGACCGCGCCACCGCCCTCATGGCCGACAAGAACCACGACTACGACGAGGCCTGGCGCCTCATGCGCGTCAGCTCCATTACCGACATCATCCTCCAGAAGCTCCACCGCATCAAGGAAATCGAGGACCATGCCGGGCGCACCTGCGTCAGCGAGGGCGTGGAAGGCGGATACATGGACATCGTCAACTACTCCCTGTTCGCCCTGATACTCCTTCACGAGCAGCCACGGGCATGAAAGGGGAGAGGAGCTACATCGCCATAGCCACTGCCGTGGTGGGTTGGCTGCTGCGCATTGCTGTCGGCGCCACCTTTATCTTCTCCGGCTTCAGCAAGGCCGTGGACCCCTACGGCACGTTCTACAAGATAGGCGACTACGTGGCCGCCTGGGGCTGGCACCTGCCCGACAACATCGTGCTCACGGGCGCCTTCGGGCTCTTCAGCCTGGAGTTCGCCCTGGGCCTTATGCTGTTGTTAGGCTGCTTCCGTCGCGCCGCCGCCATAGCCTCGCTGGTGGTGATGGCTTTCATGCTCCCCCTGTCGCTGTGGCTGGCGCTGGCCGACCCCGTGGCCGACTGCGGCTGCTTCGGAGACGCCCTGGTCATCTCCAATTGGTCCACCTTCTGGAAGAACGTCATTCTCACCCTCGGCTGCATCTGGCTGGTGCGCGACAATACTCGCCTGCACTGGCTCGTGACGCCCGCCCTGCAATGGGTGTCGCTGACCCTGTCTATCGCCTATCCCATCTGTCTCGGACTGACAGGCTACCTCATCCAGCCACCCGTCGACTTCCGCCCATATAAGGTCGGCGGCCCACTCGTGGAGGTCGGTGACGACAGCTCCGACCAGGAGAACGTGAAACTCATCTACAAAGGCCCCGACGGCAAGGAAGAGACCTTCTCCGTGGATGCCGAGCTGCCTTCCGAGGAAGACGGGTGGACCTTCGTCCGCCAGGAGAAGTCGGCGCCATCCAGGCCGGTCAGCCGTTCCCGTGCTCTGCGCATATACGAGGGCGACGAGGACGTCACCTCCGACGTCGTCCGTCCTGACGCCCGGCAGCTCGTGCTCTTCATGCCATCCCTGAGCGATATCAACGTGCGCGACACCTGGCCCATCAACTCACTCTATGCATATTGCCGCGACTATGACATCGACATGTTCGCCGTGGCCGCAGCCAGTCCGGAGGCCGTCGAGGCCTGGCAGGACATCTCTTTGGCCGAGTACCCGGTCTACACCGCCGAGGACACCTCCATCAAGGAGGTGGTGCGCGGCAACCCGGCGCTCGTCTTCCTGGAAAGCGGACGGATTACGTGGAAGCAGACCCTCGAGGCCACCGACGTCGACGCCCTCCGCGCGGACGTCCTTTCTCCCCGGCACCAGAACATAGAGTCGGTCGCCCTGCCCGTGCGCCAGTACATGAACCGTGCCACCCTGCTGCTCGTGCTGCTCCAGGCTATCCTCGTCGGCTTCTCATTCATACCCGTGGCCTGGCGACACTGTCGCAAACCGTCCAAAAAGGAAAGCCAACCTGCCGACGCCGACGTCAGGAAGCACGGCTGAGGATTGTAGGGACTCACGGGCCGTGCGGCCCTGTATCTCAACTTTTTTTCGTAATTTTGCATTCGGAAAAATACCAGCATCATGGACGTAAACAGCATAGCTCTCGGCGTATCCTACGTGGGTGTCGACGACCGGCAGAAAATCTTCTTCGAGAACCTCTGGCCCATCCCGCGTGGCGTCAGCTATAACTCCTACCTGGTGGAAGGATCCGAAAAGACGGCTCTCATTGACGGTGTGGAGAACACCGAGATCTCCGGCCTGGTGGCGCACATCCGCGCCCGCGAGACTGGCGCCGCGCTGCATTATCTCGTCGTCAACCACATGGAGCCCGACCACAGCGGTGCCATCCCCGCACTGCTCCGCATCTTCCCCGAGCTCAGGATTGTAGGCAACCGCAACACCCTGGAGATGTGCGCCGGCTTCTACCACACCCCAGC
Source organism: uncultured Porphyromonadaceae bacterium (assembly GCA_900541835.1). Lineage (GTDB taxonomy): Bacteria > Bacteroidota > Bacteroidia > Bacteroidales > Muribaculaceae > Lepagella. The sequence continues at coordinate 42,390 of UQLL01000005.1, forward strand.
CGAACGCATGATGGAAATCAAGGACGGACAGACCATCGACCTCGGCGGAAAGACCCTCCAGTTCCATACCACCCCCATGGTGCACTGGCCAGAGACCATGATGACGTGGCTGGCCGAGGACGGCATCCTATTCTCCGGCGACGCTTTCGGAGGCTTCGGCACCCTCAACGGCTCGCCCCTCGACACCGGCCGCGACGTGCGGCCATTCTTCGACGAGATCTACCGCTATTACGGTGCCATAGTGGCCAAGTACGGCCGCTTTGTCCAGGCGGCCCTGAAGAAGGTCGGAGGCTTGCCCATAAAGACAATCTGCCCCACCCACAGCCTCGTCTGGCGCGAGCACGTCCCGGAGGTCATCGACCTCTACAGCCGCCTCAGCTCCTGGACGCCAGAGAAGGGCACTGTCATTGTCTACGCCACCATGTACGGCAACACCTCCTCCATGGCCGAGTACCTCGGCCAAAAAATGGCCTCCGTGTCCGACGCGCCCGTAAAGATACACCGCGCCACCTACCAGGGCATGGCCGACATCCTGGCCGACTGCGTGCGCTACGAGAACATCATCATCGGCACCCCCACCTACTCCATGGAGCTCTTCCCCGTTATCGAGGCGCTGATGCGCGCGCTGACGGTGCGCGAGGTCAAGAACAAGAAGCTGGCAGTGTTCAGCTCCTACGCCTGGGCCCCGGGAGCAGCCATGCGCCGCTTCGACGAGTACGCCGCCCTGATGAAGACACCCATCCTGGCCCGCGCCGAGATGCGACAGCACCGTCTGGACGACTGCAAGCCCGCCCTCGACGCCATCGTCGACGCCCTTAGTTAAAGGTTAGAGTCTATAGTCGAGAATTGCCATACTGCCGTTCTCAACCCTCAATTACATGGCCGAGGAGCATCCGCTGCAACCCTTCCTGCCGCACGAGGCACACATACTGATGTGCGGAACTTTCCCGCCCCCGCGCAAGCGCTGGAGCATGGAGTTCTATTACCCCAACTACATCAACGATATGTGGAGGGTCTTCGGCCTGGTCTTCTTCGGCGACAAGGATTACTTCGTCGACGCCGTCAACCGCACCTTCCGCCTATCCGAGCTCAAGGCCTTCCTGACAGAGCGCGGAATCGCCTTGAGCGACACCGGCGGCGAGGTGGAGCGCTTGCGCGGCAACGCCTCCGACAAGTTCCTAAACATCACCCGTCCCTTTCCGCTGGCCGAACTGCTTGAGCAGCTGCCACTGTGCACTGACCTGGCCACCACCGGTGAGAAGGCAGCCTCCATAGTCGCCGCTCTCACCGGCACTGACGTGCCCAAGGTAGGGGAGTACGTCGAAGTCGAGGTGAAGATGCCCGACGGCACCATGCGCCCCCTCCGCCACTGGCGCATGCCTTCGACTTCCCGTGCCTACCCGTTGCCGCTCGCTAAGAAAGCCGAGCTCTACGCCCGGCTCCTTAAGCGTCAATAAGCAAATTCCTTAGCAATTGCCACCGAGCATCAGCTCGGTGTTCCCACAATCGCCGGCTGGTTGGTCTCGGCGAACTTGGTGGCGAACACTTCTATCCGGGAGGCCAGCTCTGCCGTCTCCTTGATGAAGTGGAACAGCTCCACGGCCGGGCGCAGGTAAGGCTCGTCCTCGGCCTGTTGCGGCGTGGCGTACGTTTGCATGGCGTGGGCTATGTCGGCCTCCGCCTCCTCCTCTGTCACACCCTTCTCGTGGCTGAGCATGTGCCGCAGCTCGTGCAGGTTGTCCGTCGAGGCGAAGAGCTGCACTGCGCTCACGAACGCGAAGCTATCTTCCAACAGGTCGGGCCACAGCGACAGGTCCACGCTCTGCTGCATCGTGTCGAGCGACAGCGAGATATGGTTGGCGCACTGCAGCAGCCCGTCCACCGCCGGTCGGTGCGTATGGTCGATGGGCAGCTGCGAGGGCCGGAACATGTCGCACATATCGCCGAAAGTGAACTCGGGATTGAACTCCCCGCCGCCGTGGCGTCGGCCGTATGGTGTCGTCACCGCCCAGCACCAGGCCAGGAAGAGGTTCATTTTATGCAGCAGGATGGGGATGTTGCGCAGCAGCTTGTCGGTCTCCATGGCGCGGTGCACTTTCATCTGCTTCTCTTTCTCGGTCTCCACGTCGATCTCGCTCTTCATCGAGCCCACGGCGTTGAGGAAGAAACCGATGGTCAGCATACCGCACATCACCTCTATTGCTGTCAGGGCCTGCGCCCCGCCATGTGCCGGGGTGTAATCGCCGAAACCGAGGGTGGTGATGGTGACGATGCTGTAGTAGAGCCACGAGCCGTAGTCCAAGCCTCCGCCGTCGGGAATGCGGAATTGCCCGTCGGGGAGCCAGTAATAGAGGAGTGCGAAGACAGGCATCAGCGCCAGGTAGATGCAGATCCACACCAGTGGCCTAACGTTGCTCAGAACGTGGAAGAAATGTCGGCAGCGGTCAGAAAAGGACATAGCGTGTGTTAGTTAATGTATAAGGTACATTAATAACACTCTGTCCGTGCTAATGGTTGCGGGGCGCGAAGCGGAGGCGTCCGCGTATGGCGGCGGTGCGTTCGGTGGTGATGGCCATGTCGTACTCCTGTCCGTTGCGGCTCAGTTCCACGCGGCCCGTCTCGCCGTAGTAACACTCGTGCATGAAGGCTATCTCGAAGCGTTCCAGGCGGTTGCGGTCGAACTGTTCCAGGCTGAAGCGGTTCAGCAGCAGCTGTATGTAGCGCAGTGTGTTGACGTGGCGGTAGTAGTCGATGTCGGAGTAGACGAATCGGTATTCGTGTACCTGCGGGTCCACGAGCGGGCGCGGACGGCTTTGGCGGGCGATGGGGCAGGGACGGTCGCTGACAAGTCCGTATGGCAGGTCGAGGTGCTCCAGGCCCACATTGGTGTGCTTCTCCAGATCCATCACCATCCACACCGAGCGGGCATAGCCCATGGTGCGTCCCTCGACGTCCTGCACCTCGAAGCAGCGCTCCGAGAAGTGGCGGTTCCACCCCTCCACCCACGTCACGATGGAGTAGTCGGTGAGCGCCGGAGGATACTGCTGCATCTCGATGGTGAGGCGAGCCAGCACCCACCCGCTCCCAGGCATGGCGGCATTGCCGATGCCCAGCGAGTCCGCGTGAGCCGTGGCCACCTCGATGAGATTTCCTGCCAGGCTCAGCAGCGAGAGCTCCCGCTGAGCGTCGCACTCGGCCGCAGAGCAGTGGAATTTCTGCGTCAGTTCATTTTCCATACCGCGAAATTACAATTTTTTTCTTAATTTTGCACTCTGAAAAAGCTGGAAGCTGGGAGAGGGCAGAGGCCTGCACGGCGAGGTTACTCTTAGCCCTCACCTCTTGGCTTTTGCTCTAAACTCTAAACTAAAATACTACAGACATATGGCAACCAAGCCCTTTCACTACCAGGAGCCCTTTCCCCTGGGCCCGGACAAGACAAAATACCGACTGCTGACGGACAAGTACGTGCGTGTCGAGAACTGGAACGGCCATGAGATGCTGGTCGTCGACCCGGAGGCACTCACCGTCCTCGCCGAGGCAGCCACACACGACAACTCCTTCTTGCTCCGTCGCGAGCACAACGAGATGGTGGCTAAGATTCTCTCAGACCCCGAGGCCAGCGACAACGACCGCTTCGTGGCCCTTACCATGCTCCGCAACGCCGACGTCAGCGCCAAGGGCATACTGCCCATGTGCCAGGACACCGGCACCGCCATCTGCGCCGGATACAAGGGACAGCACGTATGGACAGGCTGCAACGACGAGGAGAAGATCGCACGCGGCATCTACAACACTTACACCGAGAATAACCTCCGCTACTCGCAGAACGCCCCGCTGAGCATGTATGAGGAGGTAAACACCGGCTGCAACCTACCCGCCCAGATTGAGATCCACGCCGAAGAGGGTAGCGAGTACAAGTTCCTCTTCGTGGCCAAGGGCGGTGGCTCGGCCAACAAGACATACCTCTACCAGGAGACCAAGGCCCTGCTCAATCCCGAGAAGCTCGTGCCCTTCCTGGTCGAGAAGATGAAGACCCTGGGCACCGCCGCCTGCCCGCCCTACCACATCGCGTTCGTCATCGGCGGCACCAGCGCCGAGATGAACCTGGCCACCGTCAAGAAGGCCAGCGCCAAGTACTACGACGAGCTTCCCACCACCGGCAACGAGTATGGCCGCGCCTTCCGCGACGTAGAGCTGGAGAAGCAGCTCCTCGAGGCAGCACAGTGCATCGGTCTGGGCGCACAGTTCGGCGGCAAGTACTTCGCCCACGACATCCGCGTCATCCGCCTGCCCCGCCACGGTGCATCCCTGCCAGTCGGCATGGGCGTGAGCTGCTCCGCCGACCGCAACATCAAGGCCAAGATCAATAAGGAGGGCCTCTGGCTTGAGGAGATGGACAACAACCCCGCCGAGCTCATCCCCGCCGAGATGCGTCAGGCACACGAGGGAGAGGTGGTCAAGATCGATCTCAACCGCCCCATGAAGGAAGTGCTCGAGGAGCTGGACAAGTATCCCGTCAGCACCCGCCTGTCGCTCCGCGGCACCATCATCGTGGGCCGCGACATCGCACACGCCAAGATCAAGGAGCGCCTCGACGCCGGCGAGCCTATGCCCGACTACCTCAAGAACCATCCTATCTACTACGCCGGCCCCGCCAAGAAGCCCGAGGACATGCCCAGCGGCTCCTTCGGCCCCACCACGGCAGGCCGCATGGACCCCTACGTTGACCAGTTCCAGGCCGCCGGCGGCTCCATGGTCATGATCGCCAAGGGCAACCGCAGCCAGCAGGTCACCGACGCCTGCCAGAAGCACGGCGGCTTCTATCTCGGCTCCATCGGCGGTGCCGCCGCAATCCTCGCACAGAACTCCATCAAGAACGTCGAGCTTCTCGAATACCCCGAGCTCGGCATGGAGGCTATCTGGAAGATCGAAGTCGAGGACTTCCCCGCCTTCATCCTTGTCGACAACAAAGGCAACGACTTCTTCAAGCAGCTCAAGCCTCGCTGCGCCGCCTGCGGCCTCAAGTAACGGCATTTGAACTGCAAGAGCAAACATACACTATATTCCGCGCTGGCAGCGGGAGCCCTCGTCTGGCTCCTGCTGCTTGCCGCGTGCTCTCCCGTCAGGCACGTGCCACAGGGCCAGTATCTGCTTGACAAGGTCTCCGTCACACTGCCCGACAGCGTCCGCCGCACCTCCGCGCTCAACCCCGAAGTGCTACAGACCTACGTCCGCCAGCTCCCCAACCACAAGCTCCTCTGGAAAGTCAAGATGCAGCTCGGCATATACAATATGTCGGGCCACGACTCCTCGCTCTGGTACAACCGCCTGCTGCGCAATCTCGGCGAGGCGCCTGTCATATACGACTCTACCCTCACCCGCCAGTCAGAGATGCAGATAGAGCGCTCACTGCGCAACCAGGGCTACCTCCACGCTACCGTCCGGGCCGACACCATCTTCAACGCCCGCAAGAGAAAAGTCAGGGTCGACTACCGCGTTGACCCCGGACCACGCTACCGCGTGCAGACGGTCGATTACGAGTTTGCCGACACCGCCTTGCGTCCTGTGGTGATGGGCGACACCGCCAGCTGGCCCATACAGCCCGGATCGCCGCTCGACCTCAACGCCCTCGACGCACAGCGCACCCTCATCGCCGACAACCTCCGCAATCGCGGCTACTTCTCTTTCCTCCGCAACTTCATCACCTTCACCGCCGACACCACCGCTGGGTCTACCGCCGTCGCCCTCACCATGCGCGTCGCCCCGCCCCCCGGAGGCGCCGAACGCGACACCCTCGGCCTCGACATGTCCCGTCCCTGGTTCGTGCGCAACGTCACCTTCGTCACCGACTACGAGCCCGTGCGCGGCACCACCTCCGCACCCTCCGAGCGCGACTCAGTGCATATCGACGGCTACGGAATCATCTACGGTCGCGACCACTATCTGCGCCCCAACGTCCTGATAGAAAATTGCTTTGTGCGCCCAGGCCACCGCTGGTCCGCCCGGGCCATCGACAACACCTACCAGGCCCTGCAGCGCCTCCAGATCCTCAAGTTCGTCAACGTCCAGAGCGTACCCGTCGGCATGGAAATCGACGGTAAGCAGTGGGTCGACGTCTACGTCCTGCTCACCCCTGGCAAGAGCCAGACAATCGCGCTCGAAGTCGAAGGCACCAACTCCGAGGGAGATCTCGGCGTGGCTGCCTCCGTCTCCTACTCCCACCGCAACATCGGCCGCGGTTCCGAGACATTCACCACCAAGCTCAGAGGCGCGTACGAGAGCCTCAGCGGCAAGCCCGAAGGCTTCATCCACAATCGGTACATGGAGTACAGCCTCGACCTCGGCCTCTCCTTCCCCAAGTTCAAGGCCCCCTTCCTCAGCGAGAGTTTCAAGCGCCGCATCAATGCCACCACCGAGCTCAACATCGCCCTCAGCTACCAGGAGCGCCCCGAGTATACCCGCGTCATCGCCAACGCCGGATGGGCATACAAGTGGGTGGAGCGCCGGCACCGCACCAGCCACCTCTTCACACCTCTCGACATCGACTACGTCTACCTGCCCAAGTCCACAATCAACTTCATCGACGACATCGCACCCAACAACCCGCTGCTCCGCTACAGCTACGAGGACCACTTCATCATGCGCCTCGGCTACAGCTTCTACCACACCAATAAGCTTCCGGAGGCCCCGTCGCCATATCTGCAGGTACGGCAGAAGAACATCTTCACAATCCGCGCCAAGGGGGAGACGGCCGGCAACCTCCTGTTCGCCATCTCCTCCATTGCCAGCCACCGCAACTTCCACCAGGACCCCTACAAGGTTTTCGGCATACACTACTCGCAGTATGTCAAGGTCGAGGGCGACTACTCGTTGACGCACATCTTCGACCGTCGCAACTCCCTGGCCTTCCATGCCGCTTTCGGCATCGCCATACCCTACGGCAACTCCCGAGTTGTCCCCTTCGAGAAGCGTTTCTACGGCGGGGGCGCCAACGGCGTCCGCGGCTGGGACGTCCGCACACTCGGCCCAGGCTCATACCGCAGCCGAAACCTCGTCACCGACTTCATGAACCAATGCGGTGACATCAACATGCTCGCCAGCGTGGAATACCGAGCCAAGCTCTTCTGGGTGCTCGAACTCGGAGCATTCATAGACGCCGGTAACATCTGGACGATCCACAACTACGAGAACCAGCCCGGAGGAATGTTCCACTTCAATACGTTCTACAAGCAGATAGCGGCCAGCTACGGCCTCGGTCTGCGCATGGACTTCACCTACTTCCTGCTCCGCTTCGACCTGGGCATGAAGGCCCACAATCCTGCGGAGGGAGCCGAGCCCTGGCCCCTCATCCACCCACGCTGGGGACGCGACCGCTCTTTCCACTTCTCCGTGGGTTATCCTTTCTAATCTGAAAAAGCTATGAAAAAACTTGTCATCTTCGACCTGGACGGCACCCTGCTCAACACCATCACCGACCTCGGCAACTCCGTCAACTACGCCCTGGAGCAGATGGGGTATCCCACCCACTCCATGACCTCCTTCCGCTTCATGGTCGGCAACGGAGTGCGCAAGCTCATACAGCGTGCCCAGGTCGATGCCGACGAGGAGACCGTAGACAAGCTCCTCGAATACTTTCGAGAGCACTACGACCAGCACGACTGCGACCAGACAGAGCCATACAAAGGCATCCCCGAGCTGTTGCGCGAGCTGGTGGACCGCGGCATCAACGTGGCCGTGGCAAGCAACAAGTACCAGTCCGCCGTGGAGAAGATCATCCGCCACTACTTCCCTGACATTCCCTTCGTGGCCGTGTGCGGGCAGACAGAGGGACGTCCCACCAAGCCCGACCCATCCATCATCTTCAGCATCCTCAACGCCTGCCCCACACCCAAGGCCGACGTGCTCATGGTGGGAGATTCGGCCGTGGACATGGAGACCGCCCACCGTGCCGGCGTGGAATGCGTGGGCGTCACCTGGGGCTTCCGGCCTGTCAGCGAGCTCCGCAAGGCTTACGCCGACCACATCGCCTCCCTCCCCTCCGACATCCTCAACCGCCTCAACGACCCCTTCTGAGTGGCAATTCTTCCTGCGGACATACCCGCCTGTAAGCGCCTCTGGAAAGAGACCTTCGGCGACACCGACTCTTACATCGACCGCGTCTTCCGCAACTGGGTCGCTCCTGCCTTTTCCGCCTGCACCCACGACGAGAGGGGAGAGGTGTCGGCCATGCTCTGCGCTCACGTCTTCGGCTTCACCGGTAACTACTTCGGCCTCTACCTGCACGGCCTCGCCACACGGCCCGACTGTCGCCGCCAGGGCCTCATGACCCAGCTCATCCGCAACGCCATCGACCGAGCACTTAAGGCCCGCTTAGACTTCCTCTTCCTGATCCCCGCCTCGCAGTCCCTGCGCGCATGGTATGCCACCCTCGGTTTCACCGATACCGCACCACGCTACTGGCTCTCGCCCGACGCCACTCCCGACCAGATCTCGCAAGTGGAATCGCCCCTGATGAAGATACGGAAGAGCCTTGTGGCGCCGCGCCTCGATCCGCACCACCCGCAGCTCCACGCCATCCGCGCCCAGCTGTCGCTGGAGAAAGACGAGGAGGCTGTCTCCATGGTCCATTCCGCCGAAGACGCCGCTGCCGTGCTGGAAGATATGGCAGAGAGCGGCGAACCCCCTCGCCAGTACCTCTACCCCTCGCAGATAGCCGCCGCCGACCCCGCCTCCCTCCGTTCCGAGCCATACGGCATGGCCTACCTCCTCTTCCCCCTCTTGCCCCCCGAATCCATCCACTTCCTCTACCTCATGGACTGACCATCGTCTTTAGCAACAGAGCCTTAACAAAGAGATAAGTCAAAACAAATTCAATAAGAAAAAGGGCACGCACGAACTGGTGCGCACCCTTTGCTTTTTCTTGCTTCCGTGACGTCTAATTTGCCATGAAGTAGCTCTCGGAGCTCATGCCCGGCAGTACCATGCAGGTACGGGCGAATTGCCTGACAAACTCGAGCGCTGACGGCCGGGGACTTTTCCGGCACACGCCCGTTGCGGTGGCGTCGAGGACAGCTGTTGCGGAATCCTTTGTCATAGGCAGCAGAGATTAATTGTTAGCCATTGGTGTCGGGAACCACGTTCCCGACATCTATATAACGCCCTTGTGCTTGCCTTATTGCCTGCTGACGCAAAAATACGCATTACGCCCTCTCGACGCGCAGATATGCCGGGAGGACAGTTATGAATCAGGCTCTTAACGTGAGTTAGGGATTTGATTTTCGTTGTTTTACATCTCGCACTATCATAACGATACCTATAGCAACGAAAAGCAAAATGCCAACAGATTTTATAATGTAGGATGTACTTAGAAAATTATCGTCCTTAGAAAGTAATCTGAGAACGGCTGCTGCGCAGATAATTACAATGTATTTGAGGTACTTCATTACTATATTACTCTGTGGAATCAATGACGATAAAGCAAATCTCTCCAAAGTGTTCCTTTCCAACTTCTTCTCCCTTGAGAATTGCCGGCATGGTAATGATACCCTTTGATTCAAGAATATCAAGCAAGTCCCACATCACTTCATGATAGAATATAATTTGTCCCAATTTGAGTGAAGCAATATTGTGAGTCTTACTCCAAGATACACAATGCATCTTTACTGCATTGCTTAAATTTGTTGTGATCGCCTTACATAGAAGGTCGATGGTGTCATTATTATTGCGATGGATTATTGGGATCAGGATGTTGCCATTGTCATCCGTAAGTCCCCAGCCGGCAATGGATTGTATAACCTCCTTGTTGTCAATTCGATTGCCTTGCGTCTGCATCACTTCCTTTGCAAAGGATATCATTTTTTTTGAGCTAAGCCAATATCCCAAATTGTCAGTCCAATTCTGATACAATGGCCCGTATCCGTTAGTTCCGATTTTGTCATGCTGTCGGCTCTCATACATTGCCCAATAGGCTCCCGACCATGTTCCGTGGTCCTCACAATTAAGGGGTGATGACAGGTATTCATCGCCCCACATATACCCATCAAGAAGATACGAAAAAACAAGACTGTAAGTCTGTTTGGAGTATCCGACTTTATTAAAAGCGGAAATTAGTTCTTTGATTTTCGGCTCAATTATAGGGAAAATGCTGTCTGCAAATTCTTTTGATTCTTGTCGAATTTTTTGTGTTTTGCTCTTTCCGAAAATATGCATCTTCGTTGAATATACATCGTTATTGCACGTCAACAAATCTCCGACTTCAAGCAGCCGGAGTTGGCTTTTGTTGTATTTGATTCCAAGTGAATCAAGTTTAGCCGTAGTTCCTGGCTGCGCAAAGGCACATAATATATCCCAATTATTGTCCGTGAGATATTCGCTCGGATGATAATTGTTATAAGAGCAGAATGCCGAAAGGTCGAAAGATTTATAGGGTCGCCCAATAATCGAATCCTGGGTTTGGGCGATTAAAAGCATTGGCAAAAACGCCAAGTACAATGTAAGAAAGAATTTCATTTGTGCCATGAAATTTTGAAGTGTTGGTATTCAGGCACAAAATTACTAATAATTTCCGGAATATAGGCAATGTCAGCGTGTCTTTTCAGGGCGGCTGATACTCAACCGCGTGTGGGGCTATGCCAGCTTCGCTGACTCCGAGGCTCTCAACGTGCAGACCCCGCACCTGCGCCGCCTGCTGCCCGCCATCTCCGTCTCCATCGTCAACATCAAGAAGCGCGGCTACGTTCTCCAGGTTGCTTTGGCGCGACGCACCCATCACGTACCGCATCAGACTTTCGGCTTGACCCGTTTTAGCTCGCCCAGCATAGGCGAACTAAAACGAGGGCTTCGGAGTGATTCCGAAGCCCCTCGGGAGTAGGTGGAGCATACCAGACTCGAACTGGTCACCTCTTGACTGCCAGTCAAACGCTCTAGCCAGATGAGCTAATGCCCCAACTTTGCAGTGTCAATTTCTCTTTGACGATGCAAAGTTACGCACTTTCTCCGACATGGCCAAATATTTCAGCAAAAAAATTGCATCTTTTCTCAAAGTTTTTTCTAACCCGTTATAATATAGGTATATACGAGGACGGGAGGTGGGCGAGAAAATTAGGGCGCCTGGATGAGGTTTCCCATGTAGAAATTGTCGGAAATATGTGGGCGGACGAAAATCGGGGCAGCCGCACACGGACGGCTGCCCCGTAGGGTAGGGTAAAAATGCGCAGGGTGACTGCAGGCGGGTCAGACGCTGAGGGCTATCTCTTTCTCGGAGGCGATGCGGCGCAGGTTAAGCACGGCGTAGCGCATGCGGCCCAGGGCAGTGTTGATGCTCACGCGGGTCTCTTCGGCGATTTCCTTGAAGGACATGTTGCGGTAGAAGCGCATCGTGAGCACTTCGCGCTGTGGCTCGGGGAGGTACTTGATGAGTCCGCGCACGTCTTCGAGCAGCTGGCGGCTGATGATCTCCTCCTCGATGGTGGCCTCGGAGAGTTCCTTGCGGTTGAGTACGTCGGCCTCGGCCACGTCGCTGCTCTGCAGGTTCTCGGCCTTGGTCTGGCGGTAGTAGTCGATGATGAGGTTATGCGCGATGCGGGTTATCCAGGCGGGGAACTTGCCGTTTTCGGTGTAGCGTCCCTGCCGGATTGTGAGGATGGCCTTGACAAAGGTGTCCTGGAAGATGTCGTTGGCGACGTCCTCGTTCTTGACGGTGCGGATAATGTATGCGAACACTTTGTCGCTGTACTTGCGTAGCAGCTGGTCGAAAGCGTCGTTGTCTCCTTGCGCATAAGCCTTGACCAACTCGGCGTCGGTCATGCTTTTTGTTTTTACCATTCTTGTTCCTATACTTTTGTTGGGTAGAGGTCAGTCGATAGGCAATATGGGTTTAGTTCGTAATTGGGGTGGTTGGGTTTTATTGTTTTTCCGAATGTAAAATTACAAAATTTTTCGGCTCCGTGCAACAGGAAATGGCTTAAAATTTCGTATCTCTTGTTAAGAAGCTGAAAATTCGGCTCTTACCCAGGAGCCGTCTTCAGCGTAACCGAGGTGTCGGAGGCCTTGTTTCCGGGCTGCCTGGCGGATGATGTCGAGGTCGGGGAGATAGAAGCCGCTGCATACGAACCGTCCGCCTGGTTTGAGGGCGCGGGCGTAGGCTGCGATGTCGGTGGTGATGATGTTGCGGTTGATGTTGGCCAGCAGCAGGTCGGCTTGGGGGATGTGGGGAAGCTGGGAGGCGTCGCCGCAGATGAGGTGTGGCGTGACGGCGTTGAGGCGGGCGTTGTCGCAGGCGTTGTCGTAGGCGTCGGGGTCTATCTCGATGCCGTGGACGTCGGTGGCGCCGAGCATGCAGGCGAGGATGGCGAGGATGCCGGTGCCGGTACCCATGTCGGTGACGGTCAGTCCGGTCATGTCGTGCGTCAGCATGTATTCCATCATGAGGCGGGTGGTGGAGTGGTGGCCGGTGCCGAAGGCCATGCGGGGGTCGACGATGATCTGGTAGCGGGCGTCGGGGACGTCGGTGTGGAAGGAGCTGCGCACCACTACCTGATCGCCGACGACGATGGGCTGGAAGTAGTGTTTCTCCCATTCGTGGTTCCAGTCCTGGCCTTCTACGATGGTGTTGTCGGCCTGGAGGGTGACGCCGGGGGCAGGGAAGTCGGCGAGCAGTGCGGTGAGGGCGTCGTCGTCGAACTGGTCCTGGAGTATGTAGGCGGTGAGAATAGGCTCTTCGGTGGTGAATGACTCGTAGCCGATGTCGCCGAGCAGGGCGGCGGCGAAGTCGGCGATGTCCTGGCTCCAGGGGGTGATGCGGAGGGTGGTGCTGACGTAATCCTTCATGGTGCAAAGTTACGAAAAAAAGTTGAGAATGGAGAGTCGTGGCTGAGGGTGCCCGTAGCCATGCCGCTGTCACTGCCGCCCGCTTTGGCGTGGCGGTGTTGAGAAAAAAGCCCCGCGGCACGGGGCTGCAGGGTAGGGGGGTGCGTAGAGGGGGCAGGGTGGGCTATTTCTTGTTCTTGCGGAAGAAGTTGACGAGCTTGCGGCCGGAGCGGAAGAGGGCGAAGCCGATGCCGAAGAGGTCGGCGTATGACATTAGCTTCAGGCCGGTGTCGGCGAGGCTGAACAGGCCGGTGCCTTTGGGCATGATGGCGGTCTTGCGCAGGGAAGTGGTGTCGTTGAGGAGTTTCTCTTTGAGAAGCTCCATGCGTATCTGTGTCAGGAGGCGCTGCTGGCGCAGTTCGCCTATGGTGTAGCCACGGAAGTTCTCGCGGCGGTGGGGCGGCACGATGGGTGAGGTGGACTTCTTGTCTGCCATGGCTGTGGTTTATTTGTCGGTTTTGGGTTTGCGGTCAAAGAGGATTCGAGTGAGCAGGCGGCTGATGGGGGTGAGTATCAGGGGCTTGCGCAGCAGTACGAGCAGCAGGCATAAGACGAAGAATATGCCGGCGGTGCTGAGGTAGGCCAGCGCTGGGCACATGAAGAGCTTGAAGAGCTCGGCGCAGCTGAAGCCGAGGAATATGAGGATGAAGGCGAAGGCGAACAGGCAGACGATGCCTATGACGAGCATGCCGCTGAGGAGGGTGAACTTCTCGGCTGCGGTGAACTTGGCGTATTCCACGGCCACGGAGAAGAAGCGCATGGCCTCGTCGCGAATGGTCTTGATTTCGTCGAGTAGCTTGGATTTCATGAGGCGGGAATATTAAGTAAGGAGGGCACGGGGGCGATGGAAGCTCCCGGTGCCCTCCTGTGGTTCTGGCAGGATATGCTGCTGTGTTATTTCTCTACGCTGGCGGATAGTTCGGCCACGAGTTCGTCTACTTCGCGGTCGCAGACCTTGATGCCCTTGCGGCGCAGAATCTCGCGGATTTTCTCGCGTACGTCCTCGCCCTTTGCGGGTGCGAAGAGTAGGGCGGCGGAGCAGCCTACGATGGCGCCTCCGAGGAAGGCGTAGAGCAGATTGAGTGATTTCATGTTCTATGTCTTATGTGAGGGGTTTTACTTGTGTTGTCGGCGCCGGTGTCAGATCTGCTTCTCGAGCTGGTCCTCGATTTCCTCGGCGAGCTCTTCCATCTTGTTGCACTTGAGGTTGATGCCCTTTTTCTTGAGGATCTCGATGATGTTGCGGCGGGTCTCGTTGCCCTTGTGGGGGGCTACCAGGAGGCCTACTGCTGCGCCGGCGATGGCGCCGCCTATTACGGCGGAGATTACGTGAATCGGCTTCATAGTGTGTATGTTTCTTGTGTGTTCTTGCTTGTTTACCTTATAACGCAAAAAACGCGCCAAGTGTTTTAACACGATTTGATTTTTTGTCAGAATTTGAATCCCATGGAGAGTACCACCTGGTGGTTGGCCGAGGTGACGCGTGCCGATGGACAAGCGGCGGGTTCGGCGATGTCGGAGGGGAAGGGATGATATTCGCTCCGGCGGTTCTTGTAGACGTAGGCCAGGTCGGTGTAGAAGCCCTTGTGGTGGAATCCGATGCCGCCGGTTATGTAGTAGGTGCGGTCGTCGAGGGTGTAGTCGAGGCGGGCGCCGTCGGTGAAGACTTCCTCTTTGTTGTCGAAGACGTCGCTTTTTACGGGTGCACGCATCAGGGAGTAGCCGGCGCGCAGTGAGACGTTGTTGCTGACGCGGGCCTCGGCGCCGACGCGCAGGGTCGACGTGGACTGGTACATGTTCTTGATGTCGTCGTTGGTGTAGGTGAAGGAATCGTAGCCGCCGTTGAGCCAGTTGTCGTCGTACTTGTCGGTGAAGTGACAGTAGCGGTAGTTGGCCCACTCGTAGTCGGCGGAGATGATGAAGCGGTTGGCGATGACTCCGGCCATGGAGGCGATGAGGCGCCAGGGGGTGCGGAAGCGGTAGTCGTAGACGGCGTCGTAGCCGCCGTTGGTGTAGTGGATCTCCTCGCCGCGGTGGTTGCCGTAGATGGAGCTTGTGGCGCCGAGGTACGACTGCTCGAGGTCGTACCAGGTTGGGGTGTGCATGGCAAAGCCGATGCGCAGCTGCGGCACGGGGCGCACTATGAAGCCGAGCTTGTAGTTGAAGCCGGTGCCGGTGACTCTGTAGCGGCTCTGCAGCTGGATGTCGGAGGTGGTCTGCTCCACCTCGTCGTTGCTGTTGGCCACGTAGGCGCCTGTCATCTGCTCGCCCCAGAGGGAATTGCGCTCGTAGGAGAAGTCGACGATGCCGAAGTCCATGCCCCAGTAGAAGACGTTGGAGACGTTGCCGCCCAGGGCGATGTTGTATTCGTCCATGGCCCCCTTGTCGACGACGCGGAAGTAACCGGAGCCGGTGGTGCCTGCGCCGAACTGGCCGTCCCAGTGGGCCTTGCCGTCTTCCTGGCGGGCGTTGATGAAGTATGAGTCGTAGCCGAGGATGGTGGCCCAGGGTGCCTGGAGTCCGCCGTCGGTGGGGTTGTAGGGGTCGAAGCTGCCGTTGCCGGCCACGTCGCCGACGTTGACGCCGCTGCCGTTGGCCAGGGCTGCGATATAGTTGGTGACGGAGGTGCCGAGGCGGGGCACACTGCCGCGGAAGCGGCGGTTGAACGACGAGGTCTTGTTGTAGGTGAAGCCGAGGTTGATGTTGCGCAGTACTCCGGAGTTGTGGATGCTGAACACGCAGCCTATGTTGTTGAGGTAGAATGGCGTTTTGTCCCACTTGGTGGCCACGCCCTGGCTAATGGCCTTGCTCTGCTGGGCGTCGATGTCGATGGTGAATCCGATTTCGTTCTGGCGGTATACGCCGATGCCGCCGGGGTTCTGGCTGAGTGTGGAGAGGTCGCCGCCGAGGGCGCCGAAGGCTCCGCCCATGGACATGAAGCGGGCGGTGCCCTTGAGGTCGGGCTGGGCGAACTGGTAGGCGTCCATGGCCGACTGGGCGCTCATCAGCGCCGGGAAGGCAAGGGTGGCCAGTGTGAGTAAGGATTTTTTCATATTGTCAGGTGTTTTTTGTTCGGAAAAGTGGAAGGGTGAAGGCCTTGCCGGGCGTAGTAGCCTTCACCCTGTACTTTGTTACGGAATTAGCGTCGGCCTCCTCCTCCGCGGCTTCCGCCGCCTCCTCCGCGGGAGCCGCCGCTAAAGCCGCCGGTGGAGCGGGAGGGGCTGCTGGGGCGCGAATAGCTGCTTGAGCCGGAGCGGGATGGTGTGCTCGGGCGCGAGTAGCTGCTTGAGTTGGAGCGGGATGGTGTGCTCGGGCGCGAGTAGCTGCTTGAGTTGGAGCGGGAGGGAGTGCTCGGGCGCGAGTATCTGTTGTTGGAATTGCTGTTGCTGGGGCGCGAGTAGCTGTTGGAACTCGGGCGCGTGGTGGTCGACGGACGCGAGTAGCGGTCGGTGGTGACGGTGCCGGTGGTACTGGTGCCGGGACGCACGGTGGTGGCGGCATTGCCGGTGCTGGAGCCGGGACGGGCCGTCACGGTGCTGGAGCCGGATGCCTCGGGACGCACTGTTGTGGACGAGCCGGGACGTGCGGTCGCTGTGCCCATGCCACTGGCGCCGGGACGCACGGTGACGGTGTTGCCGTTGCCTGGACGGTTGTTGCCGCCGGGGCGGTACTCGTGATCGGCGGTGTTGCCGGGTCGTGCCGTGGCTGTGCCGCTGACGCCGGGACGGGTGGTTGTGACGTAGCCGTTGTTGCCGGGACGGTAGTTGCCGCCGCCTATGCCTCCGCCCGCGCCGGGACGGCTGTCTGGCCGATGGCTGGCTGTGGGGCGGCTCGGACGGGTGCTGGAGGCCCAGCCGGGACGCACGTAGCCGTTGCCGTGCATGTTCGGGCGCCAGTTGTGGGCGTAGTTATAGCGCGGGCCGTGCCATCCCCAGCCCCAGCCCCCGGAGGGAATCCATCCCCAGCCGGCGTTCCATCCGTACCAGTATCCCGGTCCAGCCCAGCCGTAGTTCCAGGGGGCCCAGGGGCGGTACCAGGTGTTCCATCCCCATCCCCAGGAGGGTCCCCATCCCCAGGGCCAGTCGTAGTCAAGTCCCCAGCCCCACGGCGAGATGTTGATCGACAGGTAGGGGGTGGAGCAGTAGGAGGGCAGGAAGTAGGGGGTGCTGCCGGTGTAGATGACGTTGACGTTGCCCTTCGAGCCGTTGAGCACCTCGTCGAGCTCGGCCTGGTTGTTGACCACGATGGTGGGGTTGTAGTACTGCTGTATCTGCTGGGTGTAGACGTAGTCGGGTGCTGCCGAGGCGGCCGCGCCGATGGTATCGACGGGGGTGCCGTAGTAGGCCTCCCCGCGGCGGTTGTATGCGTCGATGTCGACGGCCGACATGTCGGGAACGTAGTGCGTGCCCGGCTTCGACGTGCCTTTCTTGTTGGTACGGGGCGTAACCGTGTTCTTCGGCTCCTGGTAGTAGATGTCGTCGTACTCCTGGGCGAAGCCCATGCCTGCTGCCCCGAGCAGCATGGAGAACAATAGGTACCTCGTTTTCATTTTTAGTTTTCTTTTAATTGTTTGACAACCGCAGGGAGCCTGCGGTTTAATGTGCTAAATTACAATGTTTGCTCGGGATGGACAAATATTTAACACATTTTATTATACAACGACGTCTGAATGGGTTTTGTTACAGTCGGGAACGGGAAATATAGGAATAACAAGGAGCAGCACACGTGCACTGCTCCGAGTATGGTACCTTCAGGGGTGGCCGTTTTAGAGGATGTTGGCGAGCTTGCTCTCCAGGTCGGAGAGCCTGACCAGGCCGACGCTGCGGTCCTTGAGTTCTCCGTCGCGGAAGAAGAGGACGGTGGGGATGTTGCGGATGCCGAACTCGGTGGGGAGGTCGCCGTCCTCGTCGACGTTGAACTTGCCGACCAGGGCCTTGTCGGCATACTTGTCGGCCAGCTGCTCGACCACGGGGCCGAGCTTGATGCACGGGCCGCACCAGGTGGCCCAGAAATCGATTACTACGGGTTTGCCCGACTGGATGGCTTCGCGGGCGGAAGCGTCGTTGAAATGTTCAAGCATACTATGTGTGTTTTTTCTATTAACGGTTATGCTGTTATTTGGTTCGTACGGTATATTGGATTCCGAGGTCGTCGAGGGTGTGGAGCAGGGCGCGGGAGAGGAGGCACTTCTTGCGCGAGCGCAGGCGTATGGTGGCGTTGTGCTCCAGGTCCTGGAGGGTGAGGACGAGGTCGACGGGCTTGACGTACTGGGGCTTCTGCTTGTCCTCTGCGGCGGCCTCGGCGGCTCGGCGGGCGTGGTCGCGGTCGTGGACCTGTCCCTCGAGGACGCCGAGGAGCTGGCCGCTGTCCATGGCCGGCAGGCTGACGCAAAGCTCGTTGGCGACGCTGTTGCCCAGGTCGGCCAGGTGCTCCACTTTCTCGATCTGCAGGTCGTAGTTGCCGGGGCGGAAGGGCTGCTCCACCAGGGTGGTGGTGACGCGGATCTTGGAGCCGGCGGTGGCGTAGGGCAGGAAGGTCTGGTAGTTCTTGCCGAACAGGCGCACGGTGGCGGCGCCGCTGAAGTCTTCCATCGTCAGCACGCCGTAGGGCTTGCCCTTGGCCGTCATCTTTGTCTCGAAGCCGGTGACGAGGCCTCCGAAAGTCACCTTCTCGCCCGGTGTGCAACGGTCCTTGATCTCGGCGCAGGGAGTGTTGCAGCCGTAGGTGAGCTCCAGGTAGTAGCTGTCGAGGGGGTGGGCCGAGAGGTACATGGTCACGACCTTCTTCTCCTCCTCGAGGAGCTTGAGGTCGCTCAGGGGCTCGTACTTGGGCGGGGTGGGGCGGGCAGTCTCGATGGGAACGATGTCGGCGAACAGCGACGCCTGGGAGTTGTTGCGGTCGGCCTGCATGCGCTGTCCGTATTTAATTAATGTGTCGGCGTAGGAGCTGTTGCCGTCGGGGGCGAGGTACAGGTCGCGACGGTCGCCGAAGCAGTCGATGGCTCCGGCCTTGGCCAGGTTCTCGAGGGCGCTGCGGTTGACGGCTCCGCCGCCCACGCGCTCCACGAAGTCGTAGATGTCGGTGTAAGGGCCGTTCTCCTTGCGCTCTTTGATGATGACGGCCGTGGCGTTGGCGCCGAAGCCCTTGATGGCGCCCAGGCCGAAGCGGATCTCGCCCTTGGCGTTGACGGTGAAGCGCTCCAGCGACTCGTTGATGTCGGGGCCGAGCACGGTGATGCCCATGGCCCGGCACTCGTCCATGTAGTGGCTAAGCTTGGCGGGGTTGTCGAAGTTGCGGCTGAGCACGCCGGCCATGTACTCGGCGGGGTAGTTGGCCTTGAGGTAGGCGGTCTGGTAGGCCACCCAGGAGTAGCAGGTGGCGTGGCTCTTGTTGAAGGCGTACTTGGCGAACTCTGTCCAGTCGCTCCAGATTTTCTCCAGCACCTCGGCCTTGTGTCCGTTTTTCTGTCCCTGGTCCATGAACTTGACCTTGAGCTTCATCATCTGGTCTATCTTCTTCTTGCCCATGGCCTTGCGGAGCTTGTCGCTCTCGCCGCGGGTGAAGTTGGCCAGCAGTCGGCTCAGGAGCATGACCTGCTCCTGGTAGACGGTGATGCCGTAGGTCTCGGCCAGGTACTTCTCCATGATGGGGATGTCGTAGACGATTGGCTCGTCGCCGTGCTTGCGGCGGATGAACTGGGGGATGTAGGCCATGGGCCCCGGGCGGTAGAGGGCGTTCATGGCTATGAGGTCTTCGAACTTGGTGGGGTGCAGGTCGCGCAGCGACGACTGCATGCCGGCCGACTCGAACTGGAAAGTGGCGGTGGTGCGTCCCTGGCAGTAGAGCTCGAAGGTCTTGGCGTCGTCGAGAGGTATCTTCTCGATGTCGAGGTCGATGCCGCGCGTCTGCTTGATGTTGGCCAGGGCGTCCATGATGATGCTGAGCGTGCGCAGGCCCAGGAAGTCCATCTTGATCATGCCGGTCTCCTCGATGACGGAGCCCTCGTACTGGGTGACGATTACCGTCTCGCCGTCGGTGTCCTTGGCGGTGGAGACTGGCACCCAGTCGGTGATGGGGTCGCGGCCGATGATGACGCCGCAGGCATGCACGCCGGTGTTGCGCTTGTTGCCCTCCAGACGCTCGGCGAAGTGGAGCACCTCGGGCACGAGCGGATTGGGGTTCTGGAGCTCCTGGCGCATCTCCGGGTTGTACTTCAGGCAGTTGGTGATGTTGATCTTGGGTTCCTTGCCGTTGACCTCGGGCAGGTGATCGGGCACCAGCTTGGCCAGGCGGTTGCTCTCCGGCAGCGGCAGGTCCATGACCTTGGCCACGTCCTTGATTACCTGCTTGGTGGCCATGGTGGTGTAGGTGATGATGTGGGCCACCTTGTCGGCGCCGTACTTGTCGGTGACGTACTTGAGCACGCGGTAGCGGCCGTCGTCGTCGAAGTCAACGTCGATATCGGGCAGCGAGATGCGGTCCGGGTTGAGGAAACGCTCGAACAGCAGGTCATACTTCAGCGGGTCTATGTTGGTGATTCCCAGGCAGTAAGCCACTACCGAGCCGGCGGCCGATCCACGGCCCGGGCCGATGCTCACGCCGAGCTTGTTGCGCCCGGTGTTGATGAAGTCCTGCACGATGAGGAAGTAGCCGGGGAAGCCCATCGTCTTCATGATGTGGAGCTCGAAGGTGATGCGCTCCTTGACTTCGTCGCTGAGCGGGGTGGGGTAGTGCGTCTCGGCGCCCTCCCAGGCGAGCTTGGCCAGGTAGTCGGCCTCGAGCTTGATGCGGTAGAGGCGGTCGTAGCCGCCCAGGCCGGCGACCTTCTTCTGCGCCTCCTCCTCGCTGAGCACGACGTTGTGGTTCTCGTCCCGGGTGAACTCGTCGAAGAGCTCCTGCTCGGTGATGCGCTGCCGGTACTCGGCCTCGGTGCCGAACTCGGCGGGGATGTCGAACACGGGCATGACTGGCGCGTGGTCGATGCTGTAGGTCTCCACCTTGTCGAGAATCTCCATGGTGGTGTCAAGCGCCTCGGGCAGGTCGGCGAAGATGTCGGTCATCTCCTGCTGCGACTTGAACCACTCCTGCTTGGTGTAGTGCAGGCGGTCCGGGTCGGTGTAGTTCTTCTGCATGGATACGCAGGTGAGGCAGTCATGGGCGTCGGCGTCGGACTCCTCGGTGAAATGGACGTCGTTGGTGGCCACGAGCTTGATGCCGTGCTTGCGGGCCAGGTCGATGAGGACCTTGTTGACTTCCTGCTGCTTGGGGTACGTCTCGCGGTTGCCGTTCGGCTTGTCGGTCTTATGGCGCTGGAGTTCGAGGTAGTAGTCGTCGCCGAAAGTGTCGCGGTACCAGCGCACGCGCTCGTCGGCCTCCTGCATCTGGCCGTGCAAGATGAACTGGGGCACTTCTCCGCCCAGGCAGGCGGAGAGGATGATGAGGCCCTCGCGGTGTGCGGCCAGGGCGTCGCGGTCCGTGCGCGGGTGATAGTAGTAACCCTCGGTCCAGGCCTGGCTCACGAGCTTGACGAGGTTATGGTAGCCTTTTTCGTTTTTTGCCAGCACGATGAGGTGTTCGCCGTTGTCGCGCTTGTCGGAGCGGTCGGTCAGGGAGTTGTGGGCCACATACATCTCGCATCCGAGAATGGGCTTGAGCTTGTGGTCGTCGTCGAGGTCGCCGTTGACCTTCTTGACGGTATTGTAGAACTCCTTGATGCCGAACATGTTGCCATGGTCGGTGAGGGCGAGTCCCTTCATGCCGAGCTTGGCGGCCCGTTTGACCAGTCCCCCGATGGAGGCCTGGCCGTCGAGCAGCGAATATTGCGAGTGCACGTGCAGGTGCGTGAATTGCCTTGGGTCCATATCACCACAAAGGTAGCCCTTTTTTCTCGAATAGGCAAACCCCTCCCGCGAATAAATCTGCGGACAAAAATGCGGGGACGAACCTGACTCAAAGGTCTCTTGTTGTTATGGATGGCAAACCGTGGTGATTGTCAAAGTGCCGAAGCCGCCGCAGTCATTGGTATGTTGCCAAATTTTGCTAACACGGAATTACCGTCTTTAGCTATCCAATGCTGTTTCTGAGTGCATAATCCTCTTAGGATTATACGGCTGATAACGAAAAAGGGCGTGACTGGCCGGGTTATTCTTCGGGAAGGATGGTCAAAGCCCAGTCAGGGAGGTCGTCAATATATTGTTTAGTAAGGTCGCCATTGTTTAGCCTGAATAAGAGCCGAGCTTCCGCATCCTCAATGGAGTTGTCGTATACATAGAGCCTGTCAACTACTTCCGATACAATTTTGCAATTGGCTATTGATTTATCATATCGGGATATGATTTTAGGAATGGGTACATCATGGCCGCCATCCAAGACACGTTGAGCGACGCGCTTTGCATTTATTGTAGGGGACACAGTGGAAACAAAGAACAGTCGAATAAAAAATCCGGCTTCCTTTGCTCTGATGATGTAGTCAACTTTGTCGGGAGCCGACATCACGGTTTCAAAAATATGGCTTTTGTGTTCAGCGAGGCATCTTTCACGCCAATCATTACAGTAATTGGCTGCGTTCAGAATCGCATCCCGGTTGTTCCAATTGCCGAATATGTCTCTTGCCACATTATCGGGATTGATATACTCCGAATCCTCAAGCCACTCATGATGCAGAATCTTGGAAGTTACAGAAGTCTTGCCTGAACCATTCGGTCCGGCAATTACTATCAGAACCGGACGATGCTCACTTGGTGCCATTCTTAATTCTGTTAATGGTCGCTCCCCATTTTTCTTGAGCCTGCTGTGTGGCGGAGGCGATTCCGGCAGCTACACGCTCGGCTGCCCGGCGAGTGCTTTCGCGGGCATCTTCGGCGACTTCTCGCATTATCTGAGCCATGCGCTCATCTCCTGGCTCCTCCATCGACGTCAGTCGATAATTATTCATCTCAGCTTCGGACATGGTTTTTCTTTTCAACGTTTACTCTGCAAAAGTATTTTGGCAAAGTTACAAAATTTTTAAGGAACAGAGGCATCGGATGGACAGTCATTGGCCGCCCGATGCCTCTGTTATTCGAAATATGTTTTGCGGCATGTTTGGTCGGTGGTGCTTTCGCGGGCATCTTCGGCGACTTCTCGCATAATATGAGCCATGCACTCATTTTTTCAGACTAAAGCGATTTCAGCATGATTTTTTCAATAATCCTGGGTTGGCGGGTATCAGTTATAACGGAAAGGGGCGCGACCTGCTCTGTCGCGTCCCTTTCGATATGTTGGATTTGAGTTAGCTTATTTACTTGACTTCCTCGAAGCCTACGTCTTCGATGTCGGGCTCTCCGGGCTTATGTCCCTGTTGTGCGCCGGGGGCCTGTCCGGGCTGAGGACCCGCCTGGCCGCCTGCAGCCTGTGCGTTGGCCACGTCCTGGGCTATGGCCTGTAGGCCTTCGGTGATCTGCTTCTCGTACATGTCGAGGTCTTCGACGAGCTGGGCCTTGTGGGCCTCTTTGAGCTTGGCTATGGTGGCCTCCAGGTTAGCCTTCTTGTCGGCGGGCACCTTGTCGCCCCATTCGGCGAGCTGGCGTTCGGCCTGGAAGATGATGCCGTCGGCGCGGTTGAGCTTGTCGGCGCGTTCCTTGGCCTTGCGGTCGGCGTCTTCGTTGGCCTTGGCCTCGTTGCGCATGCGCTCGATTTCGGCGTCGGTGAGGCCGCTGCTTGCCTCGATGCGGATGCTCTGCTCCTTGCCGGTCTTCTTATCCTTGGCGGTAACGTTGAGAATGCCGTTGGCGTCTACCTCGAAGGTTACCTCAATCTGAGGTATGCCGCGCGGTGCCGGTTCGATGCCGCCGAGGTTGAACTCGCCGAGCAGCTTGTCGTCGGCCGCCATTGGACGCTCGCCCTGGAATACGCGCACGGTCACCTCGGGCTGGTTGTCGACTGCGGTGGAGAAGGTCTCGCTCTTGCGGGTAGGTATGGTGGTGTTGGCCTCGATGAGCTTTGTCATGACGCCGCCGAGGGTCTCGATGCCGATGCTCAGGGGCACCACGTCGAGCAGAAGCACATCCTTTACGTCGCCGCTGAGCACGCCGCCCTGGATGGCTGCGCCGATGGCCACTACCTCGTCGGGGTTGACGCCCTTGTTGGGTTCCTTGCCGAAGACTTCCTTGACCTTGGCCTGGATGGCGGGAATACGGGTGGAACCGCCCACGAGGATTACTTCGTCGATCTGCGATGCGCTCAGACCTGCATCCTTGAGGGCCTGCTGGCAGGGGGGCACTACGGCCTCGATGAGCTTGTGGCAGAGAGCCTCGAACTTGGCTCGGGTGAGGGTCTTGACCAGGTGCTTGGGACCTGTCTGGTCGGCGGTGATGTAGGGGAGGTTGATCTCGGTGGAGGTGGAGGAGCTGAGTTCGATCTTGGCCTTCTCGGCGGCCTCCTTGAGGCGCTGCATGGCCATCGGGTCCTGGCGGAGGTCCATGTTGTACTCGGCCTTGAACTCGTCGGCCAGCCAGTCGATGATTACGTGGTCGAAGTCGTCGCCGCCCAGGTGGGTGTCGCCGTTGGTGGACTTGACCTCGAAGACGCCGTCGCCGAGTTCGAGGATGGAGATATCGAATGTGCCGCCGCCGAGGTCGAAGACGGCTATCTTCTGCTCCTTGGTGGACTTGTCGAGGCCGTATGCGAGGGCGGCCGCGGTGGGCTCGTTGACGATACGGCGTACCTTGAGGCCTGCAATCTCGCCGGCCTCTTTGGTGGCCTGGCGCTGGGAGTCGTCGAAGTATGCGGGCACTGTGATGACGGCCTCGGTGACCTGCTGGCCGAGGTAGTCCTCGGCGGTCTTCTTCATCTTCTGCAGGATCATGGCGGAGATTTCCTGGGGCGTGTAGTCGCGGCCGTCAATCTCCACCTTGGGCATATCGTTTTGGCATACGACCTTGTAGGGCACACGCTTGATCTCGTCCTCCACCTGGCCGCACTTCTCGCCCATGAAGCGCTTGATGGAGTATATGGTGCGGGTGGGGTTGGTGATGGCCTGACGCTTGGCGGGGTCGCCCACCTTGCGCTCGCCGCCGTCGACGAATGCCACTACCGACGGGGTCGTGTTCCTGCCCTCGTTGTTGGGGATTACTACCGGTTCCTTGCCTTCGAGTACGGCCACACAGGAGTTGGTCGTGCCGAGGTCTATACCAATAATCTTAGACATAGTATTGTAAGTTTTTAGTTTCTGCGTTATGTGAATCTCATGCTCATGGGTCGGATAATGGGGTGTCGTTCCTCATGGCTTTACCATATTAACAAATAATGCGCGAAATGTATCAGGCACGTTATGAAATTTTAAGGAATATGGGTTAAAAACCTGCAATCAAGCGAATTAAATACAGGAGGGCGCCCGGAGGCGCCCCCTTGGCAGTGGCTGACAGCGACGGCACATTTTGTGCCAGTCGCCTCTCGTATGCACCAGGGTGCATACGTTGTGGCGGAGGTGTTGTGAGTGCGTTCCTGCAAGCGGACGCTACTTGAGGATGCCGGAGCCGACGCCGCTCTGCTGGCCGGCCTCGTTGCCCTGCTTTATCTTCTTGCCGTAGCCGAAGGTGTAGGTGGCCGACAGGGCTATCGAAGCGTGGTAGCCGGTGCCGAACTCCCATTGGTCGTAGTCGTAGTGGGCGCTGTGCATGATGCCGTGGTTGCCGCGCCAGTTCCAGCGGGCGAAGTTGTGGGCCGTCAGGCGCACGTTCCAGGCCGGGTTCGACCATCCGGCCGATAGGTAGTAGTAGTCCTTGGACTTCATCCAGGTGCCCACCATGCAGCCGTCGGCGTAGGCGCCGGCCGAGCGGTACTGGGCGCCGAAGTTCCAGGCGCCGGCGTAGTAGTTGACGCGCACCGAATAGTGGAACGACGACTTGGTCCAGCTGTAGGGGGCGCCGTTGTGGGCCGCGTATTCGTATAGGTAGACGTTGGCCTGGAGCTTGCCTCCGAGCTGGCGGGTGCCGAGGTTGACGCCGAAGTTGCCCTGGGCATAACCGGCTACGGGCTGGCGGATGATGCGCAGGATGCCGTCGGCGTGCGCCTCGTAGTCGTAGACGTAGCGGTCGTCGACAATCCAGCCGTAGGCATAGACGGCGATGGAGTATTTGTTGTTGGGGAAGAAGGAGTAGGTGATGCCGGGGTCGTAGCTCTTGTAGGGCACCAGTGCGGGGTTGCCGGTGTAGCTGAACAGGGGGTTGCTCTGCACCACGGCGGCGCTGCGGTAGCTCGACGACGGCACGGAGCGCATGTGGTGGAACTCCAGGCTGATGCGGTGCTTGCGCAGGAAGGAGTATTGCAGCGAGAGGTCGAACCAGGGGGTGGAGTTATGTTCCTTGACCTTGTCGGTGCGGTCGGCCCATTCGTAGGAGGAGCGGTCGTAGAGGAGGCCGAAGCCGGCGTGGCCGTAGAAGTTTCCAGCGGAGATGCTGTAGCCGGCGCCGGGGCCGAAGCGGTAGGTGCGGGCGTGGTCGCTCACGTCCGAAGTGCCCCGGTAGCGGGTGTTGTTGGCGGTGACGATGGCCTGGCCGTAGATGTCGAGCTGGCCGGCGCGCCCGAAGTCGTGGCTGTAGGTGAGCGTGGCCTTGAACTGGTGCGAGTTGTCGCGGGCGCCGTTGAGGTACTGACCCACGTTCTGCTCTGTGTAGTCGGAGGCGGAGTTGGTGTGCGAGTAGCTGTAGTAGGGACTGACGTTGAGGGAATTGCCCTTGGGCAGCGAGAAGTTCCAGTAGCCGGAATAGGTGAGGGAGTTGACGCGGTTGCTCGAGGTGGAGGTGTAGGGGTTCTCGGAGAACTCGGCGGGGATGTAGCTCACGCGGCCTGAGATGCGGTTGACCGGGGTGTGGTCGAAGTCGGCCGCCAGCAGGTTGCTCATCGTCACCTTGTCGGTGGAGTAGAGGGCGCGGAAGGTGGTCCAGTAGTCGTTGTTCTTGTACTTGGCCGAGGTGGTCTCGCTCAGTCGCTCGAACACCTTATCGGGTGCGTGGTGCCGGGGCAGCCGGAAGGTCTCGGTGAGCTCGGAGCCGGTGTGCGGGGTGTTGGTGTAGGAGCCGCCGGCCGCCAGGTCGTAGGTCATACGCTTGTACTGGAACTTGGCGAATGCGTTGAGGCGCCCGTTGTTGGCGATGAACTGCTCCAGGCCGTAGAGCTTGACGTAGCCGCCGTACTCGTAGCGCTGCATGATGAAGTTGACGACGTGCTGGTTGTTCTGGAAGCGCGGGTCGGATGGGAAGTCGAGATATTCGACGTTGCGGACGTCGGCCATGCGCATGCCCTCGATGTCCTGCCGGGTGGCGGGGAGGTAGTCGATGTAGATGGCTACGGGATTCCCTGCGGCGGTGAGCACGGTGCTTTCGTCGTCGATGCGTATCTGGGGTATGGACATTCGGCCGAGCAGGTCGGTGGCGGTCTGGGCGGCGTTCTTCTGGCGGGTGGTTGGGGTGTAGACGGTCCTGCGGGCGTCGGTGCGTGTGAGGTCTCCTTCTACCACCACTTCCTCCAGTTGTTTGGTCCTGGCGGTGTCGGGAGTTTCCGTGGCGGCCATGGCCGTCAGCGGCAGCAATAGCACGATGGGCAGTGTGAGCTTCTTCATGATTTTATGTTTTCGGTGTTGCAAAATTACTTAAAAATTCTGTTTTGCAAGCATTTTTGGTGTAATATTTTCGGGGGGGGTAACTAACTGCAATCCAATGAGTTATGTAGTAAAAAAATGCCGCAGCGGTTTTTCCGTTGCGGCATTTTTCATTGTGGCGGACGTATCGGGGTTTGTCCCTACAGTTAGCTACTACCTTCCGGCGGCCTTGGAGGAGTCTACGTTGGCGTCGGAGTTGACGAGCTTGTTGACGCTTCGCTTCTGGCGTCCCCACTGCAGGTTCCAGCTCACGGTGATGTAGGGGATGCGCATGTCCATGCGCATATGCTGCTCGTTGCGGTTCCAGCGGTTGAGCGAGCGTGAGCCCTGGTCGTAGCGTCCCACGGGCATGATGCATCCCGCGCCGAACTGCCAGTTCTTCCAGTTATAGTTCAGCTCGATGATGTTGATGTCCTCGCCGTAGGAGATGGTCTCGCCCCAGAGGTCGCGCTGCGCTCTCTGGTATGAAGCCTGCAAGGTAAACCCCCAATGGCTGACCTGCACGGAGGCATCGCCGCTCCAGCAGTGGTTGTAGAGCTTGTAGCCGGTGCCCTTCATGCGCTCGGCACGGTACTGGATGGTTCCGGAGAGCATGAGCCAGTCGGGGATGACCTCCACCTGCGGCGACAGCCAGAAGCTGATGTTCTGCAGGCCGCCGTCAGTGTTCTCGTAGCTGGTGACGAGCCGGTCGCCGTCCCAGTAGCGGTAGGGGGCGATGGCGTCGGGGCTGGTGAAGGCCCGGATGCCGAAGCTGGCGTAGGTGCGCGGCAGCGAGAAGGTGTAGCGCAGCGTGAGCATGTAGGAGTTGGAGGTCTTGAGGTCGGGGTTGCCGACCTGCCACTGGAAGCCGTCGAGCTGCTGCGGGGCGACGTTGGTCTGCGCAAGAGTCGGCGCCGACTGCCATGAGGTGAAGCTCAGCCGCAGGTTGTGGTTCCGGTTGGGGGAATAGGTGACGGTGGCCTGCGGACGCACGTTCCAGCTGTGGCGTCCCTTGCCGCTCTCGCGGAAGAGGTAGTCGATGTACTGTGCGCCCACTCCGGCGGTGGCGGTGAAGCGACCTAAGCGCTGGAAGTACTCGGCGAAGACGTACGCCTTGTCCTGCCGTTGATGGAAGATCTCGCCGCCGAGGTTGCGGTACTCTGAGCGGTTGCGGTTGGCGGTGTAGGATGCTCCGGCGGTGAAGCGCGAGCGGCTCCAGTTCTTGATGTAGTCAACCTCCAGGCCGTATGCCTGGTTGCGGTCGCGGATGTAGGTGTGGACGTCCGTCAGCGGCTCGGTGAGGCCCGCTCTCCTCTCCACGTAGTCGGAGTAGGAGTGTCCGTTGAAGAGCGATGCGCGGAAGTCGACCACGAGAGTCTGGCGGTGGGCGAAGTGCTGTTCCCAGTAGGCGCTGAACGCAGGTGTGGTGCCTTTGCTGCCCTGTGTGTCGCTGAGGTCGATGTCCGGCGAGCCGTCGTCGAGCGACATAAGGCCGTGGTAGTGCATGCGGTCGCTGAACTTGAAGTAGGCGTCGATGCCCACATATATGATAGTGGTGTCGGGGCGGACATAGCTGTAGTTGAGCCAGCCGCCGCCGAAGGTGTTGTCGGCGCTTCCGCCAAGCGGCTTCTCGGTGCGGGCGAGCGTGGAGCCGTCGGGATAGGTGAACGTCTCGCGGTAGTCGCGGTGAATCTTCACGTCCTCGGTGAGCTTGCCGTATCCGCCTACGCTCCACTGGGAGCGGCCGACGTTGAATTTGGCGTCGGCCCGGTAGAAGCCCCAGGCCTGGGTGAGGGCCGGCTGGGCCATGAGCATGAGCGAGCCGCCGAGGGTGGGGTTGGCCACGATTACGTTGAGCACGTAGCTGGCTCCGCCGTAGCGCAGGCCGGGGTTGTCGATCCACTCGACTTTCTTTATGGTCTCGGGCAGGAGGTTGCGCAGCTCGTTGACGGTGGCCTGGCGGCCGTTGATGCGTATCTGCACGTCCTGCCCGGAGGCGGATATGGTGCCGAGGGCGTCGAGCACGCTCAGGCCGGGTATCATGAGGTTGTTGAGCAGCTGCATGCCGTTCTTGGAGTTCTCCACCGCCGACGAGGATGGCAGGTAGACGTCCATGTCGGCCTTGTGCACCACCTTCGGCGCCTCTATAACCACCTCTTCAAGCTCCTTGGCAGCGGTGGTGTCCGGCAGTTCCGACTGCGCCCATGCGGAGTAGGGGAGCAGCAGGGACAGGGCCGGTACCAGTAACTTTTTCATGTCATATTCCGATTAGTTCGCTGCAAAGTTACAACCGATTTCCCGCTTCCGCAATACCCAAAAGGGTATGATTTTTCGGGGGGGTAAATACCTGGTAGTCAGTGAGTTGCAAATATAATTTTTTGATTTTTTCAATGTGCGAGGGCAGTGCGCCTTATTCTGTCTTCATCGCGAAGCCGCCGCCGGGGGCGAGGTGCACCTTTAGGGTATTGGGGGCGGTGAGGGTCCGGCGGCGGTAGTCGCGGGCGTTGCGGTGGGCGTTGACGCCGTCGGTGAAGAGGTCGAGGCGGGTGCCGGCCGGCAGGAAGGAGAGGTCAATTTTCAGATCGCGGGGCGTCCAGTCGGTGATGCCGCCGATGTACCACTTATTCCCCTTGCGCCGGGCGGTGACGATGTACTCGCCCAGGCGGCCGTCGAGGATGAGTGTCTCGTCCCACACGGTAGGTACGGAGGCGATGAAGTCGGTGCACTCCTGCTCGTCGGTGTAGCTGGACGGGCTGTCGCAGAGCATGTTGAGCGGCGAGTCGAAGACCATATAGAGTGCCATCTGATGGGCGCGGGTGCCCTGGCTCATCGGATCGTCGTTGACAGGGTGGTACTGCCGACGGGTGGCGTTGCGCATGGCCCCCTGGGTGTAGTCCATGGGTCCGGCCGCCTGCCGCAGGAATGGTATCTGCACGTCGTAGAGCACCTGGTTGAGAGTGTCGGGCGACCATTTCATCTGCTCCAGGCCGTTCACGCCCTCGAAGTTGAGCACGTTGGGATAGGTGCGGTTGAGGCCGGCCGGCTTGGCCGTGCCGTGGAAGTCCATCACCAGGTTATGCCTGGCGCCCGTGGCGGCGGCAAGGTAGAGGAAATCGTTGACGAGCTGGTCGTCGCTGTCCATGAAGTCGACCTTGAAGCCCTTGATGCCCATGTCGGCATAATGCTTGCAGACCTGCTCCATGTCGCGCTCGAAGGCCGTGTATCCGGCCCACAGGATGAGGCCTACGTTGCGCTCCCTGGCGTACTCCACTAACAGCGGCAGGTCAATCTCCGGCACCACCTGCATAAGGTCGGCCTTCTTGTTTACGGCCCAGCCCTCGTCGAGAATCACATATTCGATGCCGTTGTTCGAGGCGAAGTCGATGTAAGCCTTGTAGGTGTCGTTGTTGACGCCCGAGGGGAAGTCCACGCCCCGGATGTTCCAGTCGTTCCACCAGTCCCAGGCGACCTTTCCCGGCTTTATCCAGGAGGTGTCGGCTACCTTGCTCGGCTCGCCGAGCAGGTAGCTGAGGTCGGAGGAGGCGAGAGTCCTGTCGTCGCCGACCATGGCGATGCGCCAGGGGAAGGTGCGGCTCCCCTTGACCGATGCGATGTAGGGATGGCGGCTGTCGACCAGGTTCTGTAGGTTGTTGTGTCCGCCCTGGTGCCAGGTCTTCGGCACCGGCGCCCATACGCCATTCAGCCCCTCGGCGGTGCCGTTGAGGTACATGCCCGGATAGCCGCGCAGGTCCGACTCGGTGATGAGCACGTTCACGTCCCGGGCAGGCTCCACGGCCATGGGCAGGAAGATGAGCCGCTGCGGGTCGAGGCTGCCGACGGCAGTGACGGTGTAGATGTTCTCGAAGGAGCTGAAGAACTGGCTCTCGAAGTCATTCTCATACTTGCGTGCACGCACAAAAGGGACGGTGGCCTTCGCGCTGTCGGGGAAGCTGAAGATAGCAGTCTCGTCCTTGACCTCCAACGGCTTTTTCCCCGAATAGGCAAAGCGGTATGCCACTCCGTCGTCGTAGGCGCGGAACTGCACCTCCCAGCTCTTGCCGAGGCTGAGCGTCATGGCGTTGTAGCGCTCGCGCACCTCCGAGCGGCGATAAAACGGCGAGGTAATGTACTTGTCCACGATGTCGCGGCCTACGAGCTTGGCGTCGCCAGGGCCTATCTGTTGCCCGTTGTTAAGCGTCATGCCGATTTCCGACGGGCATAGCACCGTCAGGCCGTCATAGCTGACGGAGTATTCGAGCGTCTTGCCTGTGCTGACCACCGCCTTGATGCGGCCGTCGGGCGAAGTCAGCGTGAATGGAGCGGCAGTGGCCCCTAAGGCAACTGCAAGCGAGAGGAGTGCGGAAAGTGAGCGCGTCATGGCTGTTCGGTTTTTGTTGGTGTGCAAAGGTAGTGAAAAAAGCTGATAGATGCGATTTGCGGACCCTCCGTGACCTGCAGGGATGCTCCCCGGTGCATCCGTTATAGCAGATTGCGACGGCGGCTGCACCGAGGCGCACCCCTACATGTGGCGAATCTCTCAACTTTTTTCACTAACTTTGCAGAAAATTTCAGAGATGCACACCCAGCCCAAAGCCACGTTGATTCTGGAAGACGGCAGCCGGTTCGAGGGATACTCGTTCGGCGCCCCCGTCGGCTCCGGCGGCGAGGTTGTCTTCAACACCGCCATGACCGGCTATCCGGAAAGTCTCACCGACCCCTCCTACGAAGGCCAGATACTCGTCACCACCTACCCTCTTCTCGGCAATTACGGCGTACCTGCCAAGGCAGGGGCGCCGTCGTCGTCTTTAGACCCCCACTTCGAGTCGAGCCGCATCCACTGCGCCGGCATCATCTGCCAGGAGTATAGCCGCCGTGCCAGCCACTATCTCTCCGGCCGCACCCTCAGCGACTGGCTGCGGGAGGAGGGCATACCCGGTCTGACGGGCATCGACACGCGCGCCCTCACAAAGCTGCTGCGCGAGAAAGGCTCCATGCTCGGACGCATCGTCATGGAAGGCGAGAGAGAGGCCGGCGAGTTCTACGACCCCAACAAGGAGAACCTCATCGCCAAGGTCAGCACTCCCGAGGTGAAGCGCTTCGGCCAGGGCGACAAGAAGGTGGTGCTCGTGGACTGCGGCACCAAGTACAATATAATAAGGTGTCTGGCCAGCCGAGGCGTGGAGGTGACCGTAGTGCCTTGGGACTACGACTTCAACACTCTGGAATGGGACGGCCTGTTCATCAGCAACGGCCCCGGCAACCCCGACCTGGCCGACAAGACGGTGGAGCACCTAAGGAAAGCATTTGAATCCGAAAAGCCCATCTGCGGCATCTGCATGGGCAACCAGCTGCTCGGCAAGGCGGCCGGCGCCAGAATCTTCAAGCTTAAGTACGGCCACCGCGGCCACAACCAGCCGGTGAGGCAGAAAGGCACTGACCGCTGCTTCATCACCTCGCAGAACCACGGCTTCGCCATCGACCAGGACACCCTGCCCGCCGATTGGGAGCCGCTGTTCGTGAACATGAACGACGGCACCAACGAGGGCATCCGCCACAAGACCCTCCCATTCTTCTCGGCCCAGTTCCACCCCGAGGCCTCTTCGGGCCCCAAGGATACCGAGTTCATTTTCGACGACTTCATCGCAATGCTCTGACCTATGGATAAGAAACAGTACAAGAAAGTGTTGCTCCTGGGCTCGGGAGCGTTGAAGATAGGCGAGGCCGGCGAGTTCGACTACTCCGGCTCACAGGCGCTCAAGGCCCTCAAGGAAGAGGGCATCGAGACGGTGCTCATCAACCCCAACATCGCCACGGTGCAGACCTCCGAGGGCTTCGCCGACAAGATATACTTCCTGCCCGTCACCCCGGCCTTCGTCCGCAAGGTAATAGAAAAAGAGCGCCCGGACGGCATCATGCTCGCCTTCGGCGGCCAGACGGCCCTCAACTGCGGCGTGTCGCTATACCAGGACGGCGTGCTGGAGGAATATGGCGTCGACGTGCTCGGCACCCCCGTGCAGGCCATCATCGACACCGAGGATCGCGAGCTATTCGTGGAGCGTCTCAACGAGATCGGCGTCAAGACCATCAGCTCGGAGGCCTGCACCGACTTGGATGAGGCCCGTGCCGCCGCCCGAGCCCTCGGATACCCCGTCATCGTCCGCGCCGCATACGCCCTCGGCGGTCTCGGCTCCGGATTCTGCGACAACGAGGAGCAGCTCGTAGCCCTGGTGGAAAAGGCCCTCACCTTCTCCCCCCAGGTGCTCGTCGAGAAATCGCTCAAGGGCTGGAAGGAAGTCGAGTACGAAGTCGTTCGTGACCGCTACGACAACTGCATCACGGTCTGCAACATGGAGAACTTCGACCCCCTGGGTATTCACACCGGGGAGAGCATTGTAGTGGCTCCCAGCCAGACACTCAGCAACGACGACTACCACACACTGCGTGCCCTGGCCATCAAGATTATTCGCCACATAGGCATTGTGGGCGAGTGCAACGTGCAGTATGCTTACGACCCGCAGAGCAACGACTACCGCGTCATCGAGGTCAACGCCCGCCTGAGCCGCTCGTCGGCCCTGGCCAGCAAGGCCACCGGCTACCCCCTGGCTTTCGTCGCCGCCAAGCTCGGCCTCGGCTTCGGCCTCTTCGAGCTCCGCAATTCCGTCACCAAGTCCACCTCCGCCTTCTTCGAGCCCGCCCTCGACTATGTAGTGGTGAAAATCCCCCGCTGGGACCTCGGCAAGTTCCACGGCGTGCGCCGCGAGATCGGCTCGTCGATGAAATCCGTCGGCGAGGTCATGGCCATCGGCCGCACATTCGAGGAGGCCATCCAGAAGGGCCTGCGCATGATAGGCCAGGGCATGCACGGATTCGTCGAGAACCGCGAACCCAATATGCCCGACCTCGACCTGGCCCTCAGTCAGCCCACCGACAAGCGCATCTTCGCCATCGCACGCGCACTGCGCAAGGGATATTCCGTGGACCGCATCCACGAGCTCACCAAGATTGACCGCTGGTTCCTCTATAAGCTCGCCAACATCACCGACACCCGCGACGAGCTGGAGAAATATGACCGTGTCGACTACCTCCCCGCCTACCTTTTCCGCACCGCCAAGCAGCAGGGCTTCAGCGACTTCCAAATAGCCCGCGCCCTCTATGGCGACCGCATGACGGCCGAGAGCGCACCCCTCAGCGACGCCGTACGCCGCCGCCGCAAGGAACTCGGCATCCTTCCCGTCGTCAAGCAGATCGACACCCTCGCCGCCGAGTACCCCGCACAGACCAACTACCTCTACCTCACCTACAACGGCACCGCCAACGACATCGACTACACCGGCGACCACCGATCCGTGGTGGTGCTCGGCTCCGGCGCCTACCGCATCGGCAGCTCCGTGGAGTTCGACTGGTGCGGTGTCAATGCTCTCATGACCGTAGCCCGCCATGGCTACCGCTCCGTGATGATCAACTACAACCCGGAGACGGTCAGCACCGACTACGATATGTGCGAGCGCCTATACTTCGACGAACTCACTTTTGAGCGCGTCATGGACATCCTGGAACTCGAGCAGCCCTTCGGCACCATCCTCAGCACCGGCGGCCAGATTCCCAACAACCTGGCTGTGCGCCTGGACCGCGAGAAGGTGCGCATCCTCGGCACTCAGGCCTGCGACATCGACCGCGCCGAAGACCGCAATAAGTTCTCCAGCCTCTGCGACGAACTTGGCGTCGACCAGCCCCGCTGGCGCGAACTCACCAGCATGGACGCCATTCACGAGTTCGTGGACGAAGTCGGATACCCCATCCTCGTCCGCCCCAGCTACGTCCTGAGCGGCGCAGCCATGAACGCGTGCTCCAACGACGAGGAGCTCGAACGCTTTCTCCGTATGGCCGCAGCCGTCAGCAAGTCCCACCCCGTGGTCGTCAGCGAGTTCATCCAGCAGGCCAAGGAAATCGAGATGGACGCCGTGGCCCAGGACGGCGAGATCAAGCTCTACGCCATCTCCGAGCACATAGAGTTCGCCGGCGTCCATTCCGGCGACGCCACCATCCGCTTCCCGTCGCAGAAACTGTATGTCGAGACCATCCGCCGAATCAAGAAGATATCGGGCAAGATCGCCAAGGCCCTGCACATCTCCGGCCCATTCAACATCCAGTTCCTGGCCAAGGAGAACGCCATCAAGGTCATAGAGTGCAACCTGCGAGCGTCTCGCTCCTTCCCTTTCGTCAGCAAGGTCTCCAAGCAGAACTTTATCACCGCCGCCACCCAGGCCATGCTCGGACTGGAGGTCGACAAGCCCTCCAAGTCGGCCTTCGACCTCGACTACGTGGGCATCAAGGCATCGCAGTTCTCCTTCTCGCGCCTTCAGGGCGCCGACCCCGTGCTCGGCGTGGATATGTCGTCCACCGGCGAAGTCGGCTGCCTCGGCGACGATTCCCCCGAGGCTCTGCTCAAGGCCATGATGGCCGTCGGATACACCATCCCCAGGCACGCCGTGCTGATGAGCTCGGGCACCATCCGCCATAAGGTGGAGCTGCTCGAGGCCGCCCGCATGCTCTCCGCCCACGGCCTCACCATCTACGCCACCGAGGGTACCCGCCGCTTCCTGGGCGAGAACGGCGTCCCCGCCATCCGCGCCTACTGGCCAGGCGAAGAGGGGAGTCCCGCCATCCTCGACCTGCTCCACGGGCACGAGATCGACATGGTCGTCAACATACCCAAGGACCTCACCCCCAAGGAACTGAGCAACGGCTACCGCGTACGCCGCGCCGCCGTGGACCTCAACATACCGCTGCTGACCAACGCCCGCCTGGCGTCGGCCTTCATCCGCGCCTTCTGCGAGGTGCCCCTCGACACCATCGACATCAAGAGCTGGGACGAATACTGACACCGACTGCTCAGAATGAAAAAGCGGGGGCCGGCTTTCAAGCCGGCCCCACGCTGTGTTCGGGGCGTTGGTTACGCTGGGATTGTCATTTTACGGCCACTTTGGCGCTCAGGGTGCCGGCTCGGACGATGTATACGCCTGCCGGAACGGGAGCGATCTCGTGGAGCAGCACCTTTTTGGCGGGGTCGGTCTCCACACTCTTTGAGAGCATGATGATGGCCTCGGACTGCTTCACCACACTCGTTTGCCCTCTCGGCAAGGAGGAGACGAGGGTGTTATTTAGGATTAACATAAATTAACATATGATTCTAAATATCTGATTATCAGTAATTTAGAGAGCTGTTCAAGCAATAGATGTTGTGATTGAACAGTACTTTTTTTGCATAGTACTAAATAATACGTACCTTTGCACTCGAAAACAAACAACAACCTTCGGAAACATGAATAACATCTTTGTAGCATTTTCGATTGTAGGAGCTGCGGCGGCCGCGCCCGCCATGGCCGTCGCAGCCCCCTACACGGTGCACGGCTCGGTGCTCGATGCCATGACCGCCGAGACCCTCCCCGGTGCCTCGTGCGCCTTCTACGCCGCCAACGACACGGTAAAACCTCTCTTAACACTCATGACCGGCGCCGACGGATCTTTCACCGCCGATCTTCCCAGGCCGGGCGAGTATCTGATGAAAGTGACTCTCGTCAGCCAGAAGCCCGTCAGCCGCTCCCTGGTCCTCACCGACGAGAATCCCGCCGTCGACCTCGGCACCATCGCCATGCAGCCCGAGGGCGAGGCTCTCGAGGAGGTGGTGATCACCGGCCGCCGCCCCGTCATCGAGGCAACCGGCGACAAGGTGGCATACAACCTCACCGAGGACCCCAACACTCAGACTCACACCGTGCTCGAGATGCTACGCAAGGTGCCCATGGTCACCGTCGACGCCCAGGACAACATCTACATCAACGGCCAGTCCAACTTTAAGATCTACCTCAACGGCAAGGAGGATCCGATGCTCGGACAGAACGCCTCCACCATCCTCAAGTCGCTGCCCGCCACGAGCATCAAACGCATAGAGGTGATTCTCGACCCGGGCGCCAAGTACGATGCCGAGGGCGTGGGTGGCATACTCAACATCATCACCGAGACGCAGGCCAGCACCGACGGCCAGATGGCAACCATCACCGTAGGTGGAGGCGCCAACAACGCCCAGGCGTCTGTATACGGCATGGCCAAGAAGAACAAGGTCACCGCCAGCGTCGACGTCAGCTACTACAAGCGGTTCGGCTATCGCGAGGACAAGGGCGGCATTGAACGCGAGACCTTCGACGTACCCTCTCCCACTGTCACCCGCCAGGAGATAGCTCAGCGACAGAACATCCATTTCGTCAACGGCAACGCCCGTCTCAGCTGGGAGCCGAACGACAAGAACCTCTTCACCATCAGCGCCAGCGGTTACGGAGGAGGCGGCAAGAACCATTACCGCACCACCACCGACGTGTTCGGCGACAATGGCCTACTCCTCAGCCACTCGCGCCAGAAGCTCACTTCAAAGTGGATATGGAGCTCCATCACCGTCAACGCCGGCTATCAGCACAACTTTGACGACAAGGGTCAGAACCTCGTGCTCAGCTACCAGTATGTGGGAGGATGGAACAAGGACAAGTCCCGTACCACCACCCTGGAGTCGAGTTTCGACGACTTCGTGCCCTACACCTACGACTACACCAACGCGCCCACCAACGAGCATACCGTGCAGCTCGACTACACCAAGCCCTTTAGCCAGTACTTCACCCTCGAGGCCGGGGCCAAAGGAATCTTCCGCCGCAACACCTCCGACGGTTACACCAAGATCGGCGACTCCTGGAGCGACATGACCCTCACCGACCACAACACCGTGGACATGACCCAGAACCAGGACGTGGCCGCCGCCTACGCCACCTACGCCGGCACCTTCGGCCGCTTCAGCCTCCGCGCCGGCCTTCGGTACGAATACACCCGCATGCGCGTCGACTTCAAGACCGAAGGCTACGACAGCTTCCACTCCAACTTCAATGACTGGGTGCCCAACGCCTCGCTGGGCTACTCCTTCACTCCCACGCAGAACCTCTACGCCAGCTATCAGCAGCGCATACGCCGTCCCGGCGTGAGCGAGCTCAACCCACACCGCACTGAATACATCGATGGCTTCGTCAGCCAGGGCAACCCTGACCTGGGCAGCGAGAAGAGTCACACCGTGGCTCTGGCCTACTCCAGCTTCGCCGGTAAGCTCGGCTTCAACCTGCGTACGTTCTATACCTTCTCCAACAACCGCATCAGCCGCTACTCCTACGAAGACGCCGGCGACCTCATACATACCTACGCCAACGTCGGCAACGAGCGCGACTGGGGCCTCAGCGCTTTCGTCAAGTACCAGGTCAACGGACGCATGGACTTCTCCGTCAACGCCACCGCTCAGTACGCCTACCTCCGCTTCCGCGCACAGGAAATGCAGAACCACGGATGGACCTACAGCCTCCACGCCAACTACAACTACTCCATGCCCTGGCAGATGTACCTCAACGTCTACGGCGGCTTCAGCACCCGTCGCTACGACCTGCAGGGATACTCTTCCGGCTTCAACTACCACGGCATAGGCCTGACCAAGGCCTTCCTCAAGGGCGACCGCGTCAAGCTCACTCTCTCCGGACAGAACTTCCTCAACCCCAGCATCAAGTTCCGCATGGTGCAGAACGGCGCCAACTTCCACAATAACATGAGCGTCAAGGTCTCCACCTGGGACGTATCCATGACCGTCGCCGTCACCCTCGGCGGCCTCAACACCTCCGTCCGCAAGACCGCCAAGGCCATCAACAACGACGACGTCCAGCAGAGCAAGGGCGGCGGTGGCGGACTCGGGAACTAACCGATAGAACTGAGGGCTGAGAGTGGCAAAGCCACACAGCGAATCTGACTCTCTCAGCCCTCAGCCTAAGCTAACGCAATGCCAATCAACAAAGAGAACATAGCCACGCAGATGCGCAAGGGGATCATGGACTATTGCTTCCTGATCATCCTGGCCCGCCGTCGCGTGTACCCTTCCGAAATTATCGCCCACCTCAAGCAGGCCGGTCTGAGCATCAAGGAGGCCACCGTCTACACCGTGCTCAACCGCCTTACCAAGGAGGGCAAGGTGACATACCAGTGGGAGGAGTCCACGCAGGGGCCTCCGCGCAAATACTTCCTCATCACCCCGTTGGGCCACGAATACCTGCAGGCCACCCAGCAGGTCTGGGACGAAATCTCCGGCTCCATTTCCAAACTAAACGAAAACCACCCATGAGACCAACCTTGACAGTAAACCTCGGCGGCATGCAGTTCACTTTCAACGACAACGCCTACCGCCTCATGAGCCAGTACCTGCAGTCGCTCACCGACGCTTTCCGCGCCCAGGGCCTCGATGCAGACGAACTCGTCAACGACATCGAGAACCGTCGCGCCGAAATCCTGGACGAGACACACGACCGTGCCACGTACATCGTCACCGAGGGCGACATCACATCGCTCATCGACCGCATGGGGCGCCCCGAGGAGATTCTCGGCGAGCAGGTCACCGAAGGCCCCGATTTCGAGCAAGTCAAGGTCAAGGAGACAGTCGTGCCGCCTCCCTACATTCCCCAGGCCCCGCAGCCTCTGCGCAAGCGCCTCTACCGCGTCAAGCAGGGTGCCGAGCTGGGAGGTGTATGCGGTGGCATCGCCGCATACGCAGGCTGGGATCCGACATACGTGCGCATCGCCACCGTCATCCTCGCTTTCCTGAGTGCCTCGACCGTCTGCATCGCATACCTCGTGCTATGGATAGTGGTGCCGCAGGCCAAGACTCCCCTGCAGGAGATGGAACTGCGCGGAGAGTCGCCTACTCTCAACAACATCGGCAACACCGTAAAGCAGGCTTTCGGTTTCAACGAGAAGAACGCCGCCGCTGCGAGCGCCCCAGCGCCCTTCGAGAAGCTCAACCCGGAGCCGCCGCGCCACGCCTCACGTGCAGTCCGCTTCTTCGCCGGTCTCGGCAAGTGCTTCCTCGGACTCGTCGCGCTGGTATTCTCCAGCATCGTCATTGCCTTAGTCGCCGCCTTCATCGGCTGCTGCATCTGGGGCGTCACCATGCTTGTGCACGGCTCCGAGCTGCCGGCGCACTTCTTCCAGCAGATAGGTATCGTCATCACCGGCACTGTCATCGGCGGCATACCACTGGCACTTATGGCCTGGTGGATTATCCGTTCGATTTTCCACCTGAGTCCGCGCTGGCAGATAAAGCCCACCTGGCGCCTGGCGCTGTTCGTGACCTGGCTTGTGACCCTGTTCATCTGCATCAAGTTAGTACGCGTCTACTCCTCCGCCATCCAGGCCATGTAGACAATTTTAGATAATGAAATTCTGAGCACTGTCCCGGCCGCGACGGCCGGCTACAACCGAAGCAGGCCGCCGCCCACTCCGGGCGGCGGCCTCGGCTTTTTTCCGAGAATGGCTATCGGAACTTTCCTTTGCCAATCCTGTCCCGGCACCGCAGCCGGACCATGGCCTGCCGCGTGTCACTCGTTCAGCGCCCGGTAGTCGCGCAGGAAGCGTCGCAGTGCCAGCGAGCCTATCAGCAGGCCCCCGGCGCCACCGGCGCACATGCCGTAAATCGTATGGATGTCGGCGCCTACAGTCCATACGATCACACCGATGACAACAAAGGCAAAAGGTATCAGCACCACAATCGACTGCAGGTGGCGGCGTCGGCAGAGCGTGGCCCTGGCCACCACCTCGCTCACCGGCCAGCTCACGCAATCAATCTCGCCCACGCGCCGCATCAGCCAGTAGTCGATCGATGCGCTCGTCAGGAAAAACACCGTAGCCACCAGGCCGAAGACCCATTTGCCGCCGAACGGCGACCCGGGGTTCACCACCAGCAGCCACACCATGACGATTGACATCAGCGATATGGCCACGAACCGCCGGTAGCGCCTATGCAGGTTGTCCAGCGCCGTCTGCGTCTTGCCGAATCTCACTCCACGTGCGAAACTTTCCGAAGCGGCCTCTTTGCCGAGCGCGTCAGCGGTGGCGCGCCAGGCGTTCCTCATATTCTCCAATTCCGTCATAGTCCAGTTTTCTCGTTACTTGCAAATTTCGCCATACGCTCCTTGGCGCGGCGGATGCGCGTGGCCACTGTGTTTCGGCCCATGCCCATCACTGCCCCTATCTCGTCGTACGAAGCCTCGTCGAGCCACATCACCATGATGGCGCGGTCTTCGGCTCCGAGAGTCGCCAGCAGCCTGTGAAGCGTCTCCACCTGCTCGCGCTTGTCGCTCGGCTCGTCCACCAGCGCGTACAGACCTTCAAGGCTCTCGCTCTCGCGGCCGTAGCGCGCCATGCGCCGTATCGTCGACACGCACGAGTTCAGCACCACGCGGTAGACCCACGTCTTCATCGACGCTTCGGCACGGAAGCTCGCCAGGCCGCGCCAGATGTTCACCAGCGCGTCCTGCCGAAGGTCGTCGTATTCGGCCACTTTGCCGGCATACGAGAAGCAGATGGCGGCTATAGTGGCCTCGTGCGCCCGCACCACCTCCACGAACTGCCTGTCGCGCTCGTCCACATGCTCAGTGGCGCACGAGCCGTGCGCCACTGCAGCTTTGGTGGCCGACGCCATAAGAGCAAGCAATCGGCGGGCAAGCGCCGACATGTCCGGCCAAGCCTGTTCCGCCCCGGTGCCATATACAATAAGTCCTGTCATTGTCTAAAGTCTCTACTCCTTAGACGTTCCCGTGGCTCAAAAGTTTCATCCCCGTCCCCATCATTACCCGTTCCGGCGTGTCAGACGTGGGCTGGCGGCACACAGTTTGCGTCATGAGACAATAATTGTTGACAATTGCTGGTAATTGCGTAACTTTGCAGTATGAAGCCGGTAATTATCGAAACTGAACGACTCCAACTGCGCGAAATGGAACTTGATAATATTGAGGCATTGGCTACAATATTACAGGATGACAGAGTAATGTATGCCTATAACGGCGCTTTTTCAGCGGATGAAACAATGGCTTGGCTACAGAAACAGTTCAGGCGTTATGCTGACTACGGATTCGGCCTTTGGGGAGTATTTCTCAAAGACACCGGAAAGATGATAGGGCAATGTGGAATTACCATGCAGGATTTCGATGATGCACAAGTGCCCGAGATAGGTTATCTCTTAGCCTTTGATTATTGGCATAAAGGCTATGCCATAGAGGCAGCAAAAGCCACAACAGCATACGGCCTTGGCATTTTGCGTTTTGAACACTTGTATGCCATAATCCGCGACAATAATATTGCTTCTCAGAATGTTGCCTTGCGCAACGGCATGAAGCCGTTCGGAAACAAGACCGTGTTCTACCGAGGTGTTGTAATGCCTCATGTAGTTTATAGGACATGACTCCATCGTTTCAGTGGTAATTGTGGAACTCCGCATCATGAAAATCGAACACATCGCCATATGGACGGAAGACTTAGAAGTAATGCGCGACTTCTATGTCAAGTATTTTGGATTGTCCTGCAACAACAGGTACCACAATCCAAACAAGAATTTCAGTTCCTACTTTCTTTCGTTCGGAGAGGGCGGGACCCGTATAGAGCTTATGGTTATGCCTGGAAAGGAAGAACTCGAAAATCGCTATGACTTCAAGGGTCTGGCTCATTTCGCCATAAGCCTCGGCAGTAAGGAATCAGTCTGGGAACTGACTGAACGACTTCGAGCAGAAGGATACACTGTACTCAGCGAGCCCCGTACCACTGGTGACGGCTATTTCGAGAGCGCCATTGCAGACCCCGAAGGGAACTACGTTGAACTTACCGAATAAAACATGGCATCAAACATCATATATAGACATAATAAAACAGGTCTGTCATTAGTTTGGCAGACCTGTTTAACTTAGTGGATATTAGTCTTTAGACTAATTGTATTGCCTATCTCTTAATCTTCGATGGCAGCCTGCGCCGCAGCTACGCGGGCGATGGGCACACGGAAGGGAGAGCAGCTGACGTAGTTCATGCCGAGGCGGGCGCAGAACTTGACGGAGCTGGGCTCGCCGCCGTGCTCGCCGCAGATGCCGACTTTGAGGTCGGGGTTGGTGGCTCGGCCCTTCTCTACGCCCATGCGGACGAGCTGGCCTACACCTTCCTGGTCGAGCACCTCGAACGGGTCGACTTTGAGGATGCCCTTCTCCTTGTAGTACTTGAGGAACTTGGGGGCGTCGTCGCGGGAGTAGCCGAAGGTCATCTGCGTCAGGTCGTTGGTGCCGAAGCTGAAGAACTCGGCCACCTCGGCGATCTGGTTGGCGGTGAGTGCGGCGCGGGGCACCTCGATCATGGTGCCGACTTTGTAGGCGATGGTCTCGCCGCGCTCGTCGAAGACTTTGGCTGCTGTGGTGTTGATGACATTGGCCTGGTGCTGGAGCTCCTTGAGGGTGCCTACCAGGGGTACCATGATTTCGGGGAAGACCTTGATGCCCTTTGCCTTGCAGTTGAGCGCGGCCTCGATGATGGCACGGGTCTGCATTTCGGTAATCTCGGGGTAGGTGATGCCGAGGCGGCAGCCGCGGTGGCCGAGCATGGGGTTGAACTCTTCGAGGCTGTCGACTTTGGCCTTGACTTCTTCGAGGGTTATGCCCATCTCCTGGGCGAGCTCCTTCTGGGTGGCGGTCTGGTGGGGTACGAACTCGTGGAGAGGCGGGTCGAGCAGGCGCACGGTGACGCCGTAGCCGTCCATGGCCTCGAAGATGCCTTCGAAGTCGCCGCGCTGCATGGGCAGGAGCTTGGCCAGTGCGACCTTGCGGCCCTCTACGTCGTCGGCGAGAATCATCTCGCGGACGGCCTTGATGCGGTCGCCCTCGAAGAACATGTGCTCGGTGCGGCACAGGCCGATGCCCTGGGCTCCGAAGTGGCGTGCTTGCTTGGCGTCGCGCGGGGTGTCGGCGTTGGTGCGCACGAGTGTCTTGGTGTACTTGTCGGCGAGGTTCATGATGGCGCCGAAGTCGCCGCCGAGTTCGGGTTCTGCGGTTGGCACCTGGCCGTCGTAGACGTCGCCGGTGGAGCCGTTGAGGGAAATCCAGTCGCCCTCGTTGTATACCTTGCCGCCCATCTCTACGGTCTTGGCCTTGTAGTCGACGCGGATTTCGCCGGCGCCGGATACGCAGCACTTGCCCATGCCGCGGGCCACTACTGCGGCGTGGCTGGTCATGCCGCCGCGCATGGTGAGGATGCCCTGGGCCACGAGCATGCCGCGCAGGTCCTCGGGCGAGGTCTCGATGCGGACGAGGATGACTTTCTTCTTCTTGTCGGCCCAGGCTTCGGCGTCGTCGGCCTGGAAGACGATCTGGCCGGTGGCTGCGCCGGGGCTTGCGGGCAGGCCCTTGGCGACTACCTTGGCACGCTTGA
Organism: uncultured Porphyromonadaceae bacterium; assembly: GCA_900541835.1. Taxonomy (GTDB): domain Bacteria; phylum Bacteroidota; class Bacteroidia; order Bacteroidales; family Muribaculaceae; genus Lepagella. The sequence goes on from UQLL01000005.1 coordinate 87,181, forward strand.
GGGCGTCCTTGTCGAAGACGGGGTGGAGGAGTTCGTTGAGCTTGTTGGGCTCCATGCGGAGCAGGGCGGTCTTCTCGTCGATCTCGCCGGCGCGGAGGAGCTCCATGGCGATGCGTACCATGGCGATGCCGGTGCGCTTGCCGTTGCGGGTCTGGAGCATCCAAAGCTTGCCGTCCTGGATTGTGAACTCCATGTCCTGCATATCCTTGTAGTAGTCTTCGAGGCGGTGTGCGATGGCGATGAGTTCGGCGGCGCAGTCGGGCATGGTCTCCTCCAGGGAGGGGTACTTTGCCTTGCGCTCGTCCTCGCTGATGCCCTGGAGGGCTGCCCAGCGACGGGAGCCTTCGACGGTGATCTGCTGGGGGGTGCGGACGCCGGCTACCACGTCTTCGCCCTGGGCGTTGATGAGGTACTCGCCGTTGAAGATGTTCTCGCCTGTGGCGGCGTCGCGGCTGAAGGCCACGCCGGTGGCGGAGTTGTTGCCCATGTTGCCGTAAACCATTGCCTGCACGTTGACGGCGGTGCCCCACTCCTCGGGAATCTGGTTCATGCGGCGATAGAGGATGGCACGCTCGTTCATCCATGAGTCGAATACGGCGCAGATGCCGCCCCAGAGCTGGTCCCAGGCGGAGGTGGGGAAGTCCTTGCCGGTGTAGTCCTTGACGGCTGCCTTGAAGCGGACCACGAGGTTGCGGAGGTCGTCTACGTCGAGGTCATTGTCGAACTTGACGCCTTTCTCTTCCTTGACCTGGTCCATTATGGCCTCGAAGGGGTCGATGTCGGTCTTGGACTTGGGTTTCATGCCGAGCACGACGTCGCCGTACATCTGCACGAAGCGGCGGTAGGAGTCCCATGCGAAGCGGGGGTTGCCGCTTTTTTCGGCCATGGTCTCGACGGTGGCGTCGTTCATGCCGAGGTTGAGGACGGTGTCCATCATGCCGGGCATGGAGGCGCGGGCGCCGGAGCGCACGGATACGAGCAGGGGATTCTTGGGGTCGTCGAACTTCTTGCCGGTGAGGGCCTCGACGTGGTTGATGGCTTTCTCTACGTCGGCCTTGATCTTGCTGACGACGTGGTCGCGGCCGTACTGGTTGTATTCGTTGCAGACTTCGGTGGTGATGGTGAAGCCGGGGGGAACGGGCATTCCCAGCAGGTTCATCTCGGCCAGGTTGGCACCTTTGCCGCCGAGCAGGTTGCGCATCGACGCATTGCCTTCGGCCTTACCGTCGCCGAAGGTGTAGATGGTTTTGCTCATGGGGTATATCTAAGTTTTTCGTAGTCGTGGTTGTACGCTGTTTTGACTCATAAGTAACGCTCCCGGCGCGGGTTCGATTGCTTATGGGCTGCAAAGTTAATGATTTTTGGCGAATTACCCAAGAGTTTTGACGTTTTTTAGCCGAGGGCTGAGGGAGGGCAGAGGCGTGCACTGGTTGTCGCCGGTATCTCGGCTCTCGGCTCTCGGCTTAACGGTGGATGCGCTTGGAGACGTGGCCGTCGGTGTCGCGGACGATGTGGATGCGGCCGGACAGGGGCGTGGTGACGCGCAGGCCGTCGAGGGTGTAGAAGGTCTCGGAACCGGCAGTGGGGGCGGAGGTCGTGTCCACGCCGCCGTAGACGTTGATGGTGGCCGAGGAGATGCCGCCGCTGGCTTCGTGGGCGAGCCACACGCGGTCGCGAGCTGGATCTATGCGTACCTGGATGGGCCAGGGGTTGGCGATGCCGGAGTTGTTGACGGTATGGGAATGCCATTTGTCGATGCTCGCGGCAGGGTCGAAGCTGACCAGGCCGATGTCCCAGGCGGCGAGCCACAGGCGGTCATCCTTGTCGATGTCCAGGTCTGTTATGCAGTTGGAGCCGACGGGGGAGTTATGGCGGTCGTAGATCTCCCATCGGGTGCCGTCGAAGCCGATGAGACCGCCGCCGTATTCGGCACCTGAAACGGGGATGTTGATTACCTGGCGGTTGTTCATCCACACCTTATTGTGTGAGTCGACATTGTGTGAGTCGACCTTGATGCTGGAGATGTAGTTGTAGGGGAGTGGCGAGTTCTCGGAGTCGTACTTGGCCCAGGTCTGTCCGTCGAAGCAGAGCAGGCCGAGGTCGTAGATGCTCAGCCACACGCGGTCGGTGCGGTCCACGGTTAGGGCTGTCACCCAGTCGCCGGGCATGGGGGTGTTGGCGCTGGTGTAGGTGGTCCAGCGGGCGCCGTCGGAGGCGAGGGAGAAGAGTCCGGCGTTCGTGCCCACCCAGAGGTTGTTGTGGGAGTCGAAGGCGAGGCGGTTTATGCGGTTCGAGGTGGCGGTCATGGGTGTGTCCGCCCAGCGTATGGCGGTGGTGTCGTCGCCGGAGATGACCACGAGTGCGGTGTCGGGGTTCCAGGGTGCTACCCATAGGCGGCCCTGGCGGTCGAATGCGGCGGCGCTGACGGCGGGCGTGAACCCTCTGTCGCTCTGCTCGTTCTCCCCTTCACTGTTGAAGTGGTGCTTCCAGCGGCCCTCTCCGGCGTATTGCTGGAGACTGTATTCGGTGACGAATAAGACGTTGCCGTGGCTGTCGGCGCAGGACACGTCGTATAGGGTGTTGGTATGGAGGCCGTTGCGGCAGATGTCTACGGGGGTGAAGGCGCCGTCCTTGAGGCGCAGCAGGCCGTGGCGGCGGGTGCCGACCCACACGCAGTCGCCGTAAGCGGCCACGGAGTAGACCATGTCGGAGGCGTACTCGGTCGGGAGAGGGTAGGTTCGGAACGTCTGGCCGTCGTATTTCACTACTGTGTTGCCGCAGGCCATCCACAGGTTGCACTGTGCGTCGAAATCGATGTCGAGGAGGTCGTCGGAGGGGAGATGTCCCGCGGCGCGGGTAAATGAGGTGAACTGCTGTCCGTCGTATCTCTTGAGCCCACGGTTGGTGGCGAGCCACTTGTTGCCGTCGGCGTCGACGAGGATGTCGCGGATGTCGCTGTGGTCGCAGTCTATGATGGTCGTTTGGCCGTTGGCTGTGAGGTAGCCGAAGATGTAACCGCCGAACCAGAGAGTGTGGTTGCGGTCCATTGCCAGGGCGTTGAAGATGGGGTAGTGGTGGATGTCGGCGGCTGGGTCGGGGGTGTAGACGGAGACCTGGTCGCCGCTGAGCACGTAGATGTCGTGGAGGGAGCCGATGTAGACCTTGCCGGAAACGTCGTCGAAGGCGAAGCTGCTCTGGCCCTGGAAGGGGAAGCGGTAGTTGCGGAAGCCCTGGCTGTCGTATGTGCTGACGCCGAGGTACTGTCCGCCGAGCCACACCTTGCCGTTGTGCTCGGCCAGTCCGAGAATCTTGTTGTCGGCCAGGCCGTCGGTGCGGTCGAGGAAGCGACTGTCGCCGCTGTTGACGTCGTAGATGACGAGTCCTCCGTCGGTGGCGAGGTAGAGCTTGCCGTCGCGGGCGATGATCTTGGTCACCCAGTCGGTGCTCAGGTGGTTCTCCCAGCCGCTGACTTCGGCACGACAGAAACCGCCGAATGTCAGCACGAGGAGAACTGCTGTCAAAACGCTTGTTCTTTGCATGAGATGGAGGCTTGATGGTCTGCTTTTTTTGTGTTGTGTCTCATTGTGTGATTGCTTTGTCTCTTGTGAAGTTGTGATAAATTGACGTCTTGCGCAAAGTATTCGTTATTCGGCGGACATGATGAAGTCGACGAGGTTGAAGCGGACCTTGGAGAAGAGGCGCAGGGAGCGGATGCCGAGGCGTCCGGCGGATTCCTCGTGGGCGTCGTTCTCCACGACGGAGATCTGAGGGATGGTGACGGTGTGGCCGGCGAGGGTCAGGGATACGTCAGTCAGTTCGTGGCAGGGGGTGACGTGCACGCCGGCGACGCCGGCCTGGCGGACGGTGCTTTTCCGCCCGTGGGAGAGCACGTATTCCTTGTTGGCTTCAAGGAATGATGGGCCGAGGACGCCCGTTTGGCCGTCGCCGGTGTCGATGGTCAGCAATATGGGTGTGTCGGCTACCGTGCCGAGCGCCTGGAGGTTCATGCCCGACGAGAAGCACATGTTCGGTCGCACGTCCGTGCGCTCCGGCGTCTTGGCGGGAACGGTGATCTTGTTGTCGCGGAAATCGAGTGTGAGGTCCTTGAGCTGGAGCATCAACTCGCTGCCCACTACGAGGTTGAATGCGCCGAAGTACTGGTCGGCTTCGGCGTTGCCCGAGGATAGGTCCATGACGCAGAAAGGCACGTCCGTCACGGTCAGGTCGCCGAGCTTCATTTCCCTGGCGATGGCGTAGGTGGCGGTGCTGGTGCCGATGCCCTTGACGCGCTCCCCGGCGTCGAGCGGTATGAGTCCGTATATGCGGGCAAGCGAGTCGCAGATCACGTTCACGCCCGCGCCGGTGTCGAAAGTGATGTCGGCCTCCTTGCCGTTTATGGTGCTCCCGGACAGGTGCATGAGCACGGACCCTTTCTCCTTTGGCCCTACAGGCACGATGTCAAACGGTACCGAGGCCTGCGCGTGGCCGTGGAAGTCGAGTCCGTAAGTGCTGTATGCACTTAGCGCCGCGTATTTGTCGGCCATGGATGAGAGAGTAGCTGTCCATGTCGAATCGAGGCCCTGGCATTGCGTGTCGATGGCTCCGCGCATCATTGATGCGGCCTCCTTGTTTTGACCGGTGCGACTCATGTCCATGGAGTACATGACGACAAGGTTGGTGAGCCACGCCGGGTCCAGTCCGGGTGTTTTCATAAGCTCGGCAAAGGCCGGCAGGGAGATGTCCGTGCGGTTGAAGCGGTTGCCGATCATGCACCGCGACAGCAGCTTCAGGAAACTCTGAATCGAGTCCTTCGGCGTCGAGTAATAAGCGTCGTATAGCCCGAACCAGTCGCCATGGCCAATCGCTTCCCCGATTCTATCGTCGGCGCTCTGTCCATATCCGGCGCTTATGGCACTTGCCATAGCCAGTGCCACTAACAATTTCCGTGATAATCTCATCGTCTGCTGAAATTTTGGAGTATGGTTTTCATTTCGGAGGGGAGGTAGGCAAGAGCGCGGTCGGCGATGTGAGCCGGGACGGGCCAGATGGCCTCGGCGATGCTGCCGACGATGGCGCCGAGGGTGTCGGCGTCGGCGCCCAGGGAGACGGCACGGCGGACGGCATCCTCGAAGTCGGTGCTTTGCGCGATGATCCAGAAGGCGACGGGCACGGTGCCCTGGCAGGTCTCGTCGAAGCGGTTGCGCACCCGCTCCTCCCGTATGGCCGCGAGGTCGTAGCCGTAGCTGGCGCATATTTCCTCGCAGACCCGGCGAATATGTTCGGGGTCGGGGTCGTGGAGCCGGCGGAAGCGGAAGATGGCCTCGGCCACGGACTGCGCACCTTTTACGCCCTCGGGGTGGTTGTGTGTGCAACGGGCCGTCTTGGCCGCTTCCTCTCGCACGGTCTCGAGGTTGGAGAAGAACCAGGCCACGGGGCTGACGCGCATGGCCGAGCCGTTGCCGAACGAGCCGTAGGGCTGCGGGTGGTCGCTCCGCACCCATTGCGCGAAACTGCCGCCGTAGCCGCCCATGGGGTGCGGATACCTGCGGCACCATTCGTGGATGTTCTCGCCGTAGTCGCGGCCATGCAGCAGAGCTTCGGCAACCGCCACGGTGCAGATGGTGTCGTCGGTGAAGTCGTTGCTCTCCGAGAAGAGTTCGAACGCGTAGTCGTGGGTGGGAGAGAACTCCCACCTGCTGCCGGCTATGTCGCCTATTATCGCTCCTAACATGGTTCGTTCTGTTTTATTTGAGTCAAAGTTAGCGAAAATAATTGGATGCGGCGGCACTATAGGTTGATAAAATAATTTTCGTCTTGGTAGAGCGTTATAAATAAGGTTTGACGCGGACATTCGGGTTATAATGCCGAAAGCAGCTACGAACATGAGAAAAAGGTTATTCATATATATCGCTCTTACTTTTTTTGCGGTGCTTCCGGCTGTGGCGCAGGTGCGCGTTAGCGGCGTGGTGGCTGACTCGCTGACGCGTCATGGGGTGGGCGGAGCGCTGGTCAGCTTCCGTGGCGACGGCAGGCACGCGGTGACGGCAGGCTCCGACGGCGCCTTCACCATCTCGTCGCCGAAGAGACGCAAGGGGCTCGACATCAAGGTGATGGGCTACGCGCCCATGCAGGTCGACCTGCGCGGACAATCCGGCGACATCGACCTCGATACCATCTTCCTCGCCCCGCGCTCCCGGCAACTCGACGAGGTCGTGGTCAAGCCCAGGAAGGAGAAGTACTCGAAGAAGAACAATCCGGCGGTGGCCTTCATGCAACGCCTTCGCGCCAGCGGCGCCAGCCTCGACCCCACACGTATGTCCTATTTTTCCACCGACGAGTACGAGAAGCTCGTACTGGGCATGAACATGGACGGTATGCCGAAAGACTCTGCCATGCGCTCCTACGTCGATTACAGTCCCGTCACAGGCAAGCCATACCTCACCCTGAGTCTCAAGGAGCAGCGCACCAAGACCCTGCACAGCAACTCACCCCGCGCCGACAAGCGCGTGGTGGAGGCTTACCGCAGCACGGGAATCGACGACAGCTTCGACGTCGGCAACATGCGCAAGATCTACTCCGATGTCCTGCGCCAGGTAGACCTCTACTCCAACGACATCACGCTGATGCAGAACCGCTTCGTCAGCCCCCTTAGCCGAATAGGCCCCGACTTCTACAAGTACTACCTCACGGACACGGTGATGATCTCGGGCGAGCCCAACATCGAGCTTACCTTCACGCCCCACAACACCGAGTCGATGGGCTTCACCGGCCGAATATACGTGCCGCTGTCGGACTCCGCCATGATGCCCCGCAAGGTGGTGATGCAGACGCCCCGCAACATCAACCTCAACTACGTCAAGAGCCTCTACATAGTGCAGAACTTCGTCCGCGACTCCCTCGGCAACCGCGTCAAGACCAGCGACCAGCTTACCGTAGAGTTTCAGCTCGCGCCCGGCACGCCTGAGGTATACGCCCGCCGCGAGACCCGCGTGGACGGCTATTCCTACGCTCCCGTGGCGGAATACGAGTCGTACTACACCGCCGAGGGCGACGAGCACTTCCTGCCCGGGGCATACGAGCGCGACGACGCCTACTGGACCGGCCTGCGTCCCCTGGAGATGACTTCCGCGCAGGCCAACATGGGCGGCCTCATGCGGCATTTGCGATCCAGGCCGCTCTTCTACTGGGGCGAGAAGTTCGTGGCACTGATGGCCCGCGGCTACCTCCGCACCTCCTCCAGCTCCCGTTTCGACATCGGCCCGCTCAACACCATCATAAGCTTCAACGACGTCGAGGGAGCACGTGTGCGTCTCGGCGGCATGACAACAGCCAACCTGAGCAAGCGCCTCTTCGCCCGCGCATATGGCGCGTATGGCTTCAAGGACCACAAGTGGAAGTATGGTGCCGAGCTGGAGTACTCCTTTGTCGACAAGAAGTACCACTCCCGCGAGTTTCCCGTGCACGGCATCCGCTTCAGCACCAGCTACGACCTTGACCAGCTCGGCCAGCACTACCTCTTCACCAACCAGGACAACATATTCCTGAGCTTCAAGCGCCACGACAACTATCTGATGACCTATCGACGCCTCTTCCGCCTCGACTACATCCTGGAGCGCCGGAGCGGCTTCTCGCTGCAGGCGGCCTTCAAGTTCGAGCGCCAGGAGCCAACGCAATGGGTGCCCTTCGTCACTGCCGACGGACATCGTTACGGCCATTACAACGCCTCCGCCTTCACCCTGGAGCTCCGCTACGCCCCCGGCGAGGAATTCTACCAGTCGGCCACCATGCGACTCCCCGTCAACATGGATGCCCCCATCATACTGCTCACCCACGAGTTCGGTCCCAAGGGAATGCTCGGCGCCGACTTCACACTCAACAAGACGGAGCTGAGTGTGCAGAAGCGCTTCTGGTTCTCCGCCTTCGGTTACGCGGATGTGATAGTGAAAGGCTCCAAGCTGTGGAGCAAAGTCTTCTACCCGGCCCTGCCGTGGGCCAACGCCAACCTCAGCTACACCATCCAGCCCGAGAGCTTCGCGCTGCTCAACCCCATGGAATTCGCAGTCGACCAGAGCGTCAGCTGGGACGTCACCTACTGGATGAACGGCCTCATCTTCAACCGCATCCCCGGCATACGCCGCGCCAAGCTGCGCGAGGTGCTCAGCTTCCGCGGTTTCTACGGTTCGCTGACGGACCGCAATAATCCCTGGAAGCAGGCGGACCTGCCGCAGTTCCCCGCCGACAGTCACGCTCGTCTGATGGACCATAAGCCATATATGGAAATTGGCATTGGCCTGGACAACATATTTACCATATTGCGCGTGGACTACGTGTGGCGCCTGACCTACCGCAACCTGCCCGGCGTGGACAACAGCGGCGTCCGCGTCTCTCTCCATTTCTCCTTTTAGAGACCGTATAATAGGGAGATTTCATCGGCCCAGAGGGGATGGTCGGGGCTCCAGGTTGACGGACACGGAGTCGAAACGGGTGTCGGCCATGAAGAGGCGGAAGCTCCCATGCCGATGGCCCCCGGTCTATGGAGGAGTGGCGGTCGGTGTGCGACCTGCAGGCATGTGCGACGTCGTTGAGGTGTATGTTCCCCTGGCGATTTAAACCGATGGTTGCAGCGAAACCTTTACACGTGCGGTTGTAGCCTTCTGGTGTCGAAAAGACATGTCGCACAGGTAAAAGGTGGCATATGCCGAGGTATACTTTAATTCGCTCTTTGTCTTTATATTGTCTGCTGTCGTGGCAATCTGATAAAGGTGAGACCGATGATGGCCGACGCCTCCAGTGGAGTCGGTTGCATGCCGTCTGCGGTGTTGACGTGTGTTCCGATGTGTTTTATGGCATGCGTGTGTTTCAGTATTCTCCGAAGTCGATTTCGAGCTGTACCCAGCGGCCGTGGTCGCGGCTCGGTGGGGTGTTGACGCCAGTGCCGATGCCCACCAGGCGTATGAGCTGTCCTGCCGGTACGGCCGACGGCAGCAGTCGCCTGGCCGCCTCCACGAACTCCTCGCGGCGTGTCAGCGCCTGCGGGTAGGTATGGCTGCGTGAGTGTGCTCGGAAGTCGGCGTATTTTACTTTAAGCGTGAAGGTGGGCCCGCGGAAACCGCTACGGGCGATGCGTCGCTCCAGGTCTGCGGCCAGCTCCTCGACGATGCGCATAATCGCCTCCGGGTCGGAGACGTCTTCTGTCAGCGTTGTCTCGCAGCCCACGGATTTGCGTATGCGGTCAGGCTCCACAGGGCGGCTGTCGATGCAGCGTGCGAAGTCGTAGAAGATGCGGCCGGATTTGCCGAAATGGCGCATTAGCACGTGCAGCGGCACCTTGCGAAGCGACGCTCCGTCAGTGATACCGAGCTCGTGCATTCGCCTGGCGGTGGCCGGCCCTACGCCCCAGAAGTCCTCGATGGGAACCTTGTCCACGAACTCCTGGGCCTGTGCCGGATGGATGACGCACAGCCCGTTAGGTTTGCGCCAGTCGCTCGCAATCTTGGCCAGGAACTTGTTGAACGACACCCCGGCGGAGGCGGTGAGCTGCGTCTGTCGCTTTATTTTTAGCTTGATCTCGGCTGCGATGTCCATGGCCAGTGGAATGCAGGGCTTGTTGGCGGTGACGTCCAGGTAGGCTTCGTCGAGCGACAATGGCTCCACCAGATCGGTGTATTCGTGGAAGATGTCGCGGATCTGTGCCGAAACCGCCTTATACACCTCGAAGCGGGGTTCGACGAAGACGAGTTGCGGGCAGCGGCGACGCGCCATGGAGCAGGGGAGTGCCGAGTGGACTCCGTGCTTCCGCGCCACGTAGTTGGCCGTGGCCACCACACCGCGCGGCCCTTCGCGCCCTACCGCTACCGGCAGGTTGGTCAGTGCGGGGTTGTCGCGCATCTCTACTGCGGCATAGAAGCAGTCCATGTCGATGTGGATGATCTTGCGGTGTCCCGACTTCCCGTCCATACCATTCTAACGCTTCCTCCGCCTTAAAATTGCAGGCTGCGAATGCGCCTTTATGGCACTTTCCCTCACTTGGGCCAGGGGACGGAAGCGGGATTTACGGCTATATGCACATTGTCGCGTTTAAGGCGTACTTGCAAGTATTCTGCCAGCTTGCTTATCTGCGCGGCTGAGAGCCCTGCGGGGGCATTGACGAAAGCCATCGTTGCCGTGTCCGTAGCTTGGCTGGAGGTGCTGGCAGCTATCAGCTCGCTCAGGGCGATGGAGTGAATCGACGGAAAGAGGACCTTCACTTCGGGCGCCACTATGCGGCTTTGGGCTGGAAGGCTATGGCGCATAGCTATTTCGGAGCGGAGAGAGTCGATGGTCATCTGCCGTTGCGTCAGCTCTTGCTCCATGACACGCATGAAGCTGTCGTCGTCGGTTACTGAGGAGGTCTGCTCGGAATTGATGCCGAAGCCCTGTTTGATGTTGAGAATGGTGCCTTCGAGTCCCATTTGGTTCATCTTTGTCATCATGGCAAGACGCAAGGAGTCCATTGGCAATGTGGCGCCTATCAGATTGACGTCGATGTAACGCTTGCCTCTGTCTACGTATTCCTTATGCGATAAAACCTGTGTGTTGGGAAAGACGAACTCCTTGTCTACGAACTCGGCGGCCTGCATGGTGAAGATGTTGGTGCGTATCATAATGACAGTCAGGAAAACCGACACTCCGATGGTAAGCGTCACCAGCGTGTAGAGGATGAAGCGGACCGTGTGCGCCTTCTTCTCATCGGTGATGGCGACCTTCTTGTAGCCGAAGACCTTGACGCCGATCCACGTGGCGAAGAGGATGAATACGGCATTGGTGAAGAACAGGTACAGGGCGCCGAGGAGGAACTGCATCTTCATCGTGGCCAGGCCATAGCCGGCCGTGCAGAGAGGCGGCATCAGGGAGGTGGCGATGGCCACGCCGGCCATCACCGATGCCTTGTTGCGGCACGTCACGCTCACTATTCCCGCCGCTCCGCCAAACAGCGCGATGAACACATCATATATTGACGGAGAAGTGCGCGCCAGCAGCTCGCTGCTGCCCTCGTACTGGGGCGAAATCAGGAAATAGACGGCCGAGGCCAACACCGATCCGAGCACTGCCATGCAGATATTGCGGGTGCTGCGCTTTACCAGTCCGAAGTCCTGCACCCCTATTCCCAGGCCGATGCCCATGATCGGACCCATCAGTGGCGAAATAATCATGGCGCCGATTATCACCGGCACGCTATTGGTGTTCAGGCCCAGCGACGCCACGAAGATGGCGAAGATGAGGATGAGCAGCTGGGAGCCCTTGAACGATACCGCAGATCGGATCTCTGTTTCCGCATCCTGCTGCGGCAGTAGATCGGCCCGGAGATTGAAATAGGATCCGATGCTGCGCAAGGTGCCCTTCACCCTGGCTAAGGTAGATGTGCTTTCCATATGCGATGTTTCCTTTGCGGTCGAGGCCCGCAGGCGAGGAGACGTCTGCTGCCCCTTAATACCTTAATAATAGAAACGCCTCTGCGAGTAAATGTGTTTATGCAATTTTGTCTTAAAATTGTCCTGTTTGGTGTATTTGAATCTATTTTGCATTCCGAAAGATGTTCTTTTTGCAAAACAAAATGTCGATTAAAAAGGTGTATTCAATGTGCGTGATAAGAATTAAGGGTGTTTTTGGTTGCTGATTCTCTCGCAATATGCCAATATGGTGTCAGACCTTCATAAAATACACTTAAAATCCCGGGCGAAAATTTCATATAGCGGATCCTTGGTCAGCTTTTTCGCTTCCTGCTCAAAGCCGTCAGGCGCTTGCGTGATCTTGTGTGAGATGTATGGTGGTGTCATGGACATGCTGTTGCGAAGGCCGTGGCGAGCAATAGTGTAGAGTCGAGCATAAGCTCGATTATAAGTGCATTGCGTCGCTTGGCGAGAATGGGACGCCCGAGGAGGAATGGGCAGCTTGTGAAAACAGAGTAATAAAAGTATCGTTTCGAGTTTCCCAAGACCACTCCATCGGTGCCATATCGAGATTGGTGTTTGCCTTCCGTTGCCGATGGTGTACTTCCTTATCGTTGGTAGAGGGTTGAAAGAGGTGAAAAAGCTCAATTGAGTGAGATTCACTGTAAATGAAAGTCAGCCAATGCTGTTTTCATGAATCGTAAAAGATTGACAGTAGGGGAGTTGGGTACGAAGTAGTATGTAAATAACCTTGACGAGAATCGAAAATTTGCAAACGCGTGAGTTGGCGGTCGCAAATTCCAGGTTTTGAAATTTCAGAGCTGACAACTGGAAAATATAAATTCAACTATTTTTCGGATAAGGAAAAGGGGAGAGACGACCTAAGGCATGAACTTGCAAATGTGATTTGCAAGGTTGAATCGAACGGATGCAATTGAAATATTTGCAATTTTACAACGCATATCAAGTAAAGGATAAGCGGATGCATTGTAAATGATTCTCAATTATGAACATTAAATCGAGACATGCCTTGAATGATTATGTGCTATCGATGAATATGCAAAATTAAAGGGTTAACATTCATTTACAACTTCTGCAACTATCTACATTGCAATCGTTTAGATTGTGAGTATAAGTGCGGGACGTGCAATTTAGCCGGAGTTTGAGCGAGAGGGATTAAATTCCAGGATTTGGGATGGGTAAGTATGTGTATGTTAGGGGATAACATATTATAGACCGTAGTATCGGTTTAAGTATTTGCGACAAGGAATACATATTATTTTGGGTTTGCAAACACTTGAAATGCAAAATATTGGGATAGGGTTTGCAGTTTGTGATTTTGCGGTTTCGATTTTAATTATTAACTTTGCAACGTTTAATTTGCAAATGGATATGGATAAAGAAAATGCCGATGCACTCAATATTCGTCTAAAAGTCTTCATGGACTCCACCGGGCTGAACAACTCTCAGTTCGCTGACAGGTGTGGACTCCCCCGCCCCTCTTTCTCGCAACTTCTGTCTGGTCGGAATAAGAAGGTCAGCGATGTGGTGCTCACCCGCATACACGATGCCTTCCCGCAGTTGAACATGCTTTGGCTGATGTTCGGCGAAGGTGATATGCTCAAGGCCGATGGCGCTGGTTTGGCGGCTGTCAGCGGAGGTGAGAGCGGGAAAGGCGCTTCGGGGTCTTCTGATTCTGACATACAGGGCGCCCGGGGAAGCGGACTGGGTGGCGGGATCTTCGCCGCGATGGGTGACGGTCAATATAGTCCGCGTCCCTACCCGGTGAGCGAAGAGGAGGGGCGGTTGCCGTTTGCGGATGAAAATTACGGTTACGACAATCGCAAATTCCCTACAGATGGTCGGGAGGGCCTCGGTTTTCACCGGGAAAAGGGACCTATTTTACCTCTTTCTCAGACGCAAGAAGCTGACATTGAGCGTATTAGCTCGCTGATGGCCGCGAAAATCAGCGGCGATTTGCAGCAGGATTTACGCAAAACGCCCAGAAAGGTGGTGCGTATCACGGTTTTTTATGATGATAACAGTTACGAGACGTTCGCTCCTACTTCCGACCCCTTGGACTGAGGCCGGTCTGGTGCTGTCTATGTCAGGGGCCGTTAGCTAAGGTTGGTTTGGGGCTGATGTGGGGTATGTGGGGGTCAGTGCCTGTCAGCGGCGTGTCGTGGTGGAGGAATTGCGGGTGTGGCTCTGTTCGGTAGATTTGGATTGACGTCCTTCGTCCTGGAAGAAGTGTGGGACGGTTGGCGTACGGTCGGTGTCCGAGTTGTCGGCTACGAAGAATCGGCGGAATAGGCTATAGCGCGAGATTACGCCGCTGTCGTCGTTGATCTGTCGGCGGTAGCTGTCATTGTCGCGGTCGTCCATCTCGCTATGGCGCTGGCTGCTTAGCAGGTAGTGCTGCATGCCGACGAGCAGGAGCACCATGCACACCAGTATCAGCAGCAGCACCAGTATCTTGACTACGGTTATGAAAAAAGCAGATACCATATAAACGCCAAAGAGACTTTACCTTAGCAACGCGCTGCATGGCCGCATGGTTCACTTTGGCAGGTGGGCGAGAAGAGATATGAGGGAGGTAGCCGGGGTCAGAGTATGTGTGACTACCTCGCGTGAAGCTAAGCGGCAATTGCGAAGGGAATACTTTTGCAGATTCCAGATGTACGAAGGAGAGGCGGGAACGTGCGAAGCCAGGGATGCCGATGGGTGGTCAGCACATGCGGTCGCGGTAGTCGGCGAAGGTATAGGTTCGGAGCAGGATGGGAGCCGGTGAGGGTGCACCTGTGCCTGTGATGCCCTGGCAGGGTGTGCCTGTGTCGGCCGTAGGTGAGGCGGGTTCGGTGGCTAAGGCGGAGCTGGCGGCGTTGGGCATGAGATAGACGGACGGGTGTTGCAGCCCGTTGAACATGGTGGTCTTGACGTTGGTGTAGTGGTTCATGTCCTCCAGCGTGAGGCGCTGGCCGGGCTGCAATGGCTCGCGGAAGCGCCAGGTGCCGCAGTAGTCGCCGCTCAGGCAGCTGTTGCCGCCCAGGCGGTATTCGTAGCCGCCGGTGACGCTGTCGTTCAGGGCCTCGGTGATGCGGGGGCGGTAGGGCATTTCGAGACAGTCGGGCATGTGGCAGGCGAAGGAGGCGTCGATGATGGCGGTGCTGACGCCGCTGTTCTCCACCACGTCGAGCACGGTTACGATGAGGTCGCCGGAGCGCCAGGCGAAGGCGCTCCCAGGCTCCATTATGATATGCAGGTGCGGGTGGCGCTCCTTGAAGCCTCTCAGCACATCCACGAGGTGGTCGCGGTCGTAGTCGGCGCGCGTCATGAGGTGTCCACCGCCCAGGTTGAGCCATTTGAGTTGCGGAAGCCAGCGGCCGAACTGATGCTCGAAGGCTCCGAGTACCTTCTCCAGGTCGTGGCTGGAGCTCTCGCAGAGGGCGTGGAAGTGGAAGCCCTCGATCTCCTTCGGCAGCGTTTCGGGGAGCTGGTCGGCCATCATGCCGAAGCGCGAGCCGGGCAGGCAGGGGTTGTAGATGTCCGTTTCGATGACCGAGCACTGGGGATTTACGCGCAGTCCGAAGGAGGGGAGTTTTTGTTCTTTTTCGGACATTTCGCGTATGGCCGGGGTGTGTGCCTGGAGCTGCCGCATGGAGTTGAAGGTGACGTGCGAGCACGTCTGGCAGAAGGTGCGGAAGTCCTCGGCGGAGTATACGGGTGCGAAGGCGTGTATGTTGTCGGTGAGGTATTCGCGGGCGAGTGTCATCTCGTTGACGGAGCTGGCGGTGGCGCCCATGACGTGCGGTCTCAGTATCGGGAAGGTGCGCCAGAGGGCGTTGGCCTTGAGTGCCATTATTATCTCCACGTCGGCGCGGCGGGCGACGTCGGCGATGAGCTGGAGGTTGCGGCGGAGGCGGTCTTCGTAGACCACGTATGCGGGGGTGGGGATGCTGCTTGTCATAGTTTTTCGAGTGATGCGAAACGGAGCAGGAGCTTGCGGTGGCCGTAGTCGGTGAAATCGGCTTCCACCATGGGCTCGGGGTCGTCGGTGTAGCTGGTGATGACGCCGATGCCGAACTTGGAGTGGCTCACCCTGTCGCCGGGTGCGAAGGGCGCGGGCCCGGATGGTCTGGCGGCGGGAGCGCTGCTCTTCCTGCGCTTTACGGGTGCCAGGTTGCGGGTGTGCGAGGGCTCTGTAGGGCGGTGTTGGGCGCTGAATCTGCTCTCGGTGGGGGATGTCGGAGCCGATGTTCGAGTGGTCATGGAGAGCCATGATGTCGGAGCTGGCTCCGGGGTCCAGCGGCGACGTTCGGCTCCGTTGAGGTACTGGCCGTCGATTTCCGACAGGAAGCGCGAGGGGATGGTGTCGGTGGTGGATCCGTTGCGGAAGCGCTGGTTGGCGTGGCTGAGCCATACCGTCTTGCGTGCGCGGGTGATGGCCACGTATAGCAGGCGCCTCTCCTCCTCGAGCTCCTCGGGGGAGTCGAGCGACTGGGAGCCGGGGAAGAGGTTCTCCTCCATGCCGGTTATGAAGACGTGGTCGAACTCCAGGCCCTTAGCGGCATGAACGGTCATGAGCGTGAGTTTGGGGGTGTTGTCCTCCTCCTCCGAGTCCTGGTCCGTCAGCAACGAGACTTCGCTGAGGAAGGCGCCCATCGTCAGTGCCCTGGCGTCCTCAGCGTCCGATTCCTTTTCGCGTGGGCGCTCCACGAACTCCTTGAGGGCGGCGAGCAGCTCGTTGAGGTTCTCGCGCTTGCTTACCTCCTCGGGCGTTGACGTACTGGCGAACTGCGCCAGCAGGCCGGTGCGGTTGTAGATGTCCCGGCCGAGGGCGTAGGCATCGAGCTTGGCGGCAGAGGAGTGCAATTCTCCTATTATCTCGGCGAAGGCGTGCAGCTTGGCGGCCGTGCCCTTGTTGACCTGAAGCCCCTGGCCTTCGGGGTCGCTGACTACTTTCCACATCGAGATGCCCTTGTTCATGGCAACGTCGCGGACACGGTCCATGGTGGTCTTGCCGATGCCCCTGGCTGGGTAATTGATGACACGGCGCAAGGCCTCGTCGTCGTCTATATTGACTGTAAGGCGGAAATATGCTAGAGCGTCCTTGACCTCCTTACGCTGGTAAAATGTCAGACCGCCGTAGATGCGATAGGGGATGGAACGGCGTCGCAGGGCCTCTTCGAGCACACGGCTCTGCGCATTGGTGCGGTAGAGCACGGCCATGTCCTCCAGGGTGCCCTGCGAGAGACGGAGCCTGCGCGACACGGCGCCTGCCAGGAATGAGGCTTCCTCGAAGTCGTTATAGGCCTCCACGACCTCCAGTTTCTCGCCCGGTTCGTTTTCGCTGTAGACCTCCTTGGGTATCTGTCCGCGGTTGTGGCGGATGAGCGATCCGGCGGCCTTGACGATGGTCTGCGTGGAGCGGTAGTTTCGTTCGAGCTTGAAGAGGCGCAGGTCGGGGTAGCGCTCGTTCATGCCCAGGATGTTGGCGATGTTGGCGCCTCGGAAGGAGTAGATACTCTGTGCGTCGTCGCCCACCACGCACAGGCGGTGGTGGCCCTGCACCAGGCGGTTCACCACCAGGCTTTGGGCGAAGTTGGTGTCCTGGTATTCGTCCACGAGTACGTACTCGAACCACTGCTGGTAGTACTGTGCCAGATCCGGGTTTTCGCGCAGCAGGATGTTGGCGTAGACCAGGATGTCGTCGAAGTCCATGGCCTGCGCGGTGCGGCAGCGCTCGCAGTACATTCGGAAAATATCGGCGAACTTCGACCTACCTGCATATGAATCGGCCTTCATAGCTCTGCCGTCGGCGGCATAGCGCTCGGGGGAGATAAGGGCGTTTTTGGCGTTGGATATGGCCGATGCGATAGCCGACGGCTTATATCGATTCTCGTATTTCTTATCGTCGAGGCCGAGTTCCTGGATGATGAGCTTGACAAGCGAGCGGGAGTCGGCGGCGTCGTATATGGTGAAGTCGTAGCGGAAGCCGAGGCGGTCGGCGTGCAGACGCAGGATGCGTAGCAGGATGGAGTGGAAAGTGCCCATCCACAGGCGCCGGGCGCCGTTGCCGACGAGCGCTGCGATGCGCTCTTTCATCTCGCGGGCGGCCTTGTTGGTGAACGTCAGGGCCATGATGCGGTCTGCCTGCACTCCCAGCTCCAGCAGGTAGGCTATCTTGTGCGTCAGGACGCGCGTCTTGCCGGAGCCGGCGCCGGCTATCACCAGCTCGGGCCCGGAGCAGTATTCCACGGCGGCACGCTGCGCGTCGTTGAGTCCGGTAAGAATTGAGGACAACTGGAATCAGTAATTAGGAATTAGTAATTGCAGGTGCACCATTTTTGTTGTAGGCGGTGCATTTACTCTGGCATTGGCGTCCGCTTCAGCGCGGCGCAGGCTCTCTCGGCTCTCATTCATACTTCCTCAGCGCCCCCTGGTAGTCGGGGATGCCGGGCAGGAAGTGGTACTTTCCTGAGTCGTAGTCGATTACGCAGCAGTAGTGGCGCAGGCCGTTGCTGACCACCAGGTACCTGGCGCGGAGCACCATGTTGTAGCGCACCACCTGGTCGAAGACCTCCTGGCAGATGGCCACCGTGGGAGCCTTGTACTCGACGATCATCAGCGGTTCTCCTTGGGAGTCGTATACGAGCGTGTCGCAGCGGCGGCGGGTGCCGTTGAGGGTCATCGAGACCTCGTTGGCGACGTGCGAAGCGGGATATCCGAGCTCCCCGACGAGCCACGCGGCGAACTGTTGCCTCACGTACTCCTCGGGTGTCAGGGCCACGAAGCGGCGGCGCAGCGGGTCGTATACCTCGGCGCCGCCGTCGGCAGTGGGACGTGTCTTCAGCTCTGCAAGTGGTAGGGACAGCTGCATCAGAACTCGGGCTGGTCGACCGCCGGATCGAGTGCGGCGTTGAGGATTCGAGCCAGGCGCAGGCCCGCCTTGAGAAGCTGCTGCTCCACCGTCGGCGTCCATGTGGCTATGTAGTCGTAGCTGATGACCGTGTTCTTGGGCGTCTTGGCGTAGACGTCTCCACATATAATATATGTGTCGCGGGCCCAGTCGTCGATGTTTCCTGAAGTGAGCAGGGCCTGGTCCATCTCTGACACTCGGTCGAGCTGGTCGGTCCATTCGGTGTAGCTCCACTTGTGTCCGCTCTCGGGCAGGCGCGAGTCCCACACGGAGTGCAGGTTGGTGGGGGAGTCGAAGAACTTTACCGGTGTCTTGTTGCCGCCCAGGTCGGAGGCGTGGCCCATGTGCATGGGCTGGTGCATGTCTCCGGCCAGGTGCACCACCATCTTCAGCGCCAGGGCTTTTTCCTCCTTGCCTGCGCGGGGATTGCGCAGGGTGGCGATGTTGCGGCGCAGGGCGGTGACGATGTCTCCGGCCTGGTGCTGCGGGGCCGTCTCGTAGGTCTGGCCTGCGTCCACGTTCTTGTAGTGCCACGTGCGGGAATAGCTGAGCTCGGGCGTGTGCGAGGCGTTGTCGAGCCAGTTGGCCCAGTACACGAGGCTCCGGCCGTCGAGCAGCGAGTCGGCCATGGCCCTGGCGGCGGGCGTCAGGTGACGCTCGGCTATGGCCGCCGTGACGTCATGGCCCTTCTGACCCCAGCCAAGCATTGTGGCCGGCATGGAGCAGGCCGCCAAGAGGCTTATCAGTGTCCTGTTCATATCTTCTTTCGTTTCGGAGGGCAAAGTTACGAAAAAAATCATTAACTTTGCCCCTTAGATTGAACTACTGCACATGTTGATAAGTTCACTGAAGACATTCGGGCGCTACTGCCTGTTCATCTGCCGCGTGTTCCACTTGCCCGACAAATGGAGCGAGTTCGGTCGCTGCACTCTCTTCGAGATAAGCAAGCTCGGAGTGGGATCGATACCCATCACCATCATCATATCGCTGTTCATCGGGGCCGTGATCGCCATTCAGATGCAGCTCAACATCATGTCGCCGCTGATTCCGAGCTACTCGGTGGGCCTGGCCACGCGCGAGATCCTGCTGCTGGAGTTCTCCAGCTCTATCCTATCGCTCATCCTGGCCGGCAAGGTCGGCTCCAACATCGCCTCAGAGATAGGTACCATGCGCGTGACCGAGCAGATCGACGCCATGGACATAATGGGCATCAACTCGGCCAACTACATCGTGCTGCCCAAGATAGTGGGCTTCGTGCTGTTCGTGCCCGTGCTCTGCATACTCTCCATGTTCATGGGCCTGGTGGGCGGCTGGTGCATCGCCGAGTTCACCAGCATGATTTCGGTGGAGAAATACATCTACGGCATACAGAGCTTCTTCGTGGAGTGGTACGTCTGGTACGGCATCATCAAGACCTACTTCTTCGCCTTCATAATCACCTCCGTGTCTGCCTTCTACGGCTACTATGTCAGCGGCGGCGCGCTGGAGGTGGGAAAGGCATCGACCTCGGCCGTAGTCTCCAGCTCCATCCTCATCCTGCTCATGGACGTCGTTCTCACTAAACTCCTGTTGCAATGATAGAGGCCAAAGACGTAAGCAAGTGGTTCGACGGGCAGCGTATCCTCTATGACATCAGTGCCACGTTCGAGTCGGGCAAGACCAACCTCATCATCGGCAAGAGCGGGTCTGGCAAGACGGTCTTCATGAAGTGTCTCATCGGCCTGTTCACCCCCGAGCAGGGCGAGATTTTCTACGACGGCCGGCCCCTCTCGCGCATGGACGGCAAGCAGCGGCGCCAGCTTCGCACCGAGATAGGCATGCTATTCCAGGGTTCGGCACTGTTCGACAACGAGACGGTGCTGGGCAACGTCATGTTCCCGCTCAAGATGCTCTCGTCCATGACCCGCCACGAGCAGATAGAGAGGGCTCGTTTCTGCATCGGCCGAGTGGGCCTGCAGGGTGCCGACGACAAGTACCCGTCCGAGATTTCCGGCGGTATGCAGAAGCGTGTCGCCATCGCCCGCGCCATAGCCCTCAACCCCCGATACCTCTTCTGCGACGAGCCCAACTCCGGACTCGATCCCCAGACAAGCATCCTCATAGACGACCTGCTGTCCGACATCACCCACGAATACGGCATCACCACCATCATCAACACCCACGACATGAACTCGGTGCTCGGCATAGGCGAGCACATCATCTTCATCGACCGTGGCCGCTGCGACTGGACCGGTGACGACCGTTCCATCTTCCACTCAAAGTCCAAGGCGCTCAACGACTTCGTCTTCGCCTCGCACCTCTTCAAGGAGGTCAAGCTATACCTCGAAAGGGACGCCGAAGACAATGCCTCTCACGCCAGGGACGACGACCGCGCCTGCGCCGACATGAACCGTATATGATTTACTATTTCAGCGGGAGCGGCAATTCACGCGCTGTGGCCGATACACTCGCGCATCTGTTGCATTGCGATAAGCAAAAGGTGGGGGGCTGGGCTCTCTCGTCCGACATGGTGTTGGGTATGGTGCTTCCGGTCTATTCATGGGGAATACCGCCTAACGTACTCCAATGGCTCGGGCGGGTGATGCTGCCCGCTCAGAAGCCGGAATATGTGTGGGCCCTTCTTGACTATGGCGACGAGGCCGGATATGCCCATCGTATGCTGAGGCGTGTACTTGAAAAACGGGGTCTGCGACTGGACGCGGTCTTCGGCCTACAGATGCCCAATACATACGTGTTGCTGCCCGGATTCAATGTCGACCCCGAAGCACTGGCCATGCACAAGCTTGATGCCGCCTGGCCGCGTCTGCATGAGATAGCCGGTCGTATAACAGCGCGTGAGAGGGGGGTGGAGGACTTGCACGTCGGTCCGATACCTTTTGTGAAATCGCGTCTGATATTCCCCCTGTTCCGCCGCTGGGGCATCTTTCCCTCGCGCTGGCACGTGGATCTGGATAAATGTGTCGGTTGCGGCCAGTGCGAACGCGCCTGCCCGACCTGCAACGTGCGCATGGTCGATAAGCATCCCGTTTATAGCGGCAACGGCAGTAACAACGGGCTTTACCTTGGAGGCGGCCATCCCGAATGGAGCGATGACTGCACCTCCTGTCTGGGCTGCTATCACGCCTGCCCGGAGCATGCAATCGGCTATGGCCGAGCAATAGCAAAAAAGGGACAGTGGCGCTACTGGTTCCTGCATCCGAACAAATACTTGGACTGACCCTTGCAAGGCATAAGATAAAATCTAATATCAACTCCTCATGGCTCAATTTATACCTTCGATTGATACGATTCTCCGTTTTAAAGTTAAGCCTACTGATGGAGAGTTGACATTATTACGCCATTTAGAAAAGACTTTAGATGATAGCTATGAAGTGTTTTTCAATCCATATCTAAATGGCGACCGACCTGATATAATGATTCTCCGCAAATGGCATGGAGTGTTAATTATAGAAGTCAAGGATTGGATTTTATCACACCATTATATTGATAAGCGCAAGAAGTGGCATTTTGTAAATCCACATAACGGGGACGATTCAGTAGAAAAATCTCCGATAGACCAAGTTCTAAAATACAAAGAAAATCTGTTTGATTTACATATAGACGCTCTGCTTAATCTAAAAATTCAGAACATAAAGAATTTTAATATAGTCGGATGTGCTGTTTACTTCCATAAAGCAAACAAAGAAGAAGTAGATTCACTTATCGTAACACCTTTTGAAGAAGATAAAAAATACCAAAAGTTTCTCCAATATAATATCGGATTGTTAGGTAATGATTCTTTGGAGTGTGGCGAACTGGATAAGGTACTTGCACAATTCTACATAAATGCGAATTGGCAGTCACTATATTTTACAGACGATTTATATAAAAATTTTAAAAGAATCTTGACTCCCACTGTTCACATGATGGGTGACGGTGAACATCTTAGGTACGATGACCGTCAGACAGAAGTAATCACTCGTCCTGTTAAACAGATGAGAGTAAAAGGCGTTTTTGGCTCAGGCAAAACGACCGTACTTGTCGCAAGAGCTGTACAAGCATACATTCGCCTGAAAAAAGACAACCCTCAACCTAAAATATTAATTCTGACATATAATCTAACTTTGCGAAATTTCATTCATGATAAATTGATGCAAGTACAGCAAGAATTTATCATTCAGGATTTTATCATAATTAATTATCATCAGTTTATAAATGCCGAATTGAATAATATAGGAATTGAAATAAAAGTTCCCACCGATGTTAAGGGCAGTGATATATCACTCTATCTTGATGCTAATTATTATTCTAATGAACATTTATTCGCAAAATATAAAGATAGAATTAGACCTTATGATGCTATATTGATTGACGAGATCCAAGATTATAAACGAAGTTGGATGAATATATTGAAGGATTCGTTTTTGGCTGAGAATGGGGAATATATGCTTTTTGGCGATGTTAAACAAAACATATATGGGAATCCCATTGCTAATAAAGATGTCGTTACGAATATTGCAGTTCGTCCAACGGAATTAAAAAAGTGCTATCGTTCAGATTCCAAAATTAGAGATTTAACAATAGCATTTCAGCGAGCATTATTCAAAGACAAATATGAAATTGATGATTTCTCAGAACAAAATGGAGTGGGCTTGTTTGATGCATTTGAGAAAGCCGGATATGTAAATTACATATAGGGAGGTTCTATTATTTGATTTTTCAGACTGGCGCATCGAGACAGAACCTCATT
>UQLL01000006.1 GCA_900541835.1 uncultured Porphyromonadaceae bacterium
CCGCCCCGCCTTTTTTGTGATTGCGCAAGTATGTAGGGCCGCACACATAACATATTGGTGTCCGGGGAAATTTTCGTCCATCGCCGCACGATACAGGCCGAACTGAATGGCATAAAAGAAACTTGCCTGCCTGTTTTCTCGCCCCACCGCATCATCAGGTCGGTTCCGTCTCCATTTTAAGGTTCCCCGAACACCAATAATATAAAAAAGCCGACGACCGCGGTGGAGCGGTCGCCGGTATGCCGGAGCGTGGAAACGGTCAGTGCTTGGTGCCGAAAGTGAAGCAGAGGCTGGCACGGCTCAGGTCGAGCTCGCACAGCGTCGGCCGGTAGATGTACGGCAGGCAGTTGGTGACATACACCGCACCGGTCATTGTGTTCGTCTCGGAAGCGATGTCGACGGGGATGAGCACGAAGTCCATGTCTTCCTCCTTGACTGTCTTGCCCTCGGCCAGCAGGTCGACGATGTACTGGCGCATGGACGAGAAAGTGTACTTGCCGGTGGCAGTGTTGTAGCTGCCGTAGAAAGATTTCTTGCTGGCGTCGGGAATCTCGTTGTTGGCGAAGAAGGAGGTCATGTCGCAGCGACGCACGAGCAGCAGGTTGGGCGCAGGCCGCAGGCCATAGTCGTTGGTGATGCTTCGGGCCGGGATGGTGAGCACGAGGTTATTGACCACGGCAAGGTCGAAGTCGGTGGCGTAATATTTGTCGACAATCTCCTGGGCCGGGATGCGCACCGAGGCGAGGTAGCCGCAGGGCGACATCACCACTACCTTGTTGTCGCGCTCCACCATGTCGCGGATGGGCCTGGCGATGTTCATGCGCAGGTTGTTGGAGCTGAGCACTTCGGGGGCGGTGGAGAATATGGTCACCGAGTCGCGGCCGACGCCGTCAACATATTTAAGTGTGTCGTTGACCATAACCGACACGCGCTTCTTGACTTTGTAGTAGACCGACATCTCGGCCACGGTGACGTTGACCATGCATCCCTTGCCGAAAGTGTTCTCGATGTACAGGCCGGGGAAGTATCGGTTGAAGTCGGCAGGCCACTGGAACACAGAGGGGTCGGTGCGGTACTGGGTGATGAACTTACGTCCCATTTCCAGCGGCAGTTCCACTTTGAGCGTGGTGAAGCCGGAGGGGTAGTCGGCGGCGCTCAGGCCGAGGATGGATGCGGTGTAGTTGCGGACGCCGAGCGGATGGGCGGGGTCGTAGTAGCCGGTGGGGTCGAAGCTGCTCTGGATGCCGGGGGGCAGCTGGCGGGTGAGTTCATAGACCTTGAGCTGACATGGCGCCAACGAGTCGCCGGTCAGGGCGCCACGGCGGAAGTTGAGCTTGAGGGCCATGCCGGAGACGGAGTCGACAGGGACGGTGTCGGGCATGGACAGCGAGGTGGCTGACATCAGCTGGGTGACGATGGAGGAGCTGTAGCTGCCCACGCCTTCCATGTCGACGGCGCCCAGGAGCATCGTCTCGGAGCGGGTGTCGAAGGCGGGCTGATGGAAGGACTGTCCGGTGATGACGAACGAGGAGTCGACGTTGATGGCCACATTTGGTTCGGCCAGCGAACCGCCTATGCCGGAGGTGTCTTCGCAGGCGGAGAGTAGAAGCAGCACGCCTGCAGCAGCCGATATGAGGAATTTCAATTTCATGTACGGAATCTTAGTTTCGGCACGCGATGGAGCGTGGGAAGTCGGGGTCACTTTTTTTCGAGCGAGAGGTAGAAGTCTTTGTAGGCGTCGGCGTCGAATGCCTGGCCGTCGGCGCGGACGTCGAGCCGCATGACGGGCTTGCCGAGGCTTGCGGCGAATTCGGAGAGTCCCTGCCCGGGAGCGCCTCCGAACACGATGGCGTCGGCGTGGCGCATGGCCAGGCGGTGCATGGAGTCGGGGTCGGAGGGGTTGGCGATGATTTCCTGCATATCGTCGTCCGCCACGCCTTCTTCGCGCAGCTTGTCGACAATCTTGGGGTCGAGTGTGGCCGGGTCCTGGCCGGGCAGGATGGTGTAGACGATGGCGGGCTTGTTCTCGCCCGGCTCGGAGTCGTATAGTCGGCGCAGGTAGAGGGTGCTGAGTGCGGACATCCAGCCCATACAGTGCACTATGCGCACGTCCCACTGGAGCTTGCGCACTGTCTCCATAGTGCCACGGGTGAAGAAGATGGCACGCTCGTCGTTGTCGGCGCGGTTGGTGCCGAGCGGGCCGGAGTCGCTGGCCAGCCGCTGGAAATAGTCGTCGTTGTCGACGAAGTAGACCTGTATGCGCGAGGGGTGCATGGAGGCCACCTTGATGATGAGGGG
This sequence comes from uncultured Porphyromonadaceae bacterium, assembly GCA_900541835.1. Classification (GTDB taxonomy): domain Bacteria; phylum Bacteroidota; class Bacteroidia; order Bacteroidales; family Muribaculaceae; genus Lepagella. The sequence goes on from UQLL01000006.1 coordinate 2,299, forward strand.
GTGGTCGGTGTCGGCGATGGAGATGTTCATGCCGCTCAGGCGTATCACCTCGTGGAGCTGGTTGCGCCGCTCGTTGATGGTGCCGAAGCGCGGCATGAAGATGCGCACTTCGTAGCCGCCGCCCTGGCTCATGACGGGCAGGTCCCGCCCCAGGCGCGCGTTGGCGCTGTCGGGCAGGTAGGGGGTGATTTCCTCGGTGATATAAAGTATGCGCGGTTTTGCCATGTCTCGTCTCGTTTTGCGGAACCGGCCACGCCTGTCGCAGGCCCGTTCCCTATAATTTGTGCAAAGTTACGAATTTTTATTGAAACGGCGGCCATTACCTATTATATTTTAAATTCTTTAAGGAAACATGGGGCGTGGCGGGCCAAAGACTTGCATACTTCGGCGAAGCGTATTAACTTTGCAGTCTGAAAACTGCAAGACTAATTTTTGCAACGACAATGAAGATACTCCGAACGCGCCACGAGTTCGAGCAGCACTGCGAGGCAGAGCGCAAGAGCGGGCGGCGCATAGGGCTTGTGCCCACGATGGGAGCGCTGCACCAGGGCCATCTGTCGCTGGTGCGTCGCGCCATACAGGCCGGCGACGCGGTGGTGGCAAGTGTTTTTGTGAATCCCACCCAGTTCAACAACGCCAACGACCTGGCGACCTATCCGCGCTGCGAGGCCGACGACTTCGCGCTGCTCGAGAGCGCGGGCGTCGGCGCCGTGTTCGCGCCTACCGTCGAGGAGATGTACCCCGGCGGCCAGCAGCGCGACCATGACTTCGACCTCGGCGCCGTGGCAGAGGTGATGGAGGGCCGCTACCGCCCCGGGCACTTCCAGGGCGTGGCCCAGGTGGTCAGCCGACTCATGCGCATGGCCGGCCCCTGCCGTGCATACTTCGGCCAAAAGGACTACCAGCAGATCGCCGTGCTGCGCCGCATGAAGGCCACCGAGGGCCTCGACGACGTGGAGATCGTGGCCTGCCCCATCCACCGCGGCGAGGACGGCCTGGCCATGTCTAGCCGCAACCGCCTGCTCACCCCCGGACAGCGCAAGACCGCCCCCGGCATCTACCGCATACTGCGCGAGAGCGTCGACTATTCCCGCGCCCATTCCGTGGATGAGACCCGCCGAGAGGTCGTGGAGCGCGTCAACCGCCTGCCGGAGTGCCGCGTAGAATACTTCGAGATCGCCGACGCCGACACCCTGCAGGGTATCGCGCGCTGGACCGACGCCGACTCGGTAATCGGCTGCATCACCGTCTACTGCGGACAGGTCCGCCTCATCGACAATATCTTCTACCGCCCCCTGCCGGAGCTGTAATCCGAGCTTACTGACATGCTTATAGAAATGCTTACTGCCAAGATTCACCGCGTGCACGTCACGGAGGCGAACCTGAACTATGTGGGCAGCATCACCATCGATACCGAGCTGCTGGAGGCCGCCGGCATCCTGCCGGGCCAGAAGGTGGCCATCGTCAACAACAACAACGGCGAGCGCTTCGAGACGTACGTCATCGCCGGCCAGCCCGGCACCGGCGTCATCTGCCTCAACGGCGCCGCCGCACGTCGCGCCCAGCCCGGCGACGTCATCATCATCATCGCATACGCGATGATGACCCCCGAGGAGGCCCGCGCCAACAAGCCGCGCGTCATCTTCCCCGACACCGCCACCAACCGACTTGTGAACTCATAACTCTCCCCACAATAAAATATATGTTCGAGAACCTACAGGAGCGGCTTGAACGCTCATTCAAGATACTCAAGGGCCAGGGCCGCATCTCCGAGATCAACGTCTCCGAGACGCTCAAGGACGTGCGCCGCGCCCTGCTTGACGCCGATGTCAACTACAAAGTGGCCAAGCAGTTCACCGACACGGTGAAGGCCAAGGCCATGGGCCAGAACGTCATCAACGCCCTCAAGCCGCAGGAGCTGATGCTGAGCATCGTGCGCCGCGAGCTCATCGACCTGATGGGCGGCGAGAAGGCACCCTTCAACGTCAAGGGCAACCCGGCCGTGGTACTCATGTCCGGCCTGCAGGGTTCCGGCAAGACCACCTTCTCCGGCAAGCTCGCCCTCCGCCTCAAGACCACCCAGCGCCGCAAACCCCTGCTGGTGGCCTGCGACATCTACCGCCCCGCCGCCATCGACCAGCTCAAGGTCCTCGGCGAGCAGATCGGGGTGCCCGTCTACAGCGAGCCCGACTGCAAGGACGCCGTGGCCATCGCGCGCCGCGGCATCGAGCACGCACGCGCCAACCACCTCGACCTGGTCATCATCGACACCGCCGGCCGCCTGGCCGTCGACGAGCAGATGATGCAGGAAATCGAGGCCATAAAGAAAGGCGTCGAGCCCCAGGAGACGCTCTTCGTCGTAGACGCCATGACCGGCCAGGACGCCGTCAACACCGCCCGCGAGTTCAACCAGCGCCTCGACTTCGACGGCGTCGTCCTCACCAAGCTCGACGGCGACACCCGCGGCGGCGCGGCCCTGAGCATCCGCACCGTCGTCCAGAAGCCCATCAAGTTCATCGGCTCCGGCGAGAAGCTCGAGGACATCGAGGACTTCAACCCCGAGGGCATGGCCAGCCGCATCATGGGCCAGGGCGACATCTGGACCCTGGCGCAGAAGGCACAGGACATCATCGACCAGGACGAGGCCGAGCGAATAAACGAGCGCATCAAGCGCAACAAGTTCGACTTCGACGACTTCCTCCAGCTCATCCACAAGATCAAGAAGATGGGCAACCTCAAGAACCTGGCGTCCATGATACCGGGCGTGGGCAAGGCCATCAAGGACGTGGACATCGACGACAACGCCTTCAAGAGCATCGAAGCCATCATCGGCTCCATGACGCCCTTCGAGCGTGCCAATCCCCAGGCCATCAACGCCAGCCGCCGCAAGCGCATCGCCAGCGGCTCCGGCACCACCATCATGGAAGTCAACCGCCTGCTCACACAGTTCGAGCAGAGCCGCAAGATGATGCGCATGGCCACCCAGATGAAGAACCCCGCCGCCATGATGAAGCAGATGCGCCAGGCCCGCAAAGGCCAACGCCGCTGAACGCCCCCAAGGACCTTAGAGACCTTAACGACCTTAAAGACCTTACAAGAAAGATGACAATCATCGACGGCAAGGCCACAGCCGAGCAGATCAAGACCGAGATAGCCGCCAAGGTGGCCGCCATAGCCGCCTCCGGCAAGCGTGTGCCACACCTAAGCGCCATACTGGTGGGCCACGACGGAGGCTCCGAGACATACGTGGCCAACAAGGTCCGCGCCTGCGAGCGCTGCGGCTTCCGCTCCACGCTGCTCCGCTTCCCCGACACCATCACCGAGGCCGAGCTCATCGGCGAAATCGACCGCCTCAACCGCGACCCCGAGGTCGACGGCTTCATAGTCCAGCTCCCCCTGCCCGCCCACATTGACGAGCAGAAGGTCACCGAGGCCATCCTGCCCGACAAGGACGTCGACGGCTTCCACCCCGTCAACGTCGGCCGCATGAGCATCGGCCTGCCCGGTTTCCGTTCGGCCACACCGGCCGGCATCATGGAGCTGCTGCGCCGCTACTCCATCCCCACCTCCGGCAAACATGCCGTGGTGCTGGGACGCAGCAACATCGTCGGCAAGCCCATGGCCACACTACTCATGCAGAAGGGCGAGCCAGGCGACTGCACCGTCACCGTCTGCCACTCCCGCACACCAAATATTAAAGAGGTGTGCCGCGGCGCCGACATCCTCATCGCTGCCCTCGGCAAGCCCGGGTTCGTCACCGAGGACATGGTCAAGCCCGGGGCTGTGGTGATCGACGTCGGCACCACCCGTGTGCCCGACGCCACCCGCAAGTCCGGCTTCCGCCTCAGCGGTGACGTCGACTTCGAGCACGTCGCTCCCAAGTGTAGCTACATCACCCCCGTGCCCGGCGGAGTAGGCCCGATGACCATCTGCTCGCTGATGATGAACACCATGCAGGCCTGGCGCCAGAACGTCGCCAGGGACTGACAGCCCGCGCCGAAAAGCAGGGACGCACCCTGATGCGTCCGCTGTCCGCAACATGACTGAACGATTTCGGACGCACCAGGGTGCGTCCCTACAAGCGATAACTAAATGCACCCTCTGCTGATACTCCTCTTTTCGTTCCTGCAGTGGTTCACCGGCGCCACCTCCCCCGGAGGGCCGCAACAGGCCGAGTTGCTCTTCGTCGGCGACGCCATGCAGCACCAGGCCCAGCTCGACGAGGCCCTGCGCCTGGGCGGCGGCAAGCGCTACGACTACTCCGACTGTTTCACGCTCATCGCCCCGGAAGTCATCAAGGCCGACTATGCCGTCGTCAACCTCGAGGTGCCCCTCGGCGGCGGGCCGCGCTACTCCGGCTATCCCTGCTTCTCGGCACCCGACTCATACGCCGAGGCCCTGCAGGACGCCGGATTCGACCTCTTCCTGACGGCCAACAACCACTGCCTGGACCGCGGCGACGCGGGAGTGCGCCGCACCGTCAAGACACTCACCAGCATGGGCGTCGACCACACCGGCACCTGGCACGACGCCGCCGATCGCGCCGCCACCCCTCCGCTGGTCCGCAACATCAACGGCATCAAGGTCGGCTTCGCCAACTACACCTACGGCACCAACGGCATCGCCCCCAAGGCCGGCGCCGAAATAGCCCTTATCGACAAAAAGGCGATGGCCCGAGAGGTGACAGCCCTGCGAAAGGCCGGTGCCGAGATCGTGTGCGTGTGCATACACTGGGGCGTGGAATACCAGCTTACCGAGCACGCCAGCCAGCGCGAGACCGCCCAGTACCTGGCCGACCTCGGCGTCGACCTCATCATCGGCTCACACCCGCACGTCATCCAGCCCATGAAGGTCATGCACAACGTCAAGACGGGCAAGGACGTGCTCGTGGTCTACTCCCTGGGCAACTTCATCTCCAACATGAAGACGGGTCCGACGCGCGGCGGCGCCCTGGTAAAGGTGCGCCTGACCCGTGCCAAGGACGGCACCGTCACCTGGTCCGCCCCCGTCTACGATACTTTCTACTCATCGAAACCGTGCGCCGAACTGCGCAACTACCAGGTCATCCCATCGTGGCTCAGCGACCTCATCCCGCCGGCCCAGCGAAGCTGGTGGAACACCTTCAACAACTCCGCAGAGCGCATCTTCAGCCTCCACAACGTCGGAGTGCCGCGGATGGAAGCGCCAAATGTAGGGACGCACCCTGATGCGTCCGAAACCAGGTAGTCCTGTCGCTTGTAGGGACGCACCCGGGTCCGTCCCTACAAGCGACGACTCTCAACTCTAAACTAAAGAATGATACAAGTCAACAACCTCGGCCAGCAATTTGGCAAACGCACTCTCTTCCAGGACGTCAACCTGACGTTCACCCCGGGCAACTGCTACGGCATCATCGGAGCCAACGGCGCCGGCAAGTCCACGCTCATGCGCATCCTCAGCGGAGAGCTGCAGCCCACCCACGGCACAGTCACCTTCGGCCCCGGCGAGCGCCTCAGCGTCCTCAGCCAGGACCACTTCGCCTTCGACGACTGCACCGTCATGGAGACCGTGCTCCGCGGCCACACCGTGCTCTGGGACATCATGCAGGAGAAGGACGCCATATACGCCAAGGAAGACTTCAGCGACGCCGACGGCATCCGCGCCGCCGAGCTCGAGGAGAAGTTCGCCGAGCTCGAGGGCTGGAACGCCGAGAGCGACGCCGCCGCGCTGCTCAGCGGACTCGGAATCAAGGAGGCAAACCACTACACCCTCATGCGCGACATGAGCGCCAACGAGAAAGTGCGCGTGCTCCTGGCAAAGGCCCTCTTCGGAAACCCCGACAATCTGCTGCTCGACGAGCCCACCAACGACCTCGACCTCGAGACAGTGGCCTGGCTCGAAAACTACCTCGCCAACTTTGAGAACACCGTGCTCGTCGTCAGCCACGACCGTCACTTCCTCGACGCCGTCTCCACCCATACCCTCGACATCGCCTCCACAAAGATGACGCTCTTCGCCGGCAACTACTCCTTCTGGTACCAGTCCAGCCAGCTCGCCCTGCGCCAGCAGCAGATGGCCAACAAGAAGGCCGAGGAGAAGCGCAAGGAGCTGCTCGAGTTCATCCGCCGCTTCTCGGCCAACGTCGCCAAGAGCAAGCAGACCACCTCCCGCAAGAAGATGCTCGAGAAGCTCAACGTCGAAGACATCAAACCCTCCTCGCGCCGCTATCCCGGCATCATCTTCACCCCCGAGCGCGAGGTCGGCAACAAGATACTCGAAGTCAAGGGCCTGACGGCCAGCCAGGACGGCGACGTTCTCTTCCGCGACGTCAACTTCCAGGTCGAGAAGGGCGACAAGATCGCCTTCCTCAGCCACGACCCGCGAGCCATGACGGCCCTGTTCGAGATCATCATGGGCAACCGCAAGCCGGACTCCGGCGACTTCGCCTGGGGACAGACCATCACCACCGCATACCTGCCCCTGGACAACAACCCCTTCTTCAACACCGACCTCAACCTCGTCGACTGGCTCTGCCAGTATTCCAAGGACAGCTCCGAAATCTACCTCAAGGGCTTCCTGGGCAAGATGCTCTTCTCCGGCGAGGAAGTGCTCAAGAAAGCCTCCGTGCTCAGCGGCGGCGAGAAGATACGCTGCATGATCTCGCGCATGATGCTCACCGACGCCAACACCCTCGTGCTCGACTCGCCCACCAACCACCTCGACCTCGAGTCCATCCAGGCCTTTAACAATACGTTACAGGCCTATCCGGGCATCGTGCTCATGTCCAGCCACGACCACGAGTTCATCCAGACCGTCTGCAACCGCATCATAGAGCTGACCCCGAACGGCATTATCGACAAGATGATGGACTACGACGACTACATCACCGACGAGCGCGTGGCCGCCGCCAAGGAGCGACTCTACGGAATGTAGGGAGCGCCATGGTTATTCCGAAAAACCTGAAAATATAATGGTAAAACACATAGTATCGTTCAAGCTCAACGGCAGCGTGCAGGAGCGCCGTGCCGCCGCCAAGGCCTTCCGTGCCGCCCTGCTCGCCCTGCCCGGGAAGATTGACGTCCTGCAGAGCATGGAAGTGGGAATCAACGAGAACCCAGCCGAGACCTGGGACGTGGTCCTCACCGCCACCGTCGCCACCCTCGCCGACGTAGACGTCTACGCCAGGCATCCGGCCCACGTCGCCGCAGCGGCCATCATAGCCCCACTGAAGTCTGACCGCGCCTGCGTCGACTACTCGTGCTGAGAGCAGTAACACATTGAAGTTGAGAGTAAACTGAAACCATCGGGCGCATAGTAAAGGATAGAGCTTACACGTCAAAAATGTGCAAGCTCTATCCTTTACTATGCGCCGTGGTGCGGCCCTACATGCGACCGTATGGACTGACCGGCCGCATCAGCGGCCGGCATTGCGGACCATGTCGCGCATGGTCTGGTTGAAGACGTCCTGTCGCATCAGCTCCTCGAGGCTGAGGTGCATGCGGTAGCGCCAGTAGTGGCGGGAGATGGCAGGGATGTTGATCTGCTCCTCGCGAGGGTCCTGGCGGCGCAGGCCGCCGTCGGTGCCGAGCCAGTCCTGCAGCGGCAGGATGCAGAGCATGGAGGGGGACTTAAGATTCAGGTCCACGATGGCCGAGCATATCCAGGGCTCGGCGTAGAAAGGCGCCTCGCCCTGCTGGCCGAGCACGTAGTTGTAGTAACGCTGGGCCACGGCGTGGTTCTCCTCCCACCAGCCGCGAATGCCGGGCATGTCGTGGGTGGAGGTGGTGCACACGGAGTAGTAGGGATAGTGCCAGGTGTCGCCGAACTCGGTTCGGGGGTCCTTGGGCATGCGCTGGATCTCGAGCGACAGAATCTCGAGGGTGCGCATCACGTATGGCACGCAGTCGGGAATCATGCCGAGGTCCTCGGCGCAGGTGAGCATGGAGGTGGAGTCGATCAGCGGGGGGAGCTTCCACATGGCCTTGTCCTGCCAGAAGTCGTTGTTGCGGCGGTAGAAGAAGTCGTTATAGAGGGCGTCGAAGCGCGACTTCTCATACTCGTTGAGGCGGCGGTACTGGTAGGTGAACTGGGCCGATATGCGGGGATGGTATGTGCCGCGCTTGTAGGGGTCTTCAATGAAGAGGACATCGTCGATGAGGCCGAGCAGGGCGTTGCAGAGGCGCTCGTTCTTCTCGTCGCGGGGCTGCGTGGCGAAAAAGTCGGCCACCTTGCGCTGTGTGCGCACGAAGTCGCGCAGGCGGTAGCGACCGTCTACGATAGGCTCCAGGAAGCGCTCCTTGGCCTCCTGCACGTAGGGGCCGAAGAAGTCGGTCAGCATCCACTCCATGATGAGCGGATTGGTGTGCAGGTCGACGTCGATCCAGAAATCGAAGTTGTTGCGCATCTCGTCGGGAGAGAATGGCAGCGCGGGATTGAAGATGCCGAGCAGGCCGTGGATGGCGTCCATGGGAATCTGCCAGATGCGGAAGAAGCCGAGGATGTGGTCGATGCGATATGCGTCGAAGTACTCTGACATCTTGCGGAAGCGGGCCTTCCACCAGGCGAACCCGTCGCGGGACATCTCGTCCCAGTTATATGTGGGGAATCCCCAGTTCTGTCCCATTGTGGAGAAGGCGTCGGGGGGCGCTCCGGCCTGGCAGTCGAGATTGAACAGGCGCGGGTCCTTCCAGGCGTCTACGCTGGTGCGGCTGATGCCGATGGGTATGTCGCCCTTCAGTGCCACGCCCTTGGAGTGGGCGTAGTCGCGGGCGCGCCGCAGCTGACGGTCGAGGTAGTACTGCACGAAGTAGACGAAGGATATGTCGTCGTCGTGCTGTGCGCAGTAGCGGTTGACGCGGTCGCGGTCGTAGACGGCCATCTCGCCCCACTTCGACATGTCGGGGGTGCCGAACTGATCGCGCAGGCAGCAGAAAGCGGCATAGGGACGCAGCCATTCTATGTTGCGGTCGATGAAGTCCTTGTAGGCCTTGCTGCGGAAGACGGTGGACTTCTTCTCGGGATAGATTTCGCGCATGAAGTCCATCTTGCCCTTGGAGACGCGCTCGTAGTCAACCTCCTTGAGGGCGTTGAGCTCGCGGCCGAGCGCCTCGTAGTGCTTCTGGCGGGCCGGCTTGCGAAGCCTGCCGACGTCCGCGAGGTTGAGGTAGAGGGGATGGAGGGCGAAGGTAGAGTTGGCGTTGTAGGGGTATGAGTCGGTCCAGGTGCCGGTCATGGTGGTGTCGTTGACGGGCAGGAGCTGGAGGACCTTCTGGCCGGTGAGGGCGCACCAGTCGACCATGGGCATGAGGTCGAGGAAGTCGCCGACGCCGAAGTCGTGTTCCGTGCGGATGGAAAAGACGGGTATGGCGGTGCCGGCGGCCTTCCAGTCATAGCGGGGATTGGCCAGGCGCAAGCCGTCTACGGTGGTGACGGCGTCGGCGGCCGGGGCGGGGATGTTGAGCACGCGGTTGGAACAGTTCTCCCAGGCGGAAATGCGGCCTGTCACCTTGTTGCGTATGAAGAACTTGTACTCGAAGGGGATAGGCAGTGCGGCGGCAGGGAAAGCGACCTGCCAGAGGGGGTATTCAGCGTCGCTCATGGGCAGGGCCTTGGCGGTGTCCCAGGCGCCGAGGGCGATGGGTGCTCCGGCCAGGCATACCTCCTCGTCAGGTTCAACCATGGGGGCGTATACCTTAATCACCATCTCGCCGGCGGCGAGTGCGGGCAGGGGCTTGCGGTCGGCGCGGGCGAGCATGCTCTCGGTGAAGCAGGAGGAGTAGAAGGGCTTGTCGGCGGGTTGGTCGCACCAGGCGTCGCACCGGGTGTACTTCTGCACCCTGGCGACCTGGCGGAAGATGTGGGGGCTTCCCCACTCGAAGCGCCAGGCCTGGTGGTCGGCCTTGACGACGTAGCGGTAGGTGAAGGACTTTATGCGTGCGGGGACATCGACGGTGACGCGCCAGGTATTGGCGTCGGCCATCTCCATAGGCAGGGCCTTGACGGGGTCGTTGGCGCCCAGCTCGGCGATGTCGCCGTACAGGTGCAGCGATTCGCCCCAATTGGTGCGGTAGCTGACTGTGAACGTTATTTTCATTTATCGTGTAGTTTTATTTCCTGACATGTGAGTTGGCGGACGCACCAGGGTGCATCCCTACATCATCGGCAAAGGTACACAAAAGGCGCGGGGTACGCAAATCTTTTTGTAACTTTGCAGCATGGGAAGAATTTTAGCCATAGACTACGGGCGCAAGCGGTGCGGGGTAGCCGTCACGGACGTGCTGCGCATCTCGGCGAACGGGCTGGAGACGGTGCCGACAGGCAAGCTGGAGGCTTTCCTGGCCGACTACTGCGGACGCGAGCAGGTGGACGAGATCGTGGTGGGCCTGCCCCGCCAGCTCAACGGCGAGGACTCCGAGAGCATGCGCTACATACGCCCCTTCATGGGTCGGCTGGCGCGGCTGCTGCCACAGATGAAGGTGACGATGTACGACGAGCGGTTCACGTCCACGCTGGCGCACCAGTCCATGCTGCAGGCCGGGCTGAAACAGAGCATCCGCCGACAGAAGCCCCTGGCCGACAAGACGGCCGCGGTCATACTGCTGACGGACTACCTTGAATCGGTTAGAAAGTAAGTATTCTCATTCACAAAGCAAAAGACAGCAACAATACCCAATCCGCCAAGTCCAGTCGCATACAGTACTGCGGGAGGTCCCCTGAGAGCCCGTATTTGGCCAACAGCGAATTAATTGTTAATTTTGCACGATAATCAAGACAGAAATGACATTACCAGTATACCTGTACGGTCACCCGGTACTCAGGCGCGAGACGGAGGAAATCACGGCCGAATACCCGGAGCTGCAGAAGCTCATCGCCGATATGTGGGAGACGATGTACCACAGCGAGGGAGTGGGCCTGGCCGCGCCGCAGATCGGCCGTTCCATCAGGCTCATCGTCATCGACGGCACACCGATAGCAGAGGACGACCCGACGTGCAAGGACTCGAAGATGGTGCTCGTCAACCCGGAGCTGGAAGTTATAGCGGACCGCGATCCGGTGAGCCGCGACGAGGGATGCCTGTCGCTGCCGGGCCTCAGCGAGGCCGTGAAACGCGTCGAGCACGTCCGCCTGCGCTGGCTCGACGAGAACTTCCAGCCCCACGAGCGGGAGTTCGAAGGATTCCTGAGCCGAATCATACAGCATGAGTACGACCACCTGGAGGGAAAGGTCTACATGGACCACGTCTCCCCCATCCGCCGCGCCCTGCTCAAGAGCAAGCTCTCCGCACTGGTCAAGGGCCGCGTCAAGTGCGCCTACAAAGTAGTGCCCGCACCAAAACGCTAATATTTTCTTCTCGACAACCGAATTTCGCAAGCATACCATAAGCAGTTGATATGGCTGACGACAAAAAGATAATATTCTCGATGGTGGGAGTGAGCAAGGTCATTCCCCCTCAGCGACAGATACTTAAGAACATATACCTGAGCTTCTTCTACGGTGCCAAGATCGGCATCATCGGCCTCAACGGCTCGGGCAAGTCCACGCTGCTCAAGATCATAGCCGGCCTCGACAAGAGCTACCAGGGCAATGTGGTCTTCTCGCCCGGCTACTCGGTCGGGTACCTGGAGCAGGACCCGAAGCTTGACCCGGACAAGACGGTCAGGGAGGTGGTGCAGGAGGGCGTCCAGCCCATCCTCGACCTCATCGCAGAGTTCGACAAGGTGAACGAGGCCTTCGGCGACGAGGCCGTGCTCAACGACCCCGACAAGATGGAGGCGCTATGCAACCGCCAGGCCGAGCTCCAGGACCGCCTCGATGCCGCCGACGCCTGGAACATCGACAATAAGCTGGAGCGGGCCATGGACGCCCTGCGGTGTCCGCCCGACGACCAGAAGATTTCCACCCTCAGCGGAGGCGAGAGAAGGCGAGTGGCGCTGTGCCGCCTGCTGCTCCAGCAGCCCGACATCCTGCTGCTGGACGAGCCCACCAACCACCTCGACGCCGAGAGCATCGACTGGCTCGAGCAGCACCTGCAGCAGTACCCGGGCACAGTCATCGCCGTGACGCACGACCGTTACTTCCTCGACCACGTGGCCGGCTGGATTCTCGAGCTCGACCGCGGCGAGGGCATCCCTTGGAAGGGCAACTACTCCTCCTGGCTCGACCAGAAGACACAGCGCCTGGCACAGGAGGAGAAGCAGGCCAGCAAGCGGCGCAAGACCCTGGAGCGCGAGCTGGAATGGGTGCGCATGGCACCCAAGGCCCGCCACGCCAAGGGAAAGGCCCGTCTGGCAAGCTACGACCGACTGCTCAACCAGGACCAGAAGGAACGCGAGGAGAAGCTCGAGATCTTCATTCCCAACGGCCCGCGCCTGGGCAACAAGGTCATCGAGGTCAAGGACGTGGCCAAGGCTTTCGGTCCCAAGCTCCTATTCAGCGGCCTCAACTTCACTCTTCCGCCGGCCGGAATCGTCGGCGTCATCGGCCCGAACGGCGCCGGCAAGACCACCCTCTTCCGCCTCATCATGGGCCTGGAGAAAGCCGACAAGGGCGACTTCGAGGTCGGCGAGACCGTCAAGGTCGCATACGTGGACCAGAACCACAAGGACCTGGCGCCCGACAAGTCGGTCTACGAGGTCATCAGCCAGGGCGTGGAGAGCTTCCGCATGGGAGGCCGCGACATGAACGCCCGCGCATACCTGGCACGCTTCAACTTCACCGGCGCCGACCAGGAGAAGAAGATCGGCGTCCTCAGCGGCGGCGAGCGCAACCGCCTCCACCTGGCCATGGCACTCAAGGAGGAGGGCAACGTGCTACTGCTCGACGAACCCACCAACGACATCGACGTCAACACCCTGCGCGCCCTCGAGGAGGGCCTGGAAAACTTCGCCGGATGCGCCGTAGTCATCAGCCACGACCGCTGGTTCCTCGACCGAATCGCCACGCACATCCTCGCCTTCGAGGGCGACAGCAAGGTCACCTACTACGAGGGCTCATACTCCGAGTACGAGGAGTTCCGCCGCAAGCGCGACGGCAAGGATGCCACCCCGCACCGCATCCGCTACCGCTCCCTAACTTAGAAATGTACGATGTACATTATCGCCTAACCCGTGGCTTTGCCTGTACATTGTAAATTAATTCGCTATGATATATTCCATGACGGGGTTCGGCCGCGCCGAAGCCTCTACCAGGAACAAGAAATTCACCGTCGAGCTGCGCACCCTCAACTCCAAGCAGCTCGACCTCAGCATACGCGTGCCAAGCCTGTACCGCGAGCTGGAGGTAACACTCCGTCCACTGCTCGCTGCCGGGCTCCAGCGCGGCAAGGCCGAGTGCGGCGTCAGCGCCGAGAACAACGGCGCAGTGGCCGCCGCCGACCTCAACATACCCATCCTCAAGGCATATAAGTCGAAAGTGGAGCAGATGGCTGCAGAGCTGAACATAGCCGAGCCGCAGGACTGGTACGCCACCCTGCTGCGCCTGCCCGATACCCTCAAGCCCCAGCAGGCCGACGAGGCCGAGGCACAGGCCGAAGCCGGCGCCATCGCCACCGCCGCCGCACAGGCCCTCGAACGGCTCCAGGACTTCCGCCGACGCGAGGGCGCAAAGCTCGAAATCTTCTTCCGCTCCGCCGTGCAGGGAATCGGGGAACTGCTCGACCAGGCCGAGCCCCTGGAAAAGGAACGCGTACCACGCATAAAAGCCCGCCTGGAGGAGCAGCTGCAGCGCCTCACCACTCCCGAATACGACCACGAGCGCCTGGAGCAGGAGATGATTTTCTACTTGGAAAAGCTCGACGTCACCGAGGAAAAGACACGTCTGCGCGCCCACCTCGGCTACTTCCTCGAGACCATGGACCTGCCCGAACCTGGCCAGGGCAAGAAGCTCGGCTTCATCGCCCAGGAGATGGGCCGAGAAATCAACACCCTCGGCTCCAAGTCCAACCACGCCGGAATGCAGCGCCTGGTGGTTCGGATGAAGGACCTGCTGGAGCAAATCAAGGAACAGGTGCTCAATGTGCTCTGATGGAACGTAAAGGCAAGATCATAGTGCTGTCGGCACCGTCCGGCACCGGCAAGTCGACCATCATCCAGCGGCTCATGGAGATGCCCGAACTGCACCTGGGCTTCTCCATCTCCGCCACCTGCCGCGCCCCCAGAGGCCAGGAGCAGGACGGACGCGAGTACTACTTCCTCACCCAGGAGACGTTCGCCGCGTACGTGCGCCAGGGTCGCTTCGTGGAGTGGGAGGAGGTCTATCCCGGCTGCCGCTATGGCACCTTGCTGAGTGAGGTGGAGCGCGTCACCGGCTCCGGCCGCAACCTCATCATGGACATCGACGTCAAGGGTGCCCTGAGCATCAAGCGCGTCTTCGGCGCCGAAGCCCTCTGCATCTTCATCGAGCCGCCGAGCCTCCAGGAACTCGAACGCCGCCTGCGCGACCGCGCCACCGACACCGACGAGGTCATAGCCAGGCGCCTGGCAAAGGCCGAATACGAGCTCAGCTTCGCACCCCGCTTCGACGCCGTCGTAGTCAACGACTCCCTCGACCAGGCCGTCAGCCAGGCGCGACAATTGATAATCACCTTCTCGAAATGATGGTAGCGCCGCGCTAAAGTGGGCGCCAATTGCAGAGTAATAGCTGATTGTGGCCGCAACTCTCGACTATGACAGTAATTTTCCCCGGATCGTTCGACCCCGTGCACCGCGGCCACATCCGGCTGGCGGCGCACGTTGCGTCGTTGCCCGAAGTGAATGAGGTGTGGCTGCTCCCCTCGCGCCGCAACCCCCTCAAGGACCACGCCGTGCTTGCCGGAGACGCCGACCGCCTGGCCATGCTACGCCTCGCCACCGAGGACGTGGCCTCCCTGCACGTCAGCGACATCGAGCTGGGACTCCCCTACCCCTCCTATTCCATCACCACCCTGCGGGAGCTGAAGTGCCGCTTCCCGGACCGAGACTTCCGCATCCTCATCGGCTCCGACAACTGGCCCACCTTCCCCCACTGGCGACAGGCCGAGGCGATACTGCGCGACTTCGGCCTGCTCATCTACCCCCGCCCCGGTTACGACATCTACGGCACCCTGCCGGAGAAGGTCAGCCTGCTCGACCACTCACCCCTCTTTCCATACTCCTCCACCCAGGTACGCGAAAAGGTGGCCTGCGGAGATGACCTCACCCAAATCCTCGACCCCAGAGTCGCCCGATACATCGCCGACCATAAACTTTACCGCAATGAAACTGACTGACGAAATGCCGCGCGGCGAAGACCTCGACATGAGCTACTTCACCCGCCGCCGCTCCATGCGCAACTTCCATCCGGAGCCCGTGGACGACGAACTCATCGGCACCATAGTGCGCCAGGCCATGAAGGCCCCCACCACCGGCAACATGCAGCTCTACTCCGTAGTGGCCACGCGCCGCCCGGAGAGCAAGAAGGCCCTAAGCGAACTGCACTTCAACCAGCCGGCCACCGGCGCACCCGTGCTGCTGACCATCTGCGCCGACTTCCACCGCTTCGCCCGCTGGTGCGCCGTCAGCGGCACCAAGCCCGGCTTCGGCAACCTCCAGGGCTTCCTCTACGGCCTCTTCGACGCCACCATCCTGACACAGCAGATCTCCACCATCGCCGAACTGCACGGCCTGGGCACATGCATCCTCGGCACCACCGCATTCAACGCCCCCGAGATTGCCGACCTGCTGCAGCTCCCGTCCGGCGTCGTGCCCCTGCTGACACTGGCCGTCGGAGTGCCAGACGGCGACGGCGAACCCACAGAACGCCTGCCCCTCGACGGCGTCCTCCACTGGGAGAAATACGCCGACCCCACCGACGCCGAAATCGCCGAGATATACTCCGTCAAGGACGACTTCGCACCCAACCGCCAGTACGTGACCGAGAACCATAAGCCCTCCCTGGCGCACGTCTTCACCGAAGTCCGCTACCCCGAGGCCATGAACTCCGAGTTCTCCGCCAAGCTCGACACATGGCTCCGTGCCCAGGGCATCAACCTCTGACACGACATCAGAACCCGTTCAACAAAATTTGTCGAACAGAATCTTAAGTTACATCCCGCAAGACATGGCATATCTTGCGGGATGGGTCTTTTTATTTATTCAGGGGTGTTGCGGTACTGCTTGGGCGTCATGCCCGTGGCGTTCTTGAAGAACTTGGCGAAGAAGCTCTGCGAGGGGAAGTTGAGATGACTGGAGATCTGGCCCATGTTCAGGGCCGATGACTTGAGCATGACCTTGGCTTCGAGCAGAATGTAGTTGCGAATCCAATCGGCGGCGGTGAATTCGGTGTTCTGCTTGAGGATCCGCGACAGGTGCTTGGGTGTCACGCCGAGCTGGCGGGCGTAGAAATCTATCTGGCGCTGCTCCCTGAAGTTCTGCTGTACCAGCATCAGGAAGCGGGCGACAAGGGGATTGCGGCGGCAGGTGGAGCGAAGCATCTGCTGCGCGGCGTCGTCGCGGTAACAGATGTGGGCGATGCTGAAGTAGAATGCCAGTGTGGCGTGATAGAAGACTTGCAGGCGATAGGGGTTCTCCTCGTCGCCGCCCAGGCGCTCCAGCTCCTCATAGAAGCCGGAGAAGGAACGCACACACGAGGCGGGAATGGGAGTGACGGGGTCCAGATGGGTGACGGGCGACGCACCGGCGTCGTGAAGCGCCAGCAGCAGGTTGTCATGCACCTTGGCGCTCATGACCACGAAAGATGCGTCGAAGTCGTCGGTGACGCGGCGCAGGCGCATGACGTCGCCGGACTTGATGTGCACGATGCACGGGGCGTTGACTTTGACGTTGAGTAGATTGACTTCCGCCTCGGCCGAGCCCTTGCGTACGTACACGGACACGGCGTTGGTGAACTTGACGGCTTCGGTCACAGGTCGAAGCAATTGTGAATTCAGGCACGTATAGACCCAAAAGTCCACTTCGAGTATCTGCTCAATTTTCCTGGGCAGCTCGATGCTGTAGGTTAACGTATTTTGACTCATCTCAGAAAAACAGATTGATATGTTGGATTGAACTTGGTATTCTTGTGCGCTCAGACAAATTCCCGCCCTATGTCGGGCATCCGCAGCCGTAATAGGATCCGCTTGCCGTCAGGCCCTGTATCGGGCGAGGCGAGTCGGAGGAGTTCGCTGAGGATCTTCTCCATCTCATGTGGGGAGAGAGTCTTGCCGCGATGTATGGCGGCGCTACGTGCCAGGCCGAGAGCCACGCGGCGGCGCAGGGTATCGCAGTCGGTGGTGGCTCGGCCATACTGGTCGCTGTCGGTCTGGAGGGCGTCGAGGGTCTGTAGTATGACGTCGCCGGCCTCGGCGTCACCGAGCATTGTCGGCAGAGAGGCGATGGCCCAGCCATCGCCCTGGCGGCGCAGGGTGATGCCCATGCTCTCGAGCTGTGGCAGAGCCTCCTGCAGGACTGCCTCCTGGCGGGCGTCGAGTCGCAGCTCGCTGCCGAAGAGGAGGCCCTGGGGGGCATATTGCTCGGGGTCGTCGGCGCGGCGCATGAACCGAGCGTAGAGGATGGCCACGTGAGCCCGGTGCTGGTCGATAATCATCAGGCCGTCCCGGCTGGGGGCCACGATGTAGCTCTGATCGAGCTGCATGCAGATGGGAGGCAGTGCTGTGGCGCCCGGAGCGGTGTCACCCCGGGAGGCAGTGGCCGCCATACCGCCAGGATTGAAAGCGGAGGGTATGGGCCCGGATGAGTCGAGAGGCAGGCGGGGCTGGCCGTCGGTACCGGGCGTGCCCTGGGTGAAGCCGCGGTAGAGGGCCTGCCAGTCGCGCTGCACCTGGGGACGCCATCGGTCGGCACTGGCCCGCTGCTGGCTGAATGGGTTGTAGCCGGGGTCGCCGGCCGATGCCGGGGCGGAGGGCTTCTCGCCATGCGTCAGGGGATGCACTTCCAGGGCGTCGCTGCCGAAGTCGATGCTCGGCACCACGCCGTACTTGCCCAGGGTGGCGTGCACGGCCGATGTCAGCAGGCGGTAGATCTCCTGCTCGTCCTCGAACTTGATCTCGTTCTTGGTAGGGTGTATGTTGACGTCGATGCGCTCCGGGGCGACGTCGAAGCGCAGGAAGTAGCAGGGCTTGGTGTCGGGAGCGATAAGGCGCTCGTAGCAGCTGGCGATGGCGCGTATGAAGTAGGGGTGGTGCATGCAGCGACCGTTGGCCACGAGGTACTGCAGGGCGTTGCGCCGCCGAGCGTGCTCGGGGCGGGAGATGAAGCCGCTGATACGGACGATGTCGGTGTCCACCTCCACGGGCAGCAACTCTGGATTGAGGGAGTTGTGCCACAGGTCGGTGATGCGCTGCTTGAAGCTGCCGCCGCGCAGATCGCGCCTGCGACCGCCCGTATCGAGGGTGAAACGGATAGTATGGTTGACAAGGGCCAGGCGCTCGAACTCGCGCATGATGTTCGACAGCTCCACGCTGTCGCTCTTGAGGAACCTGCGCCGCGCCGGCACGTTGTAGAAGATGTTCTTGACCATCATTGTGGTGCCTACGGGACAGACGCACGGCTCCTGACCGACGACCTCGGAACCGTTGATGAGCAGGTGTGTGCCGGTGGGTTCCTCTTTGACGGCGGAGCGGAGCTCTACCTGTGCGATGGCGCATATGCTGGGTAGTGCCTCGCCGCGGAAGCCCATGGTGCGGAGGGCGAACAGGTCCTCGGCGCGACGTATCTTGGAGGTGGCATGGCGCTCGAAGGCCATGCGGGCGTCAGTGGGCGACATTCCGCGTCCGTTGTCGGTCACCTGTATGAGAGTACGCCCGGCGTCGCGCACCACGATGTCAATCTGCGTGGCGCCGGCGTCGGCGGCATTCTCCACCAATTCCTTGACGACAGAGCTTGGGCGCTGGATCACTTCGCCCGCAGCTATCTGGTTGGCAACTGAGTCGGGTAGCAGTCTTATAATGTCGGCCATGGCGTTACAGGCTGTCTTTGAGTTTTTCTGTCAGAGAGAGGTAGGCTCCGGGGGTAAGGTTACGGATGGATTGAGGAGAGGGCTGTAGGGACGCACGGCTTGCGCGTCATATTATTCCTGCGTCAGGGAGGGCTTGCACCTCCCTTGAGCGGGGGTAGCTTGAGGTATATCTCGAGGTCGTCGGGAACGTCGCCGAGCTCGTCGGCCCAGCGTGCGGTGCCGTCGGGATACCAGTCGCGCCTTGGGCGTATGGTCTCCAGTATCTCGAAGCCGGGCAGATAGAGCTGGTCCTTCCTGACCTGGAAGATGGGGGTGACGGTGCCGCTGACGTCGGGCCACATCTTGAGCTTGCCCAGCTTGCGGTCGGGGGCCATGTCGATGGTCAGGTAGGCGGAGGTGGCGTCAACGAGCTTGTTGTATGTGGTGTCGTTCTTGCCGAAAGTGGTGTCTTTGTCGGCGGGCAGGAAGATGGTCATGACATTGCCGTCGGCCTCCATGCGCTCGAGCTCTCCGGCGTGGAAGCGGGCGAAGAGGCGACGTCCGGCCAGCTGGTTATAGAACTCGTCGGCGACGTGCTCAGACATGATGCCGTAGTCGGGCAGCAGGGCCCAGTCAGCGGTGGAGTCGTTGAAATGGACGGTGATCTGATTGCCGGCGACCTGTCGCTCGCCGCTCCAGACCACGGGCCGGCGGTGCATATGCAGCAGGGTGTCGTTCTGGGAGAATGCCATGGAGTCGGCCACGCCCTGTATGTCGGGACGGAAGAAGCGTGCGCGGTGGTATGCGTTGGCCAGGTAGTACTCTTCGGGGATGAGCAGGGAGGAGTCGACACGGGCCAGGAACTTCTGCTGCTCGGTGAGTATGGGGGCGATGAGTCCGGCCATCTGGAGGTCGCGGTTGACGTCGCGGCCTACGCCGGTGGCCAGGCCTGTGGCTCCGGGGTCGGGCTGCGGCGCCTGGGGGCGCAGGGAGTCGGGCAACGCCTCGACGGCGGCTATGGAGTCGGCGAAGATGCGCAGCAGGGAGTCGCGGCGCTCGGGCGTGAGGACCATGCGTGTGAGCACCTGGGCGCGGATGGTGTCGGCGCGTAGCTGCAGGGTGTCGGTGGTAGAGAACTCGCGCAGCAGGGGGTAGTCGGCCGCCAGGCTGACGCGGTTGACGTTGTCGTAGTAGCCGTAGCCGCCGGTGAGGATGGTGTGGTGGGCGGTGTCGGTGAGGATGACGGGTGCGGCGTCGCGGTTGGGGTCGCGGTAGGAGTAGGCGCGGCTGATGCCGGTGGCGTTGTCGAACAGCAGGGAGTCGCCGACGAGGGTGACGGCGTTGCCTGCCGTGTCGAGGTGCACGATGGTGGAGCGGGAGTCGAGCAGGGCGTTGTCGTTGCCGGTGTCGTACTGGCCGTGGCTGGTCCAGACGGTGTTGCCCTGCCCCTCGATCTCGGTGGGGGTCTCGATGCTGGCGATGCCGGTGCCGGTGTTGTAGAGCAGGCGCTGGGAGCGGAGGGTGTACTGGCGCCCGGGGGTGGGGTTGCGGAGCACGACGTCCTCGTCGAACTCGGCCAGGTCGGTGCCGGGGGTATAGACGCCGTGCACGGAGGTGATGGTGATGTGGTCGCCTTTCTTGGTTGTGGCGTCGAGGTGGCCGCCGTGGTCGTACCAGCCGCGCTCCGAGCCGGGAATCATGGAATAGTCGATGGAGTCGGAGACGAGGGTGGCACGGGGGTCCTGGAGCTTCACCTGCTGGTGTCCGCGTGTGCGCAGGCGGGCGAGCTTGGCGTCGCCGTCGTAGAAGACGACGTCGGCAAAGCCGCGACGTGTGCCACCGGGCACGGGCTGGACCATGCGCACGTTGCCGAAAGCGTCCATGGAGTTGCGCTCGGGATAGTAATAGGCCGAGTCGCAGGTCATGGTCATGCCGCCCTGCCGGAACTCGACGTTGCCCTTGACGATCTGGCGGTCGGTGCGGCCGAAATCGGAGGTGGTGTAGAGAGAGTCTGCGCGCTCGAGGAAGACCTTGCCCGGCTGGTTGCGGTTCTCGTGCGGAATCTGGGGCTGTATGGGGCGTGTGGGCTCGGGTCGCCGGAAGGGGTCCTGAATCTGCTTCTGTGCCTGCTTTTGATGCTGCGTTTGCGCATAGGCCTGGCTGTATGCCCAGCCCAGCCCCCACAGGATGGTGGAGGCGAGCAGGCTGGCGATGATACGGCTCCGGCGAAGCATACGGCTATACATTATTGGCGGGGATTACTTCTTCCAGCCCTTGTACTGGAACTCGCAGTTGCCCCATGAGTCCTCGATGCGGTTGTATGTGGTGGAGATCTTCTTCTCCACCCATTCGTTGATGACCTCCTGCTTGCGTGCGGCCAGGTACATCTCCTTGATCATGTTGTAGTCCTCGCTCAGGGTTGCGCGGTGACCCGGGGTGCGGGAGGTGAGGCGGACGACGGCCACTACGTCCTGGTTGCGCTTGGGATCCTTCATGACGAAGGCAGAAGAGATGTCGCCGGGCTGCATCTTCTCCACCTGCACGGCCACCTCGGGCGGCAGGTCCTGCATCTCGAAGCGGCTGGATCCGGTGTTCTGGTTCATCATCACGCCACGGTTGTTGCGGGTGTCTTTGTCGTGGGAGGCGTAGCGGGCGGCCTCATCGAAGGTGAACTTGCCGCCGACGATCTCCTTGCGCAGGGAGTCGAGGTTGAGCCGGGCCTTCTCCAGGTCGGCGCTGGAGACGTGAGGCCGCAGCAGTATATGGCGCACGTTGACCTGCTCACCGCGCTTGTCGATGAGCTGGATGATGTGATAGCCGTACTCGGTCTCGACGATGCGGCTGACCTTCTTGGGGTCGGAGAGCTGGAAGGCGACGTTGGAGAACTCCGGCACCCAGTCGGCGCGGCCGTGGAAGCCGAGTTCGCCGCCCTGCATGGCGGAGCCGTCCTCGGAGTACATGATGGCCTGGGTGGAGAAGTCGGACTCGCCGTTGTTGACACGCTCGGAGATGTCGCGCAGGCGGTCCTTGATGGCGTCAATCTCGCTCTGGGGTACCTGGGGGTAGACCATGATGATCTGCGTCTCCACCTGGAGCGGGACGTAGGGGATGCTGTCTACCGGCAGCGCGGCGAAATATTTCTTGACAAGCGACGGGGTGGCCTTGACGTCCTTGGTGAGGGTCTCCTGCACCTGGCCGATGATGTACTGCGTGCGCATGACATCCCGGAGCTGGTTGCGGAGCTCCGGGAAAGACTTGCGGAAGTACTGCTCTACCTTCTCCTTGGAGCCGAGTCCTGCCACGAAGTAGTCGAGCCGGCGGTCTACCTGCGTGTTGAGCTGGCCCTCCGGAGCCTCGATGGTGTCCATCTTGGCCTGGTGCAGGTAGAGCTTCTGCACAGCGAGCTGCTCGGGGATGACGCAGTAGGGGTTGAGGGGCAGGGAGCCGCCTTCGGCGCGGAGCTGCTGCAGCTCCTCCTCGATGTCGGAGCGGAACACAGCCTCGTCGCCAACGATCCATACGATCTCGTCGACGATATTGTTGTTGGCCGGCGACTGCGCCAAGGCGATGAGGCTCCCGGCGCCCGTCAGGGCCAGCAGCGAGGCGGCTATCTTGCTTGTCAGTGATTTCATTATTGTATATGGCGTGTATTGTCTTGTTTTCGGTATTCCTTGAGTGTGCCGTTGCGGAGGGCCTTCTGCCGGAGGTTGCGCATGACGAGGCGATCGGCGTCGCCCTGGCTGCGGCGCATGAGCTCGGCTCGAATCAAGGGTGCGGCCTCGGAGTACGGCATCCGGGCGCCGGTGGGCAAGTGGTCGGTGACGGTCATCAGGTAGACCGACGCACCGATGCGCCTGTCGAACACAGGGTGTGTGGCCACGTACTTCTCGGCGTCGGGAAACCGATAGGGAATGAGCGACGAGATGTCGCGCCAGTCCTGCCAGTCGTCCAGGAAGTACTCGTACTGCAGCGCCGTGGGGAGGACGGCCTTCTCCAGGCGGTCGATATTGGCCATCGTGGGATCGACCATCCACTGGCGCGCCTGCGGCAACTCGGACGACGAGGCGGGCAGCTGCACCAGGATTCCCTTCACCATCGGGGCCTGGAGCACGTACTCGGCCTTGCGGGCCTCATACTCGGCCCGGACGGCGGCCTCTGGCACCACCTCGGCGGCGCTGGCGGCGGCCACGCTCTCGCGGTAGCGGGTGGCGAGCAGGCGCTGGCGGTACTGGCGCACCTGGCTCTCTATCTGCTCGCGCTCGCTGTGGCTGAGCCTGGCCTCGTTCTCCAACAGCATGGAGTAGAGCCAGTCGTCGGCAATGGCGTTGAAGAGCGCCAGGCTGTCGGCACTGTCGAGCCCCGGGGGAATCTGGGCGACGACCCCGGCCACTGTCAGCGACGTGTCGCCGACAGTGTAGAGCAGCTCCTCGCCTGTATTGGCCCCACTCTCCTCCTGGTGCGAACAGGCGGACGACGACAGCCCCATGGCCACGACTGCGGCCATGGCTACGGCAGACCACACGTCATGCCTGCCGTAGAAACGACGACAAGCGTGCGGGCCCGGGTGTGCGGCATTTTCGTTCTCCACCATTGCGATTGACGGTTTCAAAGGCAGGTCTCGGCCTGCGGGCTTCGGCACGGTCTCCTCCGAGACGGGCCGCGGCCTTCCGATACGGTATGCAAAGTTAATATCTTTTTTTCTAATAAGGAGCCGAAAAGGACAATCCAACCCCTTTTTTAGCACTTATTAAGGATTTGGGGAGGCCGAGGAAATTCATATACTCGCTAAAATCACTTATGACGGCACACAAGGCAACCTCGAAGTGGTTAAATAAACAATAGCGCCGGGGTTAGCCTAACGGCCCCATCCCGGCGCTATATGATTATTGGACCGCTACGCGGTCACTGACGCTCAAGTTACTTGATTACGTTCAGTTTCTTGCCTACCTTGATGAAGGCCTCGATGGCACGGTCAAGCTGCTCGCGGTTGTGACCGGCGCTGAGCTGCACACGGATGCGGGCCTCGCCCTTCGGAACCACAGGGTAGTAGAAGCCGGTGACGTAGATGCCTTCCTGCTGCATGGCGGCGGCGAAGTCCTGACTGAGCTTGGCGTCGTAGAGCATCACGGCGCAGATGGCGCTCTGAGTGGGCTTGATGTCGAAGCCGGCGGCGAGCATCTTGTCGCGGAAGTAGTTCACGTTCTCCATCAGACGGTCGTGGAGCTCGTTGCTCTCGCCCAGCATCTTGAACATTTCGAGGCTGGCGCCTACGATGGCGGGAGCCACGGAGTTGGAGAAGAGGTAGGGGCGGGAACGCTGGCGGAGCATGTCTATGATCTCCTTGGGACCGGTGGTGAAGCCGCCCATGGCGCCGCCGAAGCTCTTGCCCAGGGTGCCGGTGTGGATGTCCACCTTGTCGTAGCAGTCGAACTGCTCTGCCACGCCGCGGCCGGTGGGGCCCACCACGCCGGCGGAGTGTGACTCGTCGACCATCACCAGGGCATCATACTTGTCGGCCAGCTCGCAGATCTTGTCCATGGGAGCCACATTGCCGTCCATGGAGAAGACGCCGTCGGTGGCGATAATCTTGAAGCGGCAGTCCTTTGCTTCCTGCAGGCAACGCTCCAGGTCGGCCATGTCGGCGTTTGCGTAGCGGAAGCGCTTTGCCTTGCAGAGGCGCACGCCATCGATGATGGAGGCATGGTTGAGGGCGTCGCTGATGATGGCGTCGTCGGCGGTGAACAGAGGCTCGAAGAGGCCGCCGTTGGCGTCGAAGCAGGCGGCGTAGAGTATGGTGTCCTCGGTGTGGAAGTAGTCGGAGATGGCCTTTTCCAGCTCCTTATGCAGGTCCTGGGTGCCGCAGATGAAGCGTACGGAGCTCATGCCGTAGCCGCGCTCGTCCATGGCCTTCTTGGCGGCCTCGATCAGGCGCGAGTTGTCGCTCAGGCCCAGGTAGTTGTTGGCGCAGAAGTTGAGCACTTCGCCCGCGGTCCCGGCCACGGCGATATCAGCCTTCTGGGGAGTGGTGATGATACGTTCGTTCTTGTACAGGCCTGCGTCCTTGATGTCCTGCAGTTCCTTGGTGAGGTGGTTCTTGAACTCTTTGTACATGGTATTGGTGTTTTCTGTTCACACCGCGCCTGCGAGAGGGCCTTCGGCCGACACGGTGCGCGCTGCAAGCGAGTTATTCTTTCCTTTGTGCCTGAGCCCCGCAGGGGGCTCCGATTTTCACGGCCCAAAATTAGCAATAATTTTTGAATTGACGGGCACCCTCGTTACAAAATTTATTACTAACTTTGCCGCGTAAAAATCCATAGGAGCGCCCATGGCGTTCCTACCGGATTCGGAATAAGACTAACTTAACGACCATGAAGAATATTCTCGTAATCGGTTCGACGGGGCAGATAGGCTCCGAGCTGACCATGCGCCTTCGCCACGAGTACCCCACCGGCAACGTGGTGTGCGGCTACATCAAGGGCGCCGAGCCCAAGGGCGAGCTGCTCGAGAGCGGCCCTGCCGAGCTCGTAGACATCACCAACCCGCAGCAGATTGCCGACGCTGTCGAGAAATACAACGTCGACACCATATATAACCTGGCGGCCCTGTTGAGCGCCGTGGCCGAGGGCAAGCCCCAGCTGGCCTGGAAGATCGGCGTCGGCGGCCTGGTGAACTGCCTGGAGGTATCGCGCGAAAAAGGCTGCGCCCTGTTCACCCCCAGCTCCATCGGCTCCTTCGGCCCCACCACCCCCCGCGACAAGACCCCGCAGGACACCGTACAGCGTCCCGAGACCATCTACGGCGTCACCAAGGTCAGCGGAGAGCTACTCAGCGACTACTACGCTCGCCGCTTCGGCGTAGACACCCGCTCGGTGCGCTTCCCCGGCCTCATCAGCTACGTGGCACCTCCGGGCGGCGGCACCACCGACTACGCCGTCGACATCTACTACTCCGCCGTCAAGGGCGAGACCTTCAAGTGCCCGCTGGCTCCCGGCACATTCATGGACATGATGTACATGCCCGACGCCCTGCGTGCCGCCATCGAGATCATGGAAGCCGACCCCACCCGCCTCAAGCACCGCAACTCCTTCAACATCGCCTCGATGAGCTTCGACCCGGAGATCATCTACAACAAGATCAAGGAGTACGTGCCCGACTTCAAGATGGTCTACGAGCACGACCCGCTGCGCCAGGCCATCGCCGACTCCTGGCCCAACAGCCTCGACGACTCCTGCGCCCGCGCCGAATGGGACTGGAAGCCCGAGTACGACCTGGACGCCATGACCCAGGATATGCTCAAGAACCTGCGCATAAAGCTCGGCAAGTAATTCCCCTGACAACAGAACATAAGCCCGGACACCTTTATGGCATCCGGGCTTCTTTCTATTCCGGTTCTCTTTACCAACGTGGCATAATACCCGCAGGCCGCTATCAGGGAGGCGTGTGTGCCTTGCTCGGCTATGCGGCCGTGGCGCAGCACTATGATGTTGTCGACATTATCACCCAGTTGTATATGCACATGATGACCAGATAGAACGGTGCCGAGAGCAGAGAGACAAGGGGCTGGGGAGTGTCGGCTGTCAGAAAGCTCTGCAGGCGTGCATGGTCGGTGATGCGCTGCTGATAGTCTCCCGGAGTCTTCGTGTCGAAGAAGCGCATGGCCTGCGTCAGAAACGGAAGCAGGAAAGAGAAGAGGATACCCGCGAGCATCACCAGTCCGCTGCGCACAAGCACCTTGCGGTAGGGTCACACATTGCGTCATGCTGCCGTGTGAAACGCAGTTTCGCCTTTCGCCTCAACATTCTTTACTGGCGGGGTTTCTTGGAGAAGAAGTACTTGACGGTGAACATGAAGTAGCTCGGGATGGAGTTGTAGCGTGTCTCGCGGCGATAGGCGGCGGTGGTGTCGATACGGGTTTTCTTAATCTGTTGCAGCATATCGTAGCCGTCGAAGGCGAACTGCAGAGAGCCTCCGAGGATGCTCTTGCTGATGCGGGCGTTCCATATTACCTGCGCCTTATTGAATGTCGGGTCGGTATAGCCCCAGTAATTCATCACGCTGATATTGGAGGAAATTTCAAAGTTCAGCGGCAGTCGCACGAGACCCCGGACACCGCAGTCGAGCGACTGAATCCGGTAATCGTCGAAATCGCCTGTACGGGAGGTGTTGAACTCATTGGTGTACGTCACCGTCGCTGCGGCTGTAAACCGCTCGGTATTATACTCTACGGCGAACCATTCGTTCCAATAGTTGGAGTGGCTGATGCTGCGTTGCATACCACGCCGGTCGGTTGTGGAAACAAACGTCGCGTATCTGGCAGGGGTGAATACTGTCTGGTGCTTGATGAAGAAATTTTTTGCCCGTACAGGCCTGTATGAGGCATAGATGTAGAAATTGCCGTATCGGTTGCCGTTTATGTTCATCGGCTTTGTGGTGCGGATGCCCGTTGCCATATCGTATGAGGTGCCATACGTCACCGCCCTCTGGTCGATTGTGTATTTTGCTCCTGCCATCAGGTGCAGTTTGTTCCATAGGAAATTCATGGAGTTGTATTTGAGATTGAATACATGCCTCAGACCATATTTTAGATTCGGGTTTCCGAGGGTGGGATTCAGCGGGTCGGAGTTGAAGGCGATGTCGAGCATATCCATCATCTGCGGTGCGTTTGTAGATAAGTTGTAGTCGAAGCGAATCTGGTTGAGATTGTTTTTGTGCCACTCGAGATGTACCGTACCTTCGGGCAACCATGTGTTGCGGCTGAACAGCTGCCGGGTGGCGCCGTTGAAATTCATCTTCCTGCGCAGATAGCGCATTCCGGGATCAATCGAAATCTGGAACTTGCCGGTACGGCTGCCGGTAGGTGACATATCCTCCCGCGTGAAAGCAACGCAGCAGGTGAGTTTCTGGTCAAGCTGATGCAGGCCGTATATATAGCTGTTCTGCGGGTCGAGCATTCGATATACATATTCCATTCTGTCGCGCAGCTGCATGGGGCTGTCGGCGGCGTACCAAGGTATGGAATCCGCAAAATCATAGAACATGGTGGAACTGTAAGTATATGAATCCTCAATGTTATATTTCGGTATAATATACCATGTGTCGTTGCCAAGCCAGGCGTAAAGATTCCCTCCGTATTTGTAGTCATGCCGGTTCTGCGGGTTGGTACGGTCTGTACGCTGCTCATTGTCGCCTTTGGTCTGAAGAAGGTAGCTCTGGCTGCCATCCTGCCATCGGTGCGAGAGGGTTCCCCATACGGTAGCCGTCAAAGACTTGTCGTGCGGCAGAGAGAAGTACATGATGTCTTTAAGGTTTCCATAAGCGAGCTTGCTGTCGGTGTTGGTCAGGCTCAGATAACGGTTCAGGATGTCGAGAGTGTCGGGCATGCCTGCCTGCAGGTCCGCACGCATGGCGGGATAGTCGCCGGGCATGCGGCCGAAAGTCCCCTCAGTGGTGTTGCTCCGCATCTTGTCAGAGCCGTAGTTGAACGTCCCGTTTACTTCATGCCAGATTTTTCCCTGTCGTAAATTCAGAGGTATGGTCGGAGATGACGGACAGGTTGCCGAAGCGGTTGTCGAGCCAGCGGCGTGAATAATTGACGCCGTCAGGCAGATAGTTCTGTTGGTTTACTAGGGAATTGCCGAATTTTGTCTGATATTGAATGGTGGTATTGCCGCGGAATTTCAGATTATCCTTTGGCTTGAAGTTATAGTCCAGGCCTGCTCCCTTGGTTATTATCTCGTCGCGCTGGTTGCTCTTCTTCTGCCATTCTCCCGCCATATCGGGAGAGCCAGTCTCGTTGAGGTTATTGATGAAAACGTAAGCGGCGATGCGTCCTTTGGGAGTGTAGCCAACCCCGAAGCCGCGCAGACGGTAACGGTTATGGGTGCCCCCGCCTGCTTCGGCATTGGCCATCCATCCGGCGTTGAACTCTTTCTTCAGCTTCACGTTCATCACCAGGTCAGGTTCGGAATAGTCCTTCTTTGCAAGCTGCTCGGGCAGCGTCTCTTCATACACCTGAATGTTCTTGACAGTGTATGCGGGCAGATTCTGCAACAACACGAGCTTGTCGTTGCGGAAGAAATCCTCGCCGTTGAGCAGCAGCTTGTCCACGAATTTGCCGTTGATATAGATTTGTCCGTTCTCTTTCAGTTCCGCTCCCGGCAGGCGTTTGATCAATGCACTCAGCATGGAGCCTTCGGCCAGCTCGAAAGCGTCGGCGTTGAACTGTATGGTATCCCCCTTGTTCACGAACTCCACCACCGAGGCGGTCACGACTACCTCGTCGAGCATCATCGCCTTTTCCCGCTTCGTCAGCTTGCGAATCTGGAGGGTCTTATCTTCATGGTTCTTAGCAATATGTATTTTGTGATATGCGGTTTCATAGTCGGGATGCGACAGGCGAATGATAAAGTCCTGTCCCGGGACAATATATGCGGCAAGATTGCTGTATGGAATCCCTAACTTATCCTTTGACCATAAGAGGTTGTGAGAGGATAAGTGTACTGTCAGGTCTAAGCAGGTCAACAGCGAGTGTGTCACCCACAAATTCTCCGGTAACGATATTCCGGACTTGTATGACCCATTGATGTTTTTTCTCAGACTTGTCCTGGGCGGAAGCGGGAAAGGCCACACCTGCACAGAATGCCGCCAGCAGCATCAATGCGGTGAGAATCTTTGTGTAACGTCTTTTCATAAGATGGTGATTATTAGATTTAAGGCATACAAAACCACATTTGAGCTTACAACCACAAATGTGGTTTCGTATGCCGATGGGCAACTTAACTGCTTAGGATTTCAATATAACAGTTTAGTTAGGTCTTGTCCTCATTAGGAACAGGTTGGATTCCTCGAAAAGAGCCGGATTGTAAAATTTTTCAGAGTGTCTAAAAATAATGAATTCCATCCTCGGATAAGGAAGGCGGGGATGGAATTCATTTGACGCAGGGATTACTGGAGGATGGCGGAGCCGCCGGAAGATCCGCGGCCCAGCTCGTTGCCCATGCGCACTTTCTTGCCGTAGGAGAAGGTGTAGCTGGCCGACAGGAAGACGCCGCGGTCGAACTGGCCACTCCACCAGCTGCGCTCGGCATAGTGCGGGCTGCCGACGTACTGCTCCCGCTTGCGCGTGCCGTGGTTGAAAGCCTGGGTGATGTCGGCAGTGAGCTTGAGGTTGCCCACGTTGTAGCTGACTGCGAACTCGTAGATGCTCGGGTAGCGGGTCACAGTGCCGCCGCTCCAGGCGCTCAGCTGCTTCTGCGGCGTCATATAGCGGCCGAAAATCTCGAAATTGCCCACATAGTAGGTGGCGCGGATCTGGCCCATGAGCCAGTTGCAGCGCTGGGCGTCGATGCCGGTGAGCACGATGCGGTTGGCCTCACCGGTGAGCTTCAGCCGCAGCTTGCCGTCGAAGAAATTGCCCGAGGCGCTGACGTAGCCGGAATAGCGGTGGCCGTTGCCGGAGTTGACGGTGCGGCGCACCACGCCGTCGTAGCCGGGCACCACAAAGTATTCGTATGCCTGCTTGTGACCTGAGCCTTCGTATTCGGCGCTGGCGCTGAAAGAGTATTGGTTATTGGGGATGAAGTTGTAGGAGGCGGTGGCCTGCTTGAAGATGGTGTTGCGCAGGCCCGGATTGCCCTGAAGCCACAGCAGCTCGTTGCTCTGCACGATGGCGGTGTTGGAAGTGCTGGCCTGCGGGTGGTTGTTGCCCCACCACCCCTCGATGCTGGCGTTGTGGCGGTCGTTGAACTTGTACTGCACCTGGACGCCGAGCCGCGGGTTCCACTGCTTCTGGTTGGTGTGGCCGTTGATGCGTCCTATGACGTACGACATTCCCACGCGCGAGTAGAGGTTGAGGCCGAAGCCCCAATTCTGCATATACTCCAGGAAGATCATGTTCTCGCTCGACAGCAGGCTCTGGCGCCCCTGGTAGGAGCCGTAGTAGTCGGTATGATATATGGTGTTGTATGTCATCAGGGCGGTCCGAAAGGTGTTCCCGTGGCCGAAGTTCTTGCTGTAGTAAAGTTGTGCGTTGGGCGAGTACGTCCTTTCGCGGTTGGCGTTGAGGATATGGTCAAGGTCTCCCGCGAGGTAGCTGGAATGGCGCTTGCGCCAGGTATGCATGAAGTTCCAGAAAGCGGTTATGGAGTTCCCGTGCGGCAGTTGGAACCAGTAGTAAGCCTGGATCCATGGAGTGAGCTCCTGGTTGTTGCTACGGCTGACAGAGGTTAGGCCGTCGCCGAGCACCGGGTCGGAGAAGCTGAGGGTGGAGCGGGTCATCTCGCCTGGCACGGCCGAGCGGCTGAAGCCGACGGTGTGCTGTATGTAGACTGAGTCGGAGGAGTATGAGGCGCGGAGCGATGTCCACTGGTCGTTGTTGTGGTTGTAATAGTCGTCGATGTCAGTGTATCGGCCCAGTTCGGAGTAGTGCTGTCCGTGGAAGTCGATATCGCGGTAGAGTTCCGCGCGATGTCCGCCGTTTTGGTCGGAGTAGCTGACGTATCCGCCGAGAGTGGCATCGAAAGTCCAGCGCTTGCGCACGAACTTGGAGTAGACGTCGGCGGCACCGGCAGCGTTGGGGTTGAGGAACCACCCGCGGGCACCGAGCTTGGTGTAGCCTCCCCACTCGTACTTGTGCATGATGAAGTTAACTACGTGCTGAGCCGACTGGAAGCGCGGGTCCTGGGGGTATTCGAGCACCTCGACGCGAAGCACGTCCTCGACGCGCATTCCCTGAAGGTCCTTGTCAGTGGCTGGCACGTAGTCGATGAACATGCTTACGTCCTTGCCGCTCAGGGTTTTGACCGTCTGCGCGAGCGGGTCGACGCTGAGCTGGGGAATCTGCATGGCGTCGAGGAGCTTGGTTGCCGACTGGGAATGGCGCTTGATGTCCTTGCCTGGCGTGTACTCCACGCCGTACTTGACCACCTTCTGGGTGCGGCCCTGAACGACCACCTCGTCGAGCTGCACGGCCGTGGTGTCAGTACTAAGGGAATCAGTCGGCAGTCCTGCGGCAGACGCGAAGCCTCCCAACAGCAATATCGAAGAAAAGAGTATGATGTGCTTCATACTCTCTTGACGATCCTCAACGCTAAAAATTACAGTCTAAAGTTAAAAAAACTCAATGTAATCCATGTGGGGGAAATATGCCTATCCACAATCGCAGCTCCCGATGGCACAAATGCAGATAGCTATAAACTTAATTGGCGAAGTCCACCGAAAGCCCGAACTGCAGACGGCGGGGATTCATGGGGTAGCCGGGCATGGTGAAGTACTTACTCCCGAACCATCCCTGGTTGACGTGGCTCCAGAGCACGAAGAAGCGGCAGCGGTAGAGCTTGGCCGTGAGGTAGGCGTTGCAGAAGGCGTAGTTGCCCACCTTGGGACCCTTGCTGAGGGTGAAGACGGTGGTGGCCGGCTGGTACATATAGCCGTCGTAGCGGGTGTAGTAGTCGCAGTCCACGCCTATCTGCAAGTGCAGCACACGGAAGGCGCGGAAGCCCAGGTATAGGTTGGAGTAGATGCTCAGCGCCGGCAGCGGCAGCAGGGTCTTGTCGGAAGATGCCTGATATGTCAGGGTGTTGTTCCAGTGGAGGATGCCGACGGCAAAGTCCTGGCGCAGGCGGGCGGTGAAGACGTGTATGGACTTGCCGGCCTGGCGGGGCAGGGAGAGGGTGTCGAAGTAGACCATGTTCTGGACGTTGCGGAATCCGGCCTCGAGGGTGGTGTGCGTCCAGGGGATGGTGATGCGTCCACCCACGGTGAAGGTGCGGGTCTTTCCGAAGTCGTTGTCCCAGATGAAATGGTTGGAGACGTAGTGCTGGAGCAGGTAGGATGGTTCCTCGTTGCGGAACCCGACGTTGACGGCCACGGCCACGGTGTCGCCGAAGAGGCGATAGCGGGCCTGTGCCTCGCCGAGCAGGCGCACGTCGGCGGCCACGTCGCCGACTATGCCGAAGCGGGCGTCGGCGCTGTAGGTAAGATGCCGTCCGGCGGTCTTCTCGAGTCGGCCGCCTACCCAGACAAGGTTCTGCGTGGCCTTATGCCTGATATTTGAATAGAAGTCGGGAAGCGGAGTGAGCTTCTCTCCGCCCACCAGCGAATCGGGCCGCCACTGGGTGTAGCGGCGGTTCTCGTAAGTGACGTATGCTGCCAGGGAGAACTTGACCCAGGGCTTGAAGCCTTCCATCATCTGTATGCCGAGGGTGTTGCCAAGGGCGGAGTAGGTGGTGCGGTCTCCGGTGGCCAGCTCGTTGAAGTAAGTGTTGGCCCAGAAGTCGCGTGCCTCGCCGGCGGAGCTGTTGACGAACGAATGGCGGCCGCGGCGCCAGTCCAGGGCGTAGATAAACTTCACCACGGGGATGTATACCTGGCGGGTGAGGGTGTCGTTTACGACCTCGTCCTGCCAGTATCCGACCTTGTAGGCGTGGCTCATGTAGAACTGGGAGGCGTGCAGGCGGGTGTGGGCCGTGGTCAGGCGCGTCGGGATGGACTTGGGCTCAATCTTGCTGACGCCGCCCTGGAGCACTGCCGGATCGGTGATGTAGAGGTCGTTGGTGATGCCGCCGTTCTCCTTGTTGAGCATGTTGTTCTGGTTCCAGAAGCCCTGGAACTCGTAGCGGTCGCCCAGGTAGTAGCCGCTCAGGCCGTATACGTAGTCCTTGGCGGCCTGATAGTTGTAGGCTCCCTTAGAGTAGAGATAGTCGATGTGGGCGCCTATGCCGATGCGGCGGTTGACGTTGCCTGCAAAGGTGGCGCGCAGGCGATCCTGGTTGCTCTCGCGGTTGCCGCCGAAGTTGTAGCTGGCCAGCGTCATCGGCACGTACACATTGTAGAACTTCTGGTTGCGCCCGGTCTGCATCCACGTCTCGAGACTGCGGTCGAAGAAGAAGGCGCCTGGCTCGGGCTGGTCGGCGTATATGAGCGTCATGGATGGTGCGCCGAGGTTGCCGGTGGTCAGGAAGGCGTCCGTCTGCATCGACGGCACGGCCTGCCGCTGGTAGTTGTAGAGCAGCGTGTCGATGGTGGACGCACGATGGCCTCCCAGCGGGAACTCGAGCGTCCAGGCCGAGCCGTGGCGCACGGTGTCCTTCTTCTCCGCGCCAGGCTGCTGGGCATACGATACGGCGGCGGCCAGCACTGCGATGAGCACCGCCACTGTGGCTCTGAGCAATTTCATGCCGCAAAGTTAGCGAAAATAGTTGAAAGTCGCGAACGCATGGATGCGACAGCTCTCACCATATACTCTCAACTTTTTGAGCTACCTTTGCATTCTAACTTTAAATGTAAATGCAAATGGAAGACAAAGACTATAGGCCCGAATACATGGAGATGGCCGCCCGCATCAGCTACGACAACATCGACAAGGGAGGCGGGCCTTTCGGCGCCGTCATCGTGCGCGGCGACGAGGTGGTGAGCACCGGCGCCAACTCCGTGACGCTGCTCAACGACCCCACGGCCCACGCCGAGGTGCTGGCCATACGCGCCGCCTGCGCCAGGCTTAAGAACTTCAAGCTCGACGACTGCATCGTCTACAGCTCATGCGAGCCCTGCCCGATGTGCCTGAGCGCCCTCTACTGGGCCGGGGTGAAGAAGATATTCTTCGGAAACACCAAGGAGGACGCGGCCGCCATCGACTTCTCCGACCAGTTCATCTACGAGGAGCTGGAGCGCAGGCGCGAGTACCGCCGCCTGCCGGCCATCCACGTCGAGGGCAGCGGTGCCATCCGCGCCTTCGAGAAGTGGGCAGCAAAGACCGACAAGGTGCCCTACTGAAAAAGCCGAGAGCCGAGAGACCACCGAGGCAGCCGGGGGGGGGGTCGCTGTCCTCTCAGCTCCCGGTCCTCAGCTTTCAACACATTTCGCGGTATGAGAAAAATTTCGTAATTTTGCGGCATGAAGCAAGAAATCGCCGCATTGCGTGCAGAGATAGCCGGACTGAACGCCGACACGCCCGCCGAGGCCGAGGCGCTGAGAGTCAGATACCTGGGCAAGAAGGGTCCCGTGCAGGCCCTGTTCGCCCGTTTCCGCGAAGTGGCGCCCGCCGACAAGAAGGAGATGGGCCAGCTGCTCAACGCCCTCAAGACGGAGGCCACCGAGCGCATCAACGCCCTCAAGGAGGCCTGCGCCCAGGCCGACGACCCGGCGCTCGCCGCCCTCGACCTCACCCGCACGGCCACGCCGCTGCCCCTGGGCACGCGCCATCCACTGTCGCTGGTGCAGGCCGAAATCATCGACATCTTCGGCCGCATGGGCTTCACCATCGCCGAGGGTCCTGAGGTGGAGGACGACTGGCACGTCTTCTCGTCGCTCAACTTCGCCGAAGACCATCCCGCGCGCGACATGCAGGACACTTTCTTCATAGCCCGCAACCCGGACGTGCTGCTCCGCACCCACACCTCGTCGGTGCAGACCCGCACCATGGAGACCCACAAGCCCCCCATCCGCATCATCTGCCCCGGTCGAGTGTACCGCAACGAGGCCGTGTCGGCCCGCGCCCACTGCTTCTTCCACCAGGTCGAGGGCCTGTACGTAGACAAGAACGTCTCCTTCGCCGACCTGCGCCAGGTGCTGCTGAGCTTCGCCCGCCAGATGTTCGGCGCCGACACCAAGATACGCCTGCGCCCCAGCTACTTCCCTTTCACCGAACCGAGCGCCGAGATGGACATCAGCTGCGGCATCTGCGGCGGCAAGGGGTGCGCCCTGTGCAAGGGCACCGGCTGGGTCGAAATCCTCGGCTGCGGCATGGTTGACCCCAACGTGCTCAGTGCCTGCGGCATAGCCCCCGACGTTTACACCGGCTACGCCTTCGGCATGGGAGTAGAGCGCATCGCCAACCTCCGCTACCGCGTCAGCGACCTGCGCCTCTTCTCCGAGAACGACGTCCGCTTCCTCCACCTCTTCGACGCAGCACGCTAACAGGTGACAGTCAAAGAGCGATACGAGGGCGTGATAGCGTGGTTCCTCAAGAATATGCCGGAGCCGCGCACGGAACTGCAGTATGACACGCCTTTCCACCTGCTGCTGGCCGTGATCCTGTCGGCGCAGTGCACCGACAAGCGCGTCAACATCGTCACTCCGCCGCTGTTCGAGGCCTACCCCACCCCATACGAGCTGGCCGCGGCCTCCGAGGAACAGGTCTACGAATACATCCGTAGCGTCACCTTCCCCAACAACAAGACCCGCTCGCTGCTGAAGGCGGCGCGCATGCTCGTCGACGACTTCGGCGGCGAGGTGCCCTCTGACCTGGACTCGCTGATGAAGCTGCCCGGCGTAGGGCGCAAGACGGCCAACGTCATGCTGGCCGTGGTGTGGAACCGAGCCGCGATGGCCGTCGACACGCACGTCTTCCGCGTCAGCGAGCGCCTCGGCCTGACGCGCAACTCGAAGAATCCGCTCACCACAGAGCGCACCCTGGTACGGCACATTCCCGAAGAGCTCCTATCCACGGCACACCACTGGCTCATCCTGCACGGCCGCTACGTCTGCAAGGCACGCCGTCCCCTCTGCCTCGACTGCGGCCTTCGCCCTTTCTGCCGCGAATACAATAAGAAAAAATAGCCTCTTAGCGCTCAGATGCTTTGTGAGATGGATCAAGCTCAATATAGCAGACTGTTCTCGTTCCTTTGGAACATCGCTAACGATGTCCTCGTTCATGCCTTCAACAAAGGCGACTATAAGGACATCATCATGCCGATGCTCGTTCTTCGTCGCATCGACGTGCTGCTTGAACCGACCAAAGCAAAAGTGCTTGAACGCAAAGCACAGCTCGACCAGTTCGGCGTTACCAATCAAGATCAGGTGCTGTGTATGGTTAGTGGCTTCCCGTTCTACAACACCTCGCAATTTACACTAAAAACCCTAATCAACGAAACCGACCCGCAACGTCTTAAACAAAACTTCATCGACTACATCAACGGTTATAGCGAAGATGTTCTCGATGTTTTGGATAAATTGAGGCTCCGTACTCAAATCGACTTCCTTACCGAAACCGGCAGACTTGGCTCTTTGATTCAGAAGTTCACCGATACTTCAATCAACCTCTCCATCAAACCTGTGGTTGATGATGAAGGCAACGAAATACTCCCGGCTCTCGACAACCACACAATGGGTACTATCTTCGAGGAACTGCTTCGCAAGTTCAACGAAGAAAATAATGTAACTGAAGCCGGAGAGCACTTCACGCCGCGTGACTACGTCAAGCTACTTGCCGACCTCGCTGTGCTCCCTGTGAAGCACAATCTCTCGGACGGTACTCCCTACGGCGTGTACGATGGAGCGTGTGGTACGGGCGGTATTCTCTCGATTGTGCAAGAGCGCATCAACGAATTCTTCCCAAAATCAAACATCAGCCTTTACGGACAGGAAATTCAAGCCAACACTTTTGCCACCTGCAAGGCCGACATGATGATTTCGGGTGTGCTGCCACGCACCACATATTCACTCCAAGGTAATTCTCGCAAATATATCGCTTTCGGCTCAACCATAAGCGACGACGGGCACCCAGGCGAAACCTACGATTTTTGTATTTCAAATCCACCCTTCGGCACTCCGTGGAAAGAGGATTTATACCAAAAAGGATTGACCGACAAAGAAAAGAAAAAATTCAACGACGCCCGCTTCAATCTCGAATACGACGGCGAAGGCGAGTATTCTTTCCTTCCCGACATAGGCGACTGCCAGATGCTTTTCCTCGCTAACAATATAAGCCGAATGAAAGATACGCCGCTCGGCACTCGCATCGTTGAAATTCATAACGGTTCATCACTCTTTACAGGCAAAGCCGGAGGCGGCGAAAGCAACCTACGCCGTTATATCATCGAGAACGACCTACTCGAAGCCATCATAGCTTTGCCTGAGAAAATGTTTTACAACACCGGTATAGGCACCTACGTTTGGATTGTCACCAACCGCAAGGCTCCAAACCGTCGAGGCAAAGTACAACTTATCAACGCTACCGAATTTAAGTCGCCGCTGCGCAAAAATCTCGGTGAGAAAAACTGCGAGCTGTCAGACGATGACCGCACCCGCATCCTCGAATTGCTGATGAATTTCGAGGAAACTCCCGAAAGCAAAATATTCGACAACGAAGAGTTTGGCTATTGGGAGGTGCCGGTTCTCCGCCCGAAGCGCAACAAAGACGGCGACATCGTATATAAGAAAGCCAAGAAAGGGCAAGAGCCTGAAATCGAATACGCAAAAAACCGCAATGAGAGTGAACGCGTACCACTCACTTACCCCGGAGGCGTCGAGGCTTTCTACGAGAACGAAGTAGCGCCTTACGACTCCGAAGCCCGCTTTGGCCAACCTATACTCGGCTATGAGCTTTCATTTATCAAATTCTTCTACAAGCCAGTCGAACTGCGGCCTCTCGCCGATATTCGCGCCGACATACGCGATATTGAGGCTCGCACAGCCGGTATGTTAGACCAAATCCTCGATTAAGCTATGCAATACGAATATTCTAACGCAAATCTCTTGCTGTTTGATAAGTATCCTTCGCATTGGCAGCTTATTAGGGTTCGTAATCTTCTAAAAGAGGAGAACGAACAAGTTGGTAAAAGGACGACTTTCCCTTTATTATCCTTAACAAAAGGAGGCGTGATTTTCAGAGATACTGAAAATGGCAAAGGGAAATTTCCAAAGGACTTCGAGTCTTATAAAGTCGTAGTTCCTGGTAATATAATATTCTGCTTATTTGATATCGACGAAACCCCACGCACTGTTGGGCTATCGTCAGTCGGAGGAATGATTACAGGAGCCTATGACGTCTTCAGTATTAACACCTCGTTAAGTTTGCCTGAATTTATATATTATTATTTTCTCGCAGTAGACGACAATAAAGCTCTTAGACCATTTTATTCCGGATTAAGGAAAGTTGTTCAGATGCCAAAGTTTTTAGGCATCCAAACACCAGTCCCGCCGCTCGACGAGCAGAAGAAAATCGTTGAATTTCTTTCAACTAAAACTTTAAGTATTGATGCGCAACAGAGAGAGAGAGAGAGAGTTACGTCTGCTTGACGAGCTAAAACAGACCGAAATCGCAAACGTCGTCACACGGGGCTTAAACCCCGATGTGCCGATGAAAGACAGCGGCATTCCGTGGATAGGTCAGATACCTGCACACTGGGAAATAAAATACCTATTTCAGCTTGCTAAAGAGCATTGCATCTCGAATAAGGAAATTCATCACCAGAATCTTTTATCACTAAGTTACGGGCGTATTGTCCGTAAAGATATTAATACAACAGACGGCTTACTTCCAGAATCATTTGACACATATCAAGTTGTTGAACCTGGCAATATAATTCTTCGACTTACAGACCTTCAAAACGACCATAAGAGTCTAAGAGTTGGACTTGTAACTGAAGAAGGTATAATAACTTCAGCTTATGTTTGTCTTGAAATCAATCAAGATTTCGACCCTGTGTATTTTTATAATATGCTCCATTCATATGATCTGAAAAAAGTCTTTTATTCTATGGGCGGAGGACTTCGCCAAAATCTAAATTATCAAGGGTTGCGTAAGTTAGAAATTATTCTGCCTCCCATCGAGGAACAGAAAGCGATTGTGGAATATATTCAGCAGAAGAACTCCGCGATTGATGAAATGATTGCCAACCTCCGTGCCGAGATTGACTTCCTTACAGAATACAAGCAACGCCTTATTGCCGACGTGGTGACAGGGCAGTTAAATGTTCAAAACCTCAACAACCATGAATAATCTTTCAAAAATAAAACCAAATGAGGGAAAGTCGCTATTGAACGACATCCGAGCTATTCTGACAGAAGCAAGGCGCAAAGTCTACGCTACTGCCAATGCCGCAATGGTTCAGGCATACTGGAATGTGGGCCGATTGATAGTCGAGGCTCAAGGAGGCTCTGAACGCGCCGCCTATGGCGACGGTTTGCTGAAACGTATGGCAAGTCAACTCACCGTTGAATTTGGCAAGGGATTCACTTACTCTAATCTTAAGAATATGAGGCAATTTTATGTGACTTTCCCAAATTGCCACACACTGTGTAGCCAATTGAGCTGGTCACATTACAGACTTTTGATGAGAGTGGACAATCCCAAGGCTCGCAAGTACTACGCAGAGGAAGCAGCCCAAGGTAACTGGAGCGTCAGGCAGCTTGAAAGGCAAATATATACCCAGTATTATGAGCGTCTTCTGTCGACTCATCGCGATGACTCGGTTGTAGAAGGGATTATCAAGGCAAACCTCCCCGCAAAGCCCGAGCAGTTCGATCCTTTGACGCTGATTCACGATCCATTCATTCTTGAATTTGTCGGTGCGGAAGAAGACACCGAATGGAAAGAGAGTGAGCTGGAGAGCGCCTTGATTTCTCATCTTCAAGATTTCATGCTTGAACTTGGGCGAGGATTTGCTTTTGTAGGACGTCAGAAGCGAATTACAATTGACGGACAGAGCTTCTACCCAGACCTGGTCTTCTATAACACCATAACGCACAGTTATATCATTATTGACCTGAAAACCGGAAAAGCTGACTACAGCGACGTTGGGCAGATGCAGCTATATGTAAATTACTACAATATGGACGTGTGCCAGCCGGACGACAATCCTACAGTCGGCATCATTCTCTGCGCCAAGAAGAACGATGCGGTTATAAGGTATACACTTGGCGACCGCAAGGACATTGGCGTATTTCAGGCTAAATATGACCTTGTGATGCCCACGGAGGATGAACTGCGCCGCGAGATCGAAATTACACGCGAAAAATTCAAACTAATTCACGGAATGGAGGATTGACATGGCCGTTAACACCACCGAAAAAGGACTCGAAGATATTATCGTTGACTATCTGCGCGATGTCAACGGTTACAATCAGGGCGGCAGCTCTGAATATAACAAAACATACGCTCTGCTTCCCGACCGCGTGGAGGCGTTCATACGCCGTACCCAGCCCGAAAAGGCCGAAGAATTGCGTGTGTTCGACACTCCCTCGGAACGCAACAAATTCTTCACTCGCCTTCGTGATGAAATCACCAGACGCGGTGTGACCGACGTGTTGCGCAAAGGCTTCCGCTATATCACACTCCATTTTGACCTCTATTATGTTTTGCCGAGTGAACTAAACCCCACGGCAAAACGGCTCTACGAGGATAACGATTTTACCGTTATCCGTCAGCTTCATTACAGCCCTACCGACACAATGCTCTCTATCGACGTGGCATTGTTTATCAACGGTCTGCCTGTGGTGACAATGGAGCTGAAAAATCACTTTACCGGCCAGACAATCGAAAACGCCAAGGCGCAGTATCAGAACGACCGCGACCCCAAAGACCTGCTTTTCAAGCCCAAGCGCTGCGCCGTGCATCTCGCCGTCGATGATACCGACATCGCCATGTGCTCGATGCTTGCCGGGAAAGGCAGTTGGTTCCTGCCGTTCAACAAGGGCAACAACGGCGGCAAAGGTAACCCGGTCAATCCTAACGGACTGAAAACCGCCTACCTTTGGGAAGATGTTCTGACAAAGAAAAGCCTCAGCAATATCCTCGAAGACTTCGCACAGGTAATCAAGGGAAAGGACGTCAAGACCAAAACAAAGGTGATTTGGCCCCGTTATCATCAGCTCGAAGTGGTGCGCCGACTCCTTAAGGAAACCAAAGAGAAAGGAGTGGGCCACCGTTACCTCATTCAACACTCAGCCGGTTCGGGCAAGTCCAACTCAATTACTTGGCTCGCATATCAGCTTGTCGGCCTGTTGAAGGGCAATCAGCCGGTGGTTGACAGCGTAATTGTCGTTACCGACCGTGTCAACCTCGACAAGCAGATACGCGACAACATCCGCTCATTCCAAAAGCTCTCTAATGTAGTGGCATGGGCCGACAGCAGCGAAAACCTCGCGTCTGCCCTCAAAGGCGGTAAGAAAATCATCATCACGATAGTACACAAATTCCCGTTCATTCTCGACGCAATAGGCTCAACGCTGAAAAACAGCCGTTTCGCCATCATCATCGACGAAGCCCACAGTTCGCAGAACGGCTCTATGTCGGCGAAAATGAACATCGGTGTCAGCGGCAATGCCTCGGAGGACGACGAAGACCTCGAAGATAAAATCGCCAAGATTGTTGCGGGTCGCAAAATGGCGGCCAATGCCAACTATTACGCTTTCACAGCCACTCCGAAGAACAAGACCCTCGAAATGTTCGGTACGCCGTTGCCTCCCGACTCCGAGGGCAATATTCAACACGTACCGTTCCACGTCTATTCAATGAAGCAAGCTATCGAAGAAGGCTTTATCATGGACGTGTTGCAGAACTACACACCGTATCAGAGCTACTACAAGGTAGTCCGTGCCATTGAGGAAGACCCGGAATTTGACAAGAAACAAGCATCGGCAAAAATCCGCGCATGGGTCGAGGCACAGCCCGAAACCATCGAGTCGAAAGCCCGTATCATCGTCGAACACTTCCACGAAAACGTAATTAACAAAGGCAAGGTCGGCGGTCAGGCCCGCGCAATGGTAGTGACATCAAGCATCATCCGCGCCATCGATTTCTTCTACTCCATTTCAAAGAAATTGCGTGAACGCAACAGCCCGTTCAAGGCCATTGTCGCTTTCTCCGGCGAAAAGGAATACAACGGCAAAATGGTTAACGAGGCATCGGTCAATGGCTTCCCCTCGTCGGAAATCGAAGAACGCATGGGGCAAGACCCTTACCGCATACTCATTGTGGCCGACAAATTCCAGACCGGCTACGACCAGCCTTTGCTCCATACAATGTATGTAGACAAGGTGCTGAGTGATGTTAAGGCAGTTCAGACTCTTTCTCGCCTTAACCGCTGCCACCCGAAGAAGCGAGACACTTTCGTGCTCGACTTCGCGGGCAACACGCAGCTTGTGGCCGAAGCCTTCCAAAAGTATTACAAAGCTACCAACCTTAACCGGGAGACTGACCCCAACAAGCTCAACGACCTTCTCGCCAAGATTGAAGAATATAATATCTTCACTATGGACGAGGTGGAAGAAATCAACCGCATCTATCTCTCAGAGCAAGACCGCACAATGCTCGACCCAATACTCGATGCCGCTGTCGAACGGTTCAAAGAGCTTGGTGATGACGGCAAGATTGACTGCAAGAGTGCAATCAAAGGCTATAACAGAATCTATCCTTTCCTTGCCGCCGTCATACCGCAAAGCTCTGCATATTGGGAGAAAATGTATATTTACCTGCATCTGCTTGCCGCCAAACTTCCGCGCATACCGCGTGAAGACTGGACCGAGGGTTTGATTGACGCTATCGACTTCGACCAATACCGTTCAATCAAACAAGCCGAGGCGCAGTTCCAGATGGAGAACGAAGATACAGGCATTGACCCCGTTCCCGTCGGAGGCGGTGGCTCGACCTCTGACCCCGACTTCGATAAGCTCTCGAATATTTTGGAAGAGTTCAACGCCACCTTCGGGGGCATTGAATGGGAGCACCCGGAAGAAGCCATCGAGCAGATTCGCCAATTGCCGGAACGCCTCGCTGCCAACGAAAACTTCTCAAACGCCGTTCGCCGAAGCGACGAACAAATGGCAGAGATAGAATCTAACAACGCTTTATTCCAAATCGTTGTCGAACTGTTAAGCGAGAAAACGGAATTTGCCCGCAACTATCTCGACAACCCGCAGTTTCAGGCATTTGTCAATCAACGTGTGTTTAATCAAGCATATAACCAAGTTGCTCAATAATATGTGCATATCCATACCGCAACTTTGGGCTTCGCCTATATGCGGCGGCATCAAGGACGTAGAAAACCGCTCATGGCGTGTGAACGATGCGCCAGGTCTCATCCTTATCCACGCCGGTAAGTCTATGCGCTTCAACCACGAAGAAAATCCTCTTTTCTTCGTGGTGCTTATGTCTAACGCCATAACCTTCGACTTGACCCTTTGGGATTTCGGAGAGCATGGCACAACCCACCTGCAACGCCCGATAAGTCAACCCCTTAGCCTATCGGCCTCTGTCGAGGCATCCTTAGTTTGAAAAAAATTTTCGCCAAAGACTTGCACGGTTACGGAAAAAGCCGTAACTTTGCAGCGCAAAAAGGGCAGAGGCTCCTATGCACAGTTTTCATGGTGGATGTAGCTCAGTTGGTTAGAGCGACGGATTGTGGTTCCGTAGGTCGTGGGTTCGAGCCCCATCTTCCACCCTAC
This sequence comes from uncultured Porphyromonadaceae bacterium, assembly GCA_900541835.1. Classification (GTDB taxonomy): domain Bacteria; phylum Bacteroidota; class Bacteroidia; order Bacteroidales; family Muribaculaceae; genus Lepagella. The sequence goes on from UQLL01000006.1 coordinate 46,351, forward strand.
CCACAAAGGATGCAACCAGTTTGCATCCTTTTTTTGTTTACAATCCAGATAATCAACGAAAACACACAGATCATGAAGAAACTGATACTCTGCGCCGCAGTGCTGCTCGGCGCATTCTTAGGCACCCGGCCGGCCCAGGCCCAGGACTGGGGGCGCCTGCTTGGCGCCGGCGCCAAGGTGCTCCAGGCCGGAACCATCAGCGACGACGCCCTGGCCCAGTACATCAGCCAGTACGTCCACAAGCTCGACTCCGCCAACACCGTCTGCGCCGCCAACGACCCCTATGCCATCCGCCTCGACAGCATCACCAAGGGTCTGAAGTCGGTCGACGGCATCCCCCTCAACTTCAAGGTCTACAAGACCAACGACGTCAACGCCTTTGCCTGCGCCGACGGCAGCGTACGCGTCTACTCCGGCTTGATGGACATCATGACCGACGACCAAGTACTCGGCGTCATCGGCCATGAGCTCGGCCACGTGGCCCACCACGACACCAAGAAAGCCTTCAAGCAGGCTCTGATCAACTCCGCCCTGCGCGACGGCATCGCCGGCACCGCCGGCGGCATCGTCGCCACCCTCACCGATTCCCAGCTCGGCGACCTGGCCGATAAAATGATGTCGGCCAAGTACAGCCGCAAGCAGGAGTCGCAGGCCGACGACTACGGCTACGACTTCCTAAAGGCCAACGGGCGCAATCCCTGGGCCATGGCCATGGCATTCGTCGGAATGGAGAAGATAGAGAACGCCTCCCCGCAGGCCTCCTCGTTCGTCAACAACCTCTTCTCCGACCATCCCGAGCTCACCAAGCGCATCGACAACATGAGCAAACGGGCCACCAAGGACGGTTACACCATGCCTGCCGCCGGCACCCCCGGAAACGATGGTTCCGAGTTCCTGCATCCCAAGAAGGCCACCACCGCCAAGAAGACCACCACGAAGAAAACTACGACCAAGAAGAAGACCACATCCAAAAAGCGCAAGTAGAGCCGAGGGACCGTTAGAGGCCTGCAGTGAGCTGTACTCTCAGCACTCAGCCATACAGCACAACAAACCCGTGCATTTTGAGTTAATAATGAAAAAGCACCTTTTAATATGAAGAAGATACTCCTGGCAGGCGTGGCCCTATGCAGCCTTGGCGCCGCCAAGGCCGACATCATGGTCACCGCCGCGCCCCAGCTGGCCGGCGACACGCTGACAGTATCCGCCGTCAGCCTCAGCGACGTCATGACCAAGAGCCGCCGCGACCTGCAACCCGCCATTACCACCACCGTCGTCACCGCCGACTTCACCGTACCCACGACCGGCACCGAGCCCCAGCGCTACGACCTGCGCCTGGGCAGCCGCCGCGCCACCCGCTTCTACGCCAGCCCAACCGACAAGATCAACGTCTCCATCGCCGCCGATGGTTCATACCTCATCACCGGCACCCCGATGCTCGACCAGGTGGCAGTGCTCCAGGAGCAGCTTAAGGGCCCATACGCCGACTACTCCAAGGCTCTCGAGAATAACGACGAGGCCGCCGCATCGGCCGCCAACGCCGCCGCCGACAAGATTCTCGTCGAATACGTCAAGGCCAATCCCGGCATGTGCGGCGCCACCTGGGCCGTGCTCAACATGGAGGACGAAAACCTGCTGCAGTACGCCCCCACCCTCACCGGCGACGCCACCACCTGCCTCCTCTATCCCATGCTGCAGAACAGCGTCAAGCGCGCCGAGACTCGGCAGGCCGCAGAGAAACAGCGCGCCGAGATGGAGGCCGGCCACGTCAAGGCTCCCGACTTCGCCCTCCCCGACCTTGACGGCAAGACCGTCAAGCTCTCTTCCTTCAAGGGCAAGTGGGTGATCCTCGACTTCTGGGGATCCTGGTGCCCCTGGTGCATCAAGGGATTCCCAGGACTCAAGAGTTCCTACGAGAAGTATAAGGGCAAGCTCGAGATCATCGGCGTGGACTGCAACGACCCCGAGGCCAACTGGCGCGCCGCCGTCAAGAAGTACGCCCTCCCCTGGGTCAACGTCTACAACGCGCAGACCACCGGCGGTGTCATGGAAGCCTACGGCGTGCAGGCATTCCCCACCAAGGTCCTCATCAACCCCAAGGGACAGATCCAGAAGATTTACGTCGGCGAAGACCCCGCCTTCTACACCGACCTCGACACCCTGATAAAGTAATACCGATTCAATAAACCACCCGCAGGGCGCCCCGGCATCATTTCGGAGCGCCCTCATTTTAAGCCCTTAAACAGGCGTTCAAGGTCATCCTTTAACGTCCTTTCAGACAAATACATAAAGAAGGTTAAAAAGCGCCGGAGGGTTAAACTTCCGGCGCTTTGCCGTGTCCCATACATGAAACCGCAAGGAAACGATATCCTGCAGAATCCGACCTTACGGCATCATAAAAACCGAAACACACAATCACATCAAACTATTATGACCAAGTTCAAGAACATAATGCTGGCAGCCACTCTCGGCACAGCTATGATAGCCGGCGGCGGCATCGCCCTGGCCCAGTCCGACAAGAATTACTCCAAGTCCAAGGCACTCAGCGAGCAGCACTGCCCCACCGTCTGCACCCAGGCATGCGCCCCCGACAGCTGCGTCCCCGGCCGAGGCGCCAAGAACTGCACCAGGCGAGGCGGCAAGCCCGGCAGCCCCATGGTCCGCGCCATGGAAGGCATCGAACTCACCCAGGCACAGAAAGACTCCGTGAAATCCATCGTACAGCGCCAGCGCCAGGCCGTCAGGGAGGGTGAGCGCAAGCTCCGCCAGGAGGCCCGCGCCAACACCGACAAACAGCTGCAGCAGGTGCTCACCCCCGAGCAGTTCGCCAAGTACCAGGCCAACCGTGAGCAGCAGAAGGAGCTGCGCAAGAACAAGGGCCAGCGCGATGGCAAGGCCTTCGGCAACAAGAAAGGGCGCCACGGCCATCACGCCTACACCGGCAAGGACCGCAAAGGCGACGGACATGCCATGCGAACAAAGAAATAAAGGCAAGACCCCGTTTAACAAATTTTGTGGAACGGGGTCTAAACCTTCGTCACGTTGAGTTGTTTAATATGCAGAGGGACATTTGTCGCAGACTCTGACCCTTATAATAAAACAATGATGTGCGACAAAACGGCGTCGAGGCTGCGGCCCGGTGCCGTTTTTCAATTCTAACGACAGGCTTCACGCTCGTCGGTGCGTCGCTGTGTTGTTCATTGTTAATTTGAAATGATATGATATTGATAGCGGAATCCAAGAGCATGAACGACGAGCTGCACAGCGTTTCGTCGCTACGCGGTAGCGAACCGATCTTCGAGGCGCAGGCACGCGAGATAATGGCCTCGGTGGCCGAGATGACCCCCGGCGAGGCGGCTGCAATGCTTCACTCCTCGGGACGCCTGGGTCTGACAGCCGTAGAGCTGGCCCGCGCCTTCACACACACCTCACTCGGCCTGCCGGCCATCGGCGCCTTCACCGGCGTGGTGTTCCGCAGCCTCGACGCCGCAACCATCGGCTCTCAAATCTCGACGCTCAACTCCCGACTGCGTATCGTGTCGTCGGCCTACGGGCTGCTCCGCCCCGACGACATCATCCGTCCGTACCGTTTGGAATTCGGCGCTGTCGTACCGGGCATTGAGGGCTCGCTGAAGAAGTTATGGAAGCCTAAGCTGACCATGCTGGTGGGCCGCCACCTCAAAGAGAACCCCGACTCCACACTGATAGTGGTGCTGCCGGCCGACGCCCAGGCCTGTTTCGACTGGAAACTGCTGCGCGGCCTTGGCAGCATAGCCTTTGTGGAGCTGCGCACCTACAGCGACTCGGGAAAGCTCACCACACCCCGCGCCGAGCGCCTCAAGGACCGCCGCGGCCTATTCATCCGCCAGCTTCTCGAGGCCGGAATCACCAACTCCGCCGGACTCGAGACCTTCACATCCCCCGACTTCGAATACATCGGACAAGACCCCGGTCCCGGCCGCTACGCTTTCCTCTGCTGAAAGGTGTGGGAACGAGCCAAGCTAAAGCGGACACCTGTGACAGAGGTATAGCTGCGCCCACACACAACTCTCAATTTTTTTGAGTACCTTTGCGGCATTAAAGCTTCGACTGATAACACACAATATATGTCACAGACCAAAAACTACAGCGGCCTGACAGACGCGCAGGTGTCGGAGAGCCGCCTCAGGCACGGTGCCAACGTACTCACCCCGCCAGCGCGGGAGCCATGGTGGAAACAGTTCCTGGTGAAGTTCTCCGACCCGCTCATCATCATTCTGCTCATCGCCGGAGTGCTCTCGATCGGCATCTCCTTCTACGAGTACTTCGGCCTCGGCCAGGACTGGAAAGTCTTCTTCGAGCCCATCGGCATCTTCGTGGCCATCCTGCTGGCCACTGGCCTGGGCTTCCTGTTCGAGCAGAAGGCCAACAAGGCATTCAAGATTCTCAACCAGGTAAACGACGACGAGGCGGTGGAGGTGCTGCGCAACGGCTCCATGACCACCATCCCGCGCAAGGACGTGGTGGTGGGAGACATCGTCGTCCTCAACACCGGAGACGAGATTCCGGCCGACGGCGAACTGCTTGACGCCGTAACGCTGAGCGTCGACGAGTCCACGCTCACAGGCGAGCCCCACTGCCGCAAGACTATCGACCCCGCCGACTTCGACCCCGAGGCCACCTATCCCTCCAACCACGTGCTGCGCGGCACCAAGGTCATGGAGGGCCACGGCGTGATGCGCGTCCTCAAGGTAGGCGATGCCACCGAAATGGGAAAAGTCTTCGAGGAGGCACAGATCGACGACTCCGTCAAGACTCCCCTCAACGAGCAGCTCGACGGACTGGCCGACTGGATTACCAACGCCTCCTACATCTTCGCGGGCGTAATCATCGTGGCCCAGCTCATCCACTTCATGGGATGGGGCCAGTGGCCGGCGTGGCTGCTGATAATTCCCGTGGCACTATTCTTCTTCCTGGTAATCAGAAAGTTCGATGACTGGTCGCGGACCAAGTGCATCCTGACCATCGTGGGCTTCTTCGTGCTATTCTTCGCCATGGTGTGCGGAGCCTTTGCACTCATCAACCCCGGAGCCGACAGCACCACCTGGTCTACCCTGCTGGCCCACACACTGCAGACGCTCATGGTGGCCGTCACTCTCATCGTGGTGGCCGTGCCCGAGGGCCTGCCGATGGCCGTAACCCTTTCGCTGGCATACTCCATGCGCGCCATGCTCAAGACTAATAACCTGGTGCGCAAGATGCACGCCTGCGAGACCATGGGCGCCACCACCGTCATCTGCACCGACAAGACCGGCACGCTGACTCAGAACCAGATGCAGGTCTACGAATCCAGGTTCTTCGGCAACCCCTCGGACGAGGTGCTCGAGGAAGGCATCGCCGTCAACTCCACCGCCCAGCTCGACGACAGCGAGGGCCACGTGTCGGTGCTCGGCAATCCCACCGAGGGGGCTCTGCTGCTATGGCTGCGTGAGCGCGGCGTCGACTACCGCCGGCTGCGCGACAGCGCCCGGCGCCTTGAGGAGCTGCCATTCACTACCGAACGCAAGTACATGGCCACGATCGTACAGTCGGCCACCGGCAAGCGCATCCTCTACGTCAAGGGCGCCCCCGAGATTGTCTTCGGAATGTGCTCCGACACCGCCGGAGTGACCAAAGCCGAAATCGACGCCCAGCTGCTCGAGTACCAGAACATGGCCATGCGCACCCTCGGCTTCGCCTACGCCGAACTCGCCGACGGCCAGTCGCTGGAAACTCTCAACTCTCAACCCTCGACTCTCAACCTCCGTTTCCTGGGCATCGTGGCCATCTCCGACCCGGTGCGCGCCGACGTGCCCGAGGCCGTACGCGAAGTCGTCGACGCCGGCGTCAAGGTCAAGATCGTAACCGGCGACACCCCCGGCACCGCCAAGGAAATCGGCCGCCAGATCGGTCTATGGCACGACCACGAAGACGGCGACGACAGCATCATCACCGGACCGGAGTTCGCCCGCCTCAGCGACGAGGAGCTAAAGGAGCGCGTGGGCGGCCTTAAGATCATCGCCCGCGCCCGCCCGCTTGACAAGAAGCGGCTCGTGGAGGCCCTGCAGGCCAACGGCGAGGTGGTGGCCGTCACCGGCGACGGCACCAACGACGCCCCGGCCCTCAAGACTGCTCACGTCGGCCTCTCGATGGGCGACGGCACCTCAGTGGCCAAGGAGGCTTCCGACATCACCATCATCAACAACTCCTTCTCCTCCATCGGCCGCGCCGTAATGTGGGGCCGCAGCCTCTACCAGAACATCCAGCGCTTCCTGCTATTCCAGCTCACCGTAAACGTGGCGGCCTGCTTCCTGGTGCTCATCGGCTCATTCATCGGCAACGAGTCGCCGCTGACCGTCACGCAGATGCTGTGGGTGAACCTGATTATGGACACCTTCGGCGCCATGGCCCTGGCCTCGCTGCCCCCCGCCCCCGACGTGATGCGCGAAAAGCCGCGCGACCGCCGCGCCTTCATCCTCACCCGGCCCATGATGGCCGAACTGCTCGGCGTAGGAATCATCTTCTTCGCCATAACCCTTGGCTTCTACTGCATCTTCAACGCCATGGACGTCACCTCCATGGTCCAGCTCTTCCACGCCCCGGCCAAGGCCGCACCCGGCATGACCGCCTACGAGGCCACACTACTCTTCTCCATCTTCGTCTGGACACACTTCTGGTATATGTTCTGCACCCGCTGCTTCAAGACAGGAAAGAGCATCTTCTCGCTGAAGATGAGCCAGGGCTTCTGGTCCATCGTGGCCATCATCGTCATCGGCCAGCTCTTCATCACCGAGATCGCATACGACTTCTTCAACTGCGCCCCGATGCTGCACACCGCCGACTGGCACTGGAACGGCTCCGGCGCCCTCGACTTCGTCATCATCGTCGGCGCCAGCTCCCTCGTCCTCTGGATCCGCGAGCTATACCGACTCATTCTCCCCTCCGGGCGATAACGTCCCAACACTGAAAAAACGGGCGCCGGTGGCAACGAGAAAAGCCATCGGCGCCTGCTGCTACTTGCCCACCAGGCGCCTGCGGAGCAGCGAAAGGGTCTGCTGCGCCATACCCAGGTACTGGGCTACATACTTGAGCGGCACCACCCGGCTCAAGATGGCAGGGGGTATGTTGCGCAGCGAGGCCGGAGTCGAGTCCCAGTATGCGCTGAGCCGCTCGGCCGGCGTGGTCATGGCAAAGCTGCGGTAGAGCCGCTCGAAGCTGTACAGCTGTTCGGCCAACAGGGTCCGCATCCAGTCCACCAGCTCCGGATGGCACTGTTCAAGCCTGCGCCAGGAATCGAAGGTTATCTTCCATCCGCTGCACGCCTCCAGCACACCCAGCGAATAAGCCGCCGGTTCCCCACTCCACCAGGCATGGAGCGAGAAGAACACATCGCCTCCGCCTCCGAAGCACACCGTATCCTCCTTGCGCCCCTTCTTCAGGCCCACGCGCACCGTTCCCGACGCCAAAAAATATATATGATGGCTATCGCTGCCCTGGCGCACCACGTCCTCGCCGCGCTCTGCAGTGAACAGTTCGCAGTGACGCTCGACTTCCGACAGGCACTTATGGGAAAGCTTTTTATACCTGCACAGTATTTCTCTCAGTTCCATGTGGAATTTTGTCAATGTCGCGACGCAGCGGCGCCGATATCATCACTATTTAATTCAACTGAAAAAATCAACTTGCGGCATCAGTTATCGTATCGTAACTTTGCGGCGTCGGACGAGCATTGCACCATCCGGCGCAAAGTTACTAAAATTCACAAACAAAGCATGAGAATATGAGAAGAATTCTACTTACTGCCATGACGGCACTCCTCCTGGCCTCACCGGCATGGGCGGAGAAAGTTGTCTACACCGACTCGGCGACCAAGCTGATATTCCTCCTCGACACGGAGACCCGCACGGCCCGGATACAAGGCTACTCCGCCACTCCCAAAGGCGCACTCACGCTGCCGACCGAGGTCACGTACCAGGAAACGACCTACGCCGTGGACGGCGTGCTTGAAAGTGCCTTCCAGGGCCTGGCACGCGTAACTTCCCTCACTGCGGGCGAGAACATCAAGTACATCGGCCCGTCGGCCTTCAAGAGCTGCGGCATGCTCCGCTCGGCCACCCTCAAGGGCGTGGAGGTCATCGACGCGACTGCGTTCCAGAAATGCGCTTCGCTGGCCACGCTCACCATTTCCAGTCCCTCGCTGCGCGAAATCGGCGACGAGGCCTTCGGCGAGTGCGCCAAGCTCACCGGCGGCTTCGACATACCCTCCACTGTCACCGTCATCGGCGACAACCCCTGGTACAGCTGCTCCGGCCTGACTGCCATCAACGCCCCCGAAAACTCATCGGCCTACAAGACCGTCGACGGCATCCTCTACGACAACACCGGCTCTCGCCTCATCTCCTACCCCTGCGGCAAGACGGACACTGCCTTCACCGTGCCCGCGACGGTGAAGACTCTCGGAGTGTCGTCGCTGCGCGGCGCCAAGTTCACCGCCATCACCCTGCCCGCCGGCATCGAGACTCTCGACTCCCTCTGCCTCTACTCCAGCAAGCTGACCTCCCTCAGCATCCCGGCCTCCGTCACCAAGATCGGCGTAAAAGCCATCACGTGCTCGTTCGGCCTGACCGACCTGCAGGTGGCAGCCGCCAATGCCTCCTACAAGGCCGACGGAGGATACCTCATGACAAAGGACGGACGCCGCATCCTATTCTCGTACCTGCGCCAGGGCGCCGTGACCATACCGGAAGGTGTTGAGCGCATCGACGACTACACCTTCATGAGCATGACCGGCATCACTTCCGCCACCCTCCCGGCGAGCCTGCGCACACTCGGCGAGATTGCATTCTACCAGTGCACCGGCTTGAAGGAGGTCAACCTCGGCAGCGGCATCGCCACCATCGGCCGCATGTGCTTCCAGGGCTGCACCGGCCTTACCAGCGTCTCCTTCCCAGCCTCCATGCGCCACCTGGGCAAGCAGGCCTTCACCAACTGCACCGGCCTTACCAGCGTCTCCCTCAACGAAGGCCTTGAGCGCATCGACGACTCAGCCTTCCTGGGCTGCACCGCCATCACCTCCATACACTTCCCCGGCTCCCTGAAGACCATGGGCGCCGCCATCTGCTACCAGAACAACAGCCTGACCGAGGCCAGCCTCGGCGAAGGCATCACCGTCGTTCCCGACCAGCTCTTCAACTACGACGTCAGGCTCAGCAAGGTGACCCTGCCCGACGGCATCCGATCCATCGAGCGTGCCGCCTTCTATTCCAACGCCATCAGCGAGGAAACCTTCCGCTTTCCCGAGCAGCTGGACTCAATCGGCTTCACGGCCTTCTTCAAGACGGCCTTCGTGAACCTCGTGCTCCCCGACCGTCTGCGCGTCATCGGCGACTGGGCCTTCGCTTCCGGCACACCCCTGAAGAGCGTCCGCACCGGCAAAGGCACCAAGATAATCTCCCTGCTGGCATTCAACAACAATCCCGCCCTATCGCAGATCACCCTCAACGAGGGCCTCGACAGCATCGGCGACCAGGCCTTCACCAACCTCCCCGCCCTCGACTCCATCGTGATTCCCTCCACCGTGCGCGCCTACGGCAAGGAGCCATTCGCCCTCAACGAGAAGCTCTTCAACATCACCGTGCTCAACCCAACCCCGGCCGTACTGACCCAGGAACTGGTGGCTGCCGAGGCATACGAAGCCATCACCCTACACGTGCCCGCCGGCTCGGTGGATGCCTACAAGGCAGCAGCCATCTGGAAGAAATTCGGCGACATCCAGGGCGATGCCAGCGGTGTCGGATCCATCGACGCCGACGGTGCCGAACCCTACGTCACCGCCACTTTCACCATCGACGGCAAGCCCGCCAGCGCCAACGCCAAGGGCCTGTTAATCCAACGACTAAGCGACGGTTCCTGCCGCAAAGTCATAATCAGATAACTCGTTTTCCACAATTTTCCAATCCAGAAGGGCGCTCCGAAGGCAGAGCGCCCTTTTTTCATTCACAAGTCACTCTCGCAGACTCACATACAACTCCCGTCTCCTGACGCTTGTTATATAAAAAAATGTGTAACTTCGCAGAGTGAAACTCTCTGCTCTCTATAAACAATGAGAAAACTACTGCCCTTTCTCGCGATTCTGCTGGCCGCCATGGCCTACGCCAACCGTCCGGAGCGTCGCGCCGAGCCGATCGACACGGCCTGGCACGCCGACATCCTGCCCGGCTACGAGGCCCGGTACGTCGACCAGGGCATCGCCTTCGACGGCCCCTGCCGCTCCACAATAGTCCGCATGCGCGCCCGCCGCCCCTCGCACCGCGCCTACCTGTACGTGCACGGCTTCAACGACTACTTCTTCCAGGCCGAGATGGGGCGACAATTCGCCGACAGCGGCTACAACTTCTACGCCGTGGACCTGCGCCGCTACGGCCGCAGCCTCGAGTCCTGGCAGTACCCGTTCAACATACGCGACATGCGCGAGTACTTCGCCGACATCGACTCGGCGCTCGCCCAGATCCGCGCCGACGGCAACGTCGACATCACCCTGTCGGGACACAGCACCGGCGGCCTGACGGTGGCCTACATGGCCTCAGAACGGGGGGCGCGCCTCGGAGCCAACCGCGTCGTCACTGACTCTCCATTCCTGGAATGGAACTTCCCCGCATCCTACCGCAACCTACTCATCCCCATCGTCAGCCTGTGGGGACGCATCTCTCCCAATACGAAAATCAAGCAGAGCCACTGCGACGGCTACGCCTACTCCCTGCTCCGCCAGTACCACGGCGAGTGGACCTACGACACCGCCTGGAAGATGATATACTCTCCGCCCGTCACCGCCTCCTGGATCCACTGCGTCAACAACAGCCAGGGGAGGCTGCGCAAGCACGCCCACCACATCGCCGTTCCGATCCTGGTCATGCACAGCTCCCGGCGGGTGAGCGGCTGCGACTGGACACCCGACTTCCAGCATGGCGACGCCGTGCTCGACCCCGCAATGCTCCAGAAGGTCGGCCTGACACTGGGTCACAACCCCGTAGTGGCCACCATCGACAGCGGCCTGCACGACCTCATCCTCTCCGCCCGTCCCGTGCGCGACGCCGCATACGACACCATATTCCACTTCATCCGAACACACTGAGCATATGCTGAATCCCGAGGAAAAGAGCGAAATCCAAGGGCTGCTCCGCCAGGTGGCGACAGTGGTCCGCGACAACTGCCCCGAAGACCAATACGCCCAGCTCAAGGAACTGTGGCGCAAGGCCGCAGACTGCCCCGACACCCACGACGACCACCGCCTGCCGCGCCTGGCGATGCGCCTGGACATGGCCGCCACCTTCGCCGGCGAGGTAAGCGCCGAGGGCCTCGTCATCGCCTCCATCCTGCTCTCCGGCGCCCTGCAGGCCAGCCTCGCCGGCGAGGAGGAAGTCCGCGCCCGGTTCGGCGACGACACCGCCCTGCTCGCCACCCGCATGGCAAAAGTCGAAACCTTTGCCGCCGCACACACCATGGGGCACCAGGAGAACTACTCCGGCCTGCTGCTGGCCCTAAGCGACGACATCCGCGTCGTCATGGCCCTCATCGTCCGCTCCCTGGTACTCATGCGCCGCATCAACCTCCACCCCGACCAGGAGTGGGTGCGCGAAGTCGCCACAGAGGCCCGCGTGCTGTACTCCGAGCTCGCACACCGCCTTGGCCTCTACGGCATCAAGTCCGTGCTCGAGGACCTCTGGCTCAAATACACCGACCGCCCCACATACAAGGAAATCGCACGCCGCCTGAGCCAGACCAAGCGTTCCCGCGACGCCTACATAGCCCGCTTCATCGGCCCCGTCAGCGAACGCCTCCAGGCCGCCGGGCTGCGCTTCACCATAAAAGGCCGCACCAAGTCCATCTTCTCCATCTGGAACAAGGTCATGAACAAGAAGGTGGACATGGACCACATCTACGACCTGTTTGCCATCCGCGTCATCGTCGATTCCCCGCCCGAGCGCGAGAAGAGCGACTGCTGGCTCGGCTACTCCATCCTCGCCAACATGTACCGTCCCGACCCGGACCGCATGCGCGACTGGCTATCCTTCCCCAAGAGCAACGGCTACGAGTCGCTCCACATCACCGTGCTCGGCCCCGAGGACAAGTGGGTGGAGGTGCAGTTCCGCTCCCGCCGCATGGACCTGGTGGCCGAGAAGGGCCTGGCCGCCCACTGGCGTTACAAGGGGGGCAAAGCCTCCGCCGCCGACCGCTGGATGAACCGCGTCCGCGACGTCCTCGAACAGGGCGCCCCCGCCGGAGCCGAAGCCCCCTGGCACGCCGAGGGACAGCAGGAAGTCTATGCCTTCACCCCCGGCGGCGACCTGCTCCGCCTACCCCCGCAGAGCACTCTGCTCGACTTCGCCTTCGCCGTACACACCGCCGTCGGCTGGCGCTGCACCGGCGGAAACGTCAATGGCCGCTACGAGAAAATCTCGTACCGCCTGCGCAGCGGCGACACAGTGAAAATCCTCACCTCCCCCTCGCAGACGCCCAAGAAGGACTGGCTCCAGCTCGTACAGACCTCCAAGGCCCGCACCAAGATACGCCAAAGCCTCGACGAGGCACGCCGACTCCGCGCCGACCTCGGCCGCGAAGTCCTCGAGCGCCGACTCCGCAACCGCAAGATACAGGTCGACGAATCCGAGCTCTCCCGCCTCATCCTCAAGACAGGATACAAGTTCTCCACCGACTTCTTCGCCGATGTCGCCGACGGCAAGGTAGACATATCCCGCTTCCTCGACCAGCTCAAGCCCGAGGCCGCCGAAGAGGCCGAAACCGCCGAGCCCCGCGAGAGTGCCGACGGCTTCGTGCTCCAGCGCCCCGCCGAAGAGACCGCCGACACCGACACGCTCATCATCGGCGGCGGCCAGGTGCGCGGAATGCGCCACGAACTCGCACGCTGCTGCTCTCCCCATCCCGGCGACCCCGTCTTCGGATTCATCTCCGCCGAAGGAATAATCAAGGTACACCGCGACGACTGCCCCAACGCCTTCCACATCCGCGCCCGCTACCCCTACCGCATAATCGGCTGCCGCTGGGCCGGCGACACCGCCGGAGCCATACAGGCCACCGTCCGCATCATCGGGCGAGACGACATCGGCATCGTCACCAACCTCACCTCCCTCATCGACAAAGAGAAAGGCGTGAGCCTGGCCAGCGTCCAGATCAACTCCGCCGACGGCCTCTTCACCGGCTTCCTCGGCATCCGCGCCACCGGCCGCGACACCCTCGGCCGCCTGCTCCGCAAAATGGCAGGCGTCAAGGGCATCAAGCAAGTCCAGGCCATCTGACCTTCCCGCTCTGGACGCACCAGGATGCGTCCGTTAACCGATTGCCATGAGCATGAAGCGGACGCACCAGGGTGCGTCCCTACAGGCCGTGCGGGTAGCTTCACCCCTCTCTTCTTCCCGGTCCCCTCAACTGTTAAAAAAACACAAACAAAAACCCGCGAAACCACCCCGTTGTTGTAGATGTTAAAAAACATTATTAACTTTACGCCGTAAAAGTGATAATGGAGCATATGCCGGATCGGAGGCAAGCCCTCCCTGGCGGGTATTACACTGCAACCTAAGAAACCTCACGTATGGAATTCAGCAAAAGCGATCTCGCAGCCATAAAGGAGCACGGCAAGACTCCCGAACAGGTCAACGATGAACTCGAAATGATCCGCAACGGCTTCCCGTTCCTGGAAATCGTGCGCCCCGCCACCCCGGGCGACGGCATCTTCACCCTCGACACCTCCATGGAAAAGAAGGCCACCGACGTCTGGACCGACTACGTCGCCGCCGGACACAAGATCATGAAGATGGTGCCCGCCAGCGGCGCCGCCTCACGAATGTTCAAGGAAGTCGCCGCCTTCGCCAACGGCAACACCGACCACATCAAGACCGACTCCCTGCGCCGCTTCTTCACCGAAATCGAGAAATTCGCCTTCTTCCGCCGCCTCAACCTCGCATGCGTCACCATCTACCAGCGCAACGTCGACGAGCTCCGCCGCGAAGGCCGATACCGCGACATCGCCAAGGCCCTGCTACGCCCCGGCGGACTCAACTACGCCCGCCTCCCCAAGGCCCTGCTGATGTTCCACAAAATCATAGGCTCGACACGCTGCGCCCTCGAAGAGCACTTGGGCGAAGGCGCACAGTACGCTGTCAACCGCGACGGCATGGTCTACATCCACTTCACCGTCAGTCCCGAGCACATGGCCCTCATGGAGGCCAAAGTCCGCGAAGTACAGTATCTCATCGAACGCCGCTACGGCGTTCGGTTCCAGGTCACCTTCAGCGTACAGAAAGCCTCCACCGACACCATATCAGCCAATCCCGACGGCACACCCTTCCGATACCGCGACAACCTCTTCTTCCGCCCCGGCGGACACGGAGCACTCATCGAGAACCTCAACGACCTCGACGCTGACATCGTCTTCATCAAGAACATCGACAACGTCGTGCCCGATTCCCGCCGCGGCCTGACCAACCACTACAAGATGGTGCTCGGCGGCATCTGCATCGACCTCAAGACCAAGATCGACAGCTATCTCCGCCGCCTCGACAAAGGCACCCCCTCGCAGGCCGAGCTCGACGAGATGCTCCACTTCCTCCGCACCCAGCTCTGCGTCACCAACGAGTTCGCCGACCGCATGAGCGCAGGCGAAATCGCAGACTACCTGCGCTCCAAGTTCAACCGCCCACTGCGCGTCTGCGGCATGGTACGCAACGAAGGAGAACCCGGCGGAGGCCCATACCTCGTCTACGACCCCAACGACGAAACCATCGCCCCCCAGATCCTCGAACTCTCGCAGATCGACACCACCGACAGCCACGAGCGCCGCATCGTAGAGAAGTCTACCCACTTCAACCCCGTAGACCTCGCCTGCGCCATCCGCGACTACAAAGGCCGCAAGTTCGACCTGCCCAAGTACGTTGACCGCATGACCGGCTTCATCTCCTCCAAGAGCGTCGACGGCCGCGACCTCGTCGCCCTCGAGCTCCCCGGCCTGTGGAACGGCGCCATGTCCGACTGGAACACCGTCTTCATCGATGTCCCCGCCGCCACTTTCAACCCCGTAAAGGAAGTCAACGACCTGCTCCGCCCGGCCCACCTATTCACCGACAACCTCGCCATCCTCATGTAACCCGGCCCCACCCCGCACACCCTCCCCATCCATACCCGAAGCGGGACCGGCCCTCACCGGCCGGCCACGCTTCACTTTTTTATCTGACAGCGCTAAGCCTATAACGCGAGTTCGGGATAAGTAATCATTCCATAATACTCCTACGTCTAAATTCGGAGAGCGGCCCAGGGTGAGTCCGGGCCGCTCTCGCGATGTATGGATAATGCGCCAAAGGTATGGCGGGGGTTATTCTTCCTTGATCTCGACGGCTACGACTTCCTCAGGCTCCTCGGCCTCTTTCTCCTGCTGGAGTTTGTACTCCTCGGCGTTGGCCACGGTGAGGCGGTCGTACTCGCGAAGGCCTGTGCCGGCCGGGATGAGGTGGCCGCAAATCACGTTCTCCTTCATGCCCTCCAGGGTGTCGGTCTTGCCATTGATGGCAGCCTCGTTGAGCACCTTGGTGGTCTCCTGGAAGGAGGCGGCGGACATGAAGCTGCTGGTCTGCAGCGCGGCGCGGGTAATACCCTGCAGAATCTGGGCGGAGGTGGCGGGCACGGCGTCGCGCACCACTACCACGCGCAGGTCCTTGCGCTTCAGCGTCGAGTTCTCGTCGCGCAGCTTCTTGGCAGTCACGATCTGGCCCTTCTGGAGCACCTGGCTGTCGCCGGCGTCGACTACCACCTTCTTATCGAAGATGCGGTCGTTCTCCTCGTGGAAGTCGCGCTTGTCCACTACCTGCTGCTCAAGGAAGCGAGTGTCGCCCGGCTCCAGGATGAGCACCTTGCGCATCATCTGGCGCACGATTACCTCGAAGTGCTTGTCGTTGATCTTCACGCCCTGCATGCGGTAGACGTCCTGGACCTCGTTGACGATGTACTCCTGCACGGCCGTCGGACCCTTGATGTTCAGGATGTCGGCGGGAGTGATGGCGCCGTCGCTCAGGGGCGAGCCGGCACGCACGTAGTCGTCCTCCTGCACCAGGATCTGCTTGGTCAGCGGCACCAGGTACTTCTTCTCGGTGCCCTGGCGGGAGATGACGGTGATTTCGCGGTTGGTGCGCTTGATCTTGCCAATCTTCACGGTGCCGTCAATCTCGCTGACAACGGCGGGATTCGACGGGTTGCGGGCCTCGAAGAGCTCGGTGACTCGGGGCAGACCACCGGTGATGTCACCGGCGTTACCGGTGTTACGCGGCATCTTAACCAGAATCTTGCCCGGCTCTACCTTCTCTCCGTCGTTTACGAGCAGGTGGGCGCCTACAGGCACGGAATAGCTGCGGAGCACGGTGCCCTCGCCGCCGACAATCTGGATGGCCGGCGCCTTGGTGCGGTCCTTGGACTCTATGATGACCTTCTCCTGCAGTCCGGTGGCCTCGTCAGTATCGACGCGATAAGTGACGCCCTCCTCGAGGTTGTCGAAGCGCACGGCTCCGGCGTGTTCGTTGACGATGACGCCGTTGAACGGGTCCCACTCGAAGAGCATATCGCCCTTCTTGACCGTGGCGCCCTGGCCGAAGTAGAGCTTCGAGCCGTAGGGCACAGTGGCCGTGGTGAAGATGCTGCCGGTGTTGGGGTCCTTGATGCGGACCTCGCCCATGCGGCCGATTACGATGTCCTGACCGTCCGGGTCCTTGATGACGTGCAGCTCGTCGTATTCGAGCACACCGTCATAGCGGGAAGTGAGGTCCTTGACAGCGGCCGTGTTGCCGGCCACACCGCCGACATGGAAAGTGCGCAGAGTCAGCTGGGTACCCGGCTCACCGATGGACTGGGCGGCGATGACGCCCACAGCCTCACCCTTCTGCACCATGCGGTGCGTGGCCAGGTTGCGGCCATAGCACTTGGCACAGACGCCCTTCTTCGACTCGCAGGTGAGCACGGAACGAATCTCGACTTTCTCGATGCCGGCTTTTTCTATGCGGGCCACGTCAGCCTCACGGATCTCCTCGCCGGCGGCCACAATGACTTCGTCGGTGAGGGGGTCGAGAATGTCGTGCACGGACACGCGGCCGAGGATGCGCTCGCCCAGGGTGGCCACCACTTCCTCGTTGTTCTTGATCTCGGTGCACTCCAGTCCGCGCAGGGTGCCACAATCCTCCTCGTTGATGATGACGTCGTGGGCGACGTCAACGAGGCGGCGGGTGAGGTAACCGGCGTCGGCGGTCTTCAGTGCGGTGTCGGCAAGACCCTTGCGGGCGCCATGGGTGGAGATGAAATACTCGAGCACGCTCAGGCCCTCCTTGAAGTTGGCGAGAATCGGGTTCTCGATAATCTGGCCCCCCTCGCTGCCGCTCTTCTGCGGCTTGGCCATAAGGCCACGCATGCCGGAGAGCTGACGAATCTGGTCCTTGGAACCACGGGCGCCCGAATCGAGCATCATGTATACGGAGTTGAAGCCCTGCTGGTCATCCTCCATCCGCTTCATCAGAGTGGAGGCGAGCTTGGAGTTGACGTGCGTCCACACGTCGATGACCTGGTTGTAGCGCTCCTTGCCGGTGATGAAGCCGCTCAGGTAGTTGTTCATGATCTCCTCGACCTGTGCGTGACCCTCGGCCACGTACTCGGCCTTCTCCTCAGGGATGATGACATCTCCGAGGTTGAAGCTCAGTCCACCCTTGAAGGCCATGCGGTAACCGAGGTTCTTGATGTCGTCGAGGAACTGTGCGGAACGGGTCACGCCGCAGGCCTTGATGACCTTGCCGATGATAGTGCGCAGGCTCTTCTTGGAGATGATCTCGTTGACATAGCCAATCTCCTTGGGCACATACTGGTTGAAGAGTACGCGGCCCACGGAGGTCTCCTTGCGCATCTTCACCAGTTCGCCATTTTCGTCGAGGTCCTCGACCACGATGGTGACGGGAGCGTGGAGTGTCACCTTGCCCTGGTTGTAGGCGATCTCGGCCTCTTCGGGACCGTAGAAGATTGAGCCTTCGCCCTTGTCGCCCTTGCGGAGCTTGGTGATATAGTAGAGGCCCAGTACCATGTCCTGCGAAGGCACGGTGATGGGGGCGCCGTTGGCGGGGTTGAGGATGTTGTGGGCGCCGAGCATGAGCAGCTGGGCCTCAAGCACGGCCTCGTTGCCGAGCGGGAGGTGGACAGCCATCTGGTCACCGTCGAAGTCGGCATTGAAGGCCGTACATGCCAGAGGGTGAAGCTGGATGGCCTTGCCCTCGATCATGCGCGGCTGGAAGGCCTGGATGCCTAGACGGTGCAGTGTCGGGGCACGGTTCAGAAGCACCGGGTGGCCTTTCATGACGTACTCCAGGATATCCCAAACGACGGGTTCCTTGCGATCCACGATCTTCTTGGCGCTCTTGACGGTCTTGACGATGCCGCGCTCGATGAGCTTGCGGATGATGAAGGGCTTGTAGAGCTCGGCGGCCATCAGCTTGGGAATGCCGCACTCGTGCATCTTCAGCTCCGGACCTACCACGATCACGGAACGGGCCGAGTAGTCGACACGCTTGCCGAGCAGGTTCTGGCGGAAGCGGCCCTGCTTGCCCTTGAGGCTGTCGGACAGAGACTTGAGCGGGCGGTTGACGTCGCTCTTGACGGCGGATGCCTTGCGGGAATTGTCGAGCAGGCTGTCTACGGCCTCCTGGAGCAGACGCTTCTCGTTGCGCAGGATGACCTCCGGGGCCTGGATCTCCATCAGTCGCTTCAGGCGGTTGTTGCGGATGATGACGCGACGGTAGAGGTCGTTGAGGTCGGAGGTGGCGAAGCGGCCACCGTCCAGGGGCACGAGCGGGCGCAGTTCGGGCGGAATCACCGGCACGGCACGCAGTATCATCCACTCGGGCTTGTTGATGTTGCGCGAGGCTCGGAAGCTCTCCACCACCTGCAGGCGCTTGAGAGCCTCGGTCTTGCGCTGCTGGCTGCCGTCGGTATTGGCACGGTCGCGCAACTCATACGAGAGCTTGTCCAGGTCGATGTCGCGCAGCAGGTCGAGGATGGCCTCGGCGCCCATCTTGGCTATGAACTTGTTGGGATCGTCGTCGGGCAGGTTCTCGTTCTCCTCGCCCAGCTGGTCCATGATCTCCAGATATTCCTCCTCGGAAAGCAGGTCGAGCTTGTCGACGATATCGAGCTTGCCGGCCTCGGCCAGACGCTCCTCTTCGGAAGCGCTCTCGGGCAGTTCCTGGCGCTTGCCGGCCTTGCCGGGCTGGACCACCACGTAGCGCTCGTAATAAATCACGGCGTCGAGCTTCTTGCTGGGCAGACCCAGCAGGTAGCCGATCTTGTTGGGCAGGGAGCGGAAGTACCAGATGTGTGCCACCGGCACCAGCAGCTCGATATGGCCCATGCGCTCGCGGCGCACCTTCTTCTCGGTCACCTCCACGCCACAGTTGTTGCAGGTGATGCCCTTGTAGCGGATGCGCTTGTACTTGCCGCAGTGACACTCGTAGTCCTTGACCGGGCCGAAGATCTTCTCGCAGAACAGGCCGTCGCGTTCGGGCTTATAGGTGCGGTAGTTGATGGTCTCGGGCTTGAGGACCTCACCGCTCGAACGGGCCTTGATCTCCTCGGGCGATGCCAGCGAGATGGTGATCTTGGAGAAGTTCGTCTTTATCTTGTTGTCTTTCTTGAAAGCCATTTATGTTCTTTCCTTCCTTAATAGAATTGTGTTGGAAATTTATATTGAGCTCGCCACGGGCCGCAGGACTGGTTACCTGCGGTCCGGGCGGAGATGCGATGGTCAGTCGAGGGTGATCTTGAGGCCCAGGCCGCGGAGCTCGTGCAGCAACACGTTGAGCGATTCGGGGATGCCGGGGGTAGGCATCGGGTCTCCCTTGACGATGGCTTCGTAGGCCTTGCTGCGGCCGGTGACGTCGTCGGACTTGATGGTGAGGATTTCCTGGAGCACGTGCGAGGCACCGAAGGCCTCCAGTGCCCATACCTCCATCTCTCCGAAGCGCTGGCCGCCGAACTGCGCCTTGCCGCCCAGAGGCTGCTGGGTGATGAGCGAGTACGGGCCGATGGAGCGGGCGTGCATCTTGTCCTCGACCATGTGGCCGAGTTTGAGCATGTAGATGACGCCCACGGTGGCGGGCTGGTCGAAACGGTCGCCCGTGCCACCGTCGTAGAGGTACGTCTTGCCGTAGCGTGGCACGCCGGCCTTGTCGGTCCAGTCGTTGAGGTCGTCGAGCGTAGCGCCGTCGAAGATGGGGGTCGAGAACTTCTCGCCCAGCTCGCGTCCGGCCCAGCCAAGCACGGTCTCGAAAATCTGGCCGAGGTTCATTCGCGAAGGCACGCCCAGCGGGTTGAGCACGATGTCGACGGGAGTGCCGTCCTCCAGGAAGGGCATATCCTCCTGGCGCACCACGCGGCTCACGATGCCCTTGTTGCCGTGGCGGCCGGCCATCTTGTCACCCACGCCGATCTTGCGCTTCTTGGCGATGTAGACCTTGGCCATCTGCATGATGCCAGAGGGAAGCTCGTCGCCGATGGTGATGTCGAGCTTGCGGCGCCGCAGCTGACTCTCGATTTCCTTGCTCTTGCGCAGGTAGTTGGTAATCATCTGGCTGACCATCCTGTCCACGCGCACGTCGCCCGTCCAGTTGTTGATGTTGATGGTCTCGTAGTCCATGGCCGCGAAGTTCACGTCCTTGAACGACTGTCCCTCGGCCACCTTCACCTCGCCGATGAAGTCCTTGACGCCCTTGGACTTGTAGTCGCCCAGGAGAGTCTGCATCTTGCCGGCCATGAGCTCGAGCAGCTCCTGCTGCTTGCCCTTGTATTCCTCGTCGAGCAGGGCGAGCTGCTCGTTGTTGGACTTGCGGTTGGTCTTGCGCTTGTTGGCGCGGCTGAAGAGGTTGGTGCCGATGACTACGCCCTTGAGCGACGGGTTGGCCTTCAGGGAGGCGTCCTTGACGTCGCCGGCCTTGTCGCCGAAGATGGCGCGGAGCAGCTTCTCCTCCGGAGTCGGGTCGCTCTCGCCCTTCGGGGTAATCTTGCCGATCATGATGTCGCCGGGCTTGACGTATGCGCCGACGCGGATGATGCCGCGCTCGTCGAGGTCCTTGGTGGTCTCCTCGGAGACGTTGGGGATGTCGGAAGTGAGTTCCTCCATGCCGCGCTTGGTCTCGCGCACCTCAAGAGTGTACTCGTCCACGTGCACGGAGGTGAGGATGTCCTCGCGCACCATGCGCTCGTTGAGCACTATGGCGTCCTCATAGTTATAGCCCTTCCAAGGCATGAAGGCCACCTTGAGATTGCGGCCCAGGGCGAGCTCGCCGCGCTGGGTGGAGTAGCCCTCCGTCAGTATGTCATCCTTGATGACGCGCTGGCCAACGGCGCAGATGGGGCGCAGGTCGATGGTGGTACCCTGGTTGGTGCGGCGGAACTTGGGTATCTTATATTCCTTGACGGCCGACTCGAAGGCGACGAATTCCTCGTCCTCGGAGCGGTCGTAGCGGATGCGGATGGTGGTACTGTCCACAAACTCGATGACGCCGGGGCCCTCGGCCATAATCTGCGTACGGGAGTCGCGGATGAGCTGGCCCTCGATGCCGGTGCCCACGATGGGGGCCTCGGAGCGGAGCAGGGGCACGGCCTGGCGCATCATGTTCGAACCCATCAGGGCGCGGTTGGCATCGTCGTGCTCCAGGAAGGGGATGAGCGAGGCCGCGATAGAGGCAATCTGCACGGGCGACACGTCCATCAGCTCCACCTGGTCGGGAGCTGCGATGGGGAAGTCGGCGTCCTGGCGGGCCTTGATCTTGGTGCCGATGAAGGTGCCGTCATCATTGAGCTCGGCATTGCCCTGGGCAATCATCTTGCCTTCCTCCTGCTCGGCGGCCAGGTAGATGACCTCGTCGTTGTGCAAGTTCACCTTGCCGTCCGTAACCTGGCGGTAGGGGGTCTCGATGAAACCGAGGTTGTTGATCTTGGCGTAGACGCACAGCGACGAGATAAGACCGATGTTGGGGCCTTCAGGGGTCTCAATCGGGCATAGACGTCCGTAGTGGGTATAGTGCACGTCGCGCACCTCGAAGCCAGCACGCTCTCGGCTCAGACCGCCGGGACCCAGGGCCGACATACGGCGCTTGTGCGTAATCTCGGCAAGAGGGTTCGTCTGGTCCATGAACTGGCTCAGGGCGTTCGTGCCGAAGAAGGTGTTGATCACCGAAGATATGGTCTTGGCGTTGATGAGGTCGATAGGCGTGAACACCTCGTTGTCGCGCACGTTCATGCGCTCCTTGATGGTGCGGCTCATGCGGGCCAGGCCCACGCCGAACTGGTTATAGAGCTGCTCGCCGACAGTGCGCACACGGCGGTTGCTCAGGTGGTCGATGTCATCGACATCGCTCTTGGCGTTGATGAGCTGGATGAGATACTTGATGATCTCGATGATGTCCTCGCGGGTGAGGACCTTGACGTCCATCGGAGTGGTCAGGTCCAGCTTCTTGTTGATGCGGTAGCGGCCCACCTCGCCCAGGTCATAGCGCTTCTCGGAGAAGAAGAGGTTGGTGATGACCTCGCGTGCGGAGGCGTCGTCCGGCGGCTCGGCGTTGCGCAGCTGCCGATAGATGTACTGTATGGCCTCGCGCTCGGAGTTGGTGGTGTCCTTCTGGAGAGTGTTGAAGATGATGGCGTAGTCTACGCTATTGACGTCGGCCTTCTCCAGCAGCACCGTCTTGGCGCCGCTCTCCAGTATGTCCTTGATGTTTTCCTCGGTGAGGACCTCTCCGCGGTCAACGATGGTCTCGTTGCGCTCGATGCTGACGACCTCGCCCGTGTCCGTGTCGGAGAAATCCTCCTGCCAGGAATGGAGCACGCGGGCAGCCAGCTTGCGGCCGATGATCTTTTTGATGTTGGACTGGGTGAGCTTCACCTCCTCGGCAAGATCGAACTTCTCGATTATGTCCTTGTCCGACTCCAGGCCAATGGCGCGGAGCAGGGTGGTGACTGGAAGCTTCTTCTTGCGGTCGATGTAGGCGTACATCACATTGTTGATGTCGGTGGCGAACTCGATCCAGGAACCGCGGAAAGGAATGATACGCGCCGAGTAGAGCTTGGTGCCGTTGGCATGGATGCTCTGACCGAAAAAGACGCCCGGCGAACGGTGCAGCTGGCTGACCACGACACGTTCGGCGCCGTTGATGATGAACGTGCCCTGCTCGGTCATGTAAGGGATGGGACCGAGATAGACGTCCTGAATCACCGTGGCGAAATCCTCGTGGTCCGGGTCGGTGCAGTAGAGCTTCAGCTTGGCCTTCAGCGGCACGCTGTAGGTGAGGCCACGCTCCAGGCACTCCGCGATGCTGTACTGCGGCGGGTCGATGTAATAGTCCAGGAACTCGAGGACGAAATTGTTGCGCGTGTCAGTGATGGGGAAGTTCTCGGCAAACACCTGGTAGAGACCCTGCTTCTTACGTTTCTCCGGCGGTATGTCGAGCTGAAGGAAATCCCGGAATGATTTCAGTTGCACCTCCAGAAAATCCGGGAATGGCATCGGATTCTTGGTGGACGCAAAGTTAATGCGCGGTTTTTCGGTTTTGACGGTATTCATTGATACTGTTTTGTGTCTGATTAAGTGGGTGGGGACACTGCGGTCCCCCGCTGTCGGGTCTTTGGTCCGTTACTCTATTCACACTGCACGGCCAACGTATGTTTCCAACCCATCACAACAGCGTTTCGGGGCTGGATTCGGCGATGGGGATTGTGGCACCTATGCTGTCAGCTGAACAAAGCCCGGCAGGAGAGAATGGCAAATTCCACGCCCGCGAGTGTTGCAGACTGTGAAATTCGGGGTATGCGCTTGGACAACGAGTCAAGGACTCTGAAATTCACACGCAAAAGCACGGTCACCGGGGAGGGAACCCGCCCCATGGCCTTGCTTCCAGGCATCGCTTCTCGTTCTTGCCTACGCTGCCAGCCTGTCTTCGGCCCCTCGTCAGGGGAGTCCGACTCTGGCATGCGAGGTGGCGGCTCATGCGCCGGCCCTACGGTCTGCGGGTGCCTTCCCGTCGCGAAAAGATAAAGAAAGGTTAAGAACGGGACGCAAAAGCGCCGTTCTTAACCCATTTACCTCTGCGAGGGTGTATTACTTGAGCTCAACTTCTGCGCCGGCTTCTTCGAGTTGCTTCTTCAGGCCCTCTGCCTCAGCCTTGGGAAGGCCTTCCTTGACGGGGCTGGGAGCGTTGTCAACCAGTTCCTTGGCTTCCTTCAGGCCAAGACCGGTGAGTTCCTTGACGAGCTTAACGACTGCGAGCTTGCTTGCGCCGGGAGCCTTCAGGATTACGTCGAAGTTGGTCTTCTCTTCCTCGGCTGCGCCGCCGGCTGCGGGACCGGCTGCTACTGCCACTGCTGCAGCTGCGGGCTCGATGCCGTACTCTTCTTTCAGGATGTTGGCCAGCTCGTTGACTTCTTTTACGGTCAGGTTTACCAGTTGTTCTGCAAATGCTTTCAGATCTGCCATCTCTTTATAGGGATTTTATTTGTTTTTGTGTTTGGTTGGTTAAGCTTCTTCTTTCTTGGAGAGAGTTTCCAGAATGCCGTGAAGCTTGTTGCCGCCACTCTGGAGTGCGCTGATGACGTTCTTAGCGGGCGACTGCAGCAGAGCCACGATGTCGGCGATAAGTTCGTTCTTGCTCTTGATGTGGGCCAGGGTCTCGAGCTGGTCCTCGCCGGCGTATACGGTCTCTTCGACGTAGGCGCCCTTGAGTGCGGGGAGAGTCTCGTTCTTCTGGCGGAAGTCCTTGATGAGGCGTGCCGGAGCGTTGCCGGTGTTGCTGAGCAGCAGCGTGGTCTCGCCCTTGAGCAGGTCGTAGAGCTCGCTGTAGTCAGTCTCGCACTTCTCCATGGCCTTGCGCAGAAGGGTGTTCTTCACGCAGAGCATCTTGACATCGGCCTTGAAGCAGGCACGACGCAGGCTGGAGGTGCGCTCGGCGTCCAGGCCCGAAGTAGTCGTCAGATAGACGCAGCTGTACTGGCCGAGGACATCCTTGATGTGCTCGATGATGAGCGCTTTATCTTCTTTTCTCATTGCTGTGTGATCGTGTTAAGGATTAGTTTTCGGCAACGGATTTCGGATCCACCTTGATGCCGGGGCTCATGGTGGAGGAAAGATAAATGCTCTTGATGTATGTGCCCTTGGCGGTGGCGGGCTTCAGCTTGATGAGCGTGTTGACGAACTCGCGAGCGTTGTCGCGCATCTGCTCGGGGTTGAAGCTTACCTTGCCGATGGAGGCATGTACGATGCCGGTCTTGTCGACCTTGAAGTCGATCTTACCCTGCTTAACTTCCTTGACGGCCTTGGCCACGTCCTGAGTCACGGTGCCGCTCTTGGGGTTAGGCATCAGGCCGCGGGGGCCGAGGATGCGACCGAGGCGGCCAATCTTGCCCATGATGGCAGGCTGGGTTATGATGACGTCAACGTCGGTCCAACCGCCCTGGATCTTCTGGATATACTCGTCAAGACCCACATAGTCGGCACCGGCCTCCTTGGCAGCGGCCTCCATGTCGGGGTTGCAGAGCACCAGCACACGGACCTGCTTGCCCGTGCCGTGAGGCAGGGAAACGACGCCGCGGACCATCTGGTTGGCCTTGCGGGGGTCTACGCCGAGACGTACGTCGATATCAAGCGACGAGTCGAACTTGGTGAAAGTGATCTCCTTCACCTTGGCGGCTGCTTCGGCCAGGGTGTAGACCTTGCCGGGCTCCAGCTTGCTCAGGGCAAGCTTCTGGTTCTTTGTCAGTTTTGCCATGTTGCCTGATTTAGTTCATCTCGGGGAAAGCCCCTTTTACAGTTATACCCATGCTGCGTGCCGTGCCGGCGACCATGCGCATGGCCGATTCCACGGTGAAGCAGTTCAAGTCGGGCATCTTGTCTTCTGCAATGGCCTTTACCTGTTCCCAGGTTATCTCGGCCACCTTGGTGCGGTTGGGCTGTGCGGAACCGCTCTTGATCTTGGCGGCCTCCTTAAGCTGAACTGCAACCGGGGGTGTCTTGACAACAAAGTCGAAGCTCTTGTCCGTATAGTAAGTGATTACTACAGGGAGGATCTTGCCGGCCTTGTCCTGGGTACGGGCATTGAATTGCTTGCAAAACTCCATGATGTTTATGCCCTTGGAGCCGAGGGCGGGACCTACCGGCGGCGAAGGGTTGGCAGCGCCACCCTTAATCTGCAGCTTGATCTGTCCAGCAATTTCTTTTGCCATGGTTGATGATTATTAAACTTTGGTTTAAGCGGATTACATGGTAAGACGCGCCTCGTAACCGGCGTGTCAGGCCAGCCTCTCCACTTGGGATGTTTCCAACTCCACATCGGTGGCGCGGCCAAAAATCTTGACCTCCACCTTGAGCCTCTGGCGTTCGGCATTGATTTCCTTGACTTCGCCGGTCATTCCCGAGAAAGGTCCGAAAGTCACCTTCACGGATTCGCCGACGCGGAACTCTTCTGCCGTTTCGTCCACGGGCCGGTTGCCTTCGTCGATCTGTCCGAGCATATGCTTGACGTCCGACTCGTGCAGGGGCTGCGGGGCAGCACCCTTGTCGCGGCCACGAAGGAAGTCTATCACGTTGGTTGTGTTGCGGAGTTCGTAGATGACCTCGCCGGTCAGCTCTGCCTCCACAAACACATAACCCGAATAGACAAGGCGGTCCTTGAGAACCTTCTTGCCATTGCGGGTAGTGTAGACCTTCTCTGTGGGGATGAGCACCTGGAAGACGTGATCTCCCAAAGTAGAGTTCTTGATGGCGGCATCAAGAACTTCTTTCACCTTGGCTTCTTTGCCTGAAATGGCACGCAGCACATACCATCTTTTCTCGAGTTTAGCCATTGGTGATTATGCTTATCCGACACTGTAGACGACCTCCATGAGGAGCTCAAAAATCTTATCGACAGCCCAGATGAATACCGCCAGTATGATGGAAGCAATCAATACCAGCACCGCGCTGTTGATAAGCTGTTTTTGAGTTGGCCAAGAAACCTTATAGACGAGTTCGTTATAAGATTCCTTAATGTCCTGTATCAGTTTCATTTCTTTATTTGGTTGGCACGGGAAGAGAGGCTCGAACTCCCGACACCTGGTTTTGGAGACCAGTGCTCTACCGACTGAGCTATTCCCGTAAGTAAGGGCTTTCCAACGTCATGGCCGGAAAGCCCTTGTTATTTTCGGCTGCAAGTCAAGGACTTGCCAGTGGCTGACTTTTGATTAGTCGTCAATCACACCTGTAATCTGGCCGGAACCTACGGTGCGACCACCTTCGCGGATTGCGAAACGCAGACCTGCGTCGCAAGCAACCGGAGTGATGAGCTTGACGTCGATTTCGACGTTATCACCGGGCATCACCATCTCTACGCCTTCGGGGAGCTTAATCTCGCCAGTCACGTCAAGCGTGCGGATGTAGAACTGGGGACGGTAGTTGTTGTGGAACGGGGTGTGACGACCGCCCTCTTCCTTCTTGAGGATGTAGACCTGAGCCTTGAAGTGGTCGTGAGGCTTAACCTGTCCGGGATGGCAGATTACCATACCGCGCTTAACCTCGTTCTTGTCGATGCCGCGGAGGAGCAGACCAACGTTGTCGCCAGCTTCACCCTCGTCAAGAATCTTGCGGAACATCTCGACGCCGGTTACGACGGACTTGCGGTCGGCGCCAAGGCCGAGAATCTGCACTTCGTCGCCCACCTTAACACGACCAGCCTCGATACGACCGGTGGCAACGGTACCACGACCGGTGATGGAGAAGACGTCCTCTACGGGCATCAGGAAAGGCTTGTCAACATCGCGGGGAGGCAGGGGAATCCAGGTGTCAACTGCACGCATGAGCTCCATCACCTTCTCCACCCACTCGGGTTCGCCGTTGAGGGCGCCGAGGGCGGAACCGCGGATGACGGGAGTGTTGTCGCCGTCGTAGTCGTACTGGCTGAGGAGATCGCGCATATCCATCTCAACGAGCTCCAGCATCTCTTCGTCGTCAACCATATCGCACTTGTTCATGAAGACAACGAGAGCGGGCACGTTCACCTGACGGGCGAGCAGGATGTGCTCACGGGTCTGGGGCATCGGGCCGTCGGTAGCGGCAACCACGATGATAGCGCCGTCCATCTGGGCAGCACCGGTAACCATGTTCTTTACGTAGTCAGCGTGACCCGGACAGTCTACGTGTGCGTAGTGACGGTTCTCGGTCTGATACTCTACGTGAGCAGTATTGATGGTGATACCACGCTCCTTCTCCTCGGGAGCGTTGTCGATGGAGTCGAATGAACGAAGCTCGGACAGACCCTTTTCAGCCAGCACCTTGGTGATGGCGGCGGTAAGAGTAGTCTTGCCGTGGTCAACGTGGCCGATAGTGCCAATGTTGACATGCGGCTTGCTTCTTTCAAATTTTTCTTTTGCCATAGTATGTTGGTGGTGTTTGTTTTATGCCTTTCGGTAGAAGAGAGAGGTTTTTCTCAACAAAGAGAAGCTTTCTCTTAAAAGAGAAGCCTTCCCTTAATGGTCGAAAAAGCTGGAGCCGATGGCGGGATTTGAACCCGCGACCTCTTCCTTACCAAGGAAGTGCTCTACCCCTGAGCTACATAGGCAATCTATCTGGAGCGGAAGACGAGGTTCGAACTCGCGACCCTTAGCTTGGAAGGCTAATGCTCTACCAACTGAGCTACTTCCGCATCTCCCTGCTTGCAGAGTGTGGGCGAAGATGGATTCGAACCACCGAAGGTATAAACCAGCAGATTTACAGTCTGCCCCATTTGGCCACTCTGGTATTCGCCCTTACCGAGACCGACCGGCTGGCCTCTCTTGGCCGCCTGCGAGGGTCGTTTCTCATTTCCGAGTGCAAAGTTAAGCACTTTTTCGTTACCCACCAAATGTTTTCATGTGAAAAATTCGGAATTTTCCCTCCAAATTTACAACGCATCGCCATAAGTCCTTAATTGGCAACCGCATAGCCGTATGAAAATTTTTTTCTCGCCACAGTAATTTTTTATGGTCGCCCTCAAAAACCGTCCGAAGGTGATGACGAGATGGCAAGACCTGAGCCGGAGGCCTCTTGCATCTTCAGCCATATGCATTCTTGATGTCAACCACCGATTTTGTCCTTGAAATTGCGTGCCGGGGTCCGAACAGTGAAATCGGGCCCCGGCGCTTCATGTGGGTCGGTATTATTCTACGGTGACGGATTTTGCGAGGTTGCGGGGCATATCCACGTCCTTGCCCTTGTTGATGGCAATGTAGTAGCTGAGGAGCTGGAGGGGTATGGAGGTAATTATGGGCGTGAGGGCTTCAGGGACGGCGGGCACTTCGAGCACGTGGTCGGCGATGCCTTTGATGACCTTGTCGCCCTCGGTGACTATGGCCACGATGCTGCCGCCGCGGGCCTTTATCTGCTCGACGTTGCTGACGATCTTGGTGTAGAGGTGGTCATTGGGGGCGATGATGACGGTGGGCATCTCCTGGTCGATGAGCGCGATGGGGCCGTGCTTCATCTCCGCCGCGGGATAGCCCTCGGCGTGGATGTAGCTTATCTCCTTGAGCTTGAGTGCTCCCTCCAGGGCCACGGGGTAGGAATAGCCGCGGCCGAGGTAGATGAAGTTGCGGGCGTAAGTGAAGATGAGCGACAGGCGCTGGATGGCCTTGTCGAGCTTTAGGACTTCGGCGACATATTCCGGCATCCTGCAGATACAGTCGAGCATGGCCTGTATTTCCTCCTGTGGCATGGAGCCCTTGAGCTGGGCTATCTGTAGCGCCAGTAGGGTAAAGACCATTACCTGGCCGGTAAAGGCCTTGGTGGATGCGACGCCGATCTCGGGACCCACGTGTATATATGTGCCTGAGGCGGTGTTGCGAGGTATGGAGGAGCCGACGACGTTGCTGATGCCGTAGACGAAAGCCCCCTTGTCGCGGGCTATCTGTATGGCAGCGAGTGTGTCGGCAGTCTCGCCGGACTGGGAGACGGCGATGACGACGTCCTTGTCGGTGATGACGGGCTTTGAGTAGCGGAACTCGGAGGCGTACTCGACATCGACGGGGATGCGGCAGAACTGCTGGATGAGGGACTTGCCGAGCAGCGAGGCGTGCCAGGAGGTGCCGCAGGCCACGATGATGATGCGGTTGGCGTTAAGGAATTTTTCGCTGTTGGAGAGGACGCCGTTGAGGATTACCTTACCCTGGTCGGCTACGGCGCGGCCGCGGATGCAGTCGCGCAAGGTCTCGGGCTGCTCGAAAATCTCCTTGAGCATGAAGTGGGGGTAGCCGCCCTTCTCGAGCTGCGAGATGGACCATTCGAGCTGCTTTACGCTGACCTTGGACTCCTTGTTCTCGAAGTCGACGATTCGGAGCGGCTCGCCCTTGCGGATTATGGCGATATGCTCGTCATCGATGTAGACGACGTTCTTGGTGTGGTCGACGAATGGCGTGGCGTCGGAAGCGAGGAACATCTCGTCATCGCCGATGCCCACCACCAGGGGGGAGGACTTTCGCGCGGCAATGATCTGGTCGGGCTCGTTCTTGTCGATGACGGCCATGGCGTAAGCGCCGACTACCTGCTTGAGGGCCTCGCGGACGGCGTCGAGCAGCGAGCAGCTGTTCTGCACCTTGATGAACTCGATGAGCTGCACGAGCACTTCGGTGTCGGTCTCGGTGTGGAAGTGTACGCCATGCTGCTGGAGTGCGTCCTTGAGGACCTTGAAGTTCTCTATGGTGCCGTTGTGGACGAGTGCCAGGTTGCCGTCCTCGCTGTAGTGGGGGTGGGCGTTGTTGTCGGTGGGTTCGCCGTGGGTAGCCCAGCGAGTGTGGGCGATTCCGAGTCTGGACTCCGTGTTCTTGTCGCGGCAGAAGTTCTCAAGCGCGGACACCTTGCCGCGCGTCTTGTACACATTTATCTTGTTATCGGGAGTGAGCAACGCTATGCCGGCGCTGTCGTAGCCCCGGTATTCGAGGCGCTGAAGGCCCTTGATGAGCACGTCGTAGACGTTGCCGTTGCCAATATATCCTACTATTCCGCACATATTATAATTAGCTGTGGTGGTTTTACAAAAGACCCATTGCCGGAACAAAAACCGGTGTACTTGTCTTTAGACCCGCAAAGTTAATACAAATCCCGTCAAATTTCAAATCGACTATCCGAAACGCTCATAAACGTCATCCAAGCGGCAGATGCTCGTCGGGAGTGTGCGACAGGTCGGAATGGACGGGGCCCGCTTGCGATGTCGCCACCACGCCGGCAACCACGGACAGCGGCAGCAGGCTGTAGTAAACTTTCCTCATACGCTGAATTACGCCATATGTTCTGATTAGGGTCCTTTTCGTGTCATGATACCTGGCAACAGCGCCTTATCGGCACAATCATTCGGCCATATGACGCAAAGTCACAAAATAATTCTTAATGACGCAAATTACTTTCGACTTTCAGTGCAAAAAAATGTGGTATGGGATGGAGTGCAAGGAATGGGAATTTTTGTAACTTTGCACTCTAAATGGCCGGGTAGCCGCATAGGCCCCCCAGGCCGGGAAGAAATGAAAAATCAAGAAGCTGAAAAGAGCAAAAAGACGGTAGACGAGATTGTCCATCGGGCGCTGGTGACACAGGTCGGCGGTGGCTATGCCCGCGTGCGTATCTCAGACCAGGCGGAGTGCAAGGGCTGCGCAGCCGCATCGCTGTGCGGCATCGGCGACAAGGGCAGCGAGCCGCTCGACGTCCAGGTGCCGACAGGAATGCGTGTGCGCCCGGGCGACCATGTGGAAATTGCCGGGACCGAAAGGCTGCACCAGAAAGCCATCCGATTGCTCACCGTCTACCCCACCCTGGCCATAATAGCCGTCATGGTGGGCATGTATCTGCTGACCGGCAACGAGCTGGCAGCCGCACTATCGGCCATGGGCGTGATGGCGACGCTTTGTGTCATCCTGTACCTTTGCCGCGGACGCATCGCGCACGAGTTTGTGTTCACCCTCAAGCGAGTGCTGACCGCGGACAACCAATAACGATATGAGTGTAATCTGGATTGCGATACTTCTGATGGCCGCCATCGGGCTAGTGGCGGCGGTGCTGCTTTACGTGGCGGCCAAGAAGTTCTATGTTTACGAGGACCCGCGCATCGCCCAGGTAGAGGAGCTGCTGCCCGGCGCCAACTGCGGCAGCTGCGGCTACAGCGGATGCCACGCCTTCGCGGTGGCCTGCTGCAGCGCCAAGAGCCTGGAGAACATGAACTGCCCGGGAGCCTCTGGCTCCATGCCCCGCATCGGCGAGATAGTGGGCCTTGCCGCCGGCAAGGTGGAACCGAAGGTGGCCGTGCTTGCCTGCGACGGCGCCTGCTCGCTGCGCCCAGTGACATCTGCCTACGAGGGTACACGCAGCTGCGCCCTGGAGGCGAGTGTCTATTCCGGCACCACCGCCTGCGCCTACGGATGCCTGGGCTGCGGCGACTGCGTGGAGTCATGCCCCTACGATGCCCTGGCAATCGACCCGGACACAGGCCTTCCCGCCGTCGACTTCAACAAGTGCGTGGGCTGCGGCCGCTGCGTCGACGCCTGTCCGCGCCATCTCATGCAGCTCGTGCCAAAGCGCAAGCCGCTGGTGTACGTGGCCTGCAGCAACCACGACAAGGGCGGCGTGGCAATGAAAGAGTGCGAAGTGGCCTGCATCGGCTGCGGCAAGTGCATGCGCGTATGCCCGTCGAAAGCGGTTACCGTCAAGGACTTCGTGGCACATATCGACCAGACGGCCTGCACAGCCTGCGGAACCTGCCTGGAGGCCTGTCCGAGAAAGAGCATCCTGAGTAACGAACCTATAAATCCCGAACAGGCGTGAATACTTTCAAGATAGGCGGCATACACCCCAATCCCGAGAAACAGACTTCCGGAGCGCAGCACCCCATCACCGCCATCTCCCGGCCCGCGCAGCTCACGCTGCTGCTCGGCCAGGGCATCGGCAAGCCGGCCAGGCCCGTCGTCAAGGCCGGAGACGAGGTGGTGCGCGGCCAGCTCATAGCCGAGGCCGACGGGCCCATAAGCGCCAACCTGCACGCACCCCTCAGCGGCAAGGTCCACAAGCTCGCCAAGGTGCGCGACATGCAGGGCTACTGGAAAGACGCTATTATATTAGATGTGTCGGCCGACGCCGCAGTGGTCGATTTTCCCTCCCGCACCGAGGAAGAAATAGCCACACTCTCCGGCAAAGATATTGTTGAGGAAGTTCGCCGGGCCGGCATCGTGGGCCTGGGTGGCGCCGCCTTCCCGACGGCCGTCAAGCTCACCCCCCCGCCCGATATGCCCGTCGACACCGTCATCCTCAACGGCGCCGAGTGCGAACCCTACCTCACCTGCGACGACCGGCTGATGTGCGAGCGTGCCACCGGCATCCTGCGCGGCGCAGAGCTGCTAATGCGTGCCGTGGGCGTCAGCCGCTGCCTGGTGGGCATAGAGCACAACAAGCCCGAAGCCATCAAGGCCCTGACCCGCGCCGCAGAGTCCTTCACCGGCATCGAGATCGTGCCCCTGCGCACCAAGTACCCCCAGGGTGGCGAGAAGCAGCTCATCGAAGCCCTCACAGGCCGCCAGGTGCCCTCGGGCAAGCTCCCTGCGGCCGTCGGCTGCATCGTCGACAACGTGGCCTCTGCCTACGCAGTCTACGAGGCCGTATGGCTCCGCAAGCCCCTGATAGAGCGCGTGGTGACGGTCACCGGCCACGGCCTGGAACTGCCCGGCAACTACCTCGTGCCACTCGGCACCAGCCTGGCGCACCTGCTCGAAGGGTGCGTGTGGGACGACTCCACCAATGCCGAGGTGATAGCCGGAGGTCCCATGATGGGCCGCTCCGTAAGCTGTCTCGACGCCCCGGTGCAGAAGGCCACGTCGGGCCTGCTGACAATGGACGCCACCATGAACAAGCGCCGCCCGGAACAACCCTGCATCCGCTGCGGACGCTGCATGCACGGCTGCCCCATGGGCCTCGAGCCTTTCCTGCTGCTGGCCATGTCCCGCAAACGAATGTGGCAGGAGATGAAGGACAACTTCGCACTGGACTGCATCGAATGCGGTTCCTGCAGCTGGTCGTGCCCGGCATACAAGCCGCTGCTCGACTTCATCAAGATCGGTAAAATGGAAATCCGCAAGCGCAAACTCTGATACGCATAGACTCTATATGGAGCAAAAACTGACAATAAGCACGTCGCCGCACGACCACTCCCGCTGGAGCGTGCAGCGGTGCATGTGGAACGTGGTGATAGCGCTGCTGCCCACCGCCGCCGTAGGCATCTGGGTGTTCGGTCTGCCGGCCCTCTGGACGCTGCTGCTCAGCATCGGCGGCTGCCTGGCGGCCGAATGGCTCATCGACCTCTGGATGGGGCGCAAGTGCACCATTTCTGACGGCTCGGCGCTGATTACCGGCATCCTGCTGGCCTGCAACCTGCCGGCCATACTCCCCTGGTGGATGGTGCTGATAGGTGCCATCGTGGCCATCGGCATCGGCAAGATGAGCTTCGGCGGCCTGGGCACCAACATCTGGAACCCGGCGCTGGTGGGACGCGTCTTCCTGCTCGTCTCATTCCCCGCCGCCATGACCACCTGGCCCTCTGGCGTACACGCCGGCATACAGGCCGTCAGCGGCGCATCGCACCAGGTCGACGCCTCCAGCGGCGCCACATTCCTGGCGCAGTACAACGCAGACTGGGCCGCCCACACCCAGGTGCACGTCGACCTCATGAACCTGCTCACGGGCCAGATGAACGGCTCCCTGGGCGAAGTAGGCGCCATCGCCATCCTCGCAGGCCTGGCGTGGCTGCTGCTCACGCGCGTCATCACCTGGCACATCCCAGTGGCCGTGCTCGCAGGCGCCGCAGGACTCAGCGCCGCACTCGGCTGCAATCCCCTCTACGACCTGCTCAGCGGCGGCCTGCTCCTCGGCGCCGTCTTCATGGCCACCGACTACGTCACCTCCCCCACCACACATAAGGGCCAGATCATCTACGGACTGATGATCGGCTTCCTGACCATCATCATCCGCCGCTTCGGCTCGTACCCCGAGGGCATGAGCTTCGCCATCCTGCTGATGAACAGCGCCACGCCCCTCATCAACCACTACTGCAAGCCCCGCCGATACGGCCACGGGCGCCGAAAGGAGGTGCGCGCATGAAACGCCTCCCCTCCACCCTGCCCAACATGATTCTGTCGCTGGTGCTCATCACCGCCGTCGCCGGAGCCCTACTGGGACTCATGTACTCCATCACCAAGGACCCCATCGTCGCCCAGGCCAAGGAGGCCCAAGTGGCCGCCATCCGCCAGGTCGCCCCGCCATTCGACAATGACCCCGAGGCCATGGCCGACACCGTCGTCACCAAGCACCAGGTCACCTGCGTGGTATACCCTGCGCTCAAAGACGGCAAGCTCCGGGGCGCCGCCGTCAAGGCCACCACCAACGAGGGATTCAACGGCGAGGTCACCATCATGGTAGGTTTCGACGCCGACGGCACCGTGCGCGACTACCGCGTGCTGCACCAGGCCGAGACGCCTGGTCTCGGCGCCAAGATGGAAGACTGGTTCCGCGACCCCAAGGGAGACCGTTCCATCATCGGCAAGAACCCCGCCACAGTGCGTTTCTACGTCACCAAGGACACCGGGAAGCAGGGACAGGTCGACGGCATCACCGCCGCCACCATCTCATCCCGCGCATTCCTCCGCGCCGTCCGCGACGCATACAAGACTTATAAATCATACTCCGAAAATCCGCAGCCATGAGCAAGTGGAAACTCATATATAACGGCATAGTGCCCGGCAACCCGGTCTTCGTACTGCTTCTTGGCATGTGCGCCACCCTCGGCACCACCTCGTCGGCCATGAACGGACTGATGATGGGCCTGGCTACCGCCGCCGTACTCGTCTGCAGCAACGCCGTCATATCCTCGGTGCGCAACCTCGTGCCCGACAAGGTCCACATTCCCGCCTACATCGTCATCATCGCCACTTTCGTGACCCTTCTTCAGCTGGCCGTGAGCGCCTGGGCGCCCGCGCTGAACGCCTCCCTGGGCATCTTCATCCCCCTGATCGTGGTCAACTGCATCCTGCTTGGGCGCGCCGAGGCCTTCGCCGGCAAACACGGTGTCGTCGACAGCATCTGCGACGGCCTCGGCTGCGGCATCGGCTTCATCCTCGCCCTCACCCTGCTCGGCGGCACACGCGAGCTCCTCGGCACCGGCCGACTCTTCGGAGCCGAAGTCTTCGCCGAGGACTACGGCATGCTCGTCTTCGTGCTCGCCCCCGGTGCCTTCATCGCACTCGGATACCTCATCGCCATCGTAAACAAACTCCGCAAAAACGCCTAAGTAAGCCATGTTAGAGTACCTGTCAATCATCATCACGGCTATATTCATCAACAATATAGTCCTGGCGCAGTTCCTCGGCATCTGCCCCTTTTTGGGCGTGAGCAAGCGCATCAGCTCGGCCGTGGGCATGGGCATGGCCGTGACGTTCGTCATCACCATCGCCACCACCGTCACCTGGCTGCTGCAGTACTTCGTCCTTACCCCCCTCGGGCTGGATTTCCTGCAGTCCATAGCCTTCATCCTCGTCATAGCCTTCCTGGTGCAGCTCCTGGAGATAGTCATGAAGAAGACCGTGCCGGCCATGTACCAGGCACTGGGCGTCTTCCTGCCCCTGATCACCACCAACTGCGCCGTGCTCGGCGTGGCCATCCTCGTGGTGCAGAAAGGCTTCAACCTCATGGAGAGCATCACCTACGGAGTGGCCACCAGCATCGGCTTCACCCTGGCACTGTGGATCTTCGCCGGCATCCGCGAGCAGCTGGAGCTGAGCGACTCCCCCCGCGCCATGCGCGGCACGCCCCTGGCCCTGCTATGCGCCGGACTGCTCGCACTCGCCTTCATGGGCTTCTCCGGAATCAAGATCGGATAACCGAATATCCCACGATAAATATTTACCGTCATCAGAAAAATTGCCTCAAGTCCGAACAACCCTGCCCCACTCCGTCGCCCCGCGCTTTTGATCACCAGCGATAAGCGTCGCCGCCTATTGCCGTGGCGGGTATCTCGGGAATGGTGCCTGGCGGCATCATGGCGTTAATCATCATCACCGACACGAAGCCCTGTAGGTCCGCCGGGGTAATGTCGGCCTCACTCAGCAGCCCCTTTTCTAACAAGTGTCTGCGCATGACCCCACGCAGCAGCGGCGTCCGCGGTGTGTAAAGCCGACCCTCCCGGCTGCGGAAAACCAAGTTGGAATAGGAGGTATCGGTGACGAGCCCGTGGCAGACTATCACCGCCTCGTCGGCATCGCCGCGCTGGGCGCGCAAGGCCGTCAGCGCCGATCGGTCAGCATATTTCAAGTGGTAGTCGAAGTCTGCCGACGCCTCCACCAGCCTGAGGCTGCGGACGGTCCTGGGCGAATACCGCTCAAACTCCACCGACTCGATCTCCCGGCCATAACGCACCCTGCACTTCACCTCGCCCGTGCGCATATCCACCGGGACGTCGGCCATGCCCAGGCAAAGCCCGCAGCTCGGTCGGCCATAGACCTCTGTCTGTGTGCGGCTCATACGCTCGACGTGGAGCGGCAGCAGCATGAACCGCCCTTCGCTAACCCTTATCGTCTCTAAGAACTCGCTCATATGTCTTAAGGTTATTCCCAATTTCACTCCTGTTGTCAAACGTGGAGCGTCGAATCGTCCACGCTGTGGGCGTGTAGTCCGACCTGGTTCCTATGGTTGGCACAATTGGTGATAACCATATATTTTAGTAAGGTACACCTTCTCCAGCACCTCGCGGTACTCGTCGTGACAGCGGCTGTTGATGGTCACACCGCCCCCGCTGTGGTAATAGAGCCGTCCGTCGGCACTGCGCTGAAGGCAACGGATCATGACGGCCGAGCGGAAAGCATGGCCGTCGAAATAGCCGAACACACCCGTATACCAGCCCCTCGGACACCGTTCCGACCTGGCTATCAGCTCCACGGTGGCACGCTTCGGCGCCCCGGTGATGCTCCCGGCCGGCAGTAGCGGGAAGATGATGTCGCCAAAGCGCCTTTCCTTGCCCTCGGTCAAGGTGCCGCAGATTTCAGAGCTCGTCTGCAGGATGGGACCGCGCATGGTCTCGACTCGCTCCACATACCGATAGCGCATCACCTCAACGGCGTCCGACACCATGTTGAGGTCGTTGCGCATCAGGTCGGTGATGGTGTGGTGCTCGCACGTCTCTTTGTAGTCGTCGAGCAGCTGCCGCTCCGCGTCTGGCAAAGTGGCGTCGATGGTGCCCTTCATCGGGAACGTGGCTATGCCCCTCCCCTCCACTCGCACGAACGGTTCCGGCGAGAAGCACACGAACTCGCCGGGGATGAGCAGCCGGAAGGGAGCACGCGACGTCAGGAAGACGTCCCTCAGAGAACCCTTCAGGCACACCTCGGTGGCCGTGGTGAGATTGGCCAGGAAAGAGTCGCCGCGCATGAGCCCCACTTGCAGGGTATCGAACATTTCCGCATACTCCTCCCGGGTGGGAGCAGACACAATCGCCATCTCCGGCAACGGCTCCTCCGGCGTCAGACCGCGGTCATTGCCATCTGCGCCGATGTGCCACAGCACCCCGCGATATTCCGGCGAGCAGATGAAGCCGCGCGTCAGACCGTAGTCAACTCCCCACACGAAAGGTTCGCATCGTTCACCACGTTCGTTCATAGCCCGGCGCAACTCTGCCGGTGTTATACATTCCATGCCGCAAAATTAATGAAATTTCACTAATTTTGCAGCCATGAAAATCGCATTGGCCGATAACCGCGACTCGTTCGTGCACAACATCTGCGGGCTGCTGGAGCGCGTCAGCCCCCGCTGCCAATGGACGGTCGTGCCCACCGACGTGCTTGCCGACTCCCCGCTCGACTACGACGCCCTCATCCTCTCGCCCGGCCCCGGTCTGCCGCAGGAGATGCCCGGGCTGATGCGGCTTGTCGAGCACGCCGCCGATAGTGTGCCCGTGCTCGGAGTATGCCTTGGCATGCAGGCCATCGCCATTCATTTCGGATCCCACCTGCGCCAGCTCCCCTGTCCGCGCCACGGCCACCGCTCCCCGCTGACAGTAACCGACCACTCAGACCCGCTACTTGCTACATTGAAAGCCCTCCCCTCTCCGCCTCACGTCGGCCGGTACCACTCGTGG
Source organism: uncultured Porphyromonadaceae bacterium (assembly GCA_900541835.1). Taxonomy (GTDB): domain Bacteria; phylum Bacteroidota; class Bacteroidia; order Bacteroidales; family Muribaculaceae; genus Lepagella. The sequence continues at coordinate 85,602 of UQLL01000006.1, forward strand.
ATCGTCGACCCCTCAACCCTGCCCGCCACCCTGGTCGCCACCTCCCGCGACGAAGAGGGCAACATAATGTCCCTGCGCCACCGCACCCTCCCACTCTTCGGCCTCCAGTTCCATCCCGAGAGCGTCATGACCGACTGCGGCCTCGACCTCCTTGCCGCCTTCCTCCGCCTCGTCGCCTCCCGTCTCCGATAAACCGCTCCTTCAACCCAATCTGAGGAAGAGGTGCGTTTTAAGTTTTTAACACGAAAAAAACCGCGAAATTTGGCCGGGAACAAAAAAAGTATTAATTTTGCACGCCGATTATATCCAAGCATGAAAATGGCAGCGACGGCAAGCGGTTAATTGGCCTTTTCCGCAAGCCCGACCCGCCGACAACGACAACCAAACAAACGCTAAAGCAACAAAGTGGACTCTTTAAGCTACAAAACGCAATACGCCACTCCTGACACCATCAAGAAGGAATGGGTAGTAATCGACGCAACCGACCAGATTCTTGGCCGTCTCTGCGCCAAGGTGGCAAAAATACTTCGCGGCAAGTACAAGCCGGACTTCACTCCGAACATGGACTGCGGCGACAACGTCATCATCATCAACGCCGAAAAGGTGCAGATGACCGGCGACAAGATGACCAAGCGCGAGTACCTGCGCTTCACCGGCTACCCCGGCGGCCAGCGTGCGTATACCCCTGCCGACCTCATGGAGAAGTCCTTCAAGAAGACCATCAAGGCAGGCAAGCACCCCCTGTTCATCAAGGTCGTAAAGGGCATGCTCCCCAAGACCAAGCTCGGCGCACGCCAGCTCAACAACCTCTACGTCTACAACGGCGCAGAGCACCCCTTCGAGAGCCAGAACCCCAAAACTATCGACATCAATAAACTGAAATAATCGAGATGGAAGTAATCAATGCCATTGGCCGTCGCAAAGCTGCGGTAGCACGCGTTTACCTCACCGAGGGAACCGGCAACATCACCATCAACAAGCGCCCGCTGGAGGTTTATTTCCCCTCGCCCATCCTTCAGTACATCGTAAAGCAGCCCCTCAAGACCATCGAGGCCGAGGGCAGCTTCGACATCAAGGCCAACCTCGACGGCGGCGGCTACAAAGGTCAGGCCGAGGCACTCCGCCTCGCCATCGCCCGAGCCCTGGTCAAGAACAACGCCGAGGTTAAGCCCGCACTCCGCGCCGAAGGCTTCATGACCCGCGACGCACGCGTCGTCGAGCGCAAGAAACCCGGCCAGCCCAAGGCCCGCAAGCGCTTCCAGTTCAGCAAACGTTAATGCATCTGCTGTCAACTGCATTCTGACAACCCACACGCTTGGCGCCGGAGGCCTGTCTTCCGGCGCCAGGCGATACTCGGTTTATAGCCCTACGGGCAAGCACCTATCAGCATAAGCGAAAGCCTCAAGGCGACAGACCGTATACCCCTCCTCTCCCTCGTGTTTAGTATCTAAACCGGCAGGATGGCCTCGTTCCCTACCCGCCGGTTGCAATGTCCAACAGAACGTAAACAAAAAACACAACCAAAATCAATGGCAACACCCACCTTTGAGCAGCTCCTCGACGCCGGCTGCCACTTCGGCCACCTCAAACGCAAGTGGAACCCTGCAATGGCTCCCTACATCTTCATGGAGCGCAACGGAATCCACATCATCGACCTCTACAAGACCGCAGCCAAGCTCGAGACCGCAGCCAACGCACTCAAGCAGATTGCCAAGAGCGGCAAGAAGGTCCTCTTCGTGGCCACCAAGAAGCAGGCCAAGGACGTCATCGCCGAGCGCGCCCAGAGCGTAGAGATGCCCTTCGTCAACGAGCGTTGGCCGGGCGGCATGCTCACCAACTTCCCCACCATCCGCAAGGCCGTCAAGAAGATGACCACCATCGACAAGATGAGCAAGGACGGCACCTTCGACAACCTCTCCAAGCGCGAGAAACTCCAGATCACCCGTCAGCGCGCCAAGCTCGAGAAGAACCTCGGCTCCATCGCAGACCTCAGCCGTCTCCCCTCCGCACTCTTCGTGGTTGACGTCATGAAGGAGCACATCGCCGTCGCTGAGGCCAACCGCCTCGGCATCCCCGTCTTCGGCATGGTCGACACCAACTCCAATCCCGAGAACATCGACTTCGTAATCCCCGTCAACGACGACGCCTCCAAGAGCATCGAACTCGTGCTCGACACCGTAGTGGCCGCCATCGCCGAAGGCCTCCAGGAGCGCAAGATCGAGAAGCTCGACAACGAGGAGCCCGAAGAGGAAGAGGCAGCAGCCCCGGCCCCCGGCAAGCGCCGCCGCGTACGCCGCAACGAGAACGCCGAGCCCCGCCGCGAGGCCCGCGCCGAAGCCCCTAAGGCCGAAGAACCCCAGGCTGAGGCTCCTGCCGAGGCAGCTCCCGCCGAAGAGGCTCCCAAGGCTGAGGCTTAAGCCCGCAGCCTGATTCACGGAAGGTGCCACACCGGCACCTCTCCACCCCAAAAACCATAAAAACAACGAACAATGGCAGTAAGCATAGAAGATATCAAGAAACTGCGTCAGATGACCGGCGCAGGCATGATGGACTGCAAGAACGCCCTGGCCGAGACCGGCGGCGACATCCAGGCTTCCATCGAGATCATCCGTAAGAAGGGCCAGGCTGTGGCCGCCAAGCGCGAAGACCGCGAGGCCGCCGAAGGCTGCGTACTCGCCGGCACCAACGGCGACTTCGCCGCCATCGTAGCCCTCAAGTGCGAGACCGACTTCGTGGCTAAGAACGAGTCCTTCCGCGCCCTCACCAAGGCCATCCTCGAAGTAGCCCTCAAGGGCCAGCCCAAGAACCTCGACGAGCTCAAGGAGCAGAAGATGGACGACGGCCGTACCGTAGCCGAGCACATCACCGACGAGATCGGCAAGACCGGCGAGAAGATGGAACTCGGCGCCTACGAGTGCCTCGAGGCACCCACCGTTTCCGCCTACGAACACCTCGGCAACAAGCTCGCCACCATCGTCGGCCTCAGCGAGGCCGGCCTCGACCCGCAGGTCGGCAAGGAGATCGGCATGCAGGTTGCAGCCATGAACCCCATCGCGCCCACACAGGAGAGTGTACCCCAGTCCGTAATCGACGAGGAACTCAAGGTGGCCATCGACAAGACCCGCCTCGAACAGGTCAAGAAGGCCGTTGAAGTAGCCCTCAAGAAAGCAGGATTCAACCTCTACATCGCCGAGAGCGAGGAGCACATCAACGAAGGCATCATGAAGGGCAACATCACCGAGGAGGACGCCGTCAAGATCCGCCAGATCAAGGAGACCGTCGCCAAGGAGAAGGAAGCCAACATGCCCGAGCAGATGATCCAGAACATCGCCCAGGGCCGCCTCAAGAAGTTCTACAAAGAGACCGTGCTGATGGAGCAGGAGTTCCACCGCGACGCTAAGATTTCCGTAGGCCAGTACCTCGAGAGCGTCAAGAAAGGCCTCAAGGCTGTCGCCTTCAAGCGCGTCAACCTCAACCAGGACTAAAACCCTATCCACCCCATACATCGGAGCACCGTCCATCCCGACGGTGCTCCCTTTTTACTCCCTTTTTAATGGCCATCCGCATTTGTACCACCAAAGCGGTTGCCTCCGCCCCGAAGGCCCGATGCTGCGATTAGCCCCGCATATCCTCGCTTTCGCTGGAGTTGTACGAGGCATACTATATTATATTCTGGGCCACTGGCCCGCACATGATTCCGTCATTTTATTGAAGGCTGCCACAACATAGTTGGCAATCTCCATGTCGTGCTCTTTGGAGCCTACCCGATGCCGATGGCACCTACTATCTTGCCATCTACAAAGAGAGGGATACCGCCGGGCACCAGGGTAATACAGCTGTCGCAGGTGTTCATGCCCATGAGGTTGCCACCCTCTGCCACATACTGGACGAGCTCTCCGATGGGAGTCTGCGTGATTGCCGAAGTGTATGCCTTCGCCGGCACTAGTGTGGCACTCAGCACGAGAACATCGCCGAAGTGGCGGAAACGTCTCAGTAGCCCATCGGCGTCTGCAACGGCAAAACTGATGTCGAGCCCCGTCTCCCGGCTCTTTTCCTGCGCTGCATTGCAGAGCAAGTCGCAGGTCTCGTCCGTTAGCACCGGCCGTGTCGCACGGACTGTCCATGCGCATATGAACTGTGTTGTCATAATGCAGATGATTAGAATTAGTGTTGCTTTTAGTTTCATTGGTCTCTTTTTTCACCGCAAAATCACCGCCACTCTATAGACTCCGCGATAGATAAGGGAAAAGTTTATCACCCTATGATGAGATGGGACTCAGCCATGCCCACCTCTTTGACAAGAAGGGACAACTGAGGCAATACCCCGACAACTGAGACATCACCTTGCAATATACTTATCCAAGAAAATAAGTGTTGCCCACCGCCTTCTCGACGCCGGGCAACACGCTAGATGCTAACTTATTAATATTTTTCCACAATCTTCTTACGAATCAAATGCTATTCGATTTCAGGATACCTGACGTATATGTATCACCACACCACGTACAGGACTCCATCCATCAGCCTTTCACACTATATCACTGATTAAGGTAGGCTGCTGTGACTGCGTCCATAAAAAGGCTCTATGCCTTATTTACGACCTCAGACCATTCCTTTTTCGATGCAAAATTACCGCTAATTCCGACTCAAGCTTAGTGAATTCTTAAACTCAAACAACAAATTTTATATTACAAGTCAATGCATATCTTCATTACCCACCCAACTACTTATTAATCAACGTTTTCGAAAGACATCGCCCATATGTGGTTTTTATTCAAAAAAGCGTGAATACTTGCTCTGATTCTTGAATCAGAACAAGTCGCCAAGTTTTTTACAGGCTTCTTATAGCCTCGAATCACCTCATTCTGCGCAACCTCACAGAGCTTGTCTGATATGGAAAGAGCAATGTCAGCACACCATCGTCCTCCATGGCTCCCTTCAGCCCATGGAGCATCCACTCACCTTCCGCATCGCGCCATAGCAAGATATACCGACCAGGCGACATAACCCGCAATTCTCCCTTCTTCATTCCGGGACGCCAACGAGAAGGATTGACACGTGCGCCACCCGCATAATATATGTCATATATATTATCCCCACTGCCGACAATAAGCAGTTGGTATTCGCCCCCCGGTCGAAGCAAAGACTCGTCCATCTGTCGGTCCATATATTCCCATACTCCCTCCAACGGGTCGAATGACATATCGATGCGCTTCAGCAGGGCGGCAACATCAGCCACCTTTTCATCCTGAGGGAAAAGAGGGTCGTAACTCAGCGCCGTTCCGGTCACACGGTCCACCTTCGCCCCCGCCTCGAGGATAAAGCCCACGCTGTCCGCCTCGAAAATAATGCCTGTGAACTCAGCTACAGGCTTCAACGCACCCTCCCCGGCCTCTATCATGATACCCGACGGCTCGCAAGTCAGCCGCAGGGACATGATGTCCGAAACCTTAGGCAGCAGCCCGCTGGATAACGACTCTGTTCGGTCCAACACCATCTCGCCCCCACGCCGCATAAACACCCTTAACAGCATCTCGTCGTCCGTTTCCAACGGACTCTCAAGCCTATGCAACATGAGCAGGACCGCAAGGGTGTCGCCAGCGGCAGACACGGCACATAGCCCCTGGCCAGGTGTATAGTCAGTAGTTTTAGCGCGTCCGTACTTCCTCTTCGGATCGCTGTGTAGGTTACGTGTGCGGATACCCATCGTGAACCTGTCGGTGCGGCTCGGCAATGCCCACAGAAATGTCCGACTCTTTGCCGATTCATTCTGCAACACACTGTCTCCACACCAATGACTCTCACGAGGCAATGCGCCCCATGTCGGCAATATAGCCAGCCAGGCCAGCACAACAAAGATATATCTTCTTTCAAGCATTCTGAAAATTTTATATCCCGAAATTACAACAAACATTCCAATCAGCCAAGCGACCAACCCAATAATTGCGAAGATTCAGTAACTTGCAACATAAAAATCATTGGTGTCCGGGGAGGATAAAATGGTAACGGAACCGCCCTAATTATGCGTGTATAAATTAGAAAACGGCCTAACAAGCCCCCCTTCATGCCATTGGGGCCAGCCTGTACCGTAGTCGAAGCGCCCACGGAGTGAGCATAACACCTCATGAAACAGCGGTGGTGCCGGACCTTCGGTCCGTGATGCTCCGAGTTTGCGGCTTGTCCCCCTATTCCATTTAATGGAGGAATCTGTTGCCTTATTGCAAATTGGAGTTTGACAGGTGAAACGGACAGCGTTTGCCAATACACTGATTATTTTGACTTGACCGCCTACAAATAATGGTGTCCGTTTCCATTGAGATCCCATATAACTCTGCGGCAAACTTGACGGCAGACATTATCGCCAAATAAGAATTGCGTTTGCAGCAACGTGGACCACCAATTTCACCGATTCCTAACAAGGACTTGCCTGTCATTATATTGGCTTGTCCCCACGCTTCTTTGCTTAAAGGCGTAGCTCCGGAAATAATGGATATAAACATTCCGCTACTTATAGCGGCTCCGCAACTTCCCCAAAAACCGCAAGCCCCTCCTGGAACTTTGCGCCCTCGAGCTGCCATCTCTTTTAAAGCAGGCAGCAACTCAATGTTGCCTCCTGAGTTGTGATAAGCCGTTAGCAAGGCAGGCCCGACAAGAGTATGGTGTTCTGGCCCATGCATATGACAAAACGGCATATCTGTCATCCGCTCAAAAATCTCTATCGGATTGCAAGATGTTTCTTTCATGCAATACCCTATAACCGAATCCAGGCCCTTTGTATGACACTCGTTGCAGATATAATGCCCATTCACACAGCGTGTGTTGCTCATTTCCTTACGATGACAAAGCTCACACTCCATAAGTACCTCGTTTCCCAGGTACTCCAATGGAGCTTGGCAAATCAAGCATTCTTCATTCATTTTCTCACAATACTTTCCATGGCGCGCATGGCGAGGCAAAGTTACGCATTTTCCGGCGATATGTCAAAGAAATCCCGCACATCCCCGCCCGGCGGCAGCCACGAAAAAAAGGAGCCGGGTCTTTCGACTCGGCTCCTCGAAGGGGGCGATGACCTACTCTCCCGCTTTCGCAGTACCATCGGCGCGATGAAGCTTAACTTCTCTGTTCGGGATGGGAAGAGGTGGATCCTTCATGCTATCATCACCTTGATGTCTTAATCGGGTCCGCGGGGGCCTCCAGGCCCGTCCGACCCGCGCTCTCGCGGGTGGCCCGTAGGGGGCAAGGAAGCACGACCGACGGAAGCGGCAGAGCGGCCAAAGCAGGTCTCCCACGGCCCGTAGGGCCGAAGGATTCGGGTGCCATTATCCAGCCTACAAGCGGGCATCCCGTCAGGATGCCGCCTCTGGCGGCGTTGTATTTTCTCACACTACTATCGGGCTATTAGTACCGCTCGGCTGAGCGTGTCGCCACGCTTGCACCTGCGGCCTATCGACGTCGTGGTCTACGACGGCCCTTATGGCGAAATCTAATCTCGGAGCAGGCTTCGTGCTTAGATGCTTTCAGCACTTATCCTTCCCAGGCGCTGCTACCCGGCAGTGCGGCTGGCGCCACAACCGGCTGACAGGAGGCCTGTCCGACACGGTCCTCTCGTACTAGTGTCGGGGCTCCTCAGATTTCCGCGCCCACAACAGATAGAGACCGAACTGTCTCACGACGTTCTGAACCCAGCTCGCGTGCCAC
>UQLL01000007.1 GCA_900541835.1 uncultured Porphyromonadaceae bacterium
CGCGGCATCTACATCGTACGCGCCGGCAAGTACGCTCTGAAAGTCAGAATGTAAGACGTAAAAACAACAATGGGGGCGAGACCACGCGTGGCCTCGCCCTCTTTTGCTTTATGGTCCGTGGAAACTGAAAATGGCGGCGGAATCGCCCCAAGGATGCGCGTGTGGATGAGAAAACAGGCTGACAAGCCCCCTTATGCCATTCATGACCGTTCAGCGACGCGCCCCCTTCGCGGGCGCATCGCATCAGCTTATAAGATTTCTACGGACAGTAATATTTGCTTTATGGCTATCCGCATTTTGCTTTGGAGTTGCCGTTACGGACCGTGCGTCCCTACATTCAGCGACTGAGCACGAAGCTCAGGGAGTGTGGATAGTCTTCTCCGTAGAGCTCGCGGTAGATACGACAGAAGTGGTCGTACTCGCGCTTGGCCATGTGCTGGCGCCGCATGTCTTGATAAGTGCGGCATTTCAGGCTCAGAGCCGCCTCATTGGTGGCATCGAAGCTGAATACGATGTCGCTGATCTGCAGGTTGGCGGCATAGTGGTCCGAATCGTCGTTGTCGGCGGCATATTTCAGCAGAGCATTGGTGATGTGGTCGGCCAGGCGGCTTTTGTAACGGTCAAGCCACAGATAGTCGCAATGCGGCAGGAGTCCACCCTTGGCTGTCATGGCTGCCAGGATGCGTATGCGGTCGGGAGTGAGGCTGTCGGGACGCAGGCGCTCGTCGATGCAGGAGTAATAGTCCACGTAGACGTTCTCGAGACGTATCAGCCATTTGCCGCCTGATTTCTCTATGGCGGCGCCCGGCACGCCTGCAAGCGCCGTGCGCAGCTTGTGCAGGTTGACGGCGCGGTTGTTCTTGGCACTGGCCTCGTCCTTGCCCGGCCAGAGGATCTCGGTGAGCTTCTTGCCGTCGATGCCGCCGTGGGGCGACGTGAGCACGAGGAGCAGGAAGAGCTCACGTGTCAGCGGCGACATCCGTGCCGAGATCTCCTCTCCTTCGTGGTCGAGCACCCTGAGCTCGCCCAGCAGGTATATGGCGTCGGCCTGTGGAAAGGATACCGCTTCGGCCGACGTGGCGGACACACCGGGGTACGTCCCTACAGGCTGGCGTCTATGGCGACGCCTCCTCAGATATACCACCAGGAACACCAGGGCGTCGACCACCAGCACAAGCGTTACCCAAAACCAGGCCAGGGAGCCCGTCCGGCTGTCATTCTCGCTGAGCGTGCGGAAGCCGCTGGCATTACCGATGTCGAGTCCGAAGTCGGCCGAGGGTGTGCCGACATGCACGCGGTAGGCTCCGTCGCCGCGTATGCCGTGCCCCGAAAGGCGGATGACGGTGTCGGGCAGGGCCAGGGCCGCGCTGTCGGCGCCGAACGAGAACGTCAGCCGCGTGGAGCCGACGGGGAAGCGACCTGGCAATATATGCCGCTCCACCTCCGAACCAATCACCCACAGCAGCTCCGGTGCGTAGCCGGGCGTGACGTTCAGTATCAGGTTGTAGCGCTCCCCCTCGTTGCCCTCCAGCCGCAGCAGCGACTCGAAGATGCGACGTGTGCCGTCGGCACGGGTGATGTCCATCTCCACGTGGCCGCCACGGTCCCAGTAGATGTAGTCGGACTTGCTCAGGATGCGGTCATCGCGCTCGCAGGCGATCTGGCCGGCGGCCGCCGGACGATTCGCCGGACCTGCGGCCATGGAGCACAGTCCCGACAGAAGGAGTGCCAGGACCATTAATAAATGGATTTTCCCATACCGCGGAATTAGCATGCACAAATTTAATGCTTTTCCGCGATATGGGAAAATTCAGTTGAGAGCCAAGAGTTGAAAGTTGAGGAGGGTGTATCACAATCCGCGGCAGTGACCGCGAAGCGGTAGTTTTTGACACACTACCTGTAAGTCAGTACATCATCGTTGCGGCGTCGGCGGCCATGCGGGCCTGGTCGTGGCCCACGCCGGGGACCTCGCGACGCGTCCAGCACAGGGTGATGCCATGGGCGGACGCCGTGGCCTCGGCGGTGTTGAAGTAGAAGTTACCGCGCTCGAAGCGGTTGCGGCCCTGGGCCTCGGCGCCTGCGGTGGTGTTGAGGCCGTCGCGACCTGTGTCGGCGGTGCCGAGCTGGACTATCAGCTCGGTGGCGAACAGGCGCCGCAGCGTGGCCTCGTCGTCACTGCCGGAACCCTTCAGCCCGTAGGGATACGTCACGCCGGGATCTGGAAGAGTGTACCAGCCGGCGTTGGCGCACACGGCACGGTTGACGCGAATGCCGGGGGTGAACGTCACGAAACGGTGCACGAACTGGGCACCGGCGGAATGGCCCCACAGGTCGTAGCTGTCGACACGACTTCCCACACACTGGCGGATGTAGTCGAACAGCGGCTCGATGACAGCGAAAGTGCGCTTCTCCGGCGCCACGAGGCTGCCTCCGCTGAACATGCCACCCTCGATGTACTGCGACGAGGAATAGGCATCGGCGGGAAATTCGAGGGCGAAGACCATGAAGTGTCTGCGGTCGGCGGCCTGGCGCCACGAGGCGAGGTAGTCGGCGGCGTTGCGCTCCTGTCCGGGCAGCACAAAGAGCACGGGCATGGTGGCACGATCGCCCTTGGCCGGTATGTAGTAATGGACCTTTACCGGGCGCGAACTCAGGGGCGCGTAGCCGCTGTAGGAGACCACGCCGGTCGTGGAGCCGAAGTCGGCGGCCGGCTCAGGTTCCTTGTCGTCGCTCCAGCAGCCGGTCAGGACGACCAGTGCCAGGAGCGACGCAAGGATGCAGTGAAGACGATAAGGTTTCATTCCCTTACTTAGAATACAAGCTGCATGTTGAGCTTGACGGCGAAGTTCTGGTATTCGTCGCCTAACTTCTTCTCGAAGCGGGTGTACTCGCCGGCCACCTGTAGCTTGATGCTGTTGCCCAGGAAGTACTTGCTCACGCCGAGCTCGTAGTTGTCGGCACGCTTGAGATAGCTGCTTTCGTCATCGAACTCGGGGCGCACCAGGCTGTAGGCGGCATCCACGGCCCACTTGTGCGGGAAAAGGTATCCGGCCTGCACGTCGAAGCCGTTGCCCAGGGCCAGGTAGTCGGCGATCTGACGCGGCTGGATGGGATTGCCGCCGTTAGGATCGGTGTAGATGCCCTTGACGCGGGTGGCGGAGGTGTTGATGTAGTCGGCAAGCAGCGAGAAGCCGCGCCATTTCAGCAGGATGTCGGCGGCGAAGCGGCGGTAGTCAGGATAACGGGCGTCGCCCTGGCGGTTGTAGAGCTGGAAGTCGTTGTGGCCCTCGCCGACCCAGCTGCTGGCGCCGCAGTTGTAGCTGAAGGCGCCGCCAATGCCCAGGCGCAGGTTCTCTTCGTAGGCGAAGTCGTTGAATACCAGCTCATTGCCTGGCTTGAAGAAGCCGAGGGGATAGAAGCTCAGACGTACACCGTACTTGAGGCCGCCGCAATCAGCGTCGGTGCTGGTGGAGCCGAAGGAATTACGACCGTCGCCGGAGGTGACCGAACCGGTGATGTCGAAGCCGACGCGGGATACCGGCAGGCGGTACTCGGCGAAGATGCCCAGCTCGCGACCGGTGGCGAAGAAGGTGCGACTGACGTAGGAGCGCTGATCGAAAGCCTGCCCCTGGTCGAGCATCATCATCTGGCGCGTGTCGGTCACTGACTGGCGCTGGCCGACGGTCAGGCGCAGACCCCTGACGGGCGAGTAGCTCACCCAGGCGTCCATGAGCGGGTTGGAGTAGGCGAAGTCGGTCTGGAGAAAGAAGCCGAGCTTGCCGTCGAGGAAGGAACCCTGCACGCCGATGGAGGCGTGAGTGATGTCGAAGCCGTTCTCGGAGTCGGCGTTCTTGATTTCCTTATGGTAGCCGGTAGCGTCGAGGAAGCCGCCGAAGCGGATCTTGTTGGCACCCTCGTTGCCTTTCTTGCCGAGGTTGAACTCGAGCAGTCCGCCGTCGAGCTGCGGGTATGAGCTGTTGCCCATGGTCTGTCCCTGGGCGGCGACGGCTGCGGCCAGGGCGAATATCGTGATTGCTATATTTTTCATTGCTTGGTTGACTTCAGGTTATTTTTCGCGGTAGATTTTGAGGTCCTCGCCCTGACGGGCCTTTATGACGCCGTAGTTGACGAATCCGTTGGCCGACTCCGGCTCCATCAGCGTGCCTATGAGGGCTGCCAGGGGTTGGTCCATGGGCACCCGGTATGACCCTGCGGGCAGAGTCATGGACTTGTCAGTCAGGGTGGAGGTAACGGTCACTGGCACTGTGGCTCCCATGGGCTCGTAGTCGCGGACCACCTTGTCGATGGTGTACGTACCGAAGGTGGCCGACAGGGGAGCCTGGAGTTCCTCCACGGTCACGCCGAAGAGGCGCAGAGTCTCGGCGGCCCGTTTCTCCTCAGGTGCGAGGTAATAGGCTCGAGGACGCGGACGCGACAAGGTGACGGTGCGCTCCGGGGCCAGGCGGGCGTCGACTTTCAAGGTGACGGGCTTGGCGGCGAGGATGTCGATGAACTCTATTGGGTAGCCCTCCACCTTCCGGGGGGCGAACCGCACAGCGAGGTCGGCGCGGTTGCCGACGGCGGCGTCAGCAGCGGCACGCACACGGTCGGCATGGTCGTAACTGGTGCGGGCGAACTGCTCGGCGAGCTTGTAGGAGGTGTAGGCGCGACGCTTGAAGGAGGTGCGTCCTAAACCGATGCCGCGGATTTCCATGAGCATCGACACGGCACCGCGCAGGGCCATGGAGTTGCTGGTGGAGCGGGGCGAAGAGCCGCCCACGTTGAACACCACGTCGCCACGGTCGCTCTTGGTGGTGAAGTATGTGCTGTTGCGTAGGCCTGCTGCGACGGCCATCTTCTCGGCCTCGGGCACGAAGAGCCCGGTGACGGCCTCTGTCAGCTCCGACGCCACGTTAGGGTGGCTGCTCCAGAGGAACATGAAGTCGTTGGGGTTGGTGATGAGGCGGTCAGAGACGTCCTCGTAGCTGGCACGCAGGGGCTTGTATTCGTGGAAGTCGACGAAGACGTGCGGGCGGACGGTGCCTGCGACCCGCTGCAGAGTCTGGGCCTCGGGCGTGGTGAGAAGCGTCAGGTTGCGGTTGAGGTCGGTGCCGTCGGCGGTGACGCGGCGATTCTCCTCGGCGCCGTCGATGTTGACCATGGGCAGGATGTAGAAGTCGAGTCGGTCGAGCAGGCGGCTCACGGAGTCGTTCTCCGCCAACTGGCGCAGGAAGTGGAGCAGGCCCTCGGCGGCGGCCGGCTCGTTGCCGTGCACCAGACCGGTGTACATCACTCTCAGCTTGTCGTTGCACTGACCTGGGCGCGACACGTGAATCATTGGTATCTCGCGACCCTTCTGGGTGCGGCCCACGATCTCGAGCTTCATCAGGCCGGGATGGGCGGTAATGAGGCCGTGCAGGTAGTCCATCAGTTCGGAATAGGTGGTGTAGCCGTGCTTCTTGTGGAATGCGGGGGTGTCCATCTCCACGTCAGGGTCAGGGAAGAAGGTGCGGGTGACCTTGCCCGTCTGCTGCGCCCAGGTTCCGGAAACGAGCGTCAGCAGCGCGGCCGTCATGGCGAGTAGTCGTTTCATGGCTTGTCAGAATTTGAATTGGAAGAGTATGTTGGCCGTCCATTCGTTGCCGCTGAAGACGTTGCCGTCGGGAGTGCGGCAGTCGCCATGCGTGCGTGCCAGGCCGGCCGTGAACTGTATCTTGGCAGCGTAGTTACGCAGCAAGTACTTGGAGATGGCGATGTCGTAGAAATGGTGGCGGTTGTTGTATAGGTTGTTGTTGAGGTAGGAGTAGCGGTCGGGGCATAGACGGGTATAGCGCAGAGCGAACTCCCAGAGACTGCGAAGCATGTATCCTCCCTGGATGTTGTAGCCCCAGCCCACGTTCATGCGGTTGAGGATGTAAGCCACCTTGTCGTCGCGGTCGTCGATGGGGAACGTGGTGGCCGAGGAGCCGTCGTTGCGGACGCGGCTGGCGATGGAGGAGGGTACGTACCCCCAGGTCTTTACGAACTCGCCCAGCAGGGAGAAGCCCCGGTACTTGAAGTGGACGTCGGCAGTGAGCTTGGCGTAGTCGGGCAGGTCGATGCGGCCTTCGGCGTCGCGGTAGAGGATGTCGCCGTTGGAACGCCCTCCGCGGCGGTCGCTGACGCCGTCGGCGTAGCTGTAGCCGACACCCACGGCGAGCTTGGGAGTGAGCTCATAGGCCATGTCGGACTCCCGGTTGCCGCCCATGGAGCGGAAGGTGCCGAAAGGGAGGTATGTCACTCGTGCGCCGTACTTGAGTCCGCCGTAGCGGCGCCCTCCGCCGGTGAGCGGGCCGGAGCCGTCGGTGATGGCCACCTGGGGGCGTATGTAGCCCTCGCTGCCCACGCGCAGGGAGCTGCTGAGGAAAAGGCCCAGTTCGCGGATGGTGCTGAAGGCGCCGGTGAGCTTGCTACGCTCCACGAACTGGAGCGTCTGCGAGCTCATGGAGAGTTCCAGGTTGTCGGTGGGGGTTGCGGCCTGGCCGAAGGTGATCTGAAGCTTGTTTCCCCAGGGGCGATAGGCCACCCAGGCGTCCCAGAGCAGGGAGCCGTCCTCGGAGTCGGACTCGCTACCGCGCACGAACTCCATGCCCAGGCGGTAGCGGATCTTGTCATGTGCCGCCGAGCCGTCGAAACGCAGGCGGGCACGCCGCACCCGGAAGCGGCTGTAGTTCTTGTCCACGCCTTCGTAGCGGCGTGTCTCGAAGGTGGTCTGCACCAGGCCGCTTACTGTCAGTTTTGCGCCTCCACGGGCGCTGAAGCGCAGGCCGTTGCCTATACGGTAGCGGTTGAGGAGTATCCGCGGCTGCTCGGCATCGGCGGACTCGGCGTTCTCCACCTGGTCCGACGCATCGGTCTCTTCTATCTCCTGTGCCGTGGCCACAAAGGGGAACAGGGTCAGGAGGGCGAGTATGATTCGTTTCATGGTCATTGTTCAAAGTTTCCTTTTCTGATGATTTCTCCGCCGCGCATGAAGCGTGAGCCACGCGCCCAGACGTCGGTAAGTTGCCAGTCGTCGGTGAACAGGCAGAGATCGGCGTCGAGGCCCTCGGCCACGCGTCCCTTGCCGGTGAGCTTGAGGTTGCGTGCCGGGTTGGCGGTGATGAGGCTGAAGGCCTGCGAGGGCGTCAGACCACCGTCGGTAATGAGCCGCACGGTCTGCTCGAGGTTCTTGTCCAGGGGGGCGATGCGATAGATGTCCTCGCCTGTGGCTGGGTCGCGGCGACGCACGCCGGCGTTACCGTCCGACGAGAAAGTCATCCGCTCCATGGGCACACCCAGCTCCAGGCCCTCCATGACCGTCTCCCAGGGCTCGGCGTACTTGGTGCCTCCGGTGGAGATGTCGATCATGCCGCCCATCTTGGCGAACTCTACGCCCTGGAGAAAGAGGTCGTGTGTGCGGCCCATGTGCGTGGGCGAGATGTAGGGTATGAGGGTGGGATACCGGCGGGCGATGTCGAGGAGCAGTCCGATGCCGCCGGGCAGGTTGCCCAGGTGTACGTGCATCACGCCACCCTTGGCGGAGGTGAAGCCTCCCAGGCGCACCTGCTGGATTATGCGCAGCAGCTCGGTGGCGTCGGGATGCGAACTGCGGTCGTCGCTGAGGGCTATCTTGCAGCCTATCACCTTGTCGATGAAGATGAGGTCCTCGGCCACGCTGGCGGTCAACGTGGGGGTGGGCAGACCATAGAAGCCGGTGAGCATGTAGGCGGTGATGCCGTCCTGGCAGAGCGCCTTGGTCTTGGAGTAAAGCTGCGGCAGGGTCTTGACGAAGCCGTCGGTGCCGAGCAGGCCGACCACGGTGGTGGTACCGCAGGCGACCAGGCGGCTCAGCGGCACCTCGGAAGCCAGGGAGAAGAAGCCGGTCTGGCCTCCGCCGCCTATTATGTGCACGTGCTGGTCGATGAGGCCCGGAGTGGCGTTGAGCCCGCAGCCGTCGGTGACCTCCACGTCAAGACCGGTCGGGTCCAGGCCATGGCCTATGGCCACGGTCTTCTCGCCGCACAGCAGCAGGTCCGTCACGCCCAGGTCCTCGGGTGCGTACAGCCGCACATTCTTTATCAGCTGGAATTTCATCATGATTTTCGTTGTAGGGGCGCACGGGCCGTGCGTCCGTTGAATTGGAATTAGACGAAGAAATGGATTACTATCATGGCCACCAGTGCGACCGAGAGGGGTATGGCGTTGCGCTTGGCAAGTGCCGCAGGCTCCACGCCGGCCACCTCGGCGATGGCGATCACCACGCCGGCGATGGGCGAGATGGCACGGCCCATGCTTGACGACAACTGCATGGGCAGCACCATCTCGATGGGATTCATGCCGACCTTGGCCGCGATGCCGGGCACCAGCGGGCCGAACGAGAAGAACGACGCGTTGCCGCTGCCCATCAGTATGGCCGCCAGGAAGATAATCAGGATGATGACGATGGACACCACGATGCCGGACAGTCCCACGCCGGTGCAGAGCTCCACCAGGGCATCAATGAAGCCCAGGCTGATAAGACCCTTGGCGAAGATCTCGGCGCAGACTATCAACGTGACGACGTTGGCGAAGACCTTGCCCATGCCCTCCCAGAAAGTCTTAATGTTGGCGAGCATGCCACGGAATGAGCGCAGGCGTATCAGCTCGAAGACCATGGCCACGCCCAGCGACACGAACATGGCCGTGGTGGTGTCGAGCGTGATTGGCGGGTCGAAGAGCTGCAAGTAGGCCGAGAAGATGATCAGCAGCAGCAGCGGCAGCACGGGCAGGATGGCGTATATAAGAGGAACGCCGGCCTTGAACTCGCCCTTGTGGGCCACCTCGGGCCTCGCCTTCTCGCGCTCCCGGTCCTTGCGGTCGAAGTAGCGGTTGGTGAAGTAGTACAGCACCATGAGCAGGATTGTCAGCGGTATGGTCAGCGGCAGCTGGTGCTCCACGAAGTAGAGCATATTGTTCTGGCCCACGAGTTCGGCGGCGCGGGCGGTGTTGGCCGAGCCGGGACCCATGTCGAAGATGGTGCAGGCCGAGATCACAGACACGGCGCTCAGGCGGCTCACGCCCAGACCTATCAATATGGGATAGATGGAGGCTACCAGCAGCAGGCCAAGGCTATCATCAGCAGGCCCGGAACAAGCAGGGCTCCCTGCGGGTTGACCTTCTTCATAAGCAGCCACGCCACCAGGATGATGACCTGAACCGCTATTATGGCACCAAGGTATATCATATCACAGTCGGATGGTGTCGGGTGAGGTTATTCCGGTTTTACGCCTTTCTTTGTCTTGAGGTTGTTGTAGATCTCGGCGGGGATGGGAAAGTCCGCGCCGGGGTTGCCGCTCAAGTCTACCTCGGTAAGCTTGAGCAGCCCTGCGAGGCTGATAGTGGCGAGCTCGTTGTTCTTGAGGTTGAGGGTCTGGAGCTCGCGGTTGGCACCGAGATCTATAGCCTTGAGCTTGGCGTACTTCGACGAGCCGTTGCAGTTGAGCACGCGCAGGCGCGGGTTGCCGCCGAGGTCGAGTTCGCTCACTCCGGCGGTGTTGACCTGGAGCACCTCCAGGTGGGCCAGCTTGGTCAGAGGCAGCGGCGAGGTGAAGTTGTTGGAGGTGGCGGTGAACTCTGTCAGCGCGGTGAAGTATTGCAGACCCTCGGCAGAGCTGATGGGAGTGGCTGCGGTCTTCAGCCCGGCTTCGGTAAGCGTGGTTATCATCTTGGCTGTCTTGGCGACGTTGAGCACGGTGACGGTGGCGGCCTTGGCGATGTCGAGGGTGTAGACGCCGCCATTCTCCGTCACGAGTCCCTCGGGTAGCGTACCCTGGCCGCAGAGGTAGAGCAAGTACTCGCCGAACGCGGCGTCGGGTATGGCGAAGGAAGTCTCCGGCTCGCCGGGCTTGTCGCCACCGTCGCTGACACCGTTCTTCAGGGTGAGCTGGGCGAAGAGCGCGGAAGGCACGGGGAAGGGGGCGCCGGGGTTGCCGCTGAGGTCCATCTCCTTGAGGTTCGTCCACGACGAGGGCAGCGTGAGGGCGCCTTCACCTATGTTCTGATTCTTGAGGTACAAGTGCTCGAGCGATACACAGTTGCGGAGGTCGGCCGCGGAGAGCTTCTGGGCCTCGGTGGCGTCGTCCGACGCTCCGTAGCGGAAGCGCTTGAGCTTGGTGGCGTGGCTGAAGTCCATGACGCCCACCAGGTTGTTGTTCATCTCGATGGTCTCGATGTCGGGGCAGCGGGTGATGTCAAGGACACGGACGTCGTTGCTGGTCAGCTTGAGGGTCTTGAGCGAGGTGAAGTAGACGAGCACGTCCATGTCGGTGATTTTCTGGGCGGCGGTAGTCAGTCCGGCAGCCGTCAGCTTCTTGATCTGAGTCTCGTTCTTGACCAAGTAGAGGTTCTCGGCTGTGGCGGCGATGTCCGGGTTGAGGTAGTATTTGCCGTCGCGCTCTACGGCCGTGCCGCCGGGCAGGCGCTCGTCGTCCGTGCGCTGGCAGTTATATATAAGGTACTGCCCCAGGGCCTCGTCGGATATCTCCACGAGATTATCCCCTTCGCCGGGCACGATGGGCTCCACGTCGTTGGTGGAGCAGGCGTTCAGCAGCACTGTCATCGACAGCGTGGCCGCGAGCAGGCCGCTGATGGAATTTTTCAGTTTTGCCATGTTGGTTCCGGTTAGTTGTTGATTTCCGATTGCAAAGTTATGGTTAACAGGTGAATAAAAAGATTAACACTACGGGGTTAACAAAACATTAACGTACGATTTTTCGGTAGATTTTTTGTCCGCAGCAGAAAAAAGAGGATGCGAAAGCGGCATCGCTCTCACATCCTCTTTGCCTTGACACAGCCGCCGTACTTACGTACGAGTGATGGACGGCATAGCTCTATCGGGCAATCTCAAAACATATTGTAGTGCACTTTGGCCGGATCCCACTTATCCTTGGCAGGGTTGTCGCTGTCGGGGTGGCCGATGCAGATGATGTTGAGGGGGATGATGCCCTCGGGCAGTCCGAGAGCCTTGGTGACCATCTCCACGCGATCCTGCACAGGGTAGACGCCCGTCCAGACGGCCCCGAGGCCGATAGCATGCGCCGCCAAGAGGATATTCTCCGTGGCGGCAGAGCAGTCCTGCACCCAGTACTCGGGGGCATCCTCGATGAACTTCGCCTTGTCTCCGCAGACGGCTATGAGCAGCGGCGCCGTGGCGGCCATCTTGCAGTACGGCAACTCGGCCGCCATGGCAGCTCGCCTGGCGGCGTCGGTGATGACCACGAAGACCCACGGCTGGCGGTTCATGGCCGTGGGGGCCGCCATGCCGGCTTTCAGGAGCGTGATGACATCGGCGGAGTCCACCAGCTCGGCGGTGTACGTACGCACACTGGCACGCGTCATGATGTTCTCGATGGAGGCATTGCCGCCCTTTGGTGTGTCTTTCATGTCATTTTCGGTTTCGGCCTTTGCGGTCACGCTCAGGCGCACGGACAGTATCACCAACGCGGCGCAAAGCAGCAGTATTATCCAATTCTTCATTTCTTTGGTATTTGTAGTTTGAGTATTGAGCCGGTGGGACAGACAAAGCGGCAGAAAGGCCTGGGGATGAAGACAGACAGCAGCACGAAGCCTATTCCGGTGCCGATCACGGCCCACGAGGCGCTATTTACGATAAAGGCAGTGAAGATCTCGTAGTCGATCCACGATGCTCCCCATCCGGCCCAAAGCAGGCAGAGCAACACCACCCACAGCGCCATGCGAAAGCGGTCGAGCCAGCGTGTCAAGGCCGGGCTCAGGTGCAGCTTCCGCTTGGAGCAGTGCCCGGCCAGGTCCTGCAACGCTCCGTAGGGGCACATCCAAGAGCAATAGTGGGCCGAGTGGCCGAACAGGGGGTATATGAAGCCCACCACCAGCAGCGCCAGGGTGGTGAACCAGGCCAGCGTGGCAGTGAAGCCCGACGCCACGAAGCGCTCCATCATGGCGTAGTCAATGAACGTGCCGCCCCAGAAGCCGAGCACGCCCACGTTGAGCAGCTGCTGCACCAGGCGGTAGCTCGGCTTGTGGACGAACAGCGGCAGAATGGCCCCCAGCAGTATCACTATCAGCACGCAGATGCCCACCACCGACACACCCTCTTTGCCGACCGGGGCCATACCTCTGTCACCGCCGCCCACAGACGGCTTCGCCCCCCTCTCTTCGCTGCGGCGAGCGTCGTATTTCTGCGCCTCGGCCACGCCTGCGGCGACGTTGGCCAGGAAAGCGTGCGACGAGAACGTGGCGCCGCTCACGGCGTCGGGGTGCATGGCGGCAGCCTCATTTAGCGTCCTGCCATTGAAGGCCGTGGTCAGTCCCTCGGCGCGGAGCTGGTCGAAGAACTCCGGCGTCTCGGAGTTGGGAAGCGCCTGGATGGAATCGATACGCCCGGCGCGGACGAATATCTTCACCGGCACCGGACCGCCATAGCCGAAGACGCTGCGGCAGAGCGGCGTGGTATTGACCACCAACCCGTCGCCCTGGCGGCTCTCCACCGCCCCGGACGCCTGGGCCGAAGCCTCTGCCTGCCCCGCTTCCCGCTCCC
The DNA here is from genome assembly GCA_900541835.1 of uncultured Porphyromonadaceae bacterium. Lineage (GTDB taxonomy): Bacteria > Bacteroidota > Bacteroidia > Bacteroidales > Muribaculaceae > Lepagella. Next base: position 12,575 of record UQLL01000007.1, read on the forward strand.
GGCTGTTTTCCACCTCGGCGCCGAAGAAGCGTCCGTGGCTGACAATGGCCAGCGACGCCAGTATCGCGAAAACAACTATAAAGGAAAGCACACGAGGCCATACCCGCGCACCATTTTTCGGCATAGACGCATGCACACTCCCGGCGGTTGACCGACCGGCAATACTTGGCGTATCTGTCATTCGTTTTTTATTATTTTAACGCGAGTCATGCGCAAATGTTGCCAATGAAAGTAGCACACTGGGAATAATCACGCACAATTCATTATTATAGGGTATACCCATGGGCGTTTTAGACAAAACCAGGAGCTGCATTGAAAAGATTATGCATAAAATCATTATTTTTAAGTAAAATCTATATTAAAAACGGCATAAATGCTATTTGAGTAATCGAGATAAGTGGCTAACTTTGCGGAGGTTAATCGTCATCGCCCTCGTCGTGCTCCTCTTCTTCGGGGGCAAGAAGATTCCCAACCTCATCACCCTCGATTCATACATTTCCACCCTGCTGCTGATATGCCTGAGCATGGGCATAGTCTTCGAGATTCCCGTCCTGTCGTGGCTGCTGGCGCGCATGGGATTGCTGAGCGCCGCCTACATGCGCCGTTACCGCCGCCACGCCGTGGTTATAATCCTCGTGCTGGCGGCCATCATCACCCCCACCTCCGACGTCCTCACCCTCCTGGCCGTCTCGCTGCCCATGTGGCTGCTCTACGAGTTCAGCATCCTCCTGGTGGCCCGCACGCGCCCAAAAACCGCCTGAACGATTCACTCCGACACCATGAATGAAAGAACCTGCTGCTGACTGCTGTCAAAGGCGTAGGGCAAGCTCATGCCTCCATCCCGCCGCTCCCATCTATTTGATGCGGAGCTCGACGGGGTCGCTTTCGCGGTTCATGCGGTCGAGGGAAGTGACGACCAGCACGGAGCCCTTCTCCAGGACGCCCGGCAGGGCGCAGCGTGTGCAGGGGGTCAGGGCTACGATGGCCTCGGCATTGTCGAGGTCCACCTTCTCGCCCGGCAGAAACTCGTAGACGACGAAGCGGACAGCATCGGTGGAGGCCGGTTTCTTGCTCAGCGGGGGCTGGTGCCAGGATAGCATGGCGTGTCCCTTCTCGTCCTCCACCTTGAGGCGCGAAGGAGCGTGGGGCCTGACGCGCTTGTCGCCGTAGGCGGGAGGCACGGCGATGGTGGACTGGAAGTCCCTTTCCAGGCGGTCGCGCACGCCCTTGTAATTATCGGTGACCCAGTAGCCGTGCCACCAGATGTTGCCTCCGACGTTGGGGAGGCTGCGGCTCAACTCGATCTTGGTCTGCAGCTCATCGGGGCGCCCGGCGCGAATGTCGGCCTTATCCATGGTGCGCTTGGTGTCCTGGCCGATGTAGAGGTCGACGCCGTTGGCGTTGTCGTTCCACCACTGCACGAGCTTGCGGCTGGGAGCCTGGGCGTGATCCAGCTCCCAGTAGAGCTGCGGGGCGATGTAGTCGACCCACCTGTTCTTTGTCCACAGCAGCACGTCGGCGTAGAGGGCATCGTAGTTCTGCAGGCCGTTGCTGTCGGAGCCGCGCGGGTCGGACTTCTTGTTGCGCCAGATGCCGAAGGGCGAGACGCCGAAGCGCACCCACGGCTTGGTCGACTTGATGGTGGTGTAGAGCTCCTCGATGAGCAGGTCCACGTTGTGGCGTCGCCAGTCGTTTTTCGGCATCCCGTTGCCGTACTTGGCGTATGTGGCCTGGTCGGGTATATCCTTACCTGCCACCGGGTATGGGTAAAAATAGTCGTCGATGTGTATGGCGTCGACGTCGTAACGGCCCACGATGTCGCGCACCACGCCCTCTATGTACTTGCGGTTCTCGGGTATGCCTGGGTTGAAGAAGAGCTTGTTGTCGTACTTGAACGTCCGCCAGGGCTCTCGGGCGGCTATGTGGCTCTGGGGCAGCACCTCGTTGGCGTTGGTAGAGATGCGGTAAGGGTTGAGCCAGGCGTGAAGCTCCATGCCGCGCTTGTGTGCCTCGTCGATGGCGAACTGCAGAGGGTCCCAGTGCGGGCTGGGGGCCTTGCCGCGACAGCCGGTGAGAAACTGGCTCCAGGGCTCGATGTCGGAGACGTAGAGGGCGTCGGCGCAGGGGCGCACCTGGAATATGACGGCATTGACGCCGGCCTGCTGGAGCTTGTCGAGCTGGTCGGTGATGAAGCGCTTGGCACCCTCGGTGCCCTTGTCGGTGTAACGCACCGGACCGATGACGTGCAGCCAGGCGCCGCGGAACTCACGCTTTGGCGACGACTGCGCGAAAACGGCGAGGGAAATGAGGGAGAGTATGAGGGTATGGAGGATTCTTTTCATAGATGGAGATTGAGGGAAAGCGCCGAGCTGAAGCTCGGCGGCAATTTCAGAGTAATGTTTTTTTGCGGTCGCTGCTCTTGACTTTTATCGGGACGCTTTGTTCACTTGACATCGAAATCCAAGTGGTTGCGATACCTCCGCGGCCCGTACTTGTTGCGGTAGACGAGCTCCTGGACGGGGTTGTAGACATTCTTGTAGCCGAGGAAACGGTCGATGTCAGCCTTGCGCAGGATGTAGTGCATAGGCCGCCCCTTGTCCTGGCGCTTGTCGAACATTGTTCGCAGCTCGTGCTCGGCCAGGTAGCGGCTGTCGACCTGTATGGCCAGCTCGCCGTCGGCCAGCGGGGGCGTGTTCTGGTCCAGGTGGTTGTTCTTGATCTTGTAGACGCCGCCGGGGGCGGGAACGAGCCGGAGGACGCCCCTGGCGCTCAGGCGGAGCTGCTCCTCGCGGGCCTCTTCCAGGCAGGCGTCGAGGTCGTTCAGCAGCCGGGCGTCGAGCTTGTGCCCGGAGGCCTGCAGGAGCGCGTCGAGCAGGTCAAGGGTGGCCAGGGTGTCGTTGGTGGCCGAGTGGGCGTCCGACTCCTCGGTGAAGTCCAGCCCCGCCATCTGGGCGCACTTTGACAAGGACGGCACCGTGCCGTAGCGCAGGTCGCACTCCTTGCCCTTGACCATGTAGACGAGGTCGCGGACGTCGAGCACTGGCTTCTTCTCAGGGATGTTGACGCCGGCGCCGCGCAGGTAGCGGAGGTCGTTGTCGATGGCAAAGCCCACGATGAGCTCGCAGGCGTCGATGAGCTCCTGCACCTTGCTCCGCTCCGAGGCGAAGCGTGGCGCGTCGGCCACCATCGCCGGGGTGATGTGGTGAATGGCCTCGGTGGTCTTCCATTCCTTGGACTTGACCGGCTTGTAATAGCTGTGATAGGCCTCCTTCTTCTCCGGATACGAGAACATCGACAGCTCGAGCATCTCGCCACGGTCCGTCGCCTCTATGTCAAAACAAATTGCCTTCATATGAACAATGTACAATGTACAATGTCGCGTCGCATAGCGATACATTGTACATTGTACATTCTCTTTGTCGGGGTGAAAGGATTCGAACCTTCGACCCCCTGGTCCCAAACCAGGTGCGCTAACCGGACTGCGCTACACCCCGGACAATCAATTCCGGCTGCAAAGGTAGTGAAAAATTCTGATATCAGGAGCCGCATTCATAATTTTTCACAATTATTAGCGTTTCAAAGACATGGCACAGACGCAAGGAAAGCTCCGAGGATACCTGCTGGGCGTGATGGCGGCCGCCTCCTACGGCACCATCCCGCTCTTCACGCTTCCCCTGTACGGTGTTGGCATGAACGCCGACTCCATACTGCTGCTGCGCTACCTGCTGGCCATCCTCATCCTGGGGGTAATGCTCAGGGCGCGCGGACACAGCTTCCGCGTCGGCCGGCGAGACCTGCTGTGGCTCGCGGCCGGTGGCGTGATGATGTCGCTGTCGTCGATCACGCTGTTCGCCTCCTACCTCTACATGCCGGCCGGAATAGCCTCTACGCTGCTGTTCGTCTATCCCATAATGGTGGCGGTAATCATGGCCGCGCTCTTCCACGAGAAAATAGGTCTGAGCACGGTCGTGTGCCTGGCGGCGGCCTGCGGCGGCATAGCCCTTCTCTGCCGCGCCCCGTCGGCCGACCAGCCGCCAGTATCGGCGCTCGGCGCCCTGCTGGCGATACTCTCAGCCCTCACCTACGCCATATATATAGTGGGCATCAACAAGTCGAGCCTGGACCGGCTGCCGACGCTCAAGGTGACGTTCTACGTGCTGGTATTCGGCCTGACGGTGTTCGCGCTGCGGTTCGCTTTCGGTCAGGAGCTGCGCCTGCCCCCGGTCTCCGGCTGGCCGCTATGGGGCAACATCCTGGCACTGGCGCTGATACCCACGGCCATCTCGTTCCTCTGCACCACGGCCGCCATCCAGAGCGTGGGGGCCACGGTCACGGCCATCCTCGGCGCCTTCGAGCCGCTGACGGCCATCTTCTTCGGCATCACCGTATTCGGCGAGACGCTCATGCCCCGCCAGTGGGTCGGAGTTGTGCTGGTGATAGGCGCCGTGCTTCTGGTGGTGGCCGGCGGAGCCTCGGCCCGCTACCTGATGCGCCTGCGCAAACTTTTCCCCCGCATACGGCGTAATAAGCTCTGACCATGGACGACCACGAGCTCACCCCCCTGACACAGCAAGGCCAGGCGCTCTACTCGCTTGCCCGGCAGCTCTTTCCCTTCGCCCCCACCGACGAGCAGGACGAGGTGCTTACGGACCTGTGCCGCTTCGCCACGGACCGTCTGCCACGCGACGTGTTCGTGCTCAACGGCTTCGCCGGCACCGGCAAGACGACCCTAATGGGCGCATATGTCAACGCCCTGCGCCGCGCCGGGGCCAAGGTGGTGCTCCTGGCACCCACCGGCCGCGCCGCCAAGGTCTTTTCCAATTCATCGACGCTGCCTGCCGGCACCATCCACCGCCGCCTGTTCCGCCCCACCGAACAGGGAGGCTACACCCTGGCGCCCAACCGCAGCGAGGACACGCTGTTCGTGGTCGACGAGGCATCTCTGATAGGCGACGCCCCGGACCTGCGCCGCTCGCTGCTGCAAATGCTCGTCCGCTACGTCAACCAGGGCTCCAACTGCGGACTAATCCTGATGGGCGACACGGCCCAGCTGCCCCCCGTGGGCCAGGAGCAGAGCGTGGCCATGAACCGCGACCGGCTCGTGAGCCTCGGCCTCGCCCCCTGGCACCACGTCCTGAGCACGCCCCTGCGCCAGGCCGCAGAGAGCGGCGTGCTGTACAACGCCACCCTGGTGCGCCGCTTCATCACCGGAGAGCCGCACCCGGAAAGCCTCATCCTCGAAGCCTCCCGCTTCCCCGACGACGTCACAGTGGTGCCCGGCGAGGAGCTTGAGGACTACTACACCTCGTCGCTGAGCCGCGTAGGCCACGACGGCACCATCGTCATCACCCGCTCCAACTGGCGCGCAAACCTCATCAACAACGACATCCGAGTGCGCATCCTCGACACCGAGGAGGAGATCGGCAGCGGCGAGCACATCCTCGTGACGCGCAATAACTACTACTGGGCGCGGCAGGAACGCAACGCCCTGCTGGCCAACGGCGACATGGCCACCGTCAACTGGATAGGACAGGCCGAGGAGCGCTACGGCTACCGCTTCGCCGACGCCGAGCTCACCTTTCCCGGCCGCCAGGGCCCCGTCGCCGCCAAGCTCATGCTCTCCACCCTCTACACCGACACACCCAACCTGAGCCCGCGCGAAATGGCCGACTTCCACGGCAAGGTCCTCTACAGCTACGAAGGCGACCTGAGCGAGAAAATGCGCCAGGCCGACAACGACCCATACTACAACGCCCTGCAGGTCAAGCACGCCTACTGCGTGACGTGCCACAAGGCCCAGGGCGGCCAGTGGCGCCACGTATACATCGACATGGCCGGCATCCGCACCGACGCCTTCGGCGAGGACTTCTACCGCTGGCTCTACACCGCCCTGACGCGCAGCACCGAGCGCGTATTCCTCATCAACCCCACCTTGCCCGTAACTTAGTCGAGAGTTATCGCCCTCCTCGCCCCGCACCTCTCAACACTCAACCCTAAACCCAAACACACACTAAATCGTTTAACAGTAAACGAACCCAAAAAATCCTTCACAAAAAAACACACGATCATGAGAACCACCTTTAAAGCAATGCTGGCGCTTGCCGTCGCAGCCATCTTCGGACTTGGCGCACGCGCGCAGGATGTGGCTATAAAGACCAACCTGCTCCACGACGCGGGCGCCGTGGCCAACCTCGGCCTCGAATTCGGTCTTGCACCCAAATGGACTCTCGACATCTCCACCGACGTCAACTACTGGCCCGTCAAGCACGGCTGGTGGGGCCACGGCAGCCACCAGGAGCGCCGCTGGGAGCGCTGGTGGGTACAGCCCGAGGCCCGCTACTGGTTCTGCGAGAAGTTCCAGGGCAACTTCATCGCCCTACAGGTCATGGGCGGCATGTACAACGTAGGCAACATCGGCTTCATCCCCAACTTTCTCAACAACCGCTTCAAGCAGCTCAAGGACGAGCGCTGGAAAGGCTGGGGCGTCGGCGCCGGCATAGCCTACGGCCACGCCTGGACTCTCGGCACACACTGGAACCTGGAGGCCGAAATCGGCATCGGCTGGATCTACTCCCGCTACGACCGCTGGAGCATCGACAAGGCCAACGGCGGCAAGCTCCAGAACAAAATCCAGGACAACAAGGTCCACAACTACGTCGGCCCCACAAAACTCGCCGTAAATCTGGAGTACGTCTTCTGACCGTAAGCCCGAACTAAGACGGAAACACCTAAAAAACCAAAAAACACACAATCATGAAGACAAAGATATTTCTGGCAATGCTGCTCTGCCCAATCCTGGCACTTGCCGGAATCCGATACAGCGAAAGCGAGCTGCAGGTGCAGAACGTGCAGACGGTCAAGAACGGGCAGAACCTCGACATCTCCATGGACCTCGATTACACCAAGTTCCCCATCAAGTCCAACCAGGAACTGCGCGTCACTCCCATCCTGCGCAACGGCGCCAACGTTCAGGCTCTCCAGTCCGTAACCTTCGCCGGCCATAACCGCTACTTCTACCACAAGCGCAACGACGACGGCACCGTCAACCTCATGCGCAACGGCAAGAAGGCCATCTTCGACTACTCCGCCTCCGTGCCCTTCCAGCCGTGGATGAACAACTGTGAGCTCGTGATGTCATACCAGGTCAACGGCTGCTGCGGCAACACCGCCGCCACCTTCGAGACCCCCGTCAAGGACGTCAGATTCGCTCCCCCCACGCTCACACCGGCCTTCGCCTACATAGAGCCGGTGGCCGAAAAGGTCAAGATCCGCAACGTCAAGGGCACCGCCTACATCGACTTCATCGTCAACAAGACCAACATCGACCCCACCTACCGCCGCAACAAGGCAGAGCTGGCCAAGATTACCAACACCATCAACCTGGTCCGCGACGACAAGGACGTGACGCTGAAGTCCATGGCCATCAAGGGCTACGCCTCGCCGGAGGGCCCGTACGAGAACAACGTGCGCCTGGCCAAGGGACGTACCGCCGCCCTCGAGGAGTACGTGCAGAACCTCTACAAGTTCCCCGACGGCTTCATCACCACCAGCTTCGACGCCGCCAACTTCCAGGGCCTCAAGGCATACCTCGACACCAACGAAGTAGCCGACAAGGCCGGCATCCTCGACATCCTGGCCTCCGACCTCCAGCCCTACGACAAGAACCAGAAGATCCGCACTACCTACCCCAACGAGTACGCCTGGCTGCTCAAGAACGTCTACCCCAGCCTGCGCAAGTCCGACTACGAGGTGGAATACACCGTGCGCAGCTACACTGACGTGGCCGAAATCATCGAGGTCATGAAGAAGAACCCGCAGAAGCTGTCGCTCCACGAGTTCTACCTGGCTGCCCAGAGCATGCAGCCCGGAAGCGACGAGTTCAACCACGTCTTCGACGTAGCCGCCGCCATGTTCCCCGACGACCCGACGGCCAACCTCAACGCCGCCAACAGCGCCATGCAGCGCGGTGACCTGGTGAGCGCCGGACGCTTCCTGCGCAAGGCCGGCAACAGCAACGAAGCCCGTTACGCACAGGGCCTGCTCGCGGCACTCAACAAGGACTACGACACCGCCATCGCCACCATGAAGATCCTCCAGAACGCCATGCCGCAGGCTCAGCAGATGCTCCAGCAGCTGCAGGCCATCAAGGCCTGGCAGGGAAAGTAAACCGTCGGGCTTAAAGCCATCTAAGTATAGGGTGCGCCGATTCAGGTCGGCGCACCTTTTTTGCGTTTTATGGAGTTACGGAGGAGCGGGAGGCGCTTGAGTAAGTGACCGAGGGCGACGATGGAGGCAAGCAGGCCGAGAATGTAGTGCCAGCGGCCCAGACCGGCACCTTCGCCGGGCAGGGGCAGGAGGATGACGCCGGTGATGGCGGCGACGGTCCAGAGGAGCATCAGCAGCACTGTCACTCGGCTTTTCTTGCCAAGCCCGGATCGAAACCACGAGCGATACCAGCCCCGATGCGACTGCACGTGCAGCCCGACGGCGACGAGGAAAAGCAGCCCGCAGACCACGTGCGCCACCGCCCAGTCGTGCCATATCTCGTGCGGCCCGTCACCGGCCACGTGGAGTCCTATGCCGGTGGCGAGCACGGCGGCGAAGGCCGGAATCAGCGACCAGTCAATCACGAATATCCTTTTCATGCCGCAAAGTTACGCCCACTCCCCCACTGGTGCCAATAACAATTGTAAAGAATTGAACGGGTCAGTGGCGGGCGCGGATGCGGCTGAGGGAAACGGGGGTGATGCCAAGGTAGGAGGCGATGTAGTGCTGGGGGATTCGGCGCAGGAGGTCGGGGCGCGTGCGCAGCAGCTCTTCGTAGCGCTGGCGGGGTGTCAGGCGGATGCGGCTGAGGAAGAGCTGCTGGTATGCGCGGAAACGGCTCACGAGCTTTTGCTCGAAGTATCGCCGTGCGTCGGCGTCGGCATCAAGCAGGTGGAAAAAGTCGGCGCGGGGCAGCACACGTAGCCGGGAAGGCTCGAGGGCCTGTAAGGTGAAAAGGGATGGAGCGCGGGTATAAAGGCTGTCGAAAGAGGCGACGCACTCTCCGCCGAGAAAGAACTGGAAGGTGATGTCGCGACCGGAGTCGAGGAAGCCGAGACGCAGACAGCCGCAGTCGATGAAGTAGAGTCGGTCGGCGACGTCGCCCTCGCGAAGGAGAATGGTCCTGGCAGGAACCTCTACCGGCTCCAGCTGGCTCAGAAATTGACTCATCTCATCATAACAGTAACAATCTGATTTCGGCTGCCGTCTGGCCCGTGATGGCGTAGTGGAAGCGGTTCTGGACCATGGCATAGAAGTCGTGAGTGGTGGATTACGTGTTTTACCTTGCAAATTTAATGCAAAAGGCTGAGATTGACAACAAAAACGGTGGCGCCTATCTAAAGGTGCCATCGTTTTTGTTGTTTATCTCGATATGAAAAGAGGTTGGACGCCTCAGAAGCCGAGGTCCTGTCCTTTGCGGACGGGGTCGATACCTTCCTTCATCCAGCGGGGCATTGGATCGCCCTTGAGGTAGTGGTCGAAGAAGCCCTGGAGGCGCTTGGTGATGTCCTTGCGGTTCTTGCGGGCGCGGATGTTGTGGGCCTCGCCGTTGTACTGTAGCATCCATACGGGCTTCTGCAGGCGACGCAGGGCCATAAACATCTCTATGCCCTGGTACCAGGGCACGGCGCCGTCGGCGTCGTTGGCCATGATGAGCAGGGGCGTCTCGACGCGGTCGGCGTAGAAGACGGGAGAGTTGGCGATGTAGAGCTGCGGGGCCTCCCATAGGTTGCGGCCTATGCGGCTCTGTCCAAGCTCGTACTGGCCCTGACGGGAATCGCCGCTGCCCCAGCGGATGCCGCCGAAGGCGGAGGTCATGTTGGACACGGGCGCGCCGGAGCCGGCGCAGGCGAACATGTTGGTGCGGGTCACCAGATAAGCAGTCTGGTAGCCGCCCCAGCTCTGGCCGTCGATGCCGATCTTTTCCTTGTCGATGAAGGGGAAGCGCTTGCAGAGGTCCTCGACGCCGGAGCATACGTAGTTGTATGCGCTCTCACCGGGGATGCCGGGAGCGTACTTGATGTCGGGCACGAAGACTACGTAGCCGCGGCTGACGTAGAAGGGGTAGTTGACCCAGCTCCACGAAGGCTCCATGGTGTAGTGGAGGTAGAGGTTCTCGCTGTTGCGCTCGTAGAAGACCACGAGCATGGGGTACTTCTTGTTGGGGTCGAGGTCCTCGGGAGTGTAGAGAACGCCCTCGGTGAGATCTCCATTGTAGGCGTACCACTTCACGAGCTGTGCGTCGCCCCAGAAGTAGTCGGCCATCTGGGGGTTGGCGTCAGTCACCTGGCGGGCCTTGGCGAAGTTGTTGTCGGTGGCGATGAATACCTGCGGAGAAGTGGAAAAGTCAGCCTTCCGGAAGGCGTAGACGGGAGCGTTCTTGGCACGGGCAATCTGGGAGAATGTCTTGGGTTCGATGGATAGAATCTTCGGAGCGGCGGCGGTGCCGGCCTTTGCCAATGCGAGGCCATTCTGCTTGTCGTCGTGGCGGAAGACTCTCAGGAGCATGTCCTGACCGGGTGTGAGGTAGCGCTCCTCGCGGTCGGTCTTCAGGTATCGGTAAGTGACACCTGCCCTGCGGCCGGCACCGGCTGTGAAATTGACGGGTTTTGTCTTTCCGGTGGGGTCGAGGCTCCAGATGTCATAGCGGTCATATACGAGGAAGCGACCGTCGTCCTTGGTCCAGCCGGCGAATCCATAGGGCATGCGCTGCATGGGTATGTCCTGGTCCTCGTCCCAAAGAGGATATTCGATGTCGGCGGTGAGATTGACGGTCTTGCCGGTGGCGGGGTCGAAGGCGTAGTAGTCACGGTCCTTGAACATCACCACGTACTTGCCCATGGGCGACAGCTCGTTGAGACCGGACTGGCTCTCTCCTACCGACGTGGTCGCACCGGTGCGGAGGTTGAGAATGGTGAGATCTTCGGGGGCCACGTAGTCCCACTGGCGGGTGACCTGCCACTGGCTGGGGTCGCGGAGCAGGACGTTGTCGCCGGCCCAGAGGTCGGAAGGCACCACGTCCACCAGGGAATTGGCGGTGACGAGGCGTTGGCTGCCATCACTCAGGTCGATTACCAAAGGCATGGTGTGCTCGCGGAGCTTCTTGCGATTGACTTCCTCCTGGGGCGGCGTGTAGGGGGCGTCCCAACGCCAGATGTCGAGGGCTGCCTGCTCGAAGTCGACGATGTTGGTGTCGTTGGGCAGGACTGTCGGTGCGACGCCGACGATGAGGCGGTTGCCATCGCGCGAGAAGCGTAGCTCGGAGTACTGGTTGATGAAGAGGCTGTCGCCACGGGCGGCTCGCTGGGCGGCCTGCCAGGCGCGGAGTATGGAATCGTTCTGCTCGGGGGTGCCGGTCGTGGGCGGACGCATCAGGCGCACCTCAGGGTTGGGCACGAGGGCCACCTTGTATTCCTGCTCTGCGGGGACGCCGGGCCTGCGCAGGTCCACACGATAGAGGCTGTTGCGGCGCGTGCCGGTGTCGTTGGAGTCGTTGGAGGCGATGAATGCCATCTGGTCGGAGGCGCGGGAGAAGACTGGCGTGCCGTAGTGCTTCTGTCCGCGGTCGAGCAGAGTGTAGGAGGTGTCTCGCAAGCTCAGCAGTGCAACGCCGCGCCGGGTGACGGAGTCTTTCTTCTGAGGCTCGATGACGATGCCCACATGCTGGCCGTCGCGACTGACGGACCAGTTCTTGACCCACTTGGTGACCTTCTGGCGCCCGGTTGGCAGGTGGCGGGCAATCAGCGGCTTGCCGGCTTTCTTGTCCTTCAGCGCCTTAGGCTTGATGTAGGTGGTGTCGGAGGTGGAGTATACCACCCAGTCGCCGCCGTCGAGGCCTAAGCGGTAGCGCTGCACGTTGGCTATTTTCTCGACGGTGCCTTTGCTCAGGTTCACGAGCGCGAGGCTGTCCTGGGGCAGGTCGAAGTCCTTCTTCTTCTTGATTTTGGCGGCACGGGTGTCGGCGTAGAAGGGCTTAATGAGGGCGATGGCCCACCGGCCGTCGGCAGTGAAAGATGGCTGGTAGCCACGGGCGATGGAGACTTCCTTGCCGGTGCGGGTGTTGCGGAATGTGAGGACTCCGTCGCCCTCCTGCGGATTGACCATGTAAGCGGCCCACTTGCCATTCTGGCTCAACGGCGCCACGCTCACCGACTGCCACGAGTCGAACGAGTCATGGTCGAGCGGCTTCTTGGCGCTGACGCCCAGGCAGCAGCCTATGGCCAAGGCGAAGAGAAGAAATCGATTTTTCATATTTTCATTTATAGTTGAGGGTTGAGGACCCGAAGCTCGCCGAGCTAAGCTCGGCGGCAGCGCCAAAGTAAATGCACTGCCTGCGGGGACAACTCTTGACTCTTAACTTTTTATGCGGACGCACCAGGGTGCGTCCCTACAACTTGAGAATCAGTCTACTTTGTGGAGATCGTGGCCCATGCGCGCCTTCTTGGTGTGCATGTAGAAGCGGTTGTAGTCGTTGGGTTCGATTTCCAGAGGTACCGTCTCGGTCACCTTGAGGCCGTAGCCGTTCAGGGCGCGGCGCTTCATGGGGTTGTTGGTGAGCAGGCGCATGGAGCGGATGCCGAGCTCGTGGAGGATGTTGGCTCCGACGCCGTAGTCGCGCTCGTCGGCGCGGTGGCCGAGGTGGAGGTTGGCGTCGACGGTATCGAGGCCCTGCTCCTGGAGCTTGTAGGCGCGTATCTTGTCCATCAGGCCGATGCCTCGGCCCTCCTGGCTGAGGTAGACGACGGCTCCGCGTCCCTCCTTCTCGATGAGCTGCATGGCGGCATGTAGCTGCTCTCCGCACTCGCAGCGTCGTGAGGCGAAGGTGTCGCCGGTAAGGCATGAGGAATGCATGCGCACGAGCACGGGTTCGTCGCCGCTCAGGTCACCCTTGATGAGGGCCACGTGCTCCAGGCCTGTGGCGAGCTCGCGGAAAGGGATGAGACGGAAGTGCCCGTACTGGGTGGGGAGGTCCACTTCCTCTCCGCGCTCCACCAGGCTCTCGCGGCGGAGGCGGTAGGCGATGAGGTCGGCGATGGAGATGAGCTTGAGTCCCCACTCGTCGGCACGGCGGCGCAGCTCGGGCAGACGGGCCATGGTGCCGTCGTCGCTCATGATCTCCATGAGTGTGGCGACTGGCTGTAGGCCGGCCAGGCGGCAGAGGTCGACGCTGGCCTCGGTATGACCGGCGCGCTGGAGCACTCCCTTGTCCTGGGCGTAGAGGGGATTGATGTGGCCGGGGCGGCCGAACGTCTCGGGACGGGATGCGGGGTCGGCGAGGGCGCGGATGGTGGCTGCGCGGTCGGCGATGCTCACGCCCGTGGAGCATCCCTCGAGCTTGTCGACGGTGACGGTGAAAGGGGTGCCGAGTACCGACGTGTTGTCCTCTACCTGCTTGGCGAGGTCGAGCTCGCGGCAGCGGCTGATAGGCATCGGCACGCAGAGCACGCCGCGGGCGTTCTTGAGCATGAAGTTGACCTGCTCGGGGGTAATCATTTCGGCGGGGACGATGAGGTCGCCCTCGTTCTCGCGGTCCTCGTCATCGACGACAATCACGAATTTGCCCTGGCGGAAATCCTCCAGTGCCTCCTCTATACTGTCAAGCTTTATTTTCGAATCCATGCTTGGTTTTAGAAATTTATTGCAAAGTTAATTTTTTTAGCCGTGACGGCCAAATGCAGCACGCTTATGCACACGTCCCGATTTTTCCGGCGTTGCCGCTCCCGCAATATCGGGACAATCCAGTAACGCGAGTTCGGGATAAGTAATACCCTGAACTCGCGTTACTAACCTTTTGCGCAGACGGATGCCGCGCCCCGGCGGCAGTGCTGCTGCCTGCGGGAGCGCGGCATCGCGCTGACGGGAGGGTGCGGGAGCAAAGTGTCTCGTCCCTACATCTCCTCGCCGTATCCGGAACCGTCCTGTATCTCGCCGCCGTCAGATTGTCCGGGCTTGCGCTTGGCCTTCATGTTCCCGAAAGAGTACTTGACGGTAAAGCGGACCGTTCGCGACGAGCGCCAACGCTTGTTGTCCTGCGTATAGCCGAGTCCATTGGTGACGTTGTGCATACGACGCGAATCAAAGACGTCGCGGCAGTTGACGGAGAATGACCAGTTGCCGAGGTTCTTGCGGATGCCCAGGTCCACGTTCCAGGCGGGCTCGTGAGTACCCTGTGCCTCCTTCTGGCGTGAATGATAGCGTCCGGTGGCCTGGATGGACATGGACCAGGGCAGGCGCACTGAAATCATGGATCGGATATCCCAGGCGAAAGAGTTCTGCTTGTCGCCGCTCAGGGAGTAGGTCTGGCCGTCGCGGACGAAGTCCTTCTGCCAGGCCTTGAGGTGGCTCTGGTAGACGTTGCCCGTGGTGGTGATCTCCAGCACGCGGTTGAAGAGCTGGTTCTTGACCACGAGCTCGGCGCCGGAGTTGAAGCGCTTGGAAACATTGTCCCAGGTGGTGTACATGACGTTGTCGGCGGTTATGTAGCTGAGGCGCGTCATGATGTCATCGGCGGTGCGCAGGTAGCCGCTCAACGAGATCATGTGGTTATCCCAGGTCTTGATGTAGTTGAGTTCGAAGGCGTTGGAGTACTCGGGCTGGAGCTCGGGATTGCCGTAGGAGATGTCGGTGGGGTTGGAGATGTTCTGGAAAGAGTTGAGCTGTCCGCCCCAGGGCCGGCGTATGCGGCGGGTGTAGTTGATCTGCACCTCATTGTCGCGGGGCAGGGAGTAGCTGAGGAAGAGGCTTGGGAAGAGGGCGAAACGGTTCTTCTTGAACATGGGCACGTCGTCCTCGGCCTGACCGAAGTTCAGGGAGCGTGTGCGTATCTGCCACGCTTCTGCGCGTACGCCGCCGGAGTAGGAGAAGTTGCCTACGCGGCCGCCGAGAGTGGCGTAGAAGGCGGTGATGTTGTTATCGTAGATGAACTTGTTGTAAAGGTCGCGAAGCAGGGTGCCGTCGGTGTGTTCGGGGGCACCCCAGGTGGTGACGGGGGTGTTCTCGTGGCTGTAGGTGCCGTTATAGCCGGCCTCAAGCTTGAAGTAGTCGTTTAAGCGGACGGAGTAGTCGAGCTTGGCTTCGATGGACGAGGTTCTGATGTCCTGCCTCTGCGCCTGGTAGACATCCTCGGCATCCTCCTGGCCGGGGAACTCCTGATGCTGCTCGTAGACGTTATCGTTGGGACCGCCCCAGTGATTGTATCCCACAGTGGCCTGCAGGGTATGGACGTCAGACCACTTATGCAGGTAGCCGAGCTCGGCGTGAGTGCCGAACATGTCAGACGAGGAGCTGGAGTAGTTGCGGTTGAAGTTCCAGTGGTTGAGGAGGTTGGAACTGTAGAGGGTGGTGGTATGGCCCCAGCGGTGGCCCATCATGCCGAAACCGGACAGGGAGAACTCGTCTTTGTCGGTGAGGTGGTAGGTGGCGCCGAGGCGGAGGAAGAGGTTGTTGCCGTGGTTACTACTCTCGCCGTCGGAGTTAAGGAAGTAGTTCTTGCCGTCGGCGTCGAGCTCGTCGTAGGTGCGGCGCGATTCGGAGCCTCCCTTGTTGTGGCGCATTCGGAATCCAAGGCCGCCGTAGAGTTCCCAGCGGGCATCGGAGTAGTTGATGTTGAAGGAGGCGTTGCCGCCGCCGCGTGTGGTGGCGCCTATCTCGGCACTGCCGAAGTAGCCGCCGCGACGGTCCTGCTTGAGGATGATATTGATGATGCCGGCGGTGCCTTCGGGCGAGTACTTGGCAGAGGGGTTGGTGATGACTTCGATGCGCTCGATGCTCTCGCCGGGTATCTGCTCGAGAATCTGGGCGCGGTTGTCGGCGGTGAGGCCGGACTCCTTGCCGTTAATCCATACGGTGACGGAGGAGTTGCCTCGCAGGGAGACTTCGCCGTCCTGGTCCACCTCGACGGAGGGGATGGACTCGAGGAGCTCGCTGGCGGACTGCCCGGCGGAAAGGATAGAGGCGTCGACGTTGAAGACGCGGCGGTCGAGGTCGAAGCGCATCTGGCCTCGAACGCCGGTGACGACTACTTCCTCAAGCATCTTGGTGTCCTCGGCCAGGGTCACGTCGGGCAGCTGGACGTCAGTGTCGGCGATGACGATGTCGCGTTCCTGGGGCACGTTGCCCTCCATGGTGATGAGGACTGTATACTTGCCGGCCGGGATGTTCTTGATCTCGAAGGTGCCGTCTTCGGCTGTGGATGTGCCTATGGCCAGGCGCTTGCCGTTTTCGTCGGCAAGCTGGATGTTGACGAAGTCCATGGGCTGTCCTGACTTGCCGACTACCTTCCCTCGCAGGTTGACGTCGGCCATAGCGGCGGAGCCGCACAACAGGGCCGTCAGCGCGACGGCGCACAGTTTCTTGGTTATACTCATTGCTTTCGTGGTCTCTTACGAGAGTGAGACACGGGAAAAAAGGTAAGGTTTAATTTTGAGCCAAAAGTTAAAAGTCAAGAGTGCGACGACGCCACTCGGAACGCCATTCGACTCTTGACTTTTCAACTCGCAACTAATCTTGGTCAGAAGCGGAGCTTTGCGGAAGTGCTTCCGCACACTGCGATGTAGAGGCCGCGGGCCGGGACGACAATGTCGGTGCCGGCGAGGCCGCGGGCTGCGACGCGGCCGTCGACGGTGTAGAGGATGACGGTCTGGCCGACGTCGGCGCCATCGACGCGCAGGGTCATGCCATCGGTGGCGAAAGTCACCTGGCTGTCGACATCGATGCCGGCCACAGAGTTGAAGCCGGCGCGGGAGTAGGCGGTGAAATATACATTTCCCGAACCGAAAAGCTCGTCATCGTCGGTGTCCTCGTCCTCGGTGATGGAAGTCAGAGTGATGTCGGTCAGGGAGCCGTCCCAGGCCTTGAGCGCAGGGGTCGTGTTCTCTGTAAAGGAATGGTACCGCATACACGGGAAGCAGACGAACATTGAAGAACCTGGCCTCTTTTCATTGCCGTGTGCTTCCACGATATTGGCGTACTGGTGATCGGCATCGTCGTTGACGATGTTGTAGTTCCAGATTCGGGGCTGATAGTCGATATGCCATACGAGCATACCCCAGGAGGGAATGTAATGGTCCCAGTCGTCCCGGTTCCACTGGCGGTTCTCGAGGGTGAAGTACTCGTTGGCCTTGTTGGTGGGGATGACGTAAGCCTGGTTTGTGTTCAGCAGCGAGGCGGGTAGCTCATAGTCGGCGCCGCGCTCAAGGATGATGGGCTTGAGCCATCCCAGGGCG
Organism: uncultured Porphyromonadaceae bacterium; assembly: GCA_900541835.1. Taxonomy (GTDB): domain Bacteria; phylum Bacteroidota; class Bacteroidia; order Bacteroidales; family Muribaculaceae; genus Lepagella. The sequence continues at coordinate 29,845 of UQLL01000007.1, forward strand.
CTGCGCTCCCAGGCCGAAAGTGTGGGGGGCGTCTTGGAATCGTTGACGTAGGAGCCGGATGCCATCAGAGCCCAGATGCCAGGGTGGTTTTCGGCTTTGTAGCTGGTGGAATAGAGGTCAGGAAGGCCGAGCACGTGGCCGAACTCGTGACAGAAGGTGCCGATGGCATCGACACCGGAAGCCGTGAGCTCGTTGCCGCAGGCGTAGGAGCCAAGCTTTACACCGTCGAAGACGGGCGACATATCCTCGGGAATTACCCAAGAATGGGGCCAGATGGTATTGGCACCCCCGCCGCTGGCCTCGCCGCGGCCGGCATAGATGACGTAGACGTTGTCAACAAAACCGTCGTGGTTATTGTCATAGTCGGCGAAGTTCACCTTACCCAGGGCACCCTGGCAGCCGTGGATAACCATCTCGCGAGGACGGACGTCGCTTCTGCCATCGGAACCATGCGCGCCGTAATAGGCCTGCGTGTTGGGCAGTGTGATGGGGCCTACGACGTCGAACTGCGGGGTAAACTGGCCTTTGGAAGCGTCGGCGTAATAGTCCAGGGCCGAACCTGTGAAGCCACGCTCCTTGTAGTTGCGCTGGGTAATCTGCGCCTTGATCATGTCGGTAGAACCGGTGGAGAAGTGGACGTCGGAATACTGCACCATGAGCACGAGCACCTTGGGAGAGCCGATGGTGGGGAAATCGCTGCCTGGGAACAAGCCTGGCAGGCGGTCGCCGGGATACACCATGCCGTTTTCAAGCTGCCGGACGGGCGCCTGGCGCGTTTCGGCCGTGCGGTTCACATAAGGATGCCTGGCCGGGACGGCGGAGATGCCGGCCTGCGCCTTTTTTATCATGGCGGCCTGCTCGGCGGGATTGGCGGCAAGGCGGGCATTGCCGTCGGTGACAAGCTCGCCGGGCGTGAAGACTCCCTCGGCGTCGAGGCTGGCATAGCGGAAGCCATCGGCGGTCTCAAGGACCATGCGACCGTTTTCGGTGGTGTAGTAGTGTCCGCGCTCGTCGCCGTACAGGCGCACGCGAATTGAGGAACCATCGGGCTGCGTCATGGTCAGCACACCGGGATATGCCGGCACGGCCTGCGCCCCAAGGGCTCCGCCGACGAACAGGGTAAGGACTGTCGCGACCTTAGATATTCGTTTCATAATATGTATGTAGGGGTTTCTTTTCAAATTGCGAAGTTAATACATTTTGTCTTCTTCTGCAAATTTCCTGCTAAAAACACATGCGGGGCGGAGTCACAAAACATTTGGGTATCTCGCCAAAACAATATCGCCTCACCAAACTTCCGATTGTGCCGGACTAACGAAAAAACTGACCACAACAACATGCGAACGCGAGTTGTCTTTCAACTTTTACCACCGCACATTGTTTATATTAGGAGCGCCGGAAAGGGAATCGTACACGCGGCAGGCGTTTTTTCGGCCCAGTCCCACTCCGTTTCAAAAAAAATCACTAATTTTGCGCTCTGAAAAGTACGAAAGGTAAAAACTCTTAAAGAAACACACAAGCAGATGAAGATTGAGAAAATCGTAGGCCGCGAGATACTCGACTCGCGAGGCAATCCTACAGTGGAGGTAGACGTCACCCTGGAATCCGGCGCCTTCGGTCGCGCCGCAGTGCCCTCGGGCGCCAGCACCGGCGTCAACGAGGCCCTCGAGCTTCGCGACGGCGACCCCAACCGCTATGGAGGCAAGGGCGTCCTTAAGGCAGTGGCCAACGTCAACGGTCCCATCGCCGAGGCTCTCGTAGGCATGAGCGCCCTCGACCAGATATCAATCGACCGCGCCATGATCGAGCTCGACGGTACCCCCACCAAGTCCAAGCTTGGCGCCAACGCCATCCTCGGAGTATCGCTGGCAGTAGCCAAGGCCGCTGCCGACTACCTCGACCTGCCTCTATATAAATACATCGGCGGCGCCAACAGCTACGTGCTGCCCGTGCCCATGATGAACATCATCAACGGCGGCGCCCACTCCGACGCCCCCATCTGCTTCCAGGAGTTCATGATACGCCCCGTCGGCGCCTGCTGCTTCCCCGAAGCCATCCGCTGGGGCACAGAGGTCTTCCACGCCCTGAAAAAAGTCCTCAAGGACCGAGGTCTCAGCACCGGCGTAGGCGACGAGGGCGGCTTCGCCCCCGCACTCAAGTCCACCGACGACGCCCTCAGCGCCATCATCGACGCCATCGTGGCCGCCGGCTACCAGCCCGGACGCGACATCACCATCGGTCTCGACTGCGCATCCTCCGAGTTCTACAAGGACGGCATGTACGACTACACCTGGAAACAGGCCGACGGCAAGAAGCTCACCCGCGAGCAGCAGGTCGACTACTTAGAACAGCTCATCGACAAGTATCCCATCGACAGCATCGAGGACGGCATGGCCGAGAACGACTGGGAAGGCTGGCGCCTGCTGACAGAGCGCATCGGCAACCGCTGCCAGCTCGTCGGCGACGACCTCTTCGTCACCAACGTCAAGTACCTGCGCCGCGGCATCGAGGAAGGCTGCGCCAACTCCATCCTCGTCAAGGTCAACCAGATCGGCACCCTGACCGAGACCCTACAGGCCGTGGAGATGGCCCAGCGCAACGGCTACACTGCCGTCATCAGCCACCGCTCCGGCGAAACCGAGGACAGCACCATAGCCGACATCGCCGTAGCCACCAACTCCGGCCAGATCAAGACCGGCAGCGCCTCCCGCTCCGACCGCATGGCCAAATACAACCAGCTTCTGCGCATCAGCCAGCAGCTCGGCGCCGACGCACAGTACGGCTATCCCCTCATCCGCCGCAAGTAACCCCTGCCCATACATCGAGCGGCGCGACCCCATCCCGGGTCGCGCCGCTCCGCATTTCAAACATTTGTCCGGCTCGCATTTGGGCGATTGCGCGGATTTGCGTACCTTTGCGCCTGATTAAGGTAATTCAGCCCAAATGGATAAGAGAAAAAGAAACACCGGGACGCTCCGCTTCACCAAGATGGAGGGCCTCGGCAACGACTATATTTATGTGGACTGCACGCTCGGCGAGCCGGACGTGGACTGGCCGGCGCTATCCATCGCCATGAGCGACCGCCACTTCGGTGTCGGAGCCGACGGCATCATCCTCATCATGCCCAGCCTCAAGGCCGACTTCCGGATGCGGATGTTCAACGCCGACGGCTCCGAGGGCAAAATGTGCGGCAACGGCTCACGCTGCGTCGCCAAGTTCGTACATGACCGCGGCCTGACGGACAAGTCGTGCGTCACGCTCGAAACGCTGGCCGGAATCAAGGTCCTTGACATGCACTTCGGCCCCGACGGACAGGTAGAGACGGTGACTGTCGACATGGGCGAGCCGGTGCTCCGCGCCGCCGACGTCCCCGCCGTATGCAAAAAGGAGCGCATGGTGGAAGAGCCCCTGAATACTCCCACCCGAGGCAAGTTCGAGGTGACGGCCGTGAGCATGGGCAACCCGCATGGCGTCATCTTCGTGCCGGAGGTCACCGACGCCTTAGTGCTCGGCGCGGGCCCGCAGCTGGAGCGCCACGAGGCATTCCCCGACCGCGCCAACATCGAGTTCGTGCAGGTGCTCAACCCGCACGAGGTGCGGATGCGCGTATGGGAGCGCGGCAGCGGCGAGACTCTCGCCTGCGGCACAGGTGCCTGCGCCACCGCCGTGGCATGCGTGCTCACCGGCCGGACAGGACGGGACGTCATCGTGCATCTCACCGGCGGCGACCTGCACATCCGCTGGGACGAGAAAGACAACCACGTATACATGACCGGCCCGGCCCGCTTCGCATTCGACGGCGAGTGGGCTCTGTGAATAAGGAAGCGCCACGCTGAGGCGGGCGCCAAATACTAAGGAAAAAACCACTGCCTCGCACGTCCTCAACTCTCAACTAAAAACACCATGTTCAAAGTAAACGACAATTTCCTGAAACTGCCCGCCTCGTACCTGTTCAGCGAAGTGGCCAAGCGCATCAATAAATATACGGCCGCACACCCCGAGGCCGAGATCATCCGTATGGGCATCGGCGACGTCACCCGTCCCCTCGCCCCCGAAGTGATAAAAGCCCTCCACGAGGCCGTCGACGACGAGGCACGAGGCGAGACCTTCCACGGCTACGGCCCCGAGCAGGGATACACCTTCCTGACCGAGAAGATCGCCGAGACCGACTACCGCCGCATCGGCGTCGACATCGCCACCGACGAGATATTCGTCAGCGACGGCGCCAAGTGCGACACCGGCAACATCGGCGACATCCTTGCCATCTCCGACCGCGTGGCCGTCACTGACCCCGTCTACCCCGTGTACGTCGACACCAACGTCATGGCCGGACGCAGCGGAGACCTGCTCGCCGACGGTCGCTGGAGCGACATCGAATACCTGCCCTGCACCGCCGACAACGACTTCGTGCCTGAGCTGCCAAAGACAAACCCCGACATCATATACCTCTGCTATCCGAACAACCCCACCGGCACCACGCTGACCCACGACCAGCTCAAGATATGGGTCGACTACTGCCGCCGCCAGGGCTCGCTGCTCCTCTTCGACGCCGCCTACGAAGCCTTCATCACCGAGTCCGACGTGCCTCACTCCATCTTTGAGATCGAGGGAGCGCGCGAGTGCGCCATCGAGTTCCGCAGCTTCTCCAAGACTGCCGGCTTCACGGGCATCCGCCTCGGCTACGCCGTCATACCCAAGGAGCTGAAGGGCGCCGACGCCAAGGGGAACCCCATCAGCCTCAACGCCCTCTGGAACCGCCGCCAGACAACCAAGTTCAACGGCGCCAGCTACCTGACGCAGCGCGCCGCTGCCGCCACCTACTCCGAGGCCGGACGCCGGCAGCTCCAGGAGACCATCGACTACTACCTGCGCAACGCCCGCATCATGCGCGAGGCCCTCACCGCCACCGGTCACAAGGCTGTGGGCGGAGTCAACTCCCCCTACGTCTGGATCAAGACCCCCGACGGCATGAACTCCTGGCAGTTCTTCGACTGGCTGCTTGAAGAGTGCAACGTCGCCGGCACGCCCGGCAGCGGCTTCGGCCCAAGCGGCGAAGGCTACTTCCGCCTCACCGCCTTCAACACCGAGGAAAACACCCGCCGCGCAATGGAGCGCATCAAGAACAAAGGATAAACACGAGGTGCCGGACGACACACGCTCCGGCACCTTCTCTTTTAAAGCATATTGCAATGAATAGTCCTACCTTAACCTTCCACCAAGCCCTGCGGACTGTCATTCTGACTGTCGTGCTACCCCTCGCCCTATCCGCTTCGGCGGACGTGCAGTTCCGCAACAGCGACATACTCTATGTCGGGCGTCCGGCGACGAAGCAGGCCATCGTCAAAGCTTACGTCGGCACCCCGAGAACGGATGTGGAGATAAGCATCCCGGCGCAAGTGTCGGCCGACGGCGTGCAATACGACGTCGTGGGCATCGACCAGGAGGCTTTCCAGGCCCAGCACCGCATCACCCGCATCAGCATCCCCGCCACCGTGACCTACATCGGTGACTACGCATTCCGCAATTGCTCGCACCTAACAGCCATCGAAGTAGCGGCAGACAACGAGAGCTTCTGCTCCGAGGGCGGCGTTCTCTTCAACAAAAACAAGGCGTGGTTGCTCGCCTTCCCCGCCGGGCTGCACCCCAACGACGCCTACACCGTGCCCGGAAGCGTACTCTACATCGACAAGGGCGCCTTCTACCACGCCACGATCACCGGCATCAACCTCCCGGCCAATATAGAGAGCATCGGCGAAGAGGCCTTCTTCGGCTGCTCGTCGCTGACGTCCATCGACTTCCCCGCCACCCTGCACGAGCTGGGCGACGGGGCCTTCGGATACTGCAGCTCGCTGACCACGCTCCGTCTGCCCGACGGACTGCCTACAATTCCCGCAAAGGCTTTCATGCACTGTGACAAGGTCGCCACCCTGACGCTGCCGCAGCGGCTGCGCACCATCGGTCCGAACGCCTTCTCCCAGTGCGAGGCGCTGCCATCGGTGGAGCTCCCCGCCAGCCTCGACAGCCTCGCCCCCGGCGCCTTCGGCGACTGTAAGGCCCTTACGACAGTGACCATCCCCGAAGCAAGCAATAGGTTCCGCTCCGTCGGCGGCATCCTCTTCGACAAAAGTGCGTCCACCCTCCTTCTCTACCCTGCCGGACGCGCCGACTCGACATACACGGTGCCGGAGGGCATCGCGGAAATCGGCTCGCAAGCCTTCTACACCAACCGCCACATAACCAATGTGTCGCTGCCGCAGTCACTGCGCCGTATCTGCCGCGAAGCCTTCCGCTTCTGCTACCGGCTGGCGTCAATGGCAGTGCCCAATGGAGTGACTGCCATCGACGTCGGCGCCTTCCAGGAATGCATGAATCTGTCCTCCGTCCACCTGCCTGAGAACCTGACCGAGATCGCCGACCGACTGCTGTACATGACTGCCATAGAGAGCCTCGACATCCCGACACAGGTGCGACGCATCGGCGAGTACGCCTTCTATCTCGCACCGCTGCGATACGTCTATATCCCGGACGAAGTGGAGGAAATAGGCAAAAACGCCTTCTTCGACAACGCCTTCCTGCAAGGCGCCACCATAGGCGCCGGAGTAAGGAAAATCGGCTACGGCTGCTTTGCCCAGACCGGCTTGCTTCGCGTGGACTTCCGCGGATCTGTGCTGGCCGAAATCGGATCCCTCGCCTTCCGCGCCTGCTGGCACCTGAAAGAGATGAACCTTCCCAAGGGCGTGACAACCATCGGGCAGGACGCCTTCGGTGGCTGCATAGCCATGACAAAAGTGGTGCTGCCACCCTCCCTGAGGGACATCGCCGCCTACGGTTTCGCCGATTGCCATGCCCTGCGCGACATCTTCTCCCTGAGCGACACGCCGCCGACGCTGGGCAAGGAGTCCTTCAGCATGGAGCAGGCGTCCGTGCGCCTATACGTGCCCACCCGGAGCGAGAATAAGTATGCCTCCGCCAGCATATGGAGCGGCTTCACCAACCGCCGCGGCATCGGCTACCTCCACCTCCAGGCCGGCAGCAACCAGCTTGAGACGTACACCGACTCCATGACGCTGTTAATTCCCCCGCCCGTGCAGACCACCGCTCCCATCCTATCCTCGCACTGGGTCAGCGACGACCCCACCATAGCCTCGATTGACAGCCTCGGTCTGATGCGCGGCCTCACACCCGGCACCACCTCGGTGTGGCACGTGACCCAGGACACGGCCATGAACGAACAGCGCACTCGCTGCGAGGTCACCGTGCTTCCCTGCGACGTCGAGGGCATCGACGCCGATTCCCCATCACTCCTCCCCGGCGACGGCGTCTACACCCTCTCCGGCCTGCACATGGCCGCCGACCCGGACGACACCTCCGCACTTCCCTCCGGCATCTACATCGTGCGCCGCCGAGGCAAAACCCAAAAGCTGATGATAAATGCGCCACAGAGAAGATAGGGACGAAGCCACCCGCGCACGCCAATTGCAAAGTAAGACCCCGTTCAATAAAAATAGCTTCGCCTGACGTTGCTTCCCTCTTAAGTTCTACAGGTAATACAGAAGAAAAAATGGACACACTGAGATTCAGGGCCGTGGAAGCGGCCGCCAACCGTCAACCGGTATCCGCCGAGATGCCCTCCAGGCGCCCCAGCGACTATTACGCCTCGCTGGTATTCAACCGCGAGACGATGTACGAGTACCTGCCGCTGGAGACCTACCGCGCCCTCACGCACGCCATCGACAACCGCGAGCCGCTGCCGCGCGACGTCGCCGACGCCGTAGCCGACGGCATGAAGCGCTGGGCCATCGACCACGGCGCCCGACACTACACCCACTGGTTCCAGCCCCTTACCGAGACGACCGCCGAAAAGCACGATGCCTTCATCGACCTCGACGGCAAGGGAGGGGTGATGGAGGAGTTCACCGGCAAGCTGCTGGTGCAGCAGGAGCCCGACGCCTCCTCCTTCCCCAACGGCGGCATACGCAATACCTTCGAAGCCCGCGGCTATTCGGCATGGGACATCTCCTCGCCCGCCTTCATCCTGCGCGGCACACTCTGCATACCCACCATCTTCATCTCCTACACAGGCGAGAGCCTCGACTACAAGACACCGCTGCTGCGCGCACTGGCAGCAGTGGACCGCGCCGCCACCTCCGTGGCACAACTCTTCGACCCCGAAGTGCAGCACGTGCAGTCAAACCTCGGCTGGGAGCAGGAGTACTTCCTCGTCGACGAGGCACTGTGCAACGCCCGCCCCGACCTCATGCTCACAGGCCGCACCCTCATGGGCCACGAGTCGGCCAAGAACCAGCAGCTCGAAGACCACTACTTCGGAGCCATCCCCGCCCGTGTCGAAGCCTTCATGCTCGACCTGGAGACCGAAGCCTACCGCCTCGGAATACCCCTCAAGACCCGCCACAACGAGGTGGCTCCCAACCAGTTCGAGTTCGCCCCCATATTCGAGGAGACCAACCTGGCCAACGATCACAACATGCTCGTCATGAGCCTGATGGGCGACGTGGCCCGGCGACACCACTTCCGCGTGCTGCTCCACCCCAAGCCCTTCGCCGGCGTCAACGGCTCCGGCAAGCACTGCAACTGGTCGCTCAGCACCGACACCGGCGAACCACTGCTCAGCCCGGGCAAGGACCCGAAGCAGAACCTGCGCTTCATCACCTTCGTGGCCAACGTCATGGCCGCCGTCCATCGCCACAACGCCCTGCTCAAGGCGTCCGTCATGAGCGCCGACAACGCCCACCGCCTGGGCGCCAACGAGGCCCCGCCCGCCATCATCAGCATCTTCGCCGGCACACAGCTCAGCGACATCCTGACCAAGGTCGCCGCCACCACCGACGATCAGCTCCTCGACATCACCACCAAGCAGACCGTCACCCTCGGCCTGAGCCAGATTCCCGATCTGCGCATCGACACCACCGACCGCAACCGCACCTCGCCCTTCGCCTTCACCGGCAACCGTTTCGAGTTCCGCGCCGTCAGCTCATCGGCCAACTGCGGCGCCCCCATGATCGCCCTCAACGCCGTCGTAGCCGACCAGCTCGCAACCTTCCGCCAGGCCATAGACAAGCGCGTAGCCAAGGGACAGGACACCATGCACGCCATCCTCGCCGAAGTCCGCCGCCTCATCCGCGAGTCCGAGCCCATACATTTCGACGGCAACGGATACACCGACGAATGGAAGGCCGAGGCCGCACGCCGCGGACTCGACACCGAGACAAACCCCGCACTCATCTTCGACGCCTACCTGCGCCGCGAGAGCGTGGAGATGTTCACCCGCACCGGCGTCCTCACGCCCCGCGAGCTCCAGGCACGCAACGAAGTCAAATGGGAGATGTACACCAAGAAGATCCAGATCGAGGCCCGCGTGCTCGGCGACCTCGCCATCAACCACATCATCCCCGTGGCCACCCGCTACCTCGGCATCCTGCTCGACAACATGGACAAGGCGCGGCGCGTCTTCGGCGACATCAAAGGCACGGCCATGACCGCCTCCGACGCCGAGAGTGCCGAGAGCATCATGCGCCACACCTCCGAAATCCGCACCCTCACCGACGAAATGGTCGAGGCCCGCAAAGTCGCCAACCGCATCACCGAAGAGCGCGAAAAGGCACTCGCCTATTCCCGCACCGTCGCACCCAAGCTCGACGAAATCCGCCGCCACATCGACAAACTCGAACTCACCGTCGACAACCAGCTGTGGCCGCTGCCCAAGTACCGCGAACTGCTCTTCACCCGCTAACGCGAACTGCAGCTGTTCATACGCCAAGCCGCAGGGTCGCATGGACAGAGCGTCCCTGAAACCCGACAACCTGAAAATAATGTTTTACGACGCAGCCACTTTTTATTATCTTTGCGGCATGAAAAGGATTCTTGTCGCAGCAGTGTGCGCGCTCGGGGCAGTACTGAGCCTCGGCGCCGAGACCCAGGAGGAACGGATGCACCAGGGTGCATACCTACAGTTTGCGGCCGTGCCGGGGCGTACAGTGGACCATGTCAGGGAAAACCGGGGCGTCGTCGTCAATCCCACGCCGGTGAGCATACGCTGGCTCGGCAGGGATTCGGTCGACGTCAGCCGCGGCTTCAACCTCGAGAAGGTACCCATGGCGCTCCGGGCCGAGTTCGAGGCAGCAGCGACGTCCAAGAGCATATACGGCGACAGTGTAGGGACACACGGCCCGTGCGTCCGTTTCGACAAAGCCGGCCTGCCGGTGAAAATCACGCTGACAAAGGCGAAAAAGGGCGAGCTGCCGGGTGCATATACCCTGGCAATCAAGTCGCACGGGGTGAGCATCCAGGCCAACGACGCCGTCGGGGTGTTCTATGCCGCAGGCACGTTGTGTCAGGTGGTGGAAAGCGCGACCAAGAACTCTCAACTATTTCGCACACACGAGCCGTGCGTCCCTACAGCTCTCGACTCTCACCTCGCCTTCGTGCCGGCCATGGAGGTCTCGGACCGACCGGAGTTCCCGATACGTGGCGTCGTAGAGGGCTTCTACGGCACTCCATGGAGCCACGAGGTGCGTCTGCGAATGCTCGACCATATGGGCCGCAATAAGATGAACAGCTACGTCTTTGGTCCCAAGGACGACCCCTATCACCGCACCCCGCACTGGCGCCAGCCCTACCCCGCGGCCGAGGGCGCCAAAATCGCAGAACTCTGCCAGCGCGCGGCCAAGAACCACGTCAACTTCATCTGGGCCATACACCCGGGCGGCGACATCCGCTGGGACCGCGCCGACTACGATTCGCTGCTCAACAAGTTCGCTTCCATGTACGACTTGGGCGTACGGCAGTTCGCCGTCTTCTTCGACGACATATCGGGCGCCGGTACCGACTCGCACCGCCAGGCGGCACTGCTCAACGCCCTCAACCGCGACTTCGTGCAGAAAAAGCAGGGCGTAAAGCCGCTGATTGTCTGCCCTACGGACTACACCCAGGCGTGGGCCAATCCCACCGACTCCGGGCAGCTTGCTGTCTACGGCCGCGAGCTCGACCCAGGCATCGAGGTATTCTGGACCGGCTCCAAGGTCTGCTCCGACGTTGCCCGCGTCGACCGCGCTTTCGTCCGCGAACGCATCAATCGGCCATCGCTGACCTGGTGGAACTTTCCCGTCAGCGACTATGTGCGCACCAACCTGCTTATGGGCCCGTCGTACAACCTCGACACCACGCTGACCCGAGCCGACATGAGCGGCATACTCTCCAACCCCATGGAACAGGGCGAGGCCTCCCGTGTGGCCGTCTATTCGGTAGCCGACTACGCCTGGAACCCGCGTGCCTACAACGCCCTCGACAGCTGGGAACGCTCACTGACAGACCTCGAGCCGGGCGCCACGCAGGCTCTCCGCAACTTCGCCATCCACGCCACCGACCCGCAGAAAGACTACCGCAAAATCGAGTCGTGGGAGACCGACACCTTCCGCTACGACAACTACACCGAGGAGCAGTTCGAGGCGCTGTCAGAGACGTTCTCCAACCTGGCATCGGCGCCGATGCAGCTGGCCGTGGGCGGCGCCAACACCGAGCTCTTCAAGGAGATATATCCGTGGCTGGAACAGGGTGCCAACCTGGGTGGCCGCGGCTTCATGGCCCTGCAGCTCATCAAGGCATACGAGAGCGGCGAGAGCGATGAGTTCCGCAACACCTACCGTCTGCTCGACCTCGTCAACGAAGTCCAGCGCCCCGCCTGGCTGCAGCACCGCGTCGGCACCCAGCGCCTCCAGCCCTTCATTGACCAGGTCCTCCGCGACCTCCGCCCCTTCTACGAAAGCGTTTCGACTGGCAGTGCAGGGACGCACGGCCAGTGCGTCCGCTAAGTGCAACGGGATTAATCCTGCCTACTGGTAGAGCAGCTGAACACTGCGCTTGATGAGTCGGCGGATGGTGCGCCACTTGGGGAAGATTGCCTGGGGACGCAGGGGGCCGTAGCTGACCAGGAGAAGCAGAAGGCTGAAAAGGGCCACGATAAGCAGCCAGCCGTAGATTTCTTTCATCGACAGCAGCATGGCCGTCGGCAGGGACAGGCCCACGGCCGTCGTCTCGCGAGCCAGCACGTGGTTGAACCACTCCCCTACCAGCGCCGGGCCGAGGCAGGCGCCCATCACGGCCCCCGTGAAGCCGTTGATGGTCAATGCCTGCGGAAAGACCATGAAGGGCAATCCGCTCTGCACTATCGACGTCAGATAGACGATGGAAATGATCACCGCCCCGGCACCGCGCATGGACAGCGGCACCAGCAGCGCCTCCTTCTCCACCCCGTAGCCGATGCCGAAGTAGAACCACGCCAGGTATCCGGCCGCCAGAGCGAACCCGATCACCGTCATGGTCTTATAGCGCCACTTGCGCAGCGCGAAGGTGACATAGGTGAAAAGAACGCCCACGACGATACCCGCAAACACGTACCAGTTGAGGTCGATGAGGTTCTCTTCGTCGAAGCCGAGGATGTGCTCGGCGTATGAGTGCTCTAAGACGTGCTCGGTGGCCATGAGGGTGAAGAAGACAATATAGACGAGCGTGGCGCGGACCACGTTACGGTTCTTCAGCGCCATGAACGAGATATACGGATGACGCAGGAACGTAGCGCGCCAGAGGTTGAGCGCCGCCGCTGCCAGGCCAATGAGGGTGGCGTAGCGGATTTCCATGGCGTTCCACCAGTCGAAATAGTTGCCGTAGACGCACACAAAGACGAAGGCGAGCATGAACACTCCCCAGAGCAGCGACCCGATCCAGTCGATGCCCAGCAGCGGGATGTACATCGGACAGCGCACCGGCCGCACCAGCACCATAACCGCCAGCATCATCAGCGCCAGGGAGCCGACAATGCACCAGTTCATGTACTGCCAAGTATAGAACTCGGCGAAGTAGACGGTAGCAATGCCGCTGAGCTGGATGACGCCGTCGACCACGATATAGACGTAGCAGAAGAAGATGGACATGTCGCGGTAAGGGGTGAGCCAAAGCTGGATGGTGGAGTTGCAGGCGAAGGTGCCCTGCATGCGGAACCATCCGGCCACGAAGCAGACGCCCACCAGCAGGGCGACGTTATCGGTCAGTGCGCAGACCACATTGGCGGCAATCAGCACGGCGGCGACGGCGAGCAGCTGGGTGCGCGTGGAGAAACGGAACTTGATGCGGAACATGACGGCGAAGTTAAGCGCCATGCCCGCCAGAGAGGCGTACCCGGCCATGAGGATGTCCTGGGTCATCAGCGCCTGATCGCCGACCATGTTCGAGGCGGCCGCCAGGTAGACGCCGCCGGAGAACTGAACCACCAGCACGAAGACCACGAACAGCCAGGGCTTCAGCCGCCGGGGCACGAAATTCGGGACGTCGGGGATGTCGAAGCACCCCTTGGGAACGAGTCGTTCAGCCATAGCTTAGTTGAGGGTTGAGAGTCTATAGTTGAGGGTTGAGAGTTGTGGAAGTGTGAGTGCGACAACCCTCAACTATAGACTCTCAACTTTTAATAGACCTTGCATTCCACGTTCATGCCGGCGCGGAGGCGGGTCATGTCGGCGGGCTTGTTTGCGAGGGTGAACTCGATGCGCACAGGAACGCGCTGGCGCACCTTGACGAAGTTGCCGGCGGAGTTGTCCTGGGGCATGCGGGCCAGGGAGGCGCCGGTGGCAGTGGAGATGGACTTCACCACTCCGGCGAAAGTTACGCCGGGGATGGCATCAACAGTGATCTCGACCCGGCTGCCGACAGCGATATGGCGCAGCTGCGTCTCCTTGTAGTTGGCCGTGACCCAGATGTCGCCGGCGTCGACTATGTCGAGCAGCGTCTGTCCCGGCTGTACGAGCTGCCCGACCTGTATCTCCTTGCGCGACGCGTAGCCGTCGCACGGCGCCGTGATGACAGTGTAGCTGAGATTCAGCTCGGCCGTCTCGACGGCGGCGCGGGCCAGCTCGATGCCTGCCTGCGACTGCGACACGCGTCCCTGACTGACGTTCACCACCGTGGACGCGGCGGAGTGCTGACGCCGCAGCGCTTCATAGCGGGCCCGCTTGGCCTCGTAGTCGGTCTTGACTCGGTCATATTCCTGGCGCGTCACGGCGTCCTTGGCCAGCAACTTTTCGTATCGGGCCAGGTCGGTGGCGGCGTTATCCATCAGCACGCGTGCTTCGACCACGGCGGCATCGGAGACGGCGGCATCGGAGGCGGCGGTAGTGACGGCACGGGAGGCGACGTCGCACCCTGCCAGCGCGGCCTGGTATTCGGCGCGGGCGCGGGCAAGGGCCAGACGCAGGTCGGAGTCGTCAATGACGACAAGCGTGTCGCCCTTTCTCACCGGCTCGTACTCGCGGAAACGAATCTCCTTGATGTAGCCCTGCACACGGCTGTTGACGGGCGAGATCTGCTGGTTCACCTGCGCGTTGTCGGTGAACTCCACGTCGTCCAGATGCACGAACTTGACACACACCCATGCCAGGGCGGCGCCGATGATTATCAGTGTCAGTATGTAGGAGAGTATCTTCTTGGTTCTTTTCTTGCTCATGATTTTAGTTGATAGTTGACGCGAGCAGCCATTACCATGGCATTGTCGCCCGCTTCAGCGCGGCGCTATATTTTCCCGACGGTGAATAGCAGCCGATAGTAATTGTATATTATGTTTATCCGTGCGTTTACAAGCTGCTGCTCGGCATCGAGGCGTGAGTTTGCGGCGTCGAGCAAGTCGGTGATGAGGGCCATCCCGGCGGCGTAGCGGGTAGAGACGATGTCATAGTTGCTGCGGGCCAGCTCCACGCCCTTTTGGCGCGTTGCCAGCTCGATGTGGGTCTCCTGCCAGCGCACATAGGCGTCGTTGACGGCCATCGCCACCTCCTGGCGGGCATCCTCCAGCTCGGTCTGCGCAAGGGCAGTGGCCGCACGGCTCCGCGCCAGCGACTTGTCGGACTTGAACAGCGACGAGACATTGTAGCTGACGCCCACGCCCACGTACCAGTAGCTGAGGTTGCGATTGATGGGCGGCACCTCGGTGAGGATGGGGCCGTCCATGGTCCAGCCGGCCTGCAAGCCAACCTTGGGCAGGCGGCCGGCCCGCACCAGGTCCTCGGCGCGACGGCTTATCTCCACGCCCGAAGAGGCCAGCTTCAGCCTGGACGACTCGGTGGCCGCCTCCTGCTGCCAGCGATTGGCGCCCGGACTCGGCATGGCCTGCCGAAGCAGAGAAGAATCAGGAATCACCACTGTCCCGGCAGGCAGGCCCGAAAGCGTCACCAGGTCGGTGTTGAGGATGGAGATGGTGTTGCCGATGCGGGTGAGTTCCAGATCGAGGTCCGAGACCAGCAGCTCGTAGCGCGTGATGTCGTTGTGCAGAGCGGTGCCCTGTTCGTAACGAGCCTGTATCTCGGCCAGAACGCGCAGGGCGGCCTGACGGTTGCTGTCAACGACCGCCCGCAGGTTGGCGCACTTGTAGATGTCGAGGTAGAGGCCGGTCAGGCGCATCCGCAGGTTGTCGCGCTGCAGGTCGGTGGCCAGCCGTGCCGCCGACGACTTCAGCTCCGCCAGGCGGATGGAGTTGGTAATAGCGCCGCCGGTGTAGAGGGGCTGCGTCACTTTGACGCCCAGACCCTGGCCAAAGTGAGGGATGGGGGCACGGTGCAGGTCAGTGAGGTCGCGGGCGGTGGTGAGGCCGTCGCCGAGGAAGCTCACCGACAGACTGGCGTCAATGTCTGGAAGACGGGCCATGCGGGCTTCGTCCACGGCCATATCGGCCTCGCGCTCCGAGGCCAGTGAGGTGCGGAGACGGGCGCTGTTGGCCTCGGCGACCCTGAAAATCTCGTCCAGGGAAATGGCACGCTGGCCCCAGGCACCCTCTCCGACGCCCGCCAGGACCGCACACAGCAGCCCCGCGAGCAATCGCAGATTGTTCATTGGGTATTGGTTGGGAATTGTAGGGACGCACTACTTGCGCATCCGTATGATATTCAGAAATTGTAGGAGACGCACGGCTCGTGCGCCCTTATCACATTCGGGTTGACCCTTGCCTCCTAAATGGAAGCGGTGCTTTTCCAGTTCTCCTTGAAACCCCAGTTGCGGACCGGGCCAAGAGTGTAATTCGCTTTGCTGATATTGGAGTTCATTACAATGCAGCTCTTTGTGAACCGCACTGCAAAATTATAAAAAAATGCCGACATGGGCAAATCGAAGCCGATGGCTGAGAGCTCGTCTTCTGTAGGGACGCACCCTGGTGCGTCCGTTAACCGATTGTCGTGGACTTGAAGCGGACGCACCCTGGTGCGTCCCTCTTTATCACCGCCGTCGACGCCCGGTTTTCAGCTCCTGCGGATATGGCGGTATGCCTTTTCGGTAAGCTCCTCCTTGCTGGGCAGGAAGCGTCGGCTCTTGGTGGCGTCGCGTATCGAGTCGGCCTGTGCCGTCGGCACTGCCAGCTTGGCAAAAGTAGTGTCACTGTAGAAAGGCACCAGCTCATAACCGGGTGCCAGCGGCACAGAGTCGGGCAGTTCGCGGACGCGGATCCCGGCCTGCCGTATGGCATATGCCTGGCTCGGCCTCAGGTCGCGCACTGCCACCTCGCGCCCTGCCAGTACCTCCCGTATGGCGCCGCGTCGGGCGCACAGCTCAGTAGTCTCCATGGCCGTGCGGGCCAGGCTCAGAAGCAGTGTCACCGCCGTCAGACACACCAGCGCCACACGGCAGGCCTTGGCCGCACGGCCTCGGAAAGCCGTCAGCGCCAGGTAGCCCAGCGGCACCACCAGCCACAGCTGAGGCACGTAACGCGCCCACCACGACTGCGCGAAGCAGAAGCAGCTCAGCGTGGCCACCACAGCCGTGTAGGCTATCCATCCGCCACTCTTCCGCCTTGCAGCATACACAGCCACGGCGCCCCAGCTCAACACGAAAAGCAGCAGGCTGAAAGGCCCGAAACCGCCCACGCGCTGGTCGACGGCCATCGTCGCCGAATGGCTGTCGGGCGTCAGGTACGACCGCACAAATGCCGAAAAACGGTCCATGCCGACCACAGCGGGGGCCGTGTTGCCTCCCATGATGTCCACCGCCCCCCGGCCCATCAGCGGGTAGAGCGGATGCGAGTAATGGAGCGTGTTGGTGACGTACGGATGATAGCAGACCAGCAGTGTGCCAACCACCGCCGCCCCGACAGCCGTAAACAGGAAAAGCCTCCAGGCTGAGAGCTGTCGCCTCCTGTAGGGACGCACCCTGGTGCGTCCGTTAACCGATTGTCGTGGACCTAAAGCGGAGGCACCCTGGTGCGTCCCTAAATATGGACTCGACTCTCGACTCTCGACCCTCCACATAATATAGGCAATGGCCAGCACCGTCAGCCCCTCGTAGAAGAAGGCGTTAAACTTGGTGGCCACGGCCATGAACACCGTCAGCACCAGCGCCGACAGCCACAACGCCCGACTCTCGCCCCGCGCCAGCCCCCAGGCCGCGCAGATGGTGACCAAGATATAGAAATAGGCCGCAAAGTCGATGTAAAAGGTAAGCGCCTGGCACAGGAAGACCGGGTTGGCCACCGCCAGACCCACCACCAGCGCCCGTTTTTTAGCTAAGAGCTGAGAGCCGAGACGTCCGCTGACGTGCCAGAGCAGCAGGCCGGTGGCCGTAGCCAACACCAGGTTCACGGCCCGGCCCGACTCGATGTTGCCGGTCATGGCCATGACACAGGCCTGCATCATCTCCATGCCCTTGGCGTAGTGGCGAGTCCAGAGCGTAACGTCGCCGCACTCGGTCGGGTGCAGGTAGAAATTACACCCCCGGAAGAAGGCGTAGACGGCATCCTGGTGGTACGACACGCCGTCCACCGAATAGTCGTACGTGCAACCGGCCAGCCACAGAGCCACTCCCCACACCGCCACCTGCACCAGCAGGCAACCGGCAACGAACCATGAGCGACGAGCAATAGACTTGGCAGCAGCCGCGTCGCTGCCGCCGCTCAATAAGAATACACCTGCACCGGCCAGCAGGAAAGCCGCAGGCATAATCCAGGCATCCACCTGGCCGCCGCATAGCTGCGTCAGCGCGACCAGCACGAGCGACAGCCCGAGCGTGCCTACCATCCACAGCCCGGAGCAGAGAGATTTCGATTCCATGCTACAAAATTAATAAAATTTCGCCATGCACTTGCACGGTTCGGGAAAAAGCATTAACTTTGCAGCGCAAAATGGGGAATACCCTTTGCCGGTCCTATAGCTCAGTTGGTTAGAGCACCTGACTCATAATCAGGGAGTCCTTGGTTCAAGCCCAAGTGGGACCACCCTAAGGAATCTCGAAATGTCTGAAAATCAGACATTCCGAGATTTTTCTTAAAAAATCAGTACCTTTGCTTTATAATTCAACCACCGTTCAGCATGAAGTCCCGACACCCAGCAGCAAGATACGCGTTTATGGTCACATTAATCCTTGTGGCATTCAGCCTGCCGTGCCCTGTCAGCGCAGACAATAGCGCAGATATTGCGACACTGCGGGAAGCCGCCGACAGCCTTCATGGCATCGGCCGCACAGACTCGGCCGCCATCGTGGGGCAACGCGTGATAGAATTGGCGGAGAAAACCGGCAATCCGACGCTGATAGTGGGAGCACATTCGTCGCAGGGTGTCTACCTTAGGTCACTCGGGAAAATTGACGAGGCATTGAAAAACTATGAGTCGGCCCTGAAGATAGTCACTTCCGGCGCATTCCGCCAGCATCCCGACCAGGAGGCCATCGAGGAGATTGCATCGCTGTATATAAATCTTGCAGTCCTCAATCTCGACATGCAGCATAAGGGCGATGCGGCGAAGAATGCCGTAAACTCGGCCTCCTGGGTTTCCCAAAGCAACGACCCGGAATTGAAAAGCATGATCTACGGCGTAGCCGGATCTGTGCTCACAGGGTGCGGCGATCTTGACAAGGCCATGAAGTACCAGAAGCTGGCATACGGCAACGCAATTGAATCGGGCAACGATGAAGCCGCATTCCGCGCCGCCGCATACACTATGCTCATAGCCGACCGCACTGGAAACAAGGCGGCAGCGAATGAGTGGAGGGTCAGATGCAATGAGCTGCTGCCCGACATCAAGTCCCCGATGGCACTGCTGGTATTCTACCAGGCCGAATGCTCGATATGCCTTAAAAACAACGACTACAACGGCTCTGTAACCTGGTTCAACAAGATTCTCAGCCTCGACGGCATCGACAACCTCCCTTTCGTGAAGCTCGACTGTTACGGAAATCTGCATGAGGCATATGCACACTTGGGCGACTACACAAACGCATACAAGACGCTGCTGAAGGCTTATAACCTGCGCAACGAGCTGTGGGAGGAAGAGAAGTCACAGAGCCTCCAGGAGCTGACGGTGAAATATGACTCCAAGGAGAAGGAGCTCGCCTTGACCCGGAGCGAGGCAAGGAGGGCACAGACTCTCATGTGGCTGTTTGCAGCTCTCGGGCTCCTGCTTATCTGCGCCGTGGTCTTCATCGTCTACGCCAGCCGGCAGAAGAGGCGCCGGATGCAGCAGTACATTGAAGGCCTGGAGAACGAACGGCGCCGGATGTCGACCGAACTCCACGACGGCGTCTGCAACGACCTACTGACCATACAGATGCAGATGTCCAGGGGCGAGTCCGCCGACGCCGCCGCGATGATCGACACCTGCCGCCAGACCGTGCGCCGCATCTCCCATGAGCTCATGCCGCCCGAGTTCGCATATGCCGACCTCAGCGAGGTGGTAGGCTCTTACGTGGCCAAGCAGCGCGAAGCCCACACCGACCGCATCGACCTCGAATATGCGTCCGAGTCTGCCGGCGCCTCATTCCGCGACGTCCCCGAGGCGACCGCACTCGAAGTCTACCGCATCATCCAGGAGGCCGTCGGCAACTCCGTCAAGCACTCCGGCGCCAGCCGCATCCTGGTCAGCCTGACCCTTGCCGACAATGAGCTCACCGCGACAGTCACCGACAACGGCTCCTATAAATTCACAGACAAGAAGGGACTGGGAGAAAAATCCATGCGCCGCCGTGCCGCCGCCGTCGGCGGCACAATTGAAATGAAAACAGTCGGAAATGGAGGGACAGAAGTCAAATTGTCCGTTAGAATCCCGAAAAACTACGGAAATCCGTAATTGACGCGCATCACAGGACGTGGTAACTTTGCAGAAAATAATCACCTGCAACCCACCACCTACTGAAGATGACCGACAAATCAATCATTTCACGGATGCGAATAGCCGTAGTCGACGACCACGACCTGATACGGGAGGGGCTGAACACAGTCCTGGTCGGCCTCGGCGTCGAGACCGTAGACAAGTTCAGCACCGCTACGGCCCTGGCCGAGCGGCTTGAGGCCGGTCAGACCTACGATTTCCACATCATCGACCTGGAGTTGCCCGACCTCGACGGCTTTGTGCTCATCGAGATGATACGGGCTCGCAATTCCCATGCCCATATAATAGTAAGCACCGTACACGACGAGATCTGGACCCTTCGCAAACTCCTTGCCCGCGACGTCGACGCCATCATATACAAGTCCGGCGACGGCAACGAGATCATCACGGCCATCGGCGAGATACTGCTTGGCCGCCACTATTACTGCCCCGGTGTGCTGAAAGCCCTGGAAGCAGCCGCAGACCCGTCGCTGCACCCCACCACTCGCGAGCTCGAAGTGCTGCATCATATCGCGCAGGGCAAGACCTCGCGCGAAATCGCCGCCGCTATGTTCGTCTCCGACAACACCGTCGAGGCCCACCGCAAATCACTGTTCGCCAAGATCGGCGCCATCAACGTGGCCGACCTCATAGTAAAAGCCATCGACAAAGGCTATCTCCGCAAGAGCGGACTGAAGCGCTGACTCACATTCATAAACCCAATCCCCCTACAATGAGAAAAACAACCCTGCTGCTGGCCCTTGCTGCCATGCTCCTGCTGCCCGTCTCCACCAATGCCCAGATAGGCAAGCTGCTGAAAAAGACCAAGAAAACCGTGGAACAAGTGCTGGCGCCGGTCACCGGCACCACCGCCGAGGCCAATCCCCTGGCCGACGTGGCCGACATACAGCTGATCTACGCCATAGGCGACACTGTATCCGCCAACTACGGCCGCGTGACGCTCGTGCTCAGCGTCAACATGAAGGTCAACAATCCGCAGATCCGGCTCGGAAGCGTCAACAACGTCGCAATGATGGCAGTGACCCCTGACGGCAAAGTGTATAAGCCCGAGCTAAATCTCAACGGGGTATACCCCAAAGACGTTGTGGAAGGCACCGCCGTCACCATTCCGCTAAACGACCCCGACATGGTGTTCCCCGACATTCCGCTGGGCACTTCCATGTTCCAGACCGTCAAGCTGGGAGTGATGGTCGACCCACAGCACAAGGAGACCCTCACCTTCCATAACGTTCCCATCCGCTGGGAGCTCCGCACAGCTTCCCGATAACCTCACTTAGGCTCCATCCCACAAAAATCTGCCCGTCCGATGATGAAGGATGGGCAGATTTTTGCAGGCGGCGGAAGTGTTATTGCCGGAATTTGACAAAGAGGTCCTTGCCGTAGGCTATCCAAAGGTTGCCTTTGCTGTCGAACTCCATGAAGGCGCATCCGTAGATTTCATATGGTTCAGGAGTCTGACCTTTCCACATCTTGGGCTTCATGATGTCGGTGACGATGGGGTTGGCCTCGGCCGAAGTGAGCTTATCGCCATAGCTGAACTCCACGAATCCTCGTCCACCCCTGGCTACAATCTTGGTCCCGTAGGCGGCGAAGTCCTCGAACGAGCCATTGATTTCGGCTACTGGACTCGCGCCCGTTTCGGTCATCTTTAATATCTGGGTCCTGGCGTTGCTGCCGAAGGAGCTGGTGCAGAGCAGCAGGTCGCCGTTGGCCTTGTTGTAGAGCAGCCGCTTCATTTCGCCATGGGCCTGGATGAATCGCCTCGTCTCGCCCATTTCAGGCACCACGGGATCGGACGTGACGTAGAATTTCGTCAGTCCGTGCTGGTCGTTTTCGCCATAGTTGATGAAATCGTTGTTGTCGAGACTGCGCCCGGAGCGCTTGTTGAGAACCACCTTGTCAAGGCATCCTGCCCAGAGGGAGTTGCCGATCCAGTAGGCGTCGGGCACATAATCGTTGTACACCACCACGGGCTGCATGCCGTGGTTGATGTCGAATACCACTGCGTTTTCGTTCTGTCCGTACAGCACCAGGAACCCGCCCGTAGGATCCACGTTCATGGCAGAGTACGCCTCTTCGATGTTTTTGCAGAAGTCCTTGCCGGCGGAACGCACTATCTGCGGCTTCGTGCCTTTTGCGCCGAGGCGGTAAACGCCGTCGCCGTTGACATAGAAGTAGAGGTTTTCGCCATGTCCCGCCATTCCCTGGATGGTAGTGAAGACTTTATTGGGGTTGAGGAACGCAGCGCTGTCGGCCGTCCATGTGCGGGTGTCGATGCGCCAGATCTTCCTGGAGTTTCCGGCGAACGACTCGTGCGCGTTGTGCGTCACCCGGGTTATCTCGTCCGGCATGGCGACATGTGCGAATTTCTTCGACACCTGCTGCGCCTCGGCGCCAGGAAGCGTCGTCAGGAGTGCCACCAGCACCGAAATGAGCCGGGCCGGGAATCCGAGAGACATAGTAGTGTTCATTCCGCTTTATAGGAGAGATGCAGTGCCACGGCTTTTGTGCAGCCTTCGGCATTGTGTTTGTTGATGACGATGTCTTCGAGCTTCAGGGGAGTGCCGGCCTTGACGCCCAGCTGGTCGGAGCCGTAGACGGACAGGGGCACCACGGCCACCTTCTGGGAGAAGACCTGGTTACCTTCGGCATCGGTGCCGACCAGGTATACATGCTCGCCCAGGCCGGCGTAGCTGGAGGCGTTCTGGCCCGACAGGCTCCGGGCATCGTCGCTCTGGTAGTTTTCAGCCGCCTCTATTTCACCGGCGACCCTGAACCGAGGTGTCTGGTCCAGCTTCGACGCAAATCCGTCGAAAGTAATCGTCATGGGACTCTTGACGGTGAACTGAGGAGTCGACTGGACTTCGAGGGTAGTTCCGTCGAGAGCCTTGGCGGCTTCTTCGAGCCTGGCTCCGTAGTCCTGCTCTGCCTTTTCGACCTCGGCCATCAGCTTCCTGCCCTCTTCTTCTGTAGAAGCGGTCTTAAACTGCTGCTTCAGGGCATCCTTCTTCTCCATCATCTGGAGATAGAGGCCGGGTACGTCGCCGAAGAATTTAGAATCGGAGGCCTTGTCCGAGCCTCCGCCGCACGATGAGAGAGCAAGCGCTCCCATTGACGCGATAGCCATTACGGCCATCAGGTGTCTGATTTTCATTGCTTTGTCGTTTTTTACGGGCAAAGGTACGGCAGTGTTTACGTACCGCTCAATTAATCCGTAAAAATGAATTAACAAAGCGTAAATCAGTGTTGACAATCTCGCAATGCAGATTAACAAGACGTATAATGAGCTGATGGTCAGTCAGTTGACTTTTTACGGAAATCGGCAGGGGAGATGCCGACGACCTTGGTGAAGACGCGGATGAAAGCCTGTGGCGAATTGTAGCCGGACATCCCGGCGATTATCTTGACGGGATGGTCGGTGGACGTAAGCAGCCTGCGGGCATGCTCCACACGCCTGGCGTTGACATAATCGTAGAAGCATGTGGAGGCCTCGCGGTTGAAATAGGCGCTGACGTAGGTGCGGTTGGAGTTGACGGCCCGTGCAACGTCCGACACCTTGAGGTTGGGGTCGAGGAAGAGCTGTCGCTCGTCCATCAGACGCTCTATGCCTGCCCCCAGTTCGGAGATAGCCCTGGCCGGGGCGTCTTCAGGCTCGTCCATGGGGAGGTCTTCGTCCGGAGTGCCGAGCTCGTCAATCACATTCTCGTGCTTGTAGAGGAAATAATCAATCACCATCCACATTGCCACAGATGTCGTGAGATAGATGCACTCCATCACCCCGTTGACGGCCACAGTGTCGAGGATCCATAGCGCCAACAGGGCGAAGAAGAACCATAGTATCGACGAGAGCCAGTTGAGGTTTACGTTCTCGGTGTAGGAATACTGCTCCATCAGCAGCCTGTTGTAGCGACGGATATTTACGAGCGTCCACACCAGGTAAGCGACTCCGTAGATGGCCGAACCCACAATCATGAGCCAGTACAGAAGCAAAGCGGCCGAGAAGATGTAAGCTACGGAAATGGCGACAAAAGGGAGTATGTTGGCAATCACAATCGCCGGCGAAACGCTTCCGGGCCGGACAAGCTCGCGCAGAATCAGCGCGTAGAAGGGTACTGCCACGATGTCGATGCTCGACAGCAGCCGCCAGGAGTCGTCTCTGAGGTATGGACCGTCGACGATGAAGCCTACCGACAGCAGGCATTGCAGCCCGAGCAGGGCCATAAGCACGGCGACTACCACCGACAGCTTGCCCA
The DNA here is from genome assembly GCA_900541835.1 of uncultured Porphyromonadaceae bacterium. GTDB lineage: Bacteria > Bacteroidota > Bacteroidia > Bacteroidales > Muribaculaceae > Lepagella. The sequence continues at coordinate 54,239 of UQLL01000007.1, forward strand.
CTTTGCGGGCAAAGAACCAGGTGGCCATGCCGAAAAACATCACCGACAGCCCAAGCACGAACGCTATGATAATCTCTAACATACCCACAAAGTTAAACAATTATTACTGATTTCATGGCGATGGATACTGTTGTTTCTTCTATTGTGTGCAGACCAATGGCTTGTCACTACAAAGTTAGCAATAATTTACCGAATGGCCAAGTATAACCCTCAGGATTTAGTCTCACACATTCAGATTCAGTGATTTGGTCATGCGGTCGATACATTTCTTTTTTTGCTCCATGTTTGGGTGAACGTAGAGATTAAGAGTGGTGGCGATGTTGGAGTGGCCGAGTATCACACTCACCGTCTTATAGTCGCAGCCGCTTTCAATGCAGCGGGTTGCAAAGGTATGACGCAATCCGTGAAATACAATGTGCGGTATGCCGATACGTCTGAGCAGCCGCGAGAAATAATCGCGATATGTGCGTGGGTCGGCAGCAGTCTCGTTATCGCTCACCACGAAATCAGCTTTGGCGCCCTTTTTAATAACGCACAAGGCTTGATGGAGCAATGGAGCAATCGGAATTTCCCGGTTGGAATTGCGCGTCTTGGGCGATGTCATGAGCCGTTCGGTTTTATGAACATCAGCATTGTAGATTCTCGCGGCTGTATGCGATACCGTTATCACTCGGCGCGTGAGGTTTATGTCGCTCCATCTGAGAGCACAAACCTCTCCTATGCGCATTCCCGTGCATAGGGCAAGGAGCACTCCGATGTTTTTAGACGTGGGAGCGGCGGAGATATGTCGGAGAAGCCTTCGCTCGTCGGATAAGGAGAGAACAGGTAATGGCTTACATTCCGTGGATGTCGGGAACGTAACATCCCAGTCGGGAGCGGGAAGGCCGCAGTGCTTTGCCGCGAATTTCATGATAGCCCGCAGTATGGCCAGGATGTCGTGAACGGTCTTACGGCTGAGGCCGGACGCGAGTTTTGCGTAAACGAACTGTTGGGCATCATCTTCGCAGACTTCTGATTTGGAAGAAAATTCGGGCAGGAGATGTGTCTTGACCGCGAGGAGATAGGCGCAGTATGTGGAATGCTTGACGAGTTTCTTTTTCTCGCCAAGCCACAGAGCCGCGATTGAATCGAATGTCAATAATTGTCCCATATTTTGAAAGTGCTTGTTTTCCTTTCAAAATATGGGATAAGGGTCAAATAGTTCTGTCAGCGGTTGCCTTTTGCGCGGTTATGATGTTTGCAAAGCATCTGACAGTTGGAGATGTCAGTTGCGCCGCCACGGCTCCATGCTGTCACATGGTCAGCGTCCATTTCGCTGAGTTTCCATATTCTCGAGGCATTGGCATCGTGACCGATGGCGCAGTAATGACAGTTAGAGGCTCCTTTTTCTTTTGCCTCCGCTGTCTGACGTGCATAGACCGCTTTCTTTGTCGCCTCGTCGAAGACGCGGATGTAGAGCAACTTGGTATCAGTCTCGCCACCGAGAAGATATTCATAAACCCCTTTGCGGTTCTTCACGTATGGGTCGGCATAAAGTTCCAAAACGCGCTCTTTCATCCGGGCAGGATTATAAGGCGTGGCATGGTACTTTTCATACAGTTCGCCCCACGGCAGCCCGCGCATCTCGCTTTCGACCAAGGGGAACACGGTGCGCACCCAGTCTATTACGCTGTTGAAGTAATTGACAAGTTCGGTGATGTCGCTGCTGAAACGGTGAGAGCGCATATAATCCTCGGCATTCCCACGGCTCACCCAGTCGATGGCGGTGGCAAGGAAATCCTGGCGGTTGACGGCTCCGGCCACGTATGCGCTCCACATCTGCACTTTGGCGCTCTGCGAGTTGCTGAACACCTCTTTGGCCTTGGTTACGAAAGGTCCGGAATATACCGCGTTAAGCAACTCCTGCCGGTTGAGCGGCACACCGGCAATGTTGATGGTCTTGAACCATTCCTTGATTTCGGTTTCGGTACCTTCGCACTCGTAGATGAGCAGCGGTGCCGACAGGAACTTTTCGCGCAGCTCCCGGGGCAACGAACCGATGCTCTGCGGCAGACCGTTGGAGTCCTTTATGGCAAGTTTGCCGTTGAAGAAACGGCCAAGCGAGGTGATGCGCTGCTGCCCGTCAAGGACCTCAAAGCGTCCGTCGGCGGTACGGTTGAAATAGATGACACCGAGAGGATAGCCTTTGAGCACAGAGTCGATGACAGCAACGTCCTTTTTGCCGTCGGCATAGATATAGTTGCGCTGATATTCGGGCTGAATTGTCAGACGTCCTCCCATGCCGAAAAGGCCTTTGGCTTCCAGCTCATTATAGACAAATCCGTCGCAAATATCGGCGACCGTCCATTCAGTATGTAGTTCGGTCTTCATTTCGATTCTATTTCATCGAGGCGTCTGAGAGCTTCTTCTCCGGAAACGAGCGTCGGTTTTCCATCTTCACCTGACATTACGAGCGGCTCTCCGAGTCTTGCTTTGCGCTCAAACAAGGCTCTCTGTGTCTGCCGGATATTCTCTCTAATCCTTCTGAACAGATCTATCTCTTCCTGTTCTGACATTCCACTTTGATTTTATTTAGTTTGACGGGATCCACAACTTTGTCACTCTCAACAATCGGAGTCAAGCCGTTGGTGTTATCATATAACGCCCAACGGTCAACAATCGGTACAAAGATATTAAAAAGATTTTGAATACCACGCCAATAGCGGCGGTGAATCACATCTTTCGGAATATTATGTCCTCCTGCTGCCACTCTTGTGGCAACACGTTGCTCTGCATACGATGGCGACGGAAGCCAAAAGAACAGGAGCACAACCTCATAGCCGAGGCTTTGGGCGCGTTCCACGAGAGCCTTGTAACTGCGAGTGGCAAGTGTCGTCTCAATAGCGAATGTCTCCTTATGCGAAAGAAGAAATTTAATGCGCCGCAGCATAATCTTTCCAGCCTCGACCGCGACCTTTTCAGGCTCAAACGGCGAAAGGCCTTTTGCGATCTCGTCGGCATTGACAAACTCGCGGCAGTCGAGGATTTCCGGGAGTACGGTCATGGACGCGGTAGTCTTTCCGGCTCCGTTACAACCCGCAATGATGTAAACTTTTGGTTTCATGTTCGTTTAATGAATAAACGGAAATACATTCGTTTGCCGTTCAAATATGGCCTGTCATATTTTGCTTGTCCCGGTATTTTTAGCTCGGATAAAGATACGCTTGTAGAGTCTACGCTGCGGTTCTCCGGGGGGGTGGTAAGTGGCTGAGTTACAGGGAGTTGCGCATTAAATATGCCGTTCGAGGCACCTTTCCCCTCGCTTTCTGTTATACCGATAATCTCAAATTGGTCGGGACAATACTTGTCGAGGAAAGAGATAGGCACCCCCATAAATCCGTCGTATTTATCTGGAATAGCATCCGTGAAAGGAACTTCGATAGCATTGTAATTATCGTAATGGATATACCCGACACCTCGTACTTCCTTATGTTTGGAATACATGATATTCTCCTCCATAGTCATCAATGATAAAGGTTGGTGACGACGCCCATGTTCAATATTAGTAAACCATCTTACACCTTTGACTCGGATATATTTCTTCCCATTTTCATCAATTCGCCATCCTGCAGCTGTAATTGGATATTCATCTGGAATACCAAACTCTCTGTCGCCGCTCGATATTGAAGAACCGAGCCAAATTTGGTTGTTCATTATAAGTGGAAACACTTCCTTATATGTGATAGCGTTCATGTTCCCTAAAATAATGAATTTCTTGTCGGCCTGGACTATCCATGCAAGGAACTCGCGGAAGAGGGAGAAGGGAGGGTTGGTTACAATGATGTCTGCTTCATCGCGCAGAGTGGTTACTTCAGGGCTGCGGAAATCGCCGTCGCCCTCGAGGTAACGCCATTCGAGGTCGTGGAAGTCGATGCGACCGTCGCCGTCGATGTCATGGTCAAGCTCGAAAATCTTGCCCTTCACGCAGGTTTTGGAAGGGTCGAACTGAGGGGCGTCCTGCTCGAAAAGCGAGGGTTGGTATGGCGCCTTGAACTTCTTGCTGTCGGGTGCGTAGGACGTGGAGATAAGTTTTTTCAGTCCGAGTGTCTGAAAATGCTGCGCGAAGTAGAGGGTGAAATTGCTCCATTCGGGATCATCGCAAGGCAAAAGAACGGTCTTGCCCCGGAACACATCGGGGTCATATTCAAGATAAGCGTTGATTTCCCGCTCAATATCGTAATATTGAGTGTAGAACTCATCGTTTTTGGCGGCTTTTGCCGCCGATAGTGATTCGTTTGCCATAATTCAAACGGGGTTCATTTCTTTTTCTTGGGAAGAATCTTCTTCTCGTCGGATTTAAGCCGACGCTCCACTTTCTTCACATCCTCGGCAGGAGGCAACGCTTCCGGGCGGATGCCACGGTCCAGCAACATATTGCGGACTGCGCTGTTGTTGTCGATATGCTCGCGCTCTATGCCGACCTGACCGTGCAGGTCTTTCTGCTGAACGTTAACCGAAGTCATTTCAGCTGCGAGGTCTTTTGCCTTTATGGCTATCGTAGAGAGAAAATCGGCGAGCGGCCTTTTTTCAGGCGCTCCGACACGGCGCTTCATCATGGCCGTGTCAAGACCGAATAATGCACGGTCGCCTTTGGCTCGGATAATGGCGAATCCTCCGGAGTCCACTCCACGTTCATAAAGCACTCCCGACAGGGTGTGCTCGGTTGCGGCAAGTTTGGCACGAGCCTGTACGCGCTCATAATCAAGGAGCCGTTGGTGAACGATTTCGGCCCGGCGTGTCTGGACTGCGAAGTAGTTCTGAGCAAAGGCTATTTCTGATTTGCGAGGGTCGCCATTTTGCGCGATAAGATAGCATGCATAGCGAGTCAGCATGACATCATCTATCTGACGCTCAGCGCCTGAACCGAGGGTGACCATTTTGCGGACGTCCGCAAAATGGTCAGGCACAGATTCACTCGCATTTGAGCAGGATTCTTTGGCTTTCTCTATGACCGGCAGGAAGTTGCGATATTGAGAATATCCCAAGGCCGTGGACAGTTCTCTGGCACTCCAACATTCCACGCCCTCATATTCGATGGCGATGGATTCAAAACTATTGAATAACTCCTGAATTTCGGACGCTTTCATTTCTATAAACAAGGAAACTCCCTCATAGCATCTGAAGGCCGACCAAAGCCTGTGCGACTACGAAGAAGTTTCCAAAGTTGTTCGGCTCTCGCCGTATGTCTTTGATAATGATTTAGGTCATTTCAGATGATGCTCGCCGTTAGATGCAAAGTTACTAATTTATTCTGACACAGAGGGACTGCGAACGAAATAAACTATTGCCTGCGGACTGTATGGCACATACACCCGGCACTACTGTCGGGGTACGCCCCTACAGTCCTTGGCGTCAAATCCTCAGGGCATCGAGAAGGCGATAGGTGGGTAGGAGAGAGGTCAGGGGTGAGAGATTGGTGGAGCTACGCCCGTCGGCAAGGGCCACGAAGGTGCGGAGCTCGTCGCAGAAGCCGGCGGTGACGAGCTGGTTGTTGGACACGGTAGGCAACACGCCGTTGCAGGCATACAGGGTATGGAGTGCCAAGATGGACGGACGTAGTTTCTCCAGGGGGATCCGCAGCAGGGTCCGGGGGTGCGGGGAAAATGTCAGGCTCTCAAGGTTGTGTAGCTCGAAGGCTCCCTGCGTGCTGTTGACCGACAGATGCTCGAAAGCCCCGGTCCAGCTGTGGCGCGTGGACAGTTCCGCCAGGCCCGAGATGGCGCCGTGGCGCAGAAGAAGCTGTAATGTCAATTCTCCCCTATTGCGCTGAAGGGTGCTGACGCCCACGACTTCAGGCTCGCCGAAGAGGTGACAGAGCAAGTCGAGTGGGTGGATGAACAACTCCAGGAGCGGGTCTCCCTCGGGGAAGGCACCCATGGCATACGTCATGCGGTACGACACGGGCCGGCAACGGTCCAGTCTGTGCCGCAGGATCCTTACCGCCGGTGCATAGCGCTTCTGCATACCGACCAGGCAATCGCAGGAACGCACGGGCCGTGCGTCCGCTATGGAGACGAGTTCGGAGAGCTGCCGGAGCGTCCGGCACGGGGGCTTCTCCACGAATAGGGACTTGCCGCTCTCCAGCACCCGGCGGGCGATGTCGAAATGGCTGTCGGGTCCGGTGCATACGAGCACTCCGCGCACCTGCGGGTCGTCGAGCACCTGCCCGAGGTCGGTGGTGGCCTGCACGCCGTAACGGGCCTCGATGAGCGACAGCTTGCGCCCGTGGCTTCCCCCTCCGCGACAGCAGATATAGCGCAGCGGCACGCCGAGGTGCTGCAACATCGGATAGAGGTTCTGGCGGGCGTGCGACCCGATTCCCACAAAGGCGAACTCGCCAGATGTCTCCAAGCGGAGCTGTCGGCGCGTCCGCAGACTCTTGTAGCGGTCAATAAGCTTTTTCATTGTCTCGTATTTCTTTTATAACGGAGGAGTAGGTGCGGTTGGCGTCAGCGCTCCATTGATACTTGCCGGCGAGGCGTTGCACAAAGAGCTTGGGCATCATGCGCTCGAGGCTGCGCAGCAGGATGATGTCGTACTTGCGGTGGAAGTTGATCCAGCATCCGTTGCAGCTGCGGCAATGCCGACACTGCATAGCCAGGCTTTCTTCGGAGTTGAAGATGTCGTCGAGGCTTCGGTCGTGGATGTTGCCCAGGGAGGTGCCGAGGTTCTGGCAGATGGGCACGGTGCCGTCGGGGTGCACCACCAGTTCGCTGAAGATGGACCGACACGGCAGGCGCAACTCGCCCCGCCGCCAGTATTCATAGAGGGCCACGAAGTCGAAGTTCTCCGACGTGTCGTGGATGGAACGGGGTATCCGGCTCAGGAAATCGGAGTCTGAGTCAAGCATCTCGGCGGAGGTGTCGAAGAAGGACATGGTGCCGTAGATGCCGATGCGGATGTCGATGCCGTAACGGCGGGCCACGCCGATGCAATAGTCCATGTCGGACAAATCGTTCCAGGGCGTCAGACAGAACATGATGGAGATGGGGAGCTCCCCTTTCAGCTCCTCGATGACGCGTATCACGCGGTCGTGGCCGTCGACGCCACGCATGGCCAGGTACGTCTCACGGTCGCCGTCGAGCGAAACGTACAGGTGGAGTGGACGGTGCTGCCTTACGGCGGCGATGACGCGCTCGGGGGCGAGGCAGTTGCTCAACAGGGTGTAGTTGGGGTGGTGCTGCCGGAACCAGACGAGTATCTCGTCAGCCTGGGGATGGAGCACGAACTCGCCGCCCTCCAGGCCTACGGTGGTGGAGGGGCGCACGCACTTGGCGGACATGATGCGGCGGATGTCGGACAGCGAGAGGTCCTGCCGTGGCTTCTCCCAGATGTGGCAGTGGCGGCAGCGGCTCTGGCACCGCGAAGTAGTGTAGAGCATGAGGTTGGTGATGTGCTTGTGGCGCGGCCGGAGGGTGTTGTTGACCAGCGCCAGACCGTTGGACAGATAATCTTTCAGCTTATACATGGGGCTTGAGTTTGGGCATAGAGGGGGCCTGCTCGCGACTTTCGGGGTCGCGGGCCGTAGGGACGCACCTGGTGCATCCGCTGCCGAGGCAAATTGTCAGTGGGTTATTTCAGCACGGCCGAGGATGCTCCGGCCTGCTGGCCGACCTCATTGTCGCGGCTTACTTTCTTGCCGTATCCGATGGTGTAGGTTACCGACAGGGCAATCCGTCGGTGGTAGTCAGTACCGTACTGGCGGGTAGTGCCGGAGTAGAGTTCCGACGCGAATGTAGATGTGGAACAGAGCCAATGACTACGGAAAGGGTTGAGACAGTCGAGACGGACGTTCAGGTCGCGCCAATGCCATCCGGCCTGCAGGCCGTAGAAGTCGGGCACCCGATACCAGGCGGCGCGGTTGCCCTGGAGCGTGCGGAACGGCGAGCGATAGGAGGCCCGGACGTAGAAGGCGCCGAGGTAGCAGGTGGCCGAGGCAGTCAGGGCGAAAGGATGCCGGGAGATGTCGTATTCGCCTTTCATGCCGTAGAAGCTCACCGAGGGATTGGCGTCAAGCTGGAGGTTTCCGTCGAGCAAGCGCCAGCGCACGGACAGTCCGGCCTGCAGGCGTCGGTAGTCAGCGTCGGACTTGAGCGACCGCACCAACGCCCGTCCGCCGTCGTACTGCATGAAATATGGCACGTAGAGGTTGGTTTCGCGGAAATATTGCCCGTAGGCCGAGATGACCAGGGCTCCGTTGGGGAGCCAGTCGTATGAGAGGTTGAGGGTGAGCTGGCGCGACAGTCCGAGCAGCATGTTGCCGGTCATGTACATCAGTTCGTTGACACGCAGCACGTTGGGAGTCTTTTCGCTCGCCGCCGGGTAGTTGGCACCGTGATGTAAATAGGCCCTTACGGCATGGTGCGCCGATGGCGTGTAGGCCACTGAGATGTTGACGAGCGGGTAGCGTTCCTTGACGGAGTCCGTGTTGATGCGGTTTGTCTCCCACTGCAGGGCGGCGTCGGCGCTGGCGCTCCAGTGGGCGTTGCGGAAGCCGTAGCCCACGGTCAGGGCCGCGAATGTGTCGGAAAACTTATTGAAGTATGGCGAGGTGCCGGAGTAATCGACGTCGTTGCGAGTGAGGCCGTATGCGGCGCGAACATAGATGGTGTGGCGCCGGGCGATGGTCTGGTGGATGCCTGCGGAGCCACCGTAGCGGACATGCTTCTCCCTGGCCAGGTTGGCAACGCGGGGCAGCCCCAGGCGGGAGCTGTAATAATAGGAGTTGTCGGTCAGGCGGCTGAGGGCGGCATACGGGCGCAGTGTAAGGTGGGTATCGCGCCAGGGGGCGAACAGGTAGTCCCCACGCCAGGACCAGAGGCGCGACCGCACGGGGTTGTCGCTGATATATGTGTAGTCGGAGCCGTAATTGGCAGAAAATCTCACGCCCCCCGCCGACATGGCGCTGGGCGAGTCGGCAAATGTGAAGCCTACGGTGTTGGCGACGCTCATCCGCTCCGAATCGTAGATGGCGCGAAAGGACACGGGGTACTCGTTCTGCCTATATTGCGAGCGGTCGAGTGTCTGAGTGCGCTCCACGTCGATATAGTTCAAGTGGTCGGGTATGATTCTGTACCGCTCTTCGGAGGCGGTGCCGGAGTGGTGGCTGCCCCGGTTGCCGACCCCGGCGTAGAGGTCGTAGGTCATGCCTTTGTAGGTGAGCCGGGCATAGGCGGATACGTGGCTGTCGAGGCCCGTAAGGATGCTTTCTGAAAGGCTCGCCTTGGCATATCCGCCGTAGAGGTAGCGCTGCATGACGAAATTGACGACGTGCTCTGCACCGTCGAAGCGCGGGTCGGTAGGGAAGTCGAGGTATTCGACATATCGGACGTCGGCGATGCGCAGGCCGTCGAGCTCGCCCTCGCCTGCCGGGTGGCCGTCAACGTAGACCGACACCCCGGCGCCGGTATTGGTGGTGATGGCCTGGTCCACGGGGTTAATGTTGATGGATGGGATGGCCAAGAGACCCAGGAGGTCGAGTCCTGTCTGAGCGGAGGCCTTCTGCCTGGAGGTGGGACGGTAGGTGGTACGGTCGGGAGCGGATGCGGCTGCGGATGCGGCGATGCGCACCGGGCTGAGGGGTATCGGCAGCTCGTGCATCGTCAGCGCACCGAGTTCAGCTGCGGCACATTTGTGATATAACGGTCTGTAGCCCACACTGGTGACCTTGGCAATGACTCCGGGATGGTCGCACGGGATGCGGAATCGGCCGTCGGCGCCGGCCACGCCGTAGGTCAGCACGGTCGAATCCTTAGTAGCGAGCAGCATGACGGTGGCGGCGGCCACTGGATGACCGTCCGCAGCTACGACACGACCGGTATATACGAGATGACCGTGCTGCAATGCCTCGACGTAAAAACGGTCACCTCGGCGCAGGAGGGAGACGGGCTGCCGGGCCGTAATCTGACGCAGGGCCGTGTAGGCGTCGTCGGTGTGGATGCGGGCGGTGACACGATAGCCCTCCAGCTCGTTGTAGATAAACCTGACGTGTACGTCCGGGTGCTGGCGGGCCAGCAGCGCCAGGGCCTCACTCAGGGGCGTGGAACGGAAATCGTAGTCAAAGGTGCGGGCTGCGGCGGAGAGGCCGCACGTCAGTATGAATGCGAGGATAAGTATACGACCCATTTTCATTCCACAATAATGGTGTCGCCGCGCAAGCTGAGGTCCAGCCGGGCGAAGTTGTCGAGGTCTTCAGCCACCGTCTCAAGCGGCAGCGACTGATCCCACTGGTAGTAGAGGCGCAGGTCGCGTGGCGCCTCGGAGGCATATTCCACAGTAACGCCATAGTACTCCCCCATCGCGGCGAGGATGTCGGCGAGGGGCCGGTCCTGGAAGACGACCGTCACGGATGCCGGTGCGGCGGTGTCCGAAACAATCGGTTCCAGCTCCTGCACGTCGGCCCGAATAGGCGCGGTGACGGATGTATGCGGTTCGTCCTTGCGGAAAGTATGGGTGGCAGTCAGAGTGGCGGCAATCACAGTTAGAGAGACAATAGCCCAGGCGATGATGGCGGCAATGCGACGCCGACCTGTAGGGGCACACCATGGTGCGCCCGAACATTGCGGGTCATGGTTGCCGACAAAGGCTTCCCATTCGGCGTCGAGGTCGGGGGCGGCAGGTGATGAGAGGGCGTCGGCGGTCCGGCTCATCAGCGAGTAAAGCTCTGTCACCGCGGGATCGGAGAGAAGGGCCTGCAGCTCGGCGTCGGTGAAGCTATCAGGATATTCGGTGGCTCGCAGCAGCCGGTCGGTGTTATCTTTCATCGCTTTGGAATTTCTGGCGTATCACTTGCATTGCGTGCCGAAGGTGCTTATAGACGGAGACCTCGCTGAAGCCCATGGCCTCGGCAATCTCGCGGTAGCTCTTGCGGTGGCGGAAGCGTAGCAGCAGGACTCGACGATCAGTCTCGCCCAGCTCCCTTCCCACTATTCGGTTGAGCGTGGCTACGTCGTCGGCGTCGGGCCACTGCTCCTCCTCTATCTCGCTCAGGTCAAGGGCGTAGAGGCGCAGCAGGCGCTCGCGGGTGCCAAGGTCACGGATTTGCTTAAGGCACCGATTGCGGACTGCCTGCAGCAGATAGGCCGGAGTTATATCCTTGGACGCCCCGGCCAGCAGGGAGGCGAAGACATCGTGAACGACGTCCCGTGCCGCATGGTCGTCATGCAGCAGCCGGTGGGCCAGCACCAGCATTCCGGCATAGTGCGCCCGGAAGAGGGGTTCTATCTCCTCGGTAGTCATACATATATTATAACCCGTCAAGGTGCGTTTTCCTAACTTTCGGTGCGGATTTTTTTAAACTAACAGTAAGTGGCGGACGTTATCATTCCTGTAAAGACAAAAAATAACACACAGCAATGGCAACAGTACATCTACAGGGCAACCCCATGCAGCTGGCAGGCGAACTGCCGGTGGTAGGCAGCATGGCCCCCGACTTCACGCTGGTCGGCACCGACCTGGGCGAAGTGAAACTCAACGACTTCAACGGCAAGCGCCTGGTGCTCAATATCTTCCCGAGCCTCGACACTCCGGTATGCGCCGCATCGGTACGCCGCTTCAACAAGGAGGCCGCCGGATACCCGAATACGGCGGTGCTCTGCGTAAGCATGGACCTGCCGTTCGCCGACGCCCGCTTCTGCGCCGCCAACGACATCGAGAACGTGAAGGTGGCCTCGGCCTACCGCAGCGATTTCGGCGACAAGTATGGCGTAAAGATCACTGACGGCCCGATGGCCGGTCTGCTGGCCCGCGCCCTGGTGGTGATCGACACCGACGGACGCGTGCTCGCCACCTCTCTCTGCCCCGAGATCACCGAGGAACCCGACTACGATATGGTAAAGAAGGTGCTCGCAGAAAACTAATCGTTCACTTCTTGGAAAAGCAGCTGCCAGGAAGCGGCCCTATATGGCCCGGCTTCCCGGCAGCTTTTTTGTTGTCCGACGGCGCGTCAGGAATGGGTAGCGACGGCGGTGGTGGGGGGCAGGGTGGCGTTGCGGCGATCGATGGCGGACACTACCTGGTCGGCCAGGGAGGAGAAAGCCTCGCCAATCGGGCCGTTGAGTCGGGCATTGAGGGCTGAGAGCTGAGAGTCGGGTGCAATGGAGGCCGGGCAGCCATTGTCGGAGGCGGTGCAGAGGTCGGCCACCAGGGGTATCTGTCCGAGCAGCCCGATGCCGAGCTTTTCGCAGAGGCGCCGACCGCCACCGTTGCCGAAGATGTAGTAGCGCTCGTCGGGATGCGGCTCGGGGGTGAACCAGGCCATGTTCTCCACCAGACCGAGCACGGGCACGCCGATCTGCGGGTTGCGGAACATCTCGATGCCCTTGCGGGCGTCGGCCAGGGCCACCTCCTGCGGTGTCGAGACTACAATGGCGCCGGTCATGGCCAAGGTCTGCACCAGCGTCAGGTGTATATCGCTGGTACCCGGCGGCATATCGATGAGGAAGTAGTCGAGCTCGCCCCAGTCAGCCTCGGAGATGAGCTGCTTGAGGGCGTTGGAGGCCATGCCGCCACGCCAGAGCACGGGGCTGCCGGGATCCACCATCAGACCGATGCTCAGCAGCTTGACGCCGTAGCGTTCCACGGGCACTATCTTGTCGACGCCGTCAACCTTGTTGATATAGACGGGCTCACGCTCTATGCCGAACATCTTGGGCACGGAGGGACCAAAGATGTCGGCATCTAACAGGCCTACCTTATACCCCTTGGCTGCAAGTGTGACTGCCAGGTTGGCGGCCACGGTGGACTTGCCCACTCCACCCTTGCCCGACGACACGCCGATGATGTTGCGCACGCCCGGCAACAAGTTGTCCTTGGGACGCGGCTTCTGCGCATATTGCACGGCGATGTTTCCTTTGATTTCGACGCCGGGGATAGCGCGGGAGACGGCATCCTCAGCGGCACGTACGACGCTGCGCACAAAGGGGTCCGGCTCCTTTGGAAAAATCAGGCTGAAGGTGACACGGGGGCCGTCGATGCGGATGTCGTCGGCCACCATATTGTTTTCTGTGAGGCTCTTGCCGTTGCCCGGGTAATGGACCGTAGAAAGCGCCTCGGTAATGAGTGCGGGATAGATAGACATTGAACGATTGAACGATTTTTATTTTGAACAATTAAACGATTTTTACGATTGAACGATTTATACCCGATATGCAAGGAATCGTAAAATCGTAGAAAATTCGCTATTTCGTTTCGGGGAAGCAGACGCCGCGGGGTACGGAGCGGTAGTCGTCGCGGGGGATGTCGTCCTCGGCTGGGTCTGAGAGTGGACCGTCGGCGGGGAGACGGAAGCTGATGAGCCGGATGCTCTTGCCACGCGCCAGCCACTGCTTCTCGTAAAAGGTCTGAATCTGCGTTGCCGCGGCAATGTAGGGGCGAACCATGGTGCGTCCGTTCGACTCCTCACCCTTTTCGGACGCACCAGGGTGCGTCCCTACATTGCCGCATACGGCAGCGTAGAGATCGGGGGTGTTGAAGATGATGGGCAGAGAGTTGGCACTCACAAGGCGGTCAGCGAAGGTGTAGAGGAAGGGGGAGTCGGTCTTGAGATGGACGAGGCCATCGGGACGGAGCACCTGGCGGTAAAGCTCCAGGAAGCGGGCCGATACGAGCCGCTTGCGTGTCTTCTGCATCTGCGGGTCGGGGAAGGTAATCCATATCTCGTCGACCTCCCCGGGGGCAAAGAAACTGGCAAGCAGCTCTATGCCGGTGCGGATGAATGCGACGTTGGTCATCTGCTGTTCGGTAGCCGTCTTGGCGCCGCGCCAAATACGGGCGCCCTTGATGTCGATGCCGATGTAGTTCTTGGATGGCTCGGCCTGCGCCAGGCCAACAGTGTACTCGCCCTTGCCACAGCCGAGTTCGAGCACTATCGGCGCGGCGTTGTGGAAATAGTCCTGGCGCCAGCGACCGCGCAACGGGAATCCGCCGGCGGCCTCTAACGCAGCGAAGGGGTATTCCAGCACGCAGCTGAACCCCTTCATCTCTGCAAACTTCTTGAGTTTGTTCTTGCCCATGTTTTTAGTTGAGAGTTAAGAGTTGAGAGTCAGGAGTTGCGGGTAGAAGTAACTATGCCTCTGTCACTGGCGCCCGCTTTAGCACGGCGCATGGTCCGCAACCCTAAATTCTCAACTCTAAACTTTAGACTTTGCGTAGTTTGAATGTGCGTGCGCCGGAGGCGGTGGTGGCGCGCACCACGATTATCTTGTCGGCAACGTCGCCGAGGTCGAGGATGGCCTCGGTGGCGCGGGGCGCGGAGACGGCCAGGATGGAGCCGGAGGTGGAGAATACGCTCACGGTCACGAGTTCCTGCCCGGCGGTTACGATCAGTTGGTCATCCTGCCAGACGGCGTTGATTTCCAGGCCCTGGTCGGCGGTGATGCCGGGCGTAGAGGCGTCGGTGCCGATGAGCATGAAGCGGTCCCATTCGGGATCGGCCTGCCAGGCAGAGAGGTTATCCTTGAGCACCCACAGGCGGATGTTGGAGATGTTGCCGAGGCCGTCGAAGGCTCCGGTGGCGGCAGCCGGCACGGCTCCTTCCACTTCCACCGCACGGATGGAGATGAGGTTGAGCATACCGTCGAGGGCCCGGTTGCCCACGGAGGTGAGCTTGTCGTTGAACCAGAGGCGCTGGCCGGGATTGTCTGCCAGGGCGTATTCGCCGATGGTGGCGAAGCCAGCCGTGGTGGCGGAGTCGAGCACGAGAGCGGGGCTATGCGCCAGCGAGAGGCGGCCGAGGTCCTCCTGCCCGGTTATCTTATTCAGATACGGGTTGAAGGATATGGCGCCATCCATCAGCTTCGGGTTAGTGGCGGTATAGCTGCCGAGCAGGGGCATGGAACTTGCGGCGTAGGCACCGATTTCCTTTACTCCAGAGGGGAGGTCGAGGACTTCGAGGCCGCTGCCGAGAAGGGACTCGTCGCCGAGGGCCGACATGGCTGCGGGGAATGTGACGGTGCGCAGTGCCGTGCAGCCGCGGAATGTCTTGGCCGGCAGGGTGGTGACCTTGGCGGCGCTCAGGCGAGCCTCCGCCAGCTTGCCGCATTCGGCGAAGATGCCGGTGCCGAGGGTGTCGGCGGCGGGAAGGGTGACGCTGGTCAGCGCCGTGCCGTAGAAAGCCCAGTCGCCGATGCTGCGGAGCGAGGCGGGGAGGGTGACCGTGCGCAGGTTCTTGGCCGAGGCGAAAGCGCACTCTTCGATGGCGGTGAGAGTGGAGGGCAACGTTACCGTCTCCAGCTTGCTGAGGGCGAAGATGTAGGCCGGCAGCACATTGGCGGGATACTGGTAGCGGCTGAGCATGATGGCCGTGTCGCTCTGTACGTCCACGATCTGCAGCCCGCTCATATCGAGGCTGCGCAGGGCGGGGAGCTGAGCGGCGAAGTGGAGGTCGCGGGCGTCGGCGCTGCCGGTCAGCGTCAGGGTGGTGACGGTGGCGGCATCAGAGCCGAGGATCTCGCACAGGTTACCCGGCGTTACGTCCAGGGCATGCAGCGGCGCCGCAAAGCCAAGAGCCGCCATGGGGAGGATAAAGAACTTTTTCATGTTGCCCTGTTTATTTCACGATTACAATCTTGCCGACGCTGGCCTCGTTGGCGCCTTCGCCCTGTCGGCTCATGAGCACGAAGTATACGCCGGAGTTGGCGTACGCACCGGTGAGGTTGGTGCCGTTCCAGCGGACCACTCCGTCCATCGGGGAACCGAGTTCCTTGACGAGGTTACCCTCGGAATCGACAATCTTCACCAGGGAGTTGTCGAGCAGGCCCTCGATGGTGATGTTGCCCACGAAGTCGGGACGCACCGGGTTGGGGTAAATCTTGACCTGGTCGAAGTTGTCGCCGGAAGATGCGCCGGGCACGAAGTACTCGGCCAGTCCGTTCATGGTGCCGAACATCATGGAATTGGAGGCGGGGTTGTACTGGGCCATGAAAGCCTTGTCGCTGGGGAGGTAAGAGTTGTCGGTGGTGAGCTGGCGCATGACGTGTGTGCCGTCGGAACTGGTCTGGACGACGCCGGCGCCCAGGGTGGCGAACCACTTGTTGCCGTTGCCGTCGACGGTGATGCTGTGTACGTCAACGCCGTCGAGCAGGTAGTCGGCCATATTGGTGCCGTCGTTGCGGGACACCTTGATGCGGCGTCCCTGCGTGGGGTTGTCGAACATCTTCGAGGGCTGTATGGTGAATACGCCTGTGCTTGTGCCGAACCAGACAGTACCCGTGTTGGAATCCTCGTACGCGCAGTTTACGTATGTCCAGGAAATGCCGCCGCCGTCCTGGTTGCTAAGACCGGAGATAAGCAGTTCGCGATCGTCGGACGAGTTGTCAATCGTGCCTTTGTGGTCAAGGAGCAGTATCGCGCCCCCGTAGAGCGTATTGGCGAAGACGATTACCAGGTTCTTGTTCGACGGATGCTTGAGCGGCAGGACGATATTGTCGCGTTGGGCGGTGAAGCCGGTCTTGACCTGGATGAAATCCTTGTAGTTGCGGTTCTTGATGGAGGTTGCCGGCCACACAAGAATCGACTCCAGGGGATTGGAGTTGGCGTACTGGTGAGTGGCAGCCCACATGTTGCCCTCGTTGTCGAAGGCGGGGATGGAGATGTTTATGTATTCCTTCGTCCACTGGCTGATGTTTGGGTTGTCGCTTACAAACGGCTCCTTGATTGCCACGAATCCGGGAAGGGCGCTGTTGGCCGATCCGGCAGTACCCAGGGTAATGACGTTGTCGGGGTTGCCGAAGTCAACGATCCGTATCCCCTCGGTGTAGGAACCGAAATAGAAGAGGTCGGGGTTGAAAGGATCCTGTACTATACCCCTGGCCAGCCTGTGAGAATCGGCAAAGCTCGGGCGGCAGTAGATGCTGCCGTAGTTGGTCCACTCGCCGTTGCGAAGGCCGCTGATGAGCGTCGGCACACTGTACATGGAGGAGAAAATGTAGTTGACGCCGTTGTTCATTGTCAGCAAGCCGTACTTGTCGGAATAGTTCATGTAGGCGCCCAGATAGACAGACGGTGAGTTGGGACGGGAATACGTCTTCTCGTTGCCGAAGACGGTCTCCCAGGCGTTGAGTCCGTCGCGGTCGTAGGACTTGATGCCCTCGCGGCCGTCGGCCACGTAATAGGTCTTGAAGTCGGAAGAAGTTATGGATGCCTTGTTCCACTCCGACTTGATGGGCGGAGTGCAGTCGATCTTGTTGCCGTCGTAGTCGGAGGAAACGAGGGCCCAGCTGCCGGAGAGGACGTAGCCCTGCTTGCCAGCCGTGTAATACGGCAGATTCAGGTCGTTGCTGACCTGCCTGACAGACGACAGTGTGTTGTCGTCGTTCACCTTGAGCACATTCACCGACCAGGCCTGTGAGGTAAGTATCTGGTTGTCGTTGAGCGGCACCATCAGGTCGATGTACTGGTTGGCGGGGATGACGTTGAAGTCGCTCAAGCTCTGGAGCGGCTTGCCGTAGTCCTGGATGCAGGTGTTCTGCTTGTTGGAGATCAGCAGCTTGGAGCCGACGCGGGCTATGGCATTGAACTTGGTGTGGTAGTTGCGGGCCTTGTCAATGCGGCGCTTTTCGGGGTCGACGGCGATGAAGCCGAAGTCGGTGGCCATGTAGATGAGGTCGTCACCGAGACTGAAGGTGATGGCGTTCACATTCTTCGACTCCATCAGGGTGGTGTTCTTGAGGGCGGGGATGTTGACCACGCGGTCGTCGTCGTAGAGCAAGTCGATGTTGCCGTCGCTGTAGACGATGCAGAGATAGCCGGCGCGGGGGTTGTACTGCGCCTTGGCGATTATTACTCCCGACAGGTAGTTGCGATTGGTGTAGGGCAGTGTCTCGCCTGTGGACTTGTCGAGCACGAACAGCTCTCCCTTGGGCTCGTTGTATGTGCCGTCGCCAGACAGGTAAATCTGTCCGTAGGCTACGATGTAGAGCCGATCGGGGGCATCGAAGAGCTGCTGGAAGTAGTTGTCGAAAGCGGGATGGATCTTCCAGTCGCCGTCGGCCGCACGCAGGCTCAGGGAGCTTACGAGCATAGTGAGGCAAAAGAGGATTTTCTTTATCATTGCTGTGGTATTGGTCGGAAAAGTTTCAAATTGAATCGATTTCGGCGATGAATGCGCGGATTGCGCGTCCGCGATGGGAGATGACGTTCTTGGCCTCGGGACCCATTTCGGCAAAGCTGACGCCGCTCTCGCGCGGGATGAAGACGGGGTCGTAGCCGAATCCTCCGTCTCCCTGGCGGTCGGCGGCGATGTCGCCTTCTACGCTGCCGGTCCAAGTGCGGCAGGAGCCATCGGCGCAAGCCAGGGCCACGACGGTGCGGAACTCGGCCCGGCGGTCGGCGACGCCATGCATCTTCTCCAACAGAAGGTCGATGTTGTCGTCGGGGAGACAGTCTGGACCGGCGAAACGGGCGGTGTAGACGCCGGGGGCGCCGCCGAGGGCGTCGACCATCAGTCCGGTGTCGTCGGCGAAGCAGTCCACACCGTAATGGTCACGCACGTAGCAGGCTTTCTGCCGCGCGTTCCCCTCCAGGGTGTCGCTGGTCTCGGGCAGCTCCTCGCGGCAGCCGATGTCCGAAAGGCTCACGATTTCGAGGCGCGGGCCGGCTATGGCACGCACCTCGGAGAGTTTGTGGATATTGTTGGTTGCGAACACTATCTTCTTCATCGCAATCTTATAACGGCCAATGGGTTAATATATTGCGTCTTACGGCTACTTTGTGCCTTAGAGCACGATGTTGACAATCTTGCCGGGTACGACGATGACCTTGCGGGGCGTCTTGCCGTCGATCCACTTTGCGGCCTCGGGAGCGGCCAGGGCCGTTTTCTCGACTTCGGCGCGGTCCATGTCGGCGGCCAAGTCGAGGGTGAAGCGAGTCTTGCCGTTGAAGCTGACGGCGTAGCGCACGCTGTCGGCCTTCAGGTACTTCTCGTCGGCTTCGGGCCATGCGGCGTCCACCACGGAGCCGTCTCGGCCCAGCAGGTGCCAGTACTCCTCGGCGATGTGCGGAGCGAAGGGGGCAAGCACTCGGGCGAACAGCTCCAGCACCTGACGATTGGCAGACTTCTGCTTCTGCAGCTCGTTGAGGGCGATCATGAAAGCGGCCACGGAGGTGTTGAACGAGAAGGCCTCGATGTCGTCAGTGACCTTGCGGATGAGCTTGTGTATGGTGCGCAGCTCGGCCTCGGTGGGTGCCTTGTCGGGGGCGGAAAGGCTCTGCTCCATCATGGCCCAAAGCTTGCGGAGGAAGCGGCTCACGCCGTCGATGCCGTTGGTGTCCCAGGGCTTGCTCTGCTGAAGCGGGCCGAGGAACATCTCGTACAGGCGCAGAGTGTCAGCGCCGTAGCGCTCCACGATATCGTCGGGGTTGACAACGTTGAACATGGACTTGCTCATCTTCTCCACGGCAGAGCCGCATACGTACTTGCCATCCTCGAACTCGAACTCGGCGTCGGCGAAGTCGGGGCGCCAGTCGCGGAAGCGCTCGGTGTCGAGTATGTCGTTGTCCACCATGGAGATGTCTACACGGATGGGCATGGTGTCGTACTGCTTACGCAGGCCCTTGCTCACAAACTTGTTCGTGCCTTTTACGCGATAGGCGAAACTGGAGCGTCCCTGGATCATGCCCTGGTTGACGAGCCTGCGGAAGGGTTCCGGCTCCACCACCAGGCCGAGGTCGTAGAGGAACTTGTTCCAGAAGCGGGAATAGATGAGGTGGCCGGTGGCGTGCTCGGTGCCACCGACGTACAAGTCGACGTTGCGCCAGTAGGCGTTTGCCTGGGGGCTGACGAGCGCGGAGTCGTTGTGGGGGTCCATGTAGCGGAGATAGTAGGCGGAGCTGCCGGCGAATCCGGGCATGGTGCACACCTCCAGGGGGAGACCGTCGTGGCTCCAGTCCTTGGCGCGTGCCAGGGGTGGCTCACCATCGGCCGTGGGCAGGTAGGAGTCCACGGCGGGAAGTTCCAACGGCAGACTCGATTCGGGCAGCAGCTCTGGGATGCCGTCGCGGTAAGCGACCGGGAAAGGTTCGCCCCAGTAGCGCTGGCGGCTGAAAATGGCGTCGCGCAGGCGGTAGTTGACTTTTACGCGTCCGATGCCCTTTTCGGCTATGAAATCCTTGGCTCGGGCTATGGCCTCCTTGACCTGCAGACCGTTGAGGTCGAGCTCGGGGCCGCAGGAGTTAATCATGACGCCCTCCTTGGCGTCGAAGCTCTCCTCGCTAACGTCGGCGCCCTCGATCAAGGGGATAATCGGCAGGTCGAAGTGACGGGCGAAAGCATAGTCGCGGGAGTCGTGGGCGGGCACGGCCATGATGGCTCCGGTGCCGTAGCCGGCCAGCACGTAGTCGCTCACCCAGATGGGTATCTGCTTGCCTGTCATGGGGTTGACGGCGTAGGCGCCGGTGAAGACGCCGCTGACCTTCTTGTCGATCTGGCGCTCACGCTCGGTCTTGTGGCTGACTTCGCGCAGGTATGCCTCCACGGCCTCGTTCTGCTCCGGGGTGGTGACCTGGGCCACATAGTCGGACTCCGGGGCGAGAACCATGAAGGTGACGCCGAAGACGGTGTCGGCGCGTGTGGTGAAGATTTCGAGCTGGAGGTCGTCGCGGCCCGCCAGGGGGAAGAGCATCTCGGCGCCTTCGCTGCGACCAATCCAGTTGCGCTGGGTCTCCTTGAGGCTATCGCTCCATTCCAAAGTGTCGAGGCCGTCAAGCAGACGCTGTGCGTATGCGGAGACGCGGAGGCACCACTGGCGCATCTTCTTCTGCTCCACGGGGAATCCGCCGCGGACACTGAGTCCCTCGCTGACCTCGTCGTTGGCCAACACGGTGCCGAGCTCGGCACACCAGTTGACCATGGTCTCGGCCTGGAAGGCGAGGCGGTAGTTCATCAGCACCTCGGAGCGGCGCATGGCGTCCATGGCTTTCCACTCGTCGGCGGTGAAGCACAGTTCCTCGCTGGCGGCGGCGTGCAGGCCCTCGGTGCCGTAGGCGGCGAAATGGGCCTCGAGCTCTGTTATCGGCCGGGCCTTCTGGGCCTCGGTGTCGTACCAGGAGCCGAACATCCGCATGAACGCCCACTGCGTCCATTTATAATATGAGGGGTCGCAGGTGCGGACTTCGCGGCTCCAGTCGTAGCCCAGGCCTATGAGGCCGAGCTGCTCCTTGTAGCGGCGGATATTGGCCTCGGTGGTGACCTCGGGGTGCTGCCCGGTCTGAATGGCGTACTGCTCGGCGGGCAGGCCATAAGCGTCGAAGCCCATGGGATGCAACACGTTGAAGCCCTGCTGACGCTTGTAGCGGGCTATGATGTCGGAGGCGATATAACCTAACGGATGACCTACGTGCAAGCCGGCTCCCGACGGGTACGGGAACATGTCAAGTACGTAAAACTTGGGCCTGGAGACATCCTCTTTCACGGTGTAGATGCCCTCTTCCTGCCAGCGCTGCTGCCAGCGTTTTTCTATTTCGCGGTGGTTGTATTCCATGATGTCTGCCTTTGCAGTATAGTTCAGGCTGCAAAGTTACTAAAAAAAGTCGAGAGTTCGGAATCGAGATTTAAGAGTCGTCGCACCAGATGCGCCGGCAGCTGCCGATTTTGACTTTCATCTCGCCGCGGCGAGGCGGGAGCGGAACGACATGGCCCGCTTGCCGACCAGGTTCCAGCTGAGCAGGCTGAGCACGACGGTGGCCAACAGGGCCACCACGAAAGATACCACGACACCCAACTCCGGCAGGCCGAAGTACACGCACAGCTGCAGGATGGGGAAATGGAAGAGGTACATGTCGTAGCTGACGTTGTCGTGGCGGGCGAAATGCCTACCCCAGCGGCCCACCATGCTCACCCAGATGACGAGGAGGCCATCGACGGCCGGCCAGAGCGCAGCACGCACATAGATGCCCGTCTGCATGAGCGCCACCCCGGCAAGCAACACCCCAAGCACCCACCACTTGTACCGCAACAGGCGCTCCAGGTTCAGCGCCGCCAGGGCTCCTATATAGAAGAAGGAGAGCTGTCCGAAGAACTGCCGCCCCAGGATGGCGTATATTTCCCGCTCCGTGGCGGCATACCGCCACAGGAAGAAGACCGACCAGGCCACCGACAGCAGGATGATCATCGAGAAGACCAGCGTGTGGCGGCGCCTTATACGCACCTTCGACACCACATAGGCCACCACAGGCACCGACAGGTACAGGCACCACTCCACTTTCATGGTCCAAAGGGCGCCGTTGACGGCCGGCGAGACATACTGGCCCCCCTCGAAGACGCCCGGCAGCGACGGCTCCAGGAAGTTGAGGAAGGAGAGGTTGGCAAGCAGGTATTTCATCCATTGCGGCGACAGGAAATATTCCCTTGCCGACAGGCTCGAGATTGCCACCAGGCCGAAGGCGCACAGCAGCACCACCAGGAAGTAGGGCGGCAGGATGCGCAGGGCACGGTTGCGCAGGTAGGGTCCGAGCCTGGGGCGCCGCTCCCAGCTGCGGTAGATCAGGAAGCCGCTGAGCGCGAAGAAGCCGCCAACGCCCGTGCCGCTCGAGATCGGCCACGGGATGGCGAAACCCAGCAGCTCGTTGAAATGAGCCACTATCACCGAGAACGCCATGATGTAGCGTACGGCGTCCATATTATTATTAGTGCGTATGAACTTGTCCACGTCAATGCAGGGACACACGGTCCGTGAGTCCGCCATAATACAAACGCACTTAACCTCCCGAAATTGCCCCAAATCCGCACTTCGTAGTGACGCACTGGCCGTGCGTCACTACAAGTCTCAACTTTTTTCGCTAACTTTGCAGTCGCACTAAAGAGAAATCGACCGTGACCGAAACCGTTACCGAGAAAGCCCCCCGGCAGCCGCTCCGCAAGCGCCTGCTCAACTACTGCGTCAAGTACCTGCTGCCACTGCTCGTGAGCGTGGCCCTGATCTGGTACATGCTCGCCCATATCGACGTCCAGCAGATGTGGCAGACACTGCGCAGCGGCGTCAACTACTGGTGGATCCTGCTGGCGATGCTGGTGAGCGTCCTCAGCCACGTCATCCGCGCCGCCCGCTGGCGCATACAGCTCCGCGCACTGGGCATACGCCCCGGCCTGATGCCGCTGACCTGCTCCATCTTCGGCTGCTACGCCCTCAACCTGGTCTTCCCCCGCCTGGGCGAGGTGTGGCGCTGCACCTACGTGGCCCAAAGGGAAAAAGCTCCCTTCACCACCGTCTTCGGCTCCATGGTGGCCGACCGCCTGAGCGACACAGTGATGGTGCTGCTGCTCACGCTGCTCACCTTCCTGGTGGCCCACTCGGCCATGACCGCCTTCCTTGGCAAGTACCCCGTGGGCCAAGACGTTCTGAATATGGCCGAGGAACCACTGTTCTGGCTCGGCATCGCCTGCATGGCCGGCGGCCTGTGGGCACTCTTCCACTTCGGGCGCAACAGCCGCTTCGTGCAGAAGGTGCGCGGCGTGGTGGCCGACCTCTGGCGCGGCTTCGCATCAGTGGGAAGCATGGACGGCAAGTGGCTCTTCGTCCTGCTGACCGTGGCCCTGTGGGGCTGCTACTTCCTGCAGCTCTACGCCGCCTTCTTCGCCTTCGACTTCACCCGCGCCCTGGTGACCCCGGAACTGGCTCTGGGCCTGACGCCCTGCCTGGTGGCCTTCGTACTCTCCAGCATCGGCATGGCCATCCCCAGCAACGGAGGGCTCGGCCCCTGGAACATCGCCGTGATGTTCGGCCTGGCCCTCTACGGCGTCACCGACACCCAAGGCGCCTCCTTCTCCATCCTCGTATGGAGCGCACAGACTGTCATGCTCATCCTCCTGGGCATCTTCACCATGGTCTACATCTCCGTAAATAAGAAGAAATGAGAATCAACAACAGCACCGACCCGAAGGATTCCAAGCCGGACTACTTCGACGGCGACGACATAGAGGAGACGCGCAAGGAACGTGAGCGCCGATACCGCGACGACGACCCGCGCTACTGGGAGGAGGAGGACGGCAAGGGGGAATGGGACCACCTGCGTCCACTGTTCCGCCTCAAAGTGTGGCTCTTTGTGGGCGCGGCGGCGGTGGTGGCCTGCCTGCTGCTGGTGGTCTACATCCACTGGTTCCGGCCCTACGCCACCGGCGGCGTGCAGTACGGCTACGTGGAGACGATAGAAGAACAGGGCTCGGTATTCAAGACCTTCGAGGGGGTGATACTCCCCTACCGAAGCCTGCGCGACACGGTGCGCCCCTACAAGGGCGACTTCGTGTTTTCGGCCGCCAACGACCGCATCGCCGCCGAGCTGCACCGGGCCTCTACGGCCTGCAGACCCGTGCGCGTGGAATACGTGCGCTACAGCGCCCCGCTCCCCTGGCGCGGCGACAGCCGCATCGTGGTGACGGCAGTCTCGGACGCCAACCCGGCCCAGCTCGTGCCGATGACGCGGTAAACTATTTTCACAAACGTTAAAAGCGCCGTGGGTGCAAACCATATAGCACCCACGGCGTTTTTATATCAGACGAAGGGAAAACAGACCTCCCACCGGACGTCGCACTGCACAGCCGCCGCCGTCCGCTCGATTCCGAGGGCCTCCACCCTGCGTAGCAGAACATGAAAGAAGACAAGAAGCATGACTTATATTCCGATGTTATGACATCGGCCGGAGACCCGGCCGACGATTTCGAGCGTCCGGGCGAGCCAGACGAAATAAGTACCGCAGCCTCAGAAGATGGTTAAACATATGCGTGTATTTTTCGTGAGCGGTCGGCAGATTACGGTCTGTCGGCCGCTCTTTTTCACGTCCCGTTCTTCCGAAACATACAACCGCGACATGGCACTCTGCCAAGTCGCGGTTGACAATGTACGCCACCCACCAGCCCCTTGAGGTTGACCACTCCAGGACACGAATATTCGGCTATCGTCTTCACCGTCGGCCGGATGCTGATGGAATCCTTGCCGATGACCACGACCACCAATGTGGCGCCATCCTTGGTATACACCACTCCGTCATCCGCCAAGGAGCGGAGCAACCTGCCTAAGTCGCCGACCTGGGTCAGAAAGACCGGGAGCTGACCGCTCTGGCATTGCAGCTGTCCAGGTACCAGTCGTAGAGGCGGCGGATGCCCTCGTCCAGCTCCACGGTGTGGCGCCAGCCCAGGGAGTGGAGCTTGTCGACGTTGCAGAGCTTGCGCAGGGTGCCGTCGGGCTTTGTGGCATCCCAGCGCACCTGGCCGGGGAAGCCGACTGTATGGCGCACCATCTCGGCTGTCTGGGCTATGGTGTGCTCTATGCCGGTGCCGATGTTGATATGACAGTTGCGCACGGGCTCGCCGCGCTCCTCGCAACGCTTCTTGAGCTGAGCGAAGTCGATGTTCTCGAGGATGTAGACGGAGGCGTCGGCCATGTCCTCACTCCAGAGGAACTCGCGCAGGGGCGTACCGCTTCCCCACAGGTCCACCTCCGTATCATGGATTCCGTAGCGAGCCAGGATGTCGGTAATCTGCTGCTCGGTGGCGTCGGCGCCTACACCTTCCACGGGGCGCTTCCCCAGGTCAGCGCGGATGCCCTGCCAGTCGCCCTCGCTCAGAAGACGTGCCAGGTGAATCTTGCGGAGCATGGCGGGCAGCACGTGCGAGTTCTCGAGGTGGAAGTTGTCACGCGGACCGTAGAGGTTGGTGGGCATGACGGCGATGTAGTTGGTGCCGTGCTGCAGGTTGAAGCTCTCGCACATCTTCAGACCGGCGATCTTGGCGATGGCGTATGGCTCGTTGGTGTATTCGAGCGGCGAGGTGAGCAGGGCGTCCTCGGTCATGGGCTGGGGGGCCTCGCGGGGATAGATGCAGGTGGAGCCGAGGAAAAGGAGCTTTTCGACTCCGTGGCGGAAGGCCTGCCCGATGACGTTCTGCTGTATCTCGAGGTTCTGCCAGATGAAGTCGGCGCGGTAGAGGCTGTTGGCCATGATGCCGCCGACGTGGGCTGCGGCGAGGACTACGGCGTCGGGGCGCTCGCTGTCGAAGAAGCCGGCCACGGCACGCTGGTCGAGCAGGTCGAGTTCGGCGTGAGTGCGGCCGATGACGTTGGTGTAGCCTTTGCTTTTCAGGTTGGCTGTGATGGCGGAACCCACCAGGCCGCGATGGCCTGCCACATAGATCTTGCTGTTCTTGTTCATGGTGCTTTTAAGCTGAGGGCTGAGGGTCGAGAGTCCGTCGAGACGTCGTTTACTCTCAGCATTCAGCTATCTAACGAGTCGCTTGAGCAGTGAGCGGAGGCGTGTTCGGCGCAGGGCTCCCTGCTGCTGGGATATGAGGGTGTGAATATCGTCGGTGACTCCGCTCTGCCGCCAGACGGGGTTTTCGAGCTCCCGGCCGAGGAAGTGTGCCACGGCCTGGGGTGTCCAGGCGACGTCGCCGAGCAGCTGCGCGATGTGGCAGCGCAGATGGGTGGCGAGTTCTTCATCGACAGCCCGGGTGTCGGCGCACAGGCAGCGCTTGAGGGTGTGGAGCTGCTTGTAGTCGTCGAGGCGGGAGTAGCGGAAAGTGTAGTAGTTGTGGACCCAGTCGGCATTGATGCCGGCGAAGTCGGTGAGGACCAGGGAACGGGCCATGCGCAGGTAGTTGATGATGAGCACCTGGGCCTCGCCCCAGTTTGCGCGGAAGTCGATGTCGGCGGCCTCGCGCAGCAGGTCGGTACGGTAGAGCTTGTCGCCGCAGAAGGGTGTGATGCAGCTGCCGATGCCGACGAAGCGTGTGAGGCGTCGGTAGTCGTCGCCGGTATATGTGTGCCAATATACGGCTTCGGGGTGGTCGCCGCGCTTGAGGGGGACGTTGCGGACGTATCGCTGTGTGCGCATCTGCACCAAGTCGGCGTCGTAGCTGGACATGGTATCGCTCAGGCGCTTGAGGGCTCCGGGTTCGAGCCATTCGCGGGGGTCGAGGAAAAGGAGGCGACGTCCGCGTGCCAGGCGTATGCCCTCGCGGCGCGTGTGCCACAGGCCCATGGGGCGGCTGTGGCACACGAGTTGTGTGTCGGGGCGGTCGGATAGCATGGTGCGCGCCACCTGCATGGAGTCGTCGGTGGAGGCGTCGTCGACGAGTATGACCTCGAAGGGGGCCTCCTGCTGCGCCATCAGGTGCTGCAGACTCTTTTTCAGGCGCTGGCCCTGGTTAGATACCGGTATGACAACGCTGATCATGATAGCTGAAAGCTGAGAGCTGAGAGTCCGCTGACGCCAAGGGTGGCATCGTCCACTCTCAGCTCTCAGTTTTTCATTTAAGCTTTAGCATGGTGTATAGGTCGCATCTCAGCACAGTGCGCAGATCGCCGCCCTCCTCGTCGGTGATGAGGTTGTGGGACAGGACCATGGATGCCAGGCGGCGCGTCATGTTGTCGGGGCTGTTGTTGGCCTGCTCCCAGAGGAAGGCATTGCGTGCGGGCACATCGAGGCTGTTGACGATGCGCAGGCGCAGCAGCGACTCCTTGAGCTCGGGATAGAGCTCGAACAGGGCCTTGTCGTCGGCCATGATCTGGTCGAGGCGGGACTCGTCGATGGTACCGGTGGCGTCGAACTCGGTGACGGCCATGAGCATCTCCATGCGACGCAGGTAGTACTGTTCCAGGGCGTCGTCGCCGAGCACGTGCGAGAAGATGCCAGCCAGGGCCATGTAGTTGTATATGCCGGCCAGGGTGGGCTGCATCTTGCCCTTGCGGTCGATGACGCTGATGAGTTCGCGCAGGAAGTTGCGGGGCATGGGCTGGACGACTATCTTCTTGACCTCGCCCTCGTCGTCGAGCGAGCCTTCGTAGAGGCGTCCCTCGGAGTAGTCGGCCATGAGGGCGGCGAAAGCCTCGTCGCGCTCGAAGGTCTCGTAGGTGCGGCCTGCAATGGCGCCCTGCACGTTGCCTTCGCCCACCAGGGCCACTATGTCGGCCACGATATAGTCGTTGAGGCGCAGCAGCGGGGTGTTGGGCTCGCGTGGGATGAACATGGTGACACCGCCGCGGGTGATGCACAGGTACTGGTGCTGGTCCACACGGGAGACGACTACGAGGTTGCGCACACTGGTGTCGAGCGTCTCCTGGTTGAAGCGGGCTATGTTCTTGCGCATCGAGAAGGTAATGTTGCCGTTGGGGTCGATGCGCTGCACGGTGGCGCGCAGCAGATATGGCTTGCCGGTGGCGGGGTCGTGGAAGGCCTCCTGGGTGACGTGAACGTTGTAGCTGACAATCTGCTTGGCGGGGTTGATGGTGCCGATGCCCCAGTACTCGTCGTCCTCGATGCGACAGAGGAACTCGTGGGGAGTGGTGCCCGGACCGGTGATGCGTATGGTGACCTCGTCACCGGGCTGGGGCGTGCGCCTGGGATGGAGTGTGCGGCAGTCAGCGTCAGGTGCGCGGAACAGGGAGCGGTAGATCTCGTTCCACATCTGCTGGCAGCGCTGCAGCTCGGTGAGACCCTCGACGGGCGCGGGCAGGTCGTGAGTGAGCAGGACGCTGAGGTTGACGGAGCTGAAGATTCCCTCTGGCAGCACGTTGTGCACCTCGTGGTCACGCTCGGCGGGCTCCAGGGTGATGTCGTGGCCAAGCACCTTGAGCTGCACGCCGTTGTTGCGGTAGCCGAGAGCCTCGCCGGCCTTGCCGCTGAGAGGCGGGATGCTGTCGGCCAAATTGGCGCACAGTGTGTGGATGTCGGCCAAGGAGGTCCAGCTGTAGCCCAGGTTGCGTCCGAAGGAGCCGAACAGCGATTCATACGCCTTAGTGTTGAGGCTGGCTACGCTCTCTGCCTCCTTGACCAGCATGGAAGCATAGCGGAAGAGCATGGACTGGTATATCTTGTAGTCGCTGTCGGCCTCGGACTCGCGGCGGCCGAGCAGCAGGCGGGCGGCGAGCAGGCGCACCATCAGCTCGAGCTCGGGAGAATCTGGCGGGAGCAGCACATGGTCGGTCTCGACGCGCATACGCTCGATGAAGATGTTGAGCAGCTCCAGCATTGGGCGGGTGAAGAGGCTCATGAAGCGGGAGTTCTCGTGCTGGTCGCGGAGCACGGCAAAGAGATCTTCCATGTACTCGCGCGAGTGGGAGCGGCACATAATGACGATGCTGCGGACGCAACGCATGCGGTTCTGGTGGTTGAGAATGTACCCGCTGGTGCGGAGGTGGCGTAGGATTCGGAGCACGTAGTCGCAGCCGGTGCCGTCGGCCATCATCTCGAGGGCGGAAAGGTGGTCGCGTCCGCGCTCCACGATGCCCCCGAGGATTTTCTGGTACTCGGCGGACTCGGCCTCGGCGGAAGCGGAAAGGTAGCTGCTGGTCTCAAGCAGGTTCACGCACAGGCCGACGAGGGTGCGCAACAGCTCCGTCTTGTGGCCGCAGCGGCCCTGGATGAGATCGTCGACGCGAGTGTCGGCGAGCTTAAGGGCGTTCAGCACCCACAGCGGGTTGCCGTCGTAGTACTGCCTGCGGACGCCCTCGAAGGCTTCGCTCTCGAACAGGCGCATTATCATTCGGCGGTCGGCGCCGTCAGCCGGCGCCAGGTCCTCGACCTTCTGCAGGTCAAAAAAGGGGATGCTCACGCCGCGCATGCCGGTGGCGGGCTCCATCTCCACGCGCACCATGTTCATGAAGGTGATGCGGCAGCGCACCATCTGGTTGTTGTAGAATTTCTCGTCGCCATAGTTGACCAGGCGGAAGCAGAAGTCGTTCTCGTCGACGACCTCGTAGTATCCGCGGTTGCCGGGCTGCGACTTGACGCGGAAGTCGCCCACGTCGCCGACCTTGTAGAGACGGGCCAGGAGGGTGGCGATGTCCTGCATGAAGGCGGGCTTGCCATGCTCGCTGACTCCCTTGCAGAGGCAGTAGATCTCGTCGGGCATCTTCTTCTTCTGGAACTCGTACGCCTTGACGGTGTACTCTGCGCCGTTGGCATCGATGAGGAAGTACGTAGTCGCACCGCTCTGTCGCTTGCCGCGCACCTTGAACATATACTTATTCCCTTTCTCGAAGTTCATGGTGTTTTACAAATTAGCATCAAAATTTTTCAGGGGCACAGCGACGCCACGCAGGTACCTGCGCCCGGGCGCCGATATGGAGCCCATTACTCTCGCCTGTGGCTATGCAAGCACGCTGTGCCATACGTTAACCGATTTTAAGTTTCTCTTGGATACTGGATACCAACTGCCGGCAGGTGAGGGCGGTCCATTATTAAAATATACCTAAATCCCGGACGCCGACGATATAGAATCACATATCGCCGCAAAGTTACACACAAATTTCGGTTCATGCAACTTTCGGCACAAAATATCTTCGGAAACCCTTCCGATTCCACCCGCGCCCATTCCCGCCCGCAAAAATTTGTGCGAAATTTTTACGGGCGGGATTTTTTTTCATATCTTTGCGCCATGATGAAGAAACTGTTCCTTGTATTAATTATGTGTGCGGCCACACTCGGCGTCCGCGCCACGGACTGGGAGACATTCACCCTCGGCGACACCCCCATCTTTTCCCAGCTGGACGTCTACCGCTCGGCCGAAGTCATCACCTACCGCTACCTGTACGACTACCGCGACAGCACCTTCCACATCCAAGTCTTCCCCGACGCCCGCGTTCTGGCCGCCGTCAAGAACGCCATGGACCGGACCCCGGCGCGCCCCGCATTCGTCGAGGTAAAAATCCGCTTCAAGGGGTGCCCCGACGGCAAGAAAACTTTCACCTACCGGCTGACGAATCCGAATCCCGACGCTGCCCAGATCGTGAGCCAGGGATTCTTCGACAACACCATCAAGGACGACGGCAACATCCTGGCCCACATGCGCTCCTGCTCCAAGATGGAAATACAATACTGGGACTTCCGCTATTGGCGCCACCGCACCATAGAACTGAAGCTGAAAGGATTTGAGAGCACAAAAGCACCGCAAACACAAATCACTGACACTCAGTGATTTACAACTTTTGTTCAAAAAAAATTACGAGAAACGCTTGCGGGGTCCGAAAAAAAGTTGTAACTTTGCAGCGCAATTCCGAGAGGGGAGCCTTTTGGAACACCCCAAATCAGGGTCCGCTAGCTCAACTGAATAGAGCATCTGACTACGGATCAGAAGGTTACAGGTTTGAATCCTGTGCGGATCACTACAAAGGAGGCGTACTGCAAAGTACGCCTCCTTTCATCTGTCATGGCTATCCACATTTGCCTCGCCAATTTAACGATCGGACTAACATATGGTTGACATGCCGTTAAATTTTTGTTAATTCCAAAAGCGGAGGGTTGGCGATGACAACGTAATGCGCTAACTTTGCAGGCATGGAAAAGAGAATCCTGGTCATCGACGACGAAGAGGGCATCCGCGAGGGACTGCGCGAGTACCTGGAGCTGGAAGGCTACACCGTTGGCGCCGCCGCAAGCGCCGAACAGGCCCTGAAAATGGACCCGTCCAGCTACGACCTGCTGCTGCTCGACATCATGATGGACGGCATGGGTGGACTGGAGACGCTCCGCCGCCTCCGCGCCGACACATCCACCGCCCGCCTGGCGGTGATCCTGCTCACGGCCCTCGACGCCGAGGCCGACATGGTCGCAGGCCTCCGCCTGGGCGCCGACGACTACATCGCCAAGCCATTCTCTATGCGCAACGTCTTGGCACGCATAGAGGCCGTGCTGCGCCGCTCCTCCCCCACCCCGGCGAAGCCGGAGCCTGCGGGTGTGGCCTGCGACCGTGCCACCCTAACCGTCCGCGTCGACGGCCGCGAGGTCCGTATGCCCCGCAAGGAGTTCGAAATCCTGGCCCTGCTGCTCGACCACCCGGGACGCATCTTCTCACGCGAAGAACTCATGGCCCGCATATGGCCCGAGAACGTGGTTGTCGTCGAGCGCTCCGTCGACGTCCACATCGCCCGCATCCGCGCCAAGATCGCGCCATACGGCAAGCATATCATCTCCCGTTCGGGCTACGGCTATGGCTGGCAGGATTAAGTCCCAATTCCGGCTGCGCATCCTGCTGCTGGTGCTGGGGTCCTGCTGGCTGCTGGCCGGCATGTTCATGGTCTTCCAGTACCATCGCGAGAAGGAGTACAAGGCCGAGACCCTGGACGACCGTCTTCAGATGCACAACGCCCGCCTGCTGGACGACATGCGGCGCGGCGAGGACATCGCCGCCGTCACGCGCCGCATCGGCCCTGCCCCGGCAGAGCTGCGCGTCACCCTCATCGACAGCATCGGCCATGTGCTTTACGACAACGGCTCCGCCACCGTCAGCGACAACCACAACACACGGCCGGAGGTGATAGCCGCCCGCGCACGCGGCCGGGGACGCGCCCTGGAACGCGTCTCCGAGGGCGACGACCGCACCTACTTCTACTCGGCCCGCCTGGGCGACCACGGGCAGGTAATACGCTCGGCCGTCCCCTACACGCACTCTCTGACGGAGTTCATGCGCGCCGACAGCACCATCCTATGGATCATGGGCGCCGTCACGCTGGGCGTCAGCCTGCTGGCACTCCTGGCCACACGCACCATCGCCGTGAGCATCGACCGCCTCAACCGCTTCTCCGAGGCCGCCGAGAAGGGCGACGGCATCTACACCGGCTACAGCTTCCCCAACGACGAGCTGGGCAGCATAGCCCGCAACATCGTGCGACTGTACGTGCAGCGCGACGAGCAGCACCGCCAGACCCTGCGCCTGGAGCAGGACCGCTCCCGCCTAAAGCGCCAGCTCACCAACAACATCAACCATGAGCTGAAGACGCCCGTGGCCTCCATCCTGGTAAGCCTCGACCTGCTCGACGACCACCCGAACCTGCCGGAAGAAAAGAAGCGCCAGGTACTGGAACGCATCCGCACCAACGCCGAACGCCTCAGCTCGCTGCTGCGAGACGTCTCGACCCTGACCCGCATGGAGGCCCCCGACGCCATGCGCAAGGCGCCCGTCAATCTCACTGCGCTGGTGGAGGGCGTGGCCGACGAGGCCCGCACACGCACCGACATGGCGATTCGCGTCGACGTCCCGGAACTCACCGTCATAGGCGACGCGCGCATGCTCGAATCGCTTTTCCGCAACCTCGTCGACAACGCCATCGCCTACTCGGGAGGTACCCGCATCGACATCACCGCCGACGCCTCCGGGCACTTCCGCTTCCGCGACGACGGCCGCGGCGTCCCGGCAGAGCATCTGCCGCACATCTTCGAACGCTTCTACCGCCTCGACGAGGGGCGCTCCCGCGCCATCGGGGGCACCGGCCTCGGCCTGGCGATAGTCCGCAACGCCGTCACCACCCACGGCGGCACCATCTCAGCACGCAACACCCCGGGCCTCACATTCGATTTCCAGCTCAAAGTTGAGAGCTGAAAGACCGGCGAAGCCACACCAGGCGCGGCATCTCCCTTCGCAATTGCCGTCGCGCCTCGGCTCGACGCCCGGCCACCCACTCTCAACAAAAACTTAACAAAAGCGCAATCATACCGCAACAACGGGTCCCGAACTTTGCAGCAAAGAAACCACAACTGTAATACATGGACCTATTATTCTTAGGAATCGTCATTTTCCTGTTCCTGCTGGCGGTGTTCGACCTGGTGGTGGGAGTGAGCAACGACGCCGTCAACTTCCTCTCCTCCGCCGTGGGCTCCCGGGCCGCCACATTCCGCCGCGTCATCATCGTGGCGGCGGTGGGCGTCTTCATCGGCGCGGCCATGAGCAACGGCATGATGGACGTGGCCCGACACGGCATCTTCCGCCCCGAGAACCTCTCCTTCTACGACCTCATCGCAATCTTCATGGCCGTCATGGTCACCGACGTCATCCTGCTCGACGTCTTCAACTCGCTGGGGATGCCCACCTCCACCACCGTATCGCTGGTGTTCGAGCTGCTGGGTTCCACGTTCGTCGTGGCCCTGTTCAAGATCGCCGCACCAGGCAGCGAGCTGGGCATGGGCGACCTGCTCAACACCGAAAAGGCGCTGTCGGTAATCCTCGGCATCTTCCTGTCCGTCGGCATCGCCTTCGTCTTCGGCACCCTGGTGCAGTACCTGACACGCCTGCTGTTCACTTTCGAGTATAAGAGCCATCTGCGCTGGAAGGCCGGCCTGTTCGGAGGTGTGGCGTGCACGGCCATCGTCTACTTCATGCTCCTCAAGGGCATCAAGGACCTCACCGTCATGACCCCGGAGCTGAAGGCCTGGATCGGCAGCCACAGCCTGCTCATCCTCGGCGGCTGCCTGGTGGTCTTCACCCTGCTGACGCAGCTGCTGCACGCCTGCAAGGTCAACGTCTTCAAGGTGGTGGTGCTGCTGGGCACGTTCTCGCTGGCGATGGCCTTCGCCGGCAACGACCTGGTGAACTTCGTGGGCGTGCCGCTGACGTCGCTGGCGGCCTACCAGGACTACACGGCCAATGGCGGCGGGGCGCTGCACACGTTCATGATGTCGAGCCTGAACGGCCCGGCGCAGACGCCATTCTACTTCCTTATCGGTGCCGGGAGCATCATGGTCATCGCCCTGGGGACATCGCGCAAGGCCCGCCAGGTGACGCAGACGACCGTGGGACTGAGTTCCAAGACGCAGGGCGACGAGATGTTCGGCTCGTCACGCCTGGGCCGCGCCATCGTCCGCGGCGCCCTCAACGCCCACGCCTGGGTCAGCGACCACACTCCCCGGCGAGTTAAAGCCTGGATCAACCACCGCATGAACCAGGCCGTGACGCAGGAGGAGAACGGCGCCGCCTTCGACCTGGTGCGCGGAAGCGTGAACCTGATGCTGGCGGCATTGCTCATCGCCTTCGGCACGTCGCTGAAGCTGCCGCTATCCACCACCTTCGTCACCTTCATGGTGGCCATGGGCACGTCTCTTGCCGACCGCGCCTGGGGGCGCGAAAGCGCCGTCTTCCGTGTCACCGGCGTCATCTCCGTCATCGGCGGCTGGTTCGTCACCGCCGGAGTCGCCTTCATAGGCGCCGGGATGGTGGTATGCCTGATGCACCTTGGCGGCGTGCCGGTAATGATAGCCGGGGCCGTCATCGCCGTCGTCATGCTCATCCGCAGCAACATGCGCTTCCGCCGCAAGCGCGAGGCCGAACAGGGCGACTCTCTGTTCCAGACCATCCTGGCCACCTCCGACCCGACCGAGGTGTGGAAGCTCCTGCTGGTATACATCAACACCCGGCAGAAGGATTTCCTGGACTTCGCCCGCACCGCCTTCGCCGACATCACCAACGGCTTCATGGAGGACAATGTCCGGGTGCTGTCGCACTCGGCCAAGGCCCTGGCAACCGAAAAAGACATGTTAAAGGCCCAGCGCCGCAAGTTCATGCTCTGCCTGCGACGCGCCGACCCGGGCACGGCCCTGGAGAAGCGTGCCTGGTTCCACCTGTCGGGCAACATGGACATGTCCATGACCTACAGCCTGCGCCACATCAACGAGGCCATCCGCGAGCACGTCGCCAACAACTTCCGTCCGCTTCCGGAGCTTCTTCGCGAGCCATTCGGCAGCATCTGCGCCGAAATCACCTCGGTGCTGGCCGACGCCGCCGCCTGTGCCGAAACGTGCTCGCCGGATGCCATAGACGCCCTCCGCGCCCGCTGCAGCCAGATCAAGACGCGCCTCTCCGAACTCACCCGCCACGCCTACGACCAGCTCCAGCAAGGCGACCAGGA
Source organism: uncultured Porphyromonadaceae bacterium (assembly GCA_900541835.1). Lineage (GTDB taxonomy): Bacteria > Bacteroidota > Bacteroidia > Bacteroidales > Muribaculaceae > Lepagella. Next base: position 89,878 of record UQLL01000007.1, read on the forward strand.
CAACCTCGCCGTCACGTACGTCTACCTCAACGTGCTACAGGAGACCCAGGAGTTCATCACCTCGCTGCGCAAGCTCCTGCGCGCAGGCGGCAAGCTCAACCTCGCCCCCGCCTCCTATCGCAGCTTCTCCACCCACCAGCTCGCCGAACTGTAGAGACCACCATGGCACGCCCCCAAGAGGCTATCCCTACCGCTGCGCTTCTAAGGGCAAGCATGTGAAAATCACAAAATCCACCGAGCCTGCCAGGACACCTCCCGAAAGCCTATGAATTTCTCGCAGAACGCGGGCGGGAACAGGGCGTATGTCAGGATTTTTTTGTAATTTTGCAGCTGAAACAAGAACAAAACTTTAACTCTATAGCCATGACACTTTTTGAACGTCTTACGGCAAAGGCACAGCAGCACCCGCAGAAGCTGGTGCTCCCCGAAAACACGGAACCGCGCACGGTGCGCGCCGCCGACTACATCCTGGGCATCGGCGCCGCCGAGGTGATCTTCATCGGCAAGAAGGAGGACACCATGGTCATCGCCCGTGAGCGCAACCTGCAGAACATAGAGAAGGCCACGTGGGTGGATCCCGCCGACGAGGCCGTGGTAGAGCCCTACGCCCAGCTCTTCGCCGAGCTGCGCAAGAAGAAGGGCATCTCCATCGAGGATGCCCGCAAGCAGGCCTGCAACCCGCTCTACCTGGGGTGCCTGATGATCAAGGCCGGCCATGCCGACTGCATGGTGGCCGGCGCCCTGGCACCCACCAGCCACGTGCTGCGCGCCGCCTTCCAGGTGCTCAAGACCAAGCCCGGCATCTCCGTGGTCTCCGGCGCCTTCATCATGCTCCTTCCCGAGCACCTGCACTACGGCACAGACCACATGCTCATCTTCGCCGACTGCGCCGTGGTGCCCGACCCGACGGCCGCCGAGCTGGCCCAGATCGCCATCTCCACCGCCGCCACGGCCCGCAACATAGCCGGCTTCGAGCCCCGCGTGGCCATGCTCAGCTTCTCCACCAAGGGCAGCGCCAGCCACGAGCGCATCGACAAGGTCATCGAAGCAGTGAAGATGGTTCACGAGATCGACCCCAGCCTGCCCTGCGACGGCGAGCTGCAGTCCGACGCCGCCATCGTGCCCGAGATCGGCGCCAAGAAGGCTCCCGGCTCCGAGATCGCCGGCCACGCCAACACTCTCGTCTTCCCCTCGCTGGAAGTCGGCAACATCGCCTACAAGCTCGTGCAGCGCCTGGCAGGAGCCGGCGCCGTAGGCCCCATCCTGCAGGGTCTCGCAGCTCCCGTCAACGACCTCAGCCGCGGCGCCACCGTAGAGGACATCCAGAACACCATTATCGTGACTTGCAACCAGGCCATCGGCGAAAAGGGTCTCTAAGTCAAGCAAAAGAAGAACATGAAGATACTCGTACTGAACTGCGGAAGCAGCAGCGTGAAATACAAGCTCATCGACTCGGCCACCAAGCAAGTGCTCGCCGAGGGCGGCGTGGAGAAGATCGGCCTGCCCGACTCCTTCCTCAAGTACAAGCGGCCCGACGGCTCCAAGGAGGTCATCGAGACCCCGATGAAGGACGCCAAGGACGCCGTGCGCAACATCCTCAACCTGCTCACCGACCCCAAGGAGGGCGTCGTGAAGAGCTTCGACGAAATCGAGGCCGTCGGCCACCGCGTGGTGCACGGCATGGAGAAGTTCAACCGCTCCATGCTCATCACCCCCGAGGTCATCGAGAAGGTCAAGGAGTGCTACACCGTGGCCCCGCTACACAACCCCGCCAACATCACCGGCATCGAGGCCGTGTCGTCGCTCATGCCCGACGTGCCCCAGGTGGCAGTCTTCGACACCGCCTTCCACCAGACCATGCCCGCCAAGGCATATATGTACGCCCTCCCCTACGAGGCATACACCAAGTACGGCGTGCGCCGCTACGGCTTCCACGGCACCAGCCACCGCTACGTATCGCGCCGAGCCTGCGAATTCCTGGGCCTGGACTACCATAAGCAGCGCATCATCACCTGCCACATCGGCAACGGCGGCTCC
>UQLL01000008.1 GCA_900541835.1 uncultured Porphyromonadaceae bacterium
CAAAGATACGAATTATTTCTCTGATATGCAAATGTTTAATTTATAGAAGTTTCCTTTTTTTAATAGGGAAAAATATGGGGTCCATGATTAACTATATATTTAACAATATTTAATAATTGCCAAATTCCATATCCACTTGGTTCTGGAGCTTGAAAAGAAAATAAAACTCCCGGAGCCGAGTGGTTCCGGGAGTCTTTTATAGGGTGGGGGTTGATTAGCGAATCATGGCGAATATGTCGGCGGCGCGGTCGGAGACGCAGCTGAGGGAGCCGTAGCACCAGGAGACAATGCCCAGGGCCAGGATGCCGGCCAGGCAGAGCCACATGCCCACGCGCTCGGTGCAGGCACTCCGGAACTGAGGCACGACGGGCTCGGAGGGGTTGATCCACATGGCTTTCACCACCAGCAGGTAGTAGTACAGGGAGATAATGGTGTTGATCAGGGCGATGAGCACCAGGATGTACAGGGCGATGCTGCCGGTCGACGTGGTGGCCGTGAAGATCATGAACTTGGAGAAGAAGCCTGCGAACGGCGGGATGCCGGCCAGGGAGAAGAGTCCGAGTGTCATGGTGAAGCTCAGCCAGGGGTTGGTCTTGTGCAGTCCGTCGTAGTCGTTCATGTCGACCTTGCCGGTCTTGTTCTCTATGGCGGCGATGACTGCGAAGACGCCGAGGTTGGAGAAGACGTACACCAGGATGTAGAAGAGCATGGATGCCATGCCGATGGTGTTGGCGGCGATGATGCCGAGCATGATGTAGCCGGCCTGGGATACGGACGAGAAGGCCATGAAGCGCTTCATGTTGCGCTGGCGGATGGCGAACAGGTTGCCGACGGTGATGGTCAGGATGATGATGCCGTACATCATCCACTCCCAGATGTTGGAGTAGACGGTGCCGAACACTTGGCAGAGGACCACCAGGAAAGCGAAAGCTGCGGAACCCTTGCTGATGACGGACAGGTAGCTGGTGACGGCCGTGGGTGCGCCTTGGTAAACGTCGGCGGTCCAGAGGTGGAAGGGCACGAGCGAGAGCTTGAAGCCGAAGCCGGCGATGACGAAGGCGATGGCCACTATCAGCATGGTGGAGTGGGAGCCGACGGTGATGGCCGAGGCGATGTCCTTGAAGTAGAGGCTGCCGCCGCTGAGGGCGAAAGTGAAGCTAAGGCCGAACAGTAAGATTGCCGACGAGAAGATGGCCGTCATGATGTACTTGATGGCTGCCTCATGGCTCTCGTAGCGGTTCTTGTTGAAGGCCACCATGGCTGCCAGGGGCAGGGAGGCGCTCTCAAGGCCGATGATGAAGAGCAGGAAGTGGCGGGCCGAGATCATGAGGTACATGCCGAACAGGGTCACGAGCAGCAGCTCGTAGAACTCGCCTCGGCGCACGCTGCCCTCTTCGCTGTCAATCCATTGCTGGCCCTGGAGCAGTACCAGGAAGACGCCGAGGTTGAGGATGCCCTTGATGGCGACGCAGACCTGAGTGTTGACATACATGCCGCCGAAAGCCTCGGTGACGTTGACGGGGATGAGCCACATGGCCACCGTAGCCAGGCCGAACAGCACCAGCGTGACGGGCGTCAGGGCTTTCTGCGCCTTCTTGCCGAAGAAGACGTCGACAAGGAAGACTATTATGAACACCGTGAGCACCAGAAGCTCCGGGTACATGGTTCCAAACTGTGAATAGTTCATGATGCTTTAGTATTCTATTATACGCCGAGGGCTTTGATGATGGGGCCGAAGGAGAATTCGATGGCCTCGTTGATCCAGTTGGGGAAGCAGCCGATGCCGGCGATGCAGACTATCAGGGTTACGGTGCTGACGCGCTCGAACCAGGTGGCGTCGGTCAGGGCCAGGTGATGCTCGTCCTGCACCTTGCCGAGCAGGAGCTTGCCGACCACGCGCAGGATGTAGACTGCGGTGATGACAATGGAGCAGGTGGCGGCGATGACGAAGCAGCGGTGGAAGAGGTCAGCGTCCTGGAAGGAGCCGAAGAAGATTGTCATCTCGGCTACAAAGCCCGACAGGCCCGGGAGACCGAGCGAGGCGAAGCCGGCTATCATGTAGCAGACGCCGAGATAGGGCATTATCTTCATCAGACCGCCCATCTGGCGGATGTCGCGGGTGTGGGTGCGGCCGTAGATCATGCCGATGAGGGCGAAGAAGAGTGCCGTCATGAGGCCGTGGCTGAGCATCTGGAGGATGGCGCCAGTCATGGCCGTGGCGTTGAGCATAAGGATGGCGAAGAGCACCATGCCGCAGTGCGAAACGGATGAGTAGGCGTTGATGTACTTGAGGTCCGTCTGCACGCATGCCGAGAAGGCGCCGTATACAATCGAGATGCCGGTGAGGATGATGAAGATCCAGGCGAGCTCGTTGGCGGCCTGCGGCAGCAGGAAGATGGCGATGCGGAAGCAGCCGTATCCGCCGAGCTTCATCAGCACGCCTGCGTGGAGCATGGACACTGCCGTGGGGGCCGAGGCGTGGCCGTCGGGCGACCAGGTGTGGAAGGGGAACATGGCGCCCAGCACGCCGAAGCCGACGAAGGTGAACGGGAACAGGAACGTCTGCCAGCCGTGGCTGATGGCGTTGTTGTGCGAAATCTCAAGTATGTTCCAGGTGAGCTGGCTGGGGTCGGCTGCGGAGTGCCAGTAGATGCCGAACAGGCCGAGCATCAGGAAGGCGGAGCCGCCCATGAGCATCAGTGTCAGCTTCATGGCCGAGTACTCCTTGCGGCCCGTGCCCCACACGCCGATGAGCAGGTACATGGGGATGAGCGCTATCTCGTAGAACATGAACATGGTGAACATGTCGATGGAGATGAAGAAGCCGAACACACCCATGCTCAACAGGGCGAACCAGAGGAAGAAGTTCTTGGGCAGGGGATTGATTTTCCAGGAGGCGAAGGTGCCGGCGAACACGATGACTGCCGAGAGCAGGATCATGAACACGGAGATGCCGTCCACGCCCACAGCCAGGTGTATGTTGAGTGGGGCGTACCACATCCAGGAACCGGTGAAGAGCATTTCGTCCTCTATGCCGGCGCCGCGCATCTGCAGGAAGGCGACTACGAGCCAGATGGCCAGCGCCAGGAGCGCCGTGGAGCACACTACCATCACGGTGCGGATGGCGTTCATGCCCCGGTTGGTGCACAGGCCCAGTCCCGCGAGCATTATCAGCGGGATGACAACAAACCAAATCAGGATATTTTCAAACATAATCGTTTCTTTGTCTTTTTATGTCGGCTGAGCGGTTAGAGGAATGCGAGCCAGGTTATGATCGCCAGGGCGCAGGCGCCGAGGAAGTACCAGACCACATAGGCCTGGATGCTGCCCGACTGCATGCCGCGGATGGCGAAGGATGTTTTCTGGGTAATCTTGGCGAAGCCGTCCATGGTGGCGTCGATGACGTGGCGGTCGAACCAGGCGATGGATCGGCAGATGATGCCGAAGATGAACTTGTGGGTGACGAACATGTAGATTTCGTCCCAGTAGAAGCGGCGGTTAGCGGCTTTCCACAGGCCGGGCAGGGCTGCCTTCATGCGTGCTGGCTTCGGGTTCTCCTTGAAGTAGAGCCAGGCGGCGAAGGCGATGGCGAGCACTGCCACTACAAGGGAGGTGGCGGCTACCTGACCCTCGATATGGATGTGGTAGGGCTTGCCGTCCCAGGTCACGAACTCGCCGAAGGGGATGAAGCCGGCCACGCAGCTTACCAGGGCCAGGAAGATGAGGGGAAGCGACATCTGCCAGGGTGCGTCGTGCGGACGGTGCTCCTTGTAGTGCGGGTTCTCCTTCCACCAGAACACCAGGAAGTACATGCGGAACATGTAGAAGGCGGTCAGGCCTGCTACCATGGTCATCCAGGCGCCCCAAAGCCAGTCGCGCTGGAACATGGCAGCCAGCATCTCGTCCTTGGAGAAGAAGCCGGAGAAGGGCCATATGCCCGCGATGGCGAGACAGCCGATCAGGAAAGTGATGTGGCAGATGGGCATGTACTTGGCCATGCCGCCCATGGCGGTGTAGTTGTTGGAGTGCACGGCGTGGATGAGGGCGCCGGCGCCGAGGAACAGCAGGGCCTTGAACATGGCGTGAGTGAACAGGTGGAACATGCCGGCCATGTAGCCCAGGCCGCCGTAGTGGCCGTTCACCTCGGAGGTGTAGGCCACGCCCAGCGACACCATCATGAAGGCAATCTGCGATATGGTGGAGAAGGCGAGGATGCGCTTGATGTCAATCTGGCAGCAGGCCACGACGGCTGCGTAGAAGGCGGTGATGGCGCCGACGACGGTGACGAACGTCAGCGACGCGTCGACCACGCAGTAGACGGGGAACATGCGCGCTACCAGGTAGACGCCGGCCACTACCATGGTGGCAGCGTGGATGAGGGCCGAGACGGGTGTCGGACCCTCCATGGCGTCGGGCAGCCAGATGTGCAGTGGCATCATGGCCGACTTGCCCATGCCGCCGACGAAGATGAGAACCATGGCCCAGGTGATGACAGATGCGCCCATGAAGGTGGCGCCGCCGGCCTGTGTGAGAACCTGTCCGGGATTGCTTACCAGGTCGACGAAGTTGAAAGTGTCGGTGTAGTAGCTCAGCACGAGGATGCCGATGAGGAAGCCGAGGTCGGCGAAGCGGGTCACGATGAAGGCCTTCTTGGAGGCGCTGACTGCGGTCGGAAGCTTGTAGTAGAAGCCGATGAGCAGGTAGGAGCTTACGCCCACGAGCTCCCAGAAGATGTACATCTGGAAGATGTTGGTGGCGACAACCAGGCCGAGCATCGAGAAGCTGAAAAGCGACAGGAACGCGTAGTAGCGCTGGAAGCCCTGCTCGCCCTCCATGTAACCCCACGAGTAGAGGTGCACCATGAAGGAGATGGTGGTGATGACGATGAGCATCATCGCCGAGATGGGATCGAGCAGGAAGCCGAGGTTGACCACCAGGGTCTTGGTGAACGCCAGCCACTCCACGTTGAAGACGGTGTAGACCTGGCGGACGCCGTCGGCGATGAAGTCGGGCGAGCCGGAGAAGAAGTATGTGAAGGCCACTGTGTAGGCTATCGCCGTGGTGGCGCCCATGGCGCAGATGCCGATCAGGCCGGCCAGCTTGTGGCTCATCTTCATTCCCGTGAGTCCAAGCAGCAGGAAGTTGAACAGGGGAATGGCCAGAATCAGAAGCGGTAATGTGATGTCCATGGCCTTAGAATTTCAGTTTGTTGATCTCGCGCACGTTGGTGTTGCCGACGGCGCGGTAGATGTTAATGATGATGGCGATGGCCACGGCGGTCTCTGCGGCCGCGATGGCGATGGCGAACAGTGTGAAGACCATGCCCTCCATGCTGCCCGGGTAGAGGAAGCGGTTGAAGACCACGAAGTTGAGGTCGGCGGAGTTGAGCATGAGCTCGATGGAGATGAGCATGGCGATGAGGTTGCGGCGAGTCACGAAGCCGAACAGGCCGCACACGAACATGATCACGCTCGGCACCAGGTACCATAACATATTTATATCCATGCCCGATGTTATTTTTTGCGTGCTACGGTTACGCCGCCGATGATGCAGGCCAGCAGCAGGACGCTGACGGCTTCGAAGGGCAGCAGATACTGATACTTGCCGGTGCCCACCATTGCATATCCGAGGGTATGCATGTCGATGGGGTAGTCGGCGATGCTTGCCAGCGTGGTCTGCTCGTCGAGCAGCGGCATGTGGAATAGGGCCCAGCAGAGCACTACGGCGCCGATGACGGAGGCTATGATGCCTGCCGCGCGGCGGTGGTGCGTCAGCAGCGGGGCCTTGTCGGCCGGCTTGGAGGTGAGCAGGATGGCGAACACGAACAGCACCATGATGCCGCCCGCGTAGACTGCTATCTGCACGCCGCCCAGGAACTGGTAGCCGAGCTGGAAGTAGAAGATGGCCGTGCCGAGGAGCACGAAGAGCAGATACGTGGCTGCCCGGAGTATGCGGCGCGTGGTGACGGCCAGCACGGAGAAGGCTATCACGGCTATCGCCACTATGAAGTAGAGTACGATAAATCCTGGCGTTTCCATATCTTATTTGTTGTTTTCGGTATTGGCGGGTTTCTCGGCTTCGGCGGCTGCCTTGGCGGCGGCTTCTCGCTCGGCCTTGATGCGTGCGGCCTTCTCCTTGGCGGCGGCTATGACGGCCGGGTCCACCTGGGGCTTGGGCGCCGGGGCGTCCTCTTTCTCTGGCAGGTAGTTGAGGGTCTTGACGAGGCTTTCGCGCTGGAAGACGGCCTGTTCGAAGTCGTTGCTGAATTCGAGGGCGTGCTGCGGACAGGTGGTGACGCACAGCATGCAGAAGGTGCAGGAGCCAAGGTCGTAGGTGTACTTGTCAAGCTTGCGCTTCTTCTTGCCGTCGGGCAGTTCCACCATCTTGGTGGTGAGGTGGATGGTGCCGTTGGGGCAGTTCATCTGGCAGATGCCGCAGCCGATGCACTTGTGGCGCCCCTCGCTGTCATACTTGAGGGTGAGCTCGGCGCGGAAACGCTCCGGAATCTCAAGGGTGGCGCGGTTTTCCGGGTAGCACTCGGTGAGTTTCTTCGTCACCAGCTCCTTACCCGTAACTTCCATGCCCTTGACAAGGCTGCTGAGGCCCTTGGCAACTCCCTGGAAATATTCTTTTATACTACTCATGATGTCGGTTATACTACTCTATTTTTCCACCTGGCCGCCGAGGATGTCGAGCAGCTCGGTGGTGATGCCCTGCTGGCGGAGCTTGTTGTATTCGAGCTGCAGGCTCTCCTGTAGTTTCTTGGCGTTGTCGTTGGCGGCCTGCATGGCCATGATGCGTGCGGCCTGTTCGGAGGCCCGGTTCTCGATGGTGACTTCCTGCATCAGCGACAGCACGAACATGGGGAGCACCTGCGAGAAGATGCTGTTGGCGTCGGGCTCGAAGATGTACATGATGTCGGAGTGCAGACCTTTCTGCTCCTTGGTGGCGTCGCCTGCGAGTTCCGCGCCGTTGACGGGGAAGAGGCGGTCCACCTTTGGGCGCTGGCGGCCGATGGTGTAGAACTTCATGTACACGACTTCGACGGCGTCGAGGCGTCCCTGCTCGAAGTCTTTCTGCAGGCGGAGGGTGAAGTCGTTGACGGTGTCGCCGACCATCTTGGAGCTGACTCCGTCGACGGCGACGCACTCCACGCCGGCTGTGTCTTCGGCATACTTCTCCACGATGCGGCGCATCTTGCGGCCCACGGGATAGAGCTCTATGACGCAGGCGGGGCCGTAGCTGTCGCGCCAGGCGCGGATGCGCTCGTGCAGGAACTTGAATATGTTGACGTTGTAGGCGCCGCAGAGGCCGTCGTCGCTGCCGTAGACGACCACGCCGAGTCGCTGCACGTCTCTGCTGACGGTCAGCGGCGAAGAATAGTTCTCGCCGGCGCGCAGCAGGTGGCCCATGATCTGCATGATCTGGTCCTTGAATGGGAGCAGGCGCCGGAGCTCCTGCTCGCTCTTGCGTACCTTGGCCGACGAGATCATCTTCATGGCGCCGGTGAGCTTCTCGCTCGAGGCGACCGTGCCGATGCGCGTCTTGAGTTCTCTCAGTGTAGCCATTTAGAGTCGCTTATTTGGCTTTGGAGGGAGCGAGCCCGGCGGATACCTGGGCCGCTACCTTGTCGAGGATTGCTGTCACTTCGTCGGTCATCTTGCCGGCCTTGATCTGATCGAGGACGTCGGCGCGGTGGCTGGCTTCGAGAATCTGGATGAACTGGCGCTCGAACTCTTCCACCTTGTCCTCGGGGATATTCTTGAGCAGGCCGTTGACGCCGCAGTAGATGACGGCGACCTCGTTCTCGACGGACCAGGGATGGTACTGTGCCTGGATGAGGAGGCGCTGGTTCTTGCGTCCGCGGTCGATGACGGCTGCGGTGACGGGGTCGATGTCGCCGCCGAACTTGGTGAAGGCCTCGAGTTCGCGGTACTGTGCCTGGGCGATCTTGAGGGTGCCGGCCACTTTCTTCATGGGCTTGATCTGGGCGCTGCCGCCTACGCGGCTCACGGAGATGCCCACGTTGACGGCGGGGCGGATGCCCTGGTTGAACAGGGCGGTCTCAAGGAAAATCTGGCCGTCGGTGATGGAGATGACGTTGGTGGGGATGTATGCCGACACGTCACCTGCCTGGGTCTCGATGATTGGAAGGGCGGTCAGCGAGCCGCCGCCCTTGACGATGGGCTTGAGGACTTCGGGAAGGTCGTTCATGGTGGAGGCGACTTCCTGGCTGTCGATGATCTTGGCGGCGCGTTCGAGCAGGCGGCTGTGGAGGTAGAAGATGTCGCCTGGATAGGCCTCGCGTCCGGAGGGGCGCTTGAGGATCAGCGATATCTCGCGGTAGGCGACGGCCTGCTTGGATAGGTCGTCGTATACGATGAGGGCGTCGCGGCCGGTGTCGCGGATGAACTCGCCGATGGCCACGCCTGCGAAGGGGGCGTAGTAGCGCATGGAGGCGGAGTCGGAGGCGGAGGCGGCCACCACTACGGTGTAGGGCATGGCGCCGAACTTCTCCAGGGTGTGCACGGTGGCGGCGATGGAGGATGCCTTTTGGCCGATGGCGACGTAGATGCAGTAGACGGGCTTGCCGGCTTCGTAGTTGGCTTTCTGGTTGATGATGGTGTCGATGGCGATGGCGGTCTTGCCAATCTGGCGGTCGCCGATGATGAGCTCGCGCTGTCCGCGACCGATGGGAATCATGGAGTCGATTGCCTTGAGGCCGGTCTGGAGAGGCTGCTTTACGGGCTGGCGGAAGATTACGCCGGGAGCCTTGCGCTCAAGAGGCATGAGGAGCTTCTCGCCCTCGATGGGCCCTTTGCCGTCGATGGGTTCGCCGAGGATGTTGATGACGCGGCCGAAGACGCCCTCGCATACGGGGATGGAGGCGATTTCGCCGGTGCGGCGCACGGTCATGTTCTCGTTGACGCTGTTTATGTTGTTGAGCAGTACGACGCCGACGTTGCTTTCCTCGAGGTTGAGGGCCACGCCTTTGACGCCGTTCTCGAACTCTACGAGCTCGTTGGCGCGTACGTTCTCAAGACCGTACACGTGGGCTACGCCGTCGCCTACTTCGAGCACGGTGCCCACTTCCTCGAATTTTACCTTGTTGTTGACGTTTTCGAGCTGCTGTTTCAGGATGTCGGATATTTCGCTTGGGTTGAGCATCTTATCAGTTGCTGCTTATTAGGTTTTGACGTAACTGTTGTAATTCGTTGCTGATGGAGGCGTCCATCTTGACGTTGTCGACGTATACCTGGAATCCTCCGATGAGGTCGGGGTTTACTTCGGCGGTGTACTCGAAGGTGCGGTCGGGGAAAGCTTTCCCGACGAGGCTGTGGATGCGGTCCATACGCTCGGTCGAGAGTGGCTTGGCGGTGACGATGCGCACCAGTGAGATTTTATTTTCCTCGCGGTAGATGTCGCAGTATGCAAGGCATATGCGCTGCATGTACTCTTCGCGGTGGTGCTGGATTACGAGCTGCACGAGGGCCTTGAAGTCGTCATCGTATAGGCTTCCGGCGGCATCGCGCATGAGCATTTCCTTGTCTGCGGGTGCGATGTAGGGGTTGGAGAGAGTGCGCTGCAACGCGGGATTGTCAGCGAAGGCTTTTGCCACAGCGGTCATCTCCTTGTACACGTCGGCCGTCTTGCTGTGCTCGAGGGCGAACTTGTACAGGGCTTTGGCGTAGCGCCGGGCTATGAGGCCGTTGTCCATGATGTTGCTGTGGTCTTAGTTCTGGTTCTTTTCGATCTCGTCGAGCAGCTTGTCGGCGAGGGCCTGCTGCTGCTTGTCGTCGGCCATCTGCTGGCGCACCAGCTTTTCGGCAATCCGGACGGAGAACTGACCGACCTGCTGGCGGAGCTGGCGCTCGGCTTCCTTGCGGCTTTGGTCAATGGACACCTTGGCGGCGTCCATGACCTTTTTAGCCTCGGAGGAAGCCTCTTTGCGTGCTTCGTCTATGATTTGGGTCTTCATTTTCTCTGCGTCGCGCAGGATGTTGGCCTGCTGCTTCTGGGCGTCTTCGATGACTTTCTGGGCGTCGGAGCGGGCCGAGTCGAGCTGGTCCTTGGCCTGGCGGGCGTACTCTACGCCCTGGTCGATGCGGTCGGCCCGCGAGTTCATGCTTTTGATTATCATTGGCCATCCCCATTTCGCCAGTATCAGAAACAATACCAGGAAGGCGATGAACATCCAGAAGACCAGTCCGAAATCGGGCGTGAACAGTTCCATAATGAAGACTTTTTAGTCGGTGGGTTGTTGTTTTGGTTTGATTGCTGTGAGCAGTCGTGGGTTTAGAGGAACAGGGCGAGTGCCGAAACGATGACGGCGAACAGTGCGACACCCTCGATGAGGGCGGCGATTACGATCATGTTGCTTCGGATGTCGCTGGCAGCCTCTGGCTGGCGTGCGATGGCCTCCATGGCCGACGATCCGATCTTGCCGATGCCGAAGCCGGCGCCGATTGCTGCGATGCTTGCACCGAGTGCTGCGCCAAGTGCGCCAAGTGCCATTTCGGCTACGAGAATCATTGATAACATGGTTGTTGGGTGGTTTTTAGTTTATTTTTGTTGTTTGTTGTTCTTGGTATTACATGCCGGCCGTTTGCGGGTTCTCGCTCTTTTCCATGGCCTCTTCTACTTCCTGGTCCAGGCTCTCGTGGTGTTCGGGATTATGGACGGCCAGGGAGATGAATATGGTGGAGAGCATGGTGAATACGTAAGCCTGGATGAAGCTCACCAGTACGTCCAGGGCCAGCATGAAGGTTGAGAAGAGGATGGAGATGACGATGGAGCTCCCGGCTGCCGCGGCGCCGAAGGCCGCGAAGATGAAGATGAGCACCGTCAGGGTGATGACAATCATGTGGCCGCCCATCATGTTGGCGAACAGTCGGACGCAGAGGGCGGCGGGCTTGGTTAAAGTGCCGAACACCTCGATGACCTGCATGATGGGCAGGGGGCACTTGAGCCAGATGGGCACGTCGGGCCAGAAGATTTCTTTCCAGTAGTGCTTGTTGCCATGGATGTTGACCATGACGAAGGTCAGTAAGGAGAGCACGAGGGTGATGGCGATGTTGCCGGTCAGGTTGGCTCCGCCGGGGAAGATGACTACCAGGCCCAACAGGTTCATCACGAGGATGAAGAAGAAGCAGGTGAGCAGGTAGGGGGCGAACTTGTCGGCTTTCTCCTTGAGGGTGTTGCGGATGGTGCCGACGTAGATGAAGTCGATGAGCATCTCGAAGAAGCCCATGCCCTTGCGGGGCGTGCGGAAACCGTACTTCTTGTAGTGGCGCACGAGAATCATGCAGAGCATCCAGACGATGAATGCTGCGATGAACAGGGCCAGGACGTTCTTGGTGATGGAGATGTCGAAAGGCTTGTACTCGCGGTAGTACTGGCCGTGGCCGTCGACGTCGTAGAAGACGTACCCGGGGATGACGGCGTGCTCGCCTGCGGGGATGTTGTCGGCGCGGCGCATGGAGTCGGCCCTGGCCTCTACGGCTGCCTGCTCTTCTGCGCTGAGTGGGAAGACCTGCACCACCTTGTTCTTGTGCTGGGAGGTGTGGGCGATGAGGAAGTCGTACTGCTCGTCGCCACGGACGATGCGGTGGATTACGGGTATTAGTTCTTCTTTCTCCTCGGTCTTGATCTGGCCGTCCTTGGTGCGGACGGTCTCCTTGATGACCTGCACCTGGGTGAGCTTTGAGGAGGAGAATGAGTGCCAAGTGCCGTCTTGGGCGCGTACGATGACGGGGAGGGGTATGCGGTAGATGTGCGCGAAGGGGACTTCCCAGCCGTATCCGTCGCCGAGGTGGTGGAAGATTATTTCCTTGACGTCGAGCGAGGACTCGTCTTTCACCGTGTCGCCGTCTTCGGGTGTGGCGTAGGCGGCGGTCGGACAGAGGATGCCGAGCAGCAGCGCCAGCAGGCCGTACAGAAGTTTCGAGGTTAGTCTCATAATTGTATCAGGCACCGTTAGTACACGCATACGTCAACTTTGTTGTTCTCCACGTCGACCAGGCCGCCCTTGATTTCGAGGTGCTGCTCATGGTCCTGTTCGTCGAGGTAGCGGACGCGACCGGGGGTGAGGACCGCGATTAGCGGGGCGTGGTTGCGGAGCACGGTGAAGCTGCCGGCGTAGCCGGGCAGTGTCACCGCCTTGGCGGAGCCCTCGAAGAGCACTTCCTGGGCCGAGATTATGCGTAGTGTCATCCTGTTTATGGTTCACGCCGGGGACAGGTGTCCCCGGCGGGGTTTGTAATGTGGTTAGCCTACTTCGGCGAGCATCTTCTTGCCCTTGGCGATTGCCTCGTCGATGGTGCCGACGTTGAGGAATGCCTGCTCGGGGTATTCGTCGACTTCGCCGGCGAGGATCATCTTGAAGCCGCGGATGGTCTCGGACAGGGGAACCATGACGCCGGGGAGGCCGGTGAACTGCTCGGCTACGTGGAAGGGCTGGGAGAGGTAGCGCTGTGCGCGGCGCGCGCGGGCCACGGTGAGCTTGTCTTCGTCGCTGAGCTCGTCTACGCCGAGGATAGCGATGATGTCCTGCAGGTCGTTGTACTTCTGGAGGAGCTGCTTGACGGCCTGTGCGACGTTGTAGTGCTCTTCGCCGATGATGTTGGGGTCGAGGATTCGCGAGGTGGAGTCCAGGGGGTCCACGGCGGGGTAGATGCCGAGCTCGGAAATCTTGCGGCTGAGCACGGTGGTGGCGTCGAGGAAGGAGAAGGTGGTGGCGGGTGCGGGGTCGGTGAGGTCGTCGGCGGGCACGTAGATGGCCTGGACGGAGGTGATGGAGCCGTTCTTGGTGGAAGTGATTCGCTCCTGGAGTGCGCCCATCTCGGAGGCGAGGGTGGGCTGGTAGCCTACTGCGGATGGCATTCGGCCGAGCAGTGCGGACACTTCGGAACCTGCCTGGGTGAAGCGGAAGATGTTGTCGATGAAGAGGAGCACGTCCTTGCCGCCGCCGGCGTTGTCGCGGAACTGTTCGGCTACTGTAAGGCCGGAGAGTGCGACGCGGAGACGTGCGCCCGGCGGCTCGTTCATCTGGCCGAACACGAGGGTGGCCTGGGAGGCGTTGACCTCTTTCATGTCGACGTCCTGGAGGTTCCACTGGCCTTTCTCCATGCCTTCTTCGAACTTTTTGCCGTACTTCATTACGCCGGATTCGATCATCTCGCGCAGCAGGTCGTTGCCCTCGCGTGTGCGTTCGCCGACGCCGGTGAATACGGAGAAGCCGTTGTGGCCCTTGGCGATGTTGTTGATGAGCTCCATGATGAGCACGGTCTTGCCTACGCCGGCTCCGCCGAAGAGGCCGATCTTGCCGCCCTTGGAATAGGGTTCGAGCAAGTCGATTACCTTGATGCCGGTGAAGAGGATCTCGGTGGAGATTGCCAGTTCATCGAATTCGGGTGCGGGCTGGTGTATGGGGCGCAGGTTTTCGCGGTTTAGGTCGGGGAGGTGATCGATGGGCTCGCCGATTACGTTGAGCAGACGGCCTTTTACCTGGTCGCCGGTGGGCACTGCGATGCCTCGGCCGAGGTAGTCGGCCTTGACTCCGCGGCGGAGGCCGTCGGTGCTCTCCATGGCCACGCAGCGCACGGTGTCTTCGCCGATGTGCTGCTCAACCTCGAGTATCAGGGTCTCGCCGTTGTCGCGGTCTACTTTGAGAGCTCCGTAGATGGGGGGCACCTGGTTGTTGTCGCCTTCAAACATTACGTCAACCACGGGGCCTATGACCTGGGTTACTGTGCCTGTGAGGGTGCTCATTTTTTCTCTGGGGGAATTTTATTGAGGTGTTGTTTTATGCGGGGTTGATTAGAAGTGCCAGCCGAGGGCCACGAAGACTGCCATGAGCATGAGGTTGGCCAGGGCGAATGGCATGAGGTATTTCCACTCGAAGCTGAGCATCTGGTCGATTCGTATGCGGGGGAATGTCCATTTGAACCAGATGATGACGAAGCTTACGAAGAAGGCCTTGAGCAGGAACCACACGATGCCGGGGATGACGTTCATGGCTGCGTTGAAGCCGTCCCACCCTGGGACGTGGAGGGGCATCCAGCCGCCGAGGAACATGAGGGAGGCGATTCCGGAGACGATGAAGAGGTTGAGGTACTCGGCCAGGTAGAAGAAGCCGAAGTGTATGCCGGAGTACTCGGTGTGGTAGCCGGCGGTGAGCTCGTGCTCTGCCTCGGGAAGGTCGAATGGGCCGCGGTTGGTCTCGGCGGTGGCGGCTATGATGTAGATGATGAATGCGATGATGGCGGGTATGTGGCCTCGGAAGATGAACCAGGCGCTGTCTTGCTGGGCGACAATCTCGCTGACGCTTAGTGTGCCGGAGAAGACTACAATGGTGAGGATGGCCAGGCCCAGGGAGAGCTCGTAGCTGACCATCTGCGCGCCGGATCGCATGGCGCCGATGAGTGTGTACTTGTTATTGGACGACCAGCCGGCCAGGAGGATGCCGAGGATTCCGACGCTGCTGACGGCGAGGATGAAGAAGATGCCGATGTTGAAGTCGATGATCTGGAGTCCGTTGCCCCAGGGCAGGCAGGCGAGCATGGTCACCGAGGAGGTGATGACGATGTAGGGCGCGAGCTTGAAGAGGAACTTGTCGGTGTTTCGCAGGCAGATGAGCTCCTTGATGAGGATCTTGAACATGTCGGCGAAGACCTGCAGGACTCCCCACTTGCCGACGCGCATGGGGCCGAGTCGGCACTGGAACCAGGCGCAGAGCTTGCGCTCGTAGAGGATGTAGAAGAGTGCGAGCACCGTGTACATGGCCAGGATGAGCACGGCGATGATGACGCATTCTATGGTGACCGCCAGCCAGTCGGCCATTCCCGTGGAGAGCAGCACGTTGTTGAACCAGCTTGTTATGTTTCCAAAATCGTACATGATGGTATGATAGATTGCTTGGCTATGAGTTCTGGGTTATCGGTCGATGTCGGGGATTACGAAGTCGAGTGCGGCGCCGATGGTGATGAGGTCGGCGATCATGTAGTTTGCGCAGCAGAGGTCCATGACTCCGACGAGGTTGAAGCATGGGCTCTGGAAGTGCACGCGCCAGGGGGTCTTCTGTCCTGTGGACTCGATGAAGACTCCGAATGTGCCGCGGCTGGCCTCGACCTGTTGGTACCAGCGGCCTTCGGGGAGCTTGATTATCTTGGGCACCTGGGCGCGGATGTCGCCTTCGGGGATGTTGTCGACGAGTTGCTCGAGAATCTTGACGCTCTCTTCGATTTCGCGCATGCGGACCATGTATCGGGCGTAGGAGTCGCAGCCGTCTTCGAGGACTTCGTTGAAGTCGAGTTCGGAGTAGATGCTGTAGGGGTGTTTCTTGCGGCAGTCGCAGCTGAAGTTGGAGCCGCGTCCGGAGGGGCCGGTGATGCAGTAGTTGATGGCGTCTTCGCGGCTGAGCATACCGACTTCCTTCATTCGGTTGAGGGCGATGATGTTGCCCGAGAAGACTTTGTGGTACTCCTTGAGGGCCTTGGGCATGATTGCGCAGAGCTCCTTGACGTCTTTCTGGAAGTCGGGGTGGAGGTCGGCGATGACGCCGCCGATGACGTTGTAGTTCATGGACATTCGGGCGCCGCATGTCTTGTCGAATATGTCGAGGACGCGTTCGCGCTCGCGGAATCCGTAGAAGAAGCAGGTGGTGCCGCCGAGGTCCATGGCGGTGCAGGAGAAGGAGAGGAGGTGGCTGGAAATGCGCATGAGCTCGTCCATCATGACGCGAATCACCTGTGCGCGGCGGGGCACTTCGATGCCGAGGGCCTTTTCGATGCACATGCAGAGGCAGTGGCGGTTCTGGTGGGCGGACATGTAGTCCATTCGGTCGGTGAAGTGGAGCATCTGGGGGTAGGTGAGACCTTCGCAGAGCTTCTCTATGCCGCGGTGGATGTAGCCGCTCACGACGTCAACCTTCTTGACGGTCTCGCCGTCGACGGCGGCGCGGAAGCGCATGACGCCGTGGGTGGAGGGGTGCTGGGGGCCGATGTTGACTACATAGTCTTCTTTCTGGAAGACTTTGTGGTCCTGCCGGGTGATGTTGCCGTTCTCGTCTTCGACGAGGGTGTATGTGTCGTCCTCGTTCTTTTCGTCGTCGAGGCGTATGGGGTTGAGCTCAGGGTTGGCGTCGTAGTCCTTGCGGAGCGGGTGTCCTACCCAGTCGTTGCGGAGGAAGAAGCGGCGCATGTCGGGGTGGCCGATGAACTCGATTCCGTAGAAGTCGTATACTTCGCGTTCCTGGAAATTCGCGACTTTCCAGATGTCGCTTACGGAGTGGAGGCGTGGCTGCTGGCGGTCGGCAGTCTCGACGCGTATGCAGATCATCTCCCAGTCGCGGTCGGTGGAGGTGAGATAGTAGAGGCAGCCGAGTGTCTCGGTCCAGTCCATGCCGACTACGGCGGTGAGCATGTCGAAGCCGTACTTGTCGTGCAGGGCGAGGGCGAGGGTGTGCCATTTGGCGTCAGGCACCTTTACCAGTAAACATTCGCCCTGCTCGAAAGTGGCTTCCGGGCAGAGTGTGCTTATCTCTTTCTGAATATCCATGGTGATTTGGTGGGTCGTTATGGTTGATGCCTGTGTTTATTTCATTGAGTCGCGGTCTTCGGGGTGCTCGGCGAAGAACTCCTCGATTTTCTCCTTGCGGTTGGCGCCGCCGAAGAATTTCTCGACTTTTATCTTGCGCTGGAGCTGCATGAGTCCATAGAACATTGCCTCGGGGCGCGGGGGGCAGCCGGGAACGTAGACGTCAACTGGGAGTATCTTGTCGACTCCGGGGAGCACGCAGTATGAGTTCTTGAACGGTCCGCCGCTGACGGCACAGCCGCCGCAGGCAATGACGTACTTGGGCTCGGCGAGCTGCTCGTAGAGGCGGCGCAGGACGGGTGCCATGCGGTGCACGATGGTGCCCTGTACCATGATGTAGTCGGCCTGGCGTGGGGAGTTGCGTGCCACCTCGAAGCCGAAGCGGGCCATGTCGTAGCGTGCTGCGCCGAGGCTCATGAACTCGATGGCGCAGCAGGATGTGCCGAAGCAGAGGGGCCAGAGGGAGTTCGCACGGCCCCAGTTGATGAGCTCGTCCATCTTGCCGACTACGACGTTGGCGCCGGTGGCGTTGAGCTCTTCTACGAGTTTGTCGATGTATTCGTTGTCCTTGAAGTCCTCGAACTTCATGGACTTGATTTTCGGTTCTTTTACTGCCATTTCAGTGCACCCTTTCTCCAGGCGTAAGCCAGGCCTAAAACTAAAACGAAGAGGAAGATGCCGATGCAGAGGAGTCCTTGCACTCCGAGCTGGTTGGTGATTGTTGCCCAGGGGTAGAGAAAGACGGTCTCGACATCGAAGATGAGGAAGAGGATTGCGAATATGTAGTATCCGGACTTGAACTGCACCATCGAGTCGCCGCGTGTGGGGATGCCGCACTCGTATGGGTCGGCTTTTTTCGAGGAGAAGGACCGGGGAGCTATCAGCTTGGCTATCAGCAGGGCGGCGAACACCAGGCCGATGCCCGTGAGGACGGCCGTGATGGCGAGGGTGCCGTTGCCAATTCTTAACAACAAATCCATAAAATCGTTATCTTGTTATGGTTTACAATCAATCGTTTCAAGGTAGGCTGCGAGGTCGCAGCCTAAAATTCACCGCAAAGTTAACAACTTTTTATGAACCGTGCAAATAAATCTTAATTGGCAGGGTGGGATTTTTGAGAATTATAACCCGACAATATGCAATGATGGGAGGCCGGGGATGGCTTATGCGGGGGATTTGCGGTTGCTTTTTTCCAATGACTCGAGACTGGCGACCGTAAGCCGAGCTTCAGCTCGGCGGCGGCTCCCAGGAGATTAGGAGTCGGGATGATGGTGAAAAGAAGATGGCGGGTGGCATGTGAGAGCAAGCAAAGGACGGGCGGCGGCTCCGGGGTGGAGCCGCCGCCCGTGGGGATGGTAGGGCCTGGATTACTTTTCAGTGACTGTGAGGATGCGGCCTGCGCTGTGGGCGACGATCAGGGGGGCGTATTGGCTCTGTGCGGTGGCTATGCCGAGGGCGAACTCGCCCTGCTGCTGCACGTAGCAGTCGTAGGTGAGGGTATGGACGCCTTTGCCGAGGTGGCTGATGAAGAGGTTGGTCTGGGAGTTGCGGGGTTCGTAGTAGTATCCGGTCATCTGTCGCCACACGTAGTGGGGTAGCTGGTCGGCGGGTTCGAGGCAGGCGGCTCGCTCGTCGGTGACGGCGACGTATTCGAGGTCGCGGCCGACGGTCAGGGTGAGGGTGACGCGGACGCGGTCGCCGACATTGAGCTTGTCGGTCTTTATGGCCTGCTCTCCGGCCTCGGTGGTGCGGATGACGTACAGCTCCTTGGTGATGGAGAGGTCTTCGACGCTGGCGTTGCGTACGTCGGCCATCGGCTGGATGTACTGGCTGAGTACTCCGCCCCAGGCGGGATGGCTGCCTGGCTTGCTGACTGTGAGCTGGGCGCCGGAGGCCTTGTGCAGGTCGAGCGGCATGGTGAACTCGCCTGTGAGGGCCTGGACTCGGCTCGGTTCGAGAGTTTTGCCTCCGAGGGTGATGACGGACGGCTTGGAAGAATCGGTCCAGTCGGTGCCGGAGGTGAGTATGGCGTAGACCACCTCGGCGAGGTTGCGGTTGCGGCCCCAGTCCTGTGCCTGGCGCTGGAGCACGAGCCACTGGCGCAGGCCGTCTATCTCCTTGGCCCCGGGCTCTATTTCGGAGAAGGCTTCGAGCACCTGGGCGGTGCATATGAGGGGCCCGGAGGAGGTGAAGACGGAGCGTAGGTTGTCGTACCACATACCCTTGCCGGGTGCGGTGATGGTCTTCTGTCGGAGTGATTCGAGGATGAGTCGGGCATTAGTCTTGTCGCCGGAGCGGGCGAGGAGGGTGGCGGCGGTGGCGGCGTCGTAGATGTCGAGCGTGCGCCACTGTTTTGCCAGTTCTCGCATGGTGAGGGAGCGTAGCCGGGCCACGTCGCCGGACGCTGGCTTGTCGTAGAAGCTGCGGATGTAGAAGTAGCTGAGCATGGTCTGGAGGGGGAAGGGCCATTTCTCGCGCTGTGAGCGACGGTAGATGTCGAGCACTTCCTTGTCGCAGAAGCCGAGGGCGTGGTCTGTCATGTCGGCTATGTCTTTGTTTCCGGGCAGGCAGTCCATCTGTCTGAGCTGGCCGAGGTATAGTAGCACGGATGAGCTTAGGTAGAGCGACGGGTCCATGCCGGGCATCCACTGCCAGCCGCCGGATGATGTCTGCAGCCCCTGTATCTTCCTAATCAGCGAAGCCTGGGCGGCGCGGTTGGCGGCGGAGTCGAGCAGGTCTATGAGCCTGGACATACGCAGGGTCTCTGCGGATGCGTTGTTGAGCCAGATGGTGTTGCTCAGCGCGATGGTTTTCAGCTCGGCGTTCTTCTGCAGGTTGGAGACGAGCGGCGAGTTGGCCTTGTCGGCGTTCCATAGGCGGAGCGCCTGGCCGATCTTGGGATACTTGTTGGCGAGGCCCATGCTGAGGGCGTTACCGTAGTAGGCGTAGATGAGGCTTAGTAGGTTGTCGGACTCCGGCGTGGAGATGTCGGGCAGAGCGGTGAGACAGTACCACACGGGGTTGTCGCAGTATTGCAGGGTGATGTTGCCAGACTTGTAGTCGGGGAGCTTGACGGAGAAGTCGTTCTGCTTCGGGTCAAGGTAGAAGTCAGTGGACTCGGTTACGGGCGAAGATGAGGGGAGAATGCCTACGAGGGCCTGTTCCACGTCGGCGAAGTTGCCGGCCTGTGCCCGGGAGCGCACGGCGATGGTCTGTACGTCGGTCGGGACCGTGTAGGGGAGAGCTATTACCCGGCTGCCGTGGGCGGGTACGTCGGCGGCGACGGTCTCTACTCGGCTGAGGACATTGCCGGTGAGCGGCTCGAGGATCTCGATGACGCCTGTGAGGGTCTGTGCCTTGTCCGTATTATTGTATAATGTGGCACGGAGCTGGGCGTCGTCGCCGGTGCGGAGGAAGCGTGGCGCGAGCGACTGCACCATGACGGGCTTGGAGGCTACGGAGAAGAGCTTTGTCTTGGCCGTGCGCATGTCGGTGTCGTAGCCGAGCAGCTGGAACTGCCAGGTGGTGTTAAAGTCGGGGACGCGGAAGACGACGTCGAGTCGGCCTTCTTTGTCGCTGACCAGAGAGGGGTCGAAGAAGGCGAGGGGGCACTCGATGGGCCGGATTTCCTCTTTGTTGGGTTTGCCGTTGCCCGACACCACCACTTCTTCGAGGGTGCCGGTGGCGGCCTGCTTCATTTTTGCGCCGGAGTCGGCGAGGTCGGCGCTTTCTTCCTCCTGGACGACTGGGGCGGATTCCATTTTCATCTCGTTGCGGACGCCGCGCACACGTACGCCGGCGGCCATCATCGGCATGGGCCTCTCGTACATCCTATAGCCATCGAACAGGGGGGTGCCGTAGGTGTTGATTTTGGGCGCAATGAATGTGAAGTAGCGTCCTCTGCTGGTGGTCTTGTCGTAGGTCCAGATGGGGTGTGGCAGGGTATAGCGGCCTACCATCAGGGGCTGGGTATAGGACTTGCCGGGGGAGAAATTCCAGTTGAAGTCATAGATGGCGTTGAGGGCCTTGTCCGACATCACGGCCAGGACGGGGATGCGTCCGGGGTTGCCGGTGACGGTGTTGCGGAAGCGGAACGTCCATGTCTCCTCGGTGCCGGGACGGATCTTGTCGCGGAAGGTCTCGACTTGTACCTGCAGCTCTTCCGTGTCCGAGATGGACTGGATGGTGACGGTGCGGTCGGCAGGCTGGAAATCGTGGACGCTGATGAAGGTTACGAACACCTTCTTGCCATCCTTGGGCGCGGGTACTTCAACCTGTATGTTTCTGCCGTCGGGGTAGATCCACTTGGTGGAGACGAGGGTAGTGTCGGAGACTACCTGGCAGAGCAGGGCGCCGCCGAAGCTGTTGCCGACAGTGACTTTTACCTTAGATGCGTCGGCAGGGGCGGTAATTAAGGACTCGGGAAGCCAAATCTGGGTGAGATAGGGCGGTTGCTTGTCGTCGGAGCGGAAGATGACAACCTTGTCGGATGTCTTGACCGACGGGTCGGACTTCATGACGAAGTCAAAGGTGTATTCCCCGGAGGGAATGTCGCTGAGGGGCAGCGAGAACGAGGGGGCCATGAAGGAACCCTCCTTCACGACTTTGCCGTCGGTGGCACACATCTTATATGTAAGCTCGGCAGGCTGGGCTTTGTCGGCAGCGTTAAGCAGGTCGACGGGTCCGGATAGCGTGCCGTTGCCGTCGGCACAGACTTGCGAGGGAAGGCTGGGGGATATGCGGAAGGCATGGCCAAGGCAGAACGACTCGGAGCCGCTCTGCTGGCTCTCTCCGGCAGGTGAGACGGCAGTGGCCGAGACTGCGAAGACGCCGGTGGCGAAACGTGTGCCTTCGAGATTCTTCGTCGGCAGGGAGAAGGAGAAGCGGCCGTAGGCGTCGGCGACGGTGTCCTGTCCGTAGGAGGCATTGTCGTTGTCGAACCACCACCAGAAGAGGGGGCGGTAGTCGACCTTGATGCTGACCTTGGCTCCGCCTACTGGCATGCCGCTGTAGGTCTTGACCAGTCCGGAGATGCGGATGTCTTGGCCCGGTTTGAACTCGGGGGCGATGGTGTCGAGCTCCACGAAGAATGTCGGGGCCTTGTATTCGGCGACCATGATGGGCTGCGAACCGAAGGCGTTTTTGCCCTGGCGAACCACCACGCGGCAGTTGCCGAGCACACCGTCCTTGGGAAGCAGCATGCGGCCGGAGGCGCGGCCGAACTCATCGGTCTTGAGGTTGAGGCTATCGACCTCCTCGCCGTTCACATTATATAGTAAAGCTTGGAGTGTCTTGCCTGCGACGGGGGCGAAGGCCTTCTCCGTGTCGCGGTAGAGGATGGCGGCGATGCCTACCGAGTCGCCGGGGTGGTATAGAGCCAGGTCGGTGAGCACCTTGACGTTCGTGGCTTGGGGCGCCTCGTTCCAATTATTATATACATAGGAGTTGAGGCTGAAGATTTCGTTGCCGCGCTTCACCTCGACGCGCTCGTTCTTGCGGCCGAGCCTGACGGCGCCTTCGGCATCGGTGGTGCCGGCTTGCAGCAGCTTGTTGCGGTCGGGGTAGTAGTTGGCATACTGGTTGACGGTGACACCTTTGACCGGCTTCGATTCATTGGCGTCGACCACGTACAGTTTCGGGTCGATGTGGCTGTTCGAGAGGTTGGTGTAGAAGGCGGAGAGTGAGCCAATGCGGATGAGCTGGGAGTTGGAGCGGGCGGGTAGGTCGATGGCGTCCTTGAGCTGCGAAGAGGAAGATGCCACCATGGCGTAGTAACCTGCGCCGACGGCTGGGAAGGTGACCCGTACCGTGTCGCGGAAGGGGATTTCGCCGGCGACGTGTACAGGCTGGTCGCCGACGACCTTGCCGGCGAGAACCTTGCTGTTTGCTGTCCAGCTATCCTTGCCGTCGGTGTTGACGCGCACCAGCAGGAGATGGAAGTCGGAGATGTTCTCGGCCGTCACTTCTGCGGTGACAGGCTTGCCGACGAGGCTTGTCGAGCCGGGGGTGACGCGCACGCTGACGCCGCGCATCGAGTGGAGGATGTTCTCCACGGCCTTGGCGTAGTCGCTCTGCGGGAAGCGCTTGAGGGCCTCGGTGCAGAGGGTGTAATACTCCTTGCGGGTGATGGGTGCCTGGGTGTCGGAGGGCTTGTCGCCGACGAACCGAGGCACATAGTTGTCGAGGGAGAAGAGCATCACCAGTGCTGCCGGGGTGTCCTTGAGGGTAAGGTATTTGTCGTAGAGCCACTTACCTTTATGCTGCTCGTCCTGCTGTGTGTAGGCGTATGCGAGGGCGTACGGATGGTCGGCGTTGGCTTTTTCGAGGGCTGGGTAGATCTGGTCGCGCATCACCGACGCCTTCTGTGCGGGCGATGAAACCTGCGAGGGGTCTTTGGCGAAGGGAATTACGGTCTGGCGGGCGGCGAACTCGTCGAGATACTCCACTCCTCGCCAGGCCAGGAGGTCGTAGACTGAGGGGAGGTAGGCCTCGGAGCGATTGTCGAAATCAGTGAGCAAGCCCTTGATGCGGCTGAGGGGCACGGACTGTAGCGCAACGGGGCTGGCCAGGGATTCGCTCGTCAGCTCCTGTACCTTGAGCGAGAACATCTCCTTGCTCCACTCGTTGACGTTCTCGGGCCATTCGGCGTCGAGTGGCAGGCTGCGGCCCTCGATGCGGTAAGAGTTCTCGTCGTAATAACTGTTATACGACTGGGCCTGGAGGGAGCGTACAATCTGCCGCCAGGGCGCCTGGAGCTTCCCGGCCACCGAGTCGCAGAGGCGCATTGAGGCGGCGAAGGAGTCGTTGGAGACCTGGCTTTTGGCTATTATTATCTGGAGGAGTGCCTTGATGGCGTTCTCGGGGTCGGCGGGCAGGGACTTGTCGAGCACTGCGCGGGCGTTCTTCTCCACCGACTCGGGGAAAGCGAAGTCGGGCTTGGCGAACGTGCCTCCGGGATTGCCCTTTCCGCCCTTGGCCGGCGCGGCGAAGAGCATTAGCGGCGCCATGACCAGCGCCAGGCATATGGGACGTAGTTTCATATTGTTTCCGGTTGGTTTTGCAATGTGTGTGTTTAATAGATAACGTCGCTTGCGTGGGTAAGTTGCAGGGTCGGGATAAAAAAGTATGGTTATCCGCCATTGTGCTGTCGATGTCTATAACTGGGCTGCACCTCCGGCCCGGTGCCACCGCTGCTTTATCTTTATGAGGTGTCATGCCCATTCTACGGCAAAGTAGTGAAATGCATCGGGATTTCGGCTTGGCCCATCTGTTTTCATATTGGTACAGAAGCGGATAGGCGTATAAAAAGTAGCGGCGCGCTATGAACAATCACGGCGCGTCGCAGGCGTTTACGTCAGGTTCAAAAAGAGTGTGGTTTTGTAAAGTCAGTCGCTTTTCGGAGGCCGGTTCCCACGCATCCCGCGTAGTTTTTCACGGAATTTCCGCTCCGCCTCCTTCATTGAGAATATTTGTTTCGGAGAGAGAAACGTCTTGAATCTCTCTTCGTATTTCTTTTCTATGGCCAGGTCCTGCTCATGTCCGCGAATCATTTCGTCGGTGGCGGCAGTGTAATCGGCATCGGTGGGATTGTCGAGTTTCTTCACGCGGACCATTGCACGCCGGACCTGGTTCATGTTGGCTTCCTTCTCTTCGGTCATCTGCGTATAGACGGTGATGAACTGTTTCTGCTGGTCTTCGCGCAGCTTCATTTCCTGGGCGAGGAACCGGAGCTTGAAGTCGTGCATCTCTTTGCGCCAGTTATCGCCGCTGTTCGCCTTCTTTTTCCTGTCGGCATAGGCGGGTACTGACATCAGCAGCATGGCCAGCATTATTATTAACGTCTTTGTTTTCATGATTATTGTCTTTGGTCTGATTCTGCCAGGGCGTCGATGTCCATGTTGGCGTACTGTGCGTCGAAATCGTAGTCGAAAGCCTTTTCGAAGTCGTTGAAGTCGGAGTAGGAGTCCTGTATATCGTCTTCGAGCGCCATGTCGGCCTCGGTGTCGTGGACGGTGGCGTCGGAAATCTGGATGTCGGCCTGGATTTCAGGGGTGGCGACGGCCTGTGCGATGGCCTGTGGCGGGTTTTCGAGCGAGACGGGCTGCGTCAGGTCTATGGCGAGCGGCTCGTTGATGACTTGTTGCTGGGCTATGTTGAAGACCTTCATCATGCACCATATGCCTGCGAACATTGCCGCAAGGGCGATATAGGGGCGGATTTTCTGCCAGAAGGTGGGGACCACGCGGTGGCGGTACTCAGGCAACGGGCCGCGCTCCGACTCCACACGTGCGTAGACGCCTTCGAGGAATCCCTCGGGGGCGCGATAGCCTGCGTCGCGGCCGAACTTTTCGATGATTTTGTCGTCGTTGCTCATGATTGTGCGTTATACTCCGTTGACAACAAAAGGTGTCAAAGGTTTAAGGGTGGAATGGGCTACAAAAGAGGCTGAAGTGTTAATCGGTGTTAAAATAAGGCGGAGACTCAACCTTTCGGGTCCTGGCTGTGTTTTACAATCAAACAACAAAGACAATCGTTTCATGATGTTAGGTTAGTTCGAAAAAGTATTATGTAAAACACGCAGAACAGGCTGGTCGTGAGACCGGCCTGCTTTGTTTTCATGTACGGGGATGCGCTCCCGCGCCGGGCAGATGCTTGGTGGCAGTGCCAAAACAGGGGCGAAAGGATGAGTTGAGCGTTCGTACCCAAAGTGTCGCAGGTGTGTTTTTATGGAGCCACATCGGCGAGGTAGTCGGCAACGACGAAGGTGGACCCTCCGATGAAGATGAGGTCCTGGGGTGCTGCGAAGCCGAGCGCCTGGTCGAGTGCCTCCGGCACGGAGCCGGAGAGCATGCCTTGGAGTCCGAAGTCGGCGGCGATGTCTGCGAGCTGCTCCACGGGCATGGCACGCGGCACCGACGACTGCGTGAAGTAGTAATTGGCCTCGGTTGGCAGCAGCGGCATAATGTGTTCTACGTCTTTGTCGCCCACGAATCCTATGATGAGGTGCAGCTGGCTTTCGGGGTGGAGGAGATGCCACTTCTGGAGTTGGGCGGAGTTGCTTTCCATGCCGGCTATGTTATGGCCGGTGTCGCAGATGATGGTTGGGTTTTCGCCGGTCTGCATCCAGCGGCCCATGAGGCCGGTCATCTCGCAGACTCGCTCGAAGCCTCGTGCGATGGCGTCGGGTGAGGTGGGATGGCTTTCCAGGCGGGCCAGGGCGTGCAGGGCCGTGAGGATGTTGTGCGCCTGGTAGTCGCCGCCGAGGGGGCACCAGGCCTCGATGCCGAGCGGGTGGGTGACGTGCCAGGCTCCGGACCGCTTGTCGCGTTCGATGCTGAAGGCAAAGGGATTGTCTGAGGCGAAGAGCAGCGGCGCATTCATCTCTCGGGCCTTCTGCTCGAATACGGGGGCCGTCTCGGGATTGCGCTCGCCGATGACCACGGGTACACTTTCTTTTATTATGCCGGCCTTCTCCCAGGCGATCTGCGGCAAGGTGTCGCCAAGGAACTGCGTATGGTCGTAGCTGACGTTGGTGATGACGCTCAGCTGCGGGGTGATGATGTTGGTGGAGTCGAGGCGGCCGCCCATGCCGGTCTCGATGATGGCGATGTCGACGTGGGAGCTGGCGAAGAAGTCGAAGGCCATTGCCATGGTAAGCTCGAAGAAGGATGGGGCGTCGGGGCCCGGCTCCACGGCGTGGCGCTCTACGAAGTCGGCCACGGCGCCGCGCGGTATCATGCTGCCGTTGACGCGTATGCGCTCGCGGAAGTCGACCAAGTGCGGCGAGGTGTAGAGCCCTACCTTGTAGCCCTGGGCCTGGAGGGCGGCGGCCATGAGGTGGCTGACGGAGCCCTTGCCGTTGGTTCCGGCGATGTGCACCGTCGGGAAGCGCTTGTGAGGGTGGTCGAGCGCGGCGTCGAGCGCCTGGACGCGTTCCAGTCCAGGTTTGTAGGCCGCCGCGCCGATGCGCTGGAACATCGGCAGCTGTCCGAAGAGGTAGTCGAGTGCCTGTGGGTATTGCATGGTCAGAAAGGATAGTAGAGAAGAAAGCCGGCGATTCCGGCCAGGATGATGATGCTTATCGGGTGTATCTTGATTTTCCTGCCTCGCCAGGGGTAGGGGAAGTAGACGAGGCAGAGGGCGGCGGCGCAGATGGCGATGGAGGCCACGAGGTTGCCGGTGGTGCCCTGGGGGTTGAAGTTAGCCTTGTTCATGAGCAGGATGGCCGCCGAGGCTATCAGTCCTATGACGACGGGCCGCAGGCCGGAGAAGATGCCCTTGACCACGCCGCTCTCCTGGTGGCGGCGGATGACGTGGGAGCTGTAGAGGCAGAGGATGAAGGAGGGGAGCACCACTGCCAGTGTGGCGGCGCAGGCGCCCAGCAGTCCCCAGTAGACGGCGTTGAACTCCGGGTACTGGAGCGGCGCCGTGTAGCCTATGTATGTGGCGGAGTTTATGCCGATGGGTCCGGGCGTCATCTGCGAGATGGCCACGATGTCGGTGAACATCTGCTGGCTTATCCAGCCGGGCTGCACCACCAGGCGCTCCACCAGCGACAGCATGGCGTAGCCGCCGCCGAAGCCGAAGAGGCCGATTTGCAGGTATGCCCAGATGAGTCGCAGGTAGATGTTCATGACGGTGTCGGGTCAGCCTTTGTGCATGTGGCGGTGGGTGAGACGGAAGTGGATGTATCCGCCGACGGCGCCGAGGATGACGTAGAGTATGGGGTTGGAGGCGAAGCCGAGGTCGATGGAGATCATCAGGGCCGTCAGGCAGGGAATCCAGGCCGTGCGCCAGCCAATCCTGGCCGCCTTGGCCGAGGTGAGGACGGGGGCGATGATGAGCGCCACCACGGCCGGACGGATGCCCATGAACACCGACGAGATTACGGCGTTGTTTTTGATTAGGTCGGGGGTCAGGAAGATGGCGATGACCAGGATGATGAGGAAGGAGGGGAGTACGGTGGCGAAGGCGGAGAGCATGGCGGCGCGGTTGCCGCGCAGGCGGTCGCCCATGATGGCGGCCATGTTGACGGCCAGGATGCCGGGCAGCGCCTGGGCTATTGCCAGCAGGTCGAGGAACTCGGTGCGCTCAAGCCAGCCCTTGCGGTCGACCAGCTCGCGTTCTACCAGGGAAATCATGGCCCAGCCGCCTCCGAAGGTGAAGCCGCCGATCTTGAAGAAGGTCCAGAAGAGCTGACGCATCAAATGCGGCCGGGGAGCGGGGTCTCCGGCCGTCGGCGCTGCCGTCGGGGTGGTCGCAAGGTCTGTCTGCCGAGTTGTTATACTCATTGCGCTGCAAAGGTAGCGTCTTTTTTGCAAACGGCAAAATGTGGCCAACGCGACTCGACGGATACAAGGGTTTATACGAAGGTGTTGCAGAACTACTGCATGGCGGTGGAATAATCACACAGCGACGGGTGGGAGCCGTCGCTGTGTGATTATTCTACCGTCTCGCGGTCGCCGTCACGAGTTATTTAGTAATTAGCCGAAGGTGAAGTCGAGGTCGGAGTTCTGGGCGGGGAAGAAGAGGAGTCCGGCGGCCACTTCGCCTGCCTTGGCGGAGCCGGCGGCCTGGTCGACGATGTTGAGGGCCCAGAGCATGGCGTTGGCGGGGCCGTTGCCGAGCACGAACTGCTTGTCGGCGACCACGGGCTCGCCTGTCCATTCGGCGCCGGCGCACTGGTCCTCCATGCCGGGATAGCACGTGGCCTTGCGTCCTTGGAGCAGTCCGAGGGGGCAGAGCACCAGGGCAGGGGCGGCGCAGATGGCCGCGATGCCGCGCTGTGCCTTGGCCTGGCGGAGCAGCAGCTGCTGCAGGGGCGCGAACTCGTGCAGGTTGACAGAGCCTGGCATGCCGCCGGGCAGGATCAGCCATTCGGCGTCGTCGAAGTTGGTGTCGGCGAAGAGGCAGTCGGCCGTGACGGGGATGCCATGCGCGCCTTCCACCTGGAGGGAGTCGGTGATGCTGACCGTCTTGACGGGTATGTCGGCGCGGCGGAGCACGTCGACTGCGGTCAGCGCCTCCACCTCCTCGAATCCTTTGGCAAGGAATAGATATGTCTCTTTCATATGTGAATTACAGTTACGTGATGCGGGAATCTATATTAGTTTGTCAACGCCAAAGTTAGTGAAAAGGTTTTGAAGATGCGCTGTTTTCTTTGTAATTTTGCGCTATGAAAATGAAATTGGGACTTTCTGCGGCCCTGCTGGCGCTGATTGCGGCGATTGCGCTGACGGGCTGCAATCAGCAACACACCTACCGTTCGGCCGAGGGAATGGTCTGGAACACCGTCTACCACATCACCTATAAGGGTCAGGCGGAGCTGGAGGACAGCATACGTGCCACGCTGGCACAGGTTGGCGCGGCGATGAACGTCTTCGACTCTGCCAGTAACATCTCGCGCATAAACCGTGGCGAGACGATGCAGGCGGATACCATGCTGCAGACCGTGGTGCTGATGGCCAAGCGTGTCAATAAGGTATCCGGTGGCGCATTCGATCCAACTCTCGGACCGGCAATCCGCGCCTGGGGCTTCGGCAAGGGCCACGAGGCGACAGCCGACACCGCCCGACTCGACTCGCTCCGCCAGTTCGTGGGCTTCGACAAGTGGAACGTTGCCGGCGGCCAGGTCAGCAAGTCCGACCCACGGGTGGAACTCAACCTCTCCGGCATCGCCAAGGGCTACGGTTGCGACGCCGTGGCCGATATGTTCCTGCGCAACGGTGTCACCGACTTCATGGTGGAGATTGGCGGCGAAATACGGGTGGGCGGCATGAACCCGGATGGCGCCAGGTGGACCATCGCCATCGACAAGCCCATAGTCAGCGACTCCGTAATACACGAATATCTGACGACGGTGAGTATCACCGGCTGCGGGCTGGCCACCTCCGGCGACTACCGTAATTTCCACACCGACGCTTCCGGAAACCGCTTCGGCCACACCCTCGATCCGCAGACGCTCCGGCCGGCGCACACCGACGTGCTGTCGGCAAGCGTCATAGCCCCCACCTGCATGGAGGCCGACGGCTACGCCACCGCCTGTATGGTGATGGGCGCCGAAAATGCCATGCGCATGGCAGAGAAAGAGAAACTCGCCGTGCTGCTTGTCACCCACAAGGGCGTGCTGGTGTCATCGACAATGAAGTCGTACCTTAACGAAGAACCGAAACAGTGAACACCCTATTAATAATATGTGTGGCGGTGATGGCCGCCCTGGTGGTCTTTCTGTTTGTCGGCATGCAGTCGTCGCGCCGGCGTCTCGACGAGACGGTGGAGAAGATGCGCAACGACCACCAGCGGGAGCTGCAGGCCACCGAGGAGCGTACGCGTCGCGATGCCCAGGAGCGCGACCGTATGTTGCTGGAGCGCGTGGAGGCGCTGTCGCAGAAGCTAGCCGTGGGGCAGGCCGACAGAATCAGTGCTCAAAGCAATCGCGAGATGCAGAACGTGGTGGAGCCGCTCAGACGCCACCTGGAGAACTTCGACCGCCTCATGCGCGAGAGTGCCGACCGCGAGAACTCCGCCCGTGCCCAGCTCAAGGGTCAGATTGACAGCCTCATAGCTCTCAACCAAAGCATCGGCGACGAGGCACGGCAGCTCACGCAGGCCCTCAAGGGCGACAGCAAGGTGCAGGGCGACTGGGGCGAGATGCAGCTTACCACGCTGCTCGAGCAGGCCGGCCTGGAACAGGGCATACACTTCCGCACACAGGTAACCCGCGACGAGTCCGGGCGCGTCATTCGCAGCGAGGAGGGGGGCGACTTGCGCCCGGACGTCATCGTCAACCTCCCCGACGACAAGAAGTTGATCATCGACAGCAAGGTGTCGCTGACGGCCTACGCCGACTACGCCTCGGCCGAGGACAAGGAGCAGCGCCGCGTCGCTGCCCGGCGGCACCTCGATTCCGTGCGCAAGCATATCCGCGAACTGGCAGCCAAGCATTACCCCGACAGCATCCAGGGGGCCTGCGACCAGTCGCTGATGTTCCTGCCGCTGGAGGGAGCCTTCACCCTGGCCGTGAGCCTCGACGCGGACCTGCTCCGCTTCGCCGCCTCTCTGAAGGTGGCCATCGTCACCCCGGTGCACCTCTACAGCGTGGTCCAGCTCGCCGCGCAGCTTTGGCGCCAGGATGCACAGGACCGCAATACCCTGGAGATAGCGCAGGCCGGCGGACGCCTCTACGACAAGTTGGCGATTTTCCTCGAGACCTTTGATAAGGTCGGCGAGACTCTGCGTCGGAGCCAGGAACAGTACGACCAGGCTCGCAAGCAGATTTCCACGGGAAAGGGCAATCTTCTTTCCCGTGCCGAGAAACTTCGAGCCCTCGGAGCCAAGACCACCAAAACCCTCCCCAAACCCGACGATAACGATAATGGGGATTAAAAGACATTCGGCATTAAGCGCTTGATAATTAGGGTGTTAGAAAATTAGATTCGAGGGCTGAAATTTTTTAAGTAAGCATCTTGCAAGCACAGGGCTGATGTTTCCACTTGCTCGATTAGGCTGCGGAGAACGGACGGGGAATGCAAAGGGCTATTTCCGCATATGGCACGGCCTTTTCGTGGGAGACAACCCTTATATGCGCAAGCGTAGATAAATACTCGTGACGAGTGTCTGCCTCCTGCTCGATTGGGTTGCACTGAAAAGGGTGCGCCGGTGAGGACGCACCCTGAAGGTATGGAATGGAGGGAGAGAGGGGGTGTGGATTATTTGCTTTGGTAGGCGGGGACGAGCTCCAGGAGCTTCGGTGTGGCCTGGATGCGGTGGCTGTTGCGTAGCTTCTTGGCCGTTTCGGGATTCTTCTTGAGTCCGCCGAGACCATTCTCGTAGCATTGGGCGAGCATCTGCGCGGAGTTGTATGAAAGGCCGTCGAGCTCGGCTGCCTTGCGCCAGTTGTTGATGGCCTTAATGTCGTTTTCCTGCAGGCCTTCGAGGCCGTTGTGGTATATGTCGCCGAGAAGCGAGTAGGCGGGTCCGAAGCCCTGTTCACCCAGTTTCTCGAGGTCGTTGACGACTTTGCGGCGGCTGGCCTGGTCGAGGTCGGCGAGCTCGCCTGCCACCTGCATCTTGTTGACGATGAAGAGCACGAGCTGGTCTGTGGCCATGAACGGCTCGATGGCCTTGAATCCCTTCTTGACGTTCCGCTTGGGGTTGTCGGCGTCGAGCAGCACGAGCGCTTCGAGCAGCTTGCCCTCGTTGCCGGGCACCTTCAGCTTGGTAAGCTCCTTGGCAACCTTGCCCACGGTGGTGAAGTCTCTGCCATCGAGGGCCTTTAGACCCTGGAGGAAGAGGATGTAAGCCTTGAACTCGGCGTTGTCGCCATCCTTGGGGTTGAGGAAGTTCTTGAAGCGGTTCTCGGAGCTGTGCATGGCCTCGCGGTCCATCCATCGGAAGGCCTGGAGGAGGTTCTGGGGCACACCGTTTCCGGTTGCGAGGCACTCGGCGAGCTCCCACTGTGCGACGAGGTTGCCGGCCTGTGCGGCCTTGGCGAGCCATTCTGCGCCTTTCTCGGCATTCTTCTCGGTGCCGTTGCCATGGAGCAGGCACATGCCTACTATCTCCATGGCGCCGGGGAGGCCCTGCAGGGCGTGTTCACGCACCAGGGCGAAGCCCTTGGCGGGGTCGGTCTCGCCGCCTTCGCCGTTGAGCAGGTAGCGGCCGTACCAGTATCCGGCCATCTGGTTGCCGGCCTCGTAGGCCTGGCGGAAGGCCTTCTGCGCCGATACGTTGTCGCGGGTGCGCATGCAGAGCTCGGCGTAGGGGTAGATGGTCTCGCTGTCGCCTAGGTCGACGGCCCGCTTGAGGTAGGCCTTTGCGGCGCCGGGATTGCGTTTGAGGCCGCCCTTGCCGTTGAGGTAGGCGTAGGCCAGTGTCTTGGCCAGGAAGATATCGTTGCGCGAGGCCTTGTCGAGGACGTTGACGATGGAGTCGCCACCCTGGCCCATGGCGTTGACGTATAGGTCTCGGGCCTGGATGGAGTCCTTGGCAATGCCGCGGCCGTGGCGCACGCAGTAGGCGAGGTTGACGATGGCGCGGGGGTACTTTTGCTTGGCTGCCTGGCCGAAGAAGCGGCAGGCCAGGGTGTCGTTTTGCTGCACTCCGTTGCCTTGCAGCAGGCGTAGGCCGAGCTCGTTCTGGGCCGCGGGATTGCCGGTGTGGGCCTGCTCGTAGAGCTTTATCATCTCGGGCGACAGGCGCTGTGCTGCCTGCTGTGGCGTGGTCTGCTGGCCGGTAGTGGGCTTTGGCTTGCGGGGCTTGGCGGCGCCTGCCTCCAGGCCTACGGCCAGGGCCATGCTGCTCACGGCAAGAACGTAGAGGATTGTGCGGAACTTCATGACTTATACCAGGATTGTGTCGTCGGCGGAGGACTCGCCCACGCCGTTGACGTCGGAGTTGTTGTCGAGCTCGTTGGCGGCGAGGTAGTCGTGGTCGTTCTCGTGCGTCATCATCTCCACGTCGGAGACCATGAGGCCGCCCACGTTGACCTCGGCCATGGTGCCGTCGCCGTTGTCTATGCCGTCGAAGGTGCCGTCGCCGTCTACGTCGATCATGGTGAATGTCTCGCCCTCGAGGGTGAAGTCGGCGTGTACCTGGATGTTTCCGGCGTCGTCTTGCACGTACTCGGGCTCTTCGAATTCGAGCAGTTCGGGCATGTCGTTGTCGTTGTCGTCGACCTCGGTGATGCTGATGATTTCGGCAGGATTCACTTCCTCGTCATTCTGGATTGTGACGTGCTGCTCCTGTTGGCCGGGGGTATGGCTGCCGATGTGCTGCTCTTCCTGGGTGGGAGTGTGGTTGCCTGCGGCGGGAGGGTTGGCGTGAGAGGCGGAGGACTGGTGGTGGGCGGGAGCGGAGGCGCCGGACTGGGAGTCGGCGTGGCCGTTGCCGAATTGGAATGTGCCGTTGGCGGGCTGGTCAGGGTTAAGGGCGCTGTCACCGATCTCTATCTCTTCGGCGTTGACGTCGATATCGTCGTCGTTATTGTCGTCGTGTCCGCCGAGGCCCATGGCTGCGGCTGTGGCGCCTACTCCGAGCACGGCTGCCCCGGCGGCGGCTCCGGCCACTACTTTGGGGTTGACCTTCTTCTTGCCTGCATGCTGGGCATTGGGTCCCTGTGCGGGAACGGTTGCCGGCTGTGTATTCTGGCTCTGGGGATTGTACGGGGGCTTGTTCATGGTTGTGTCGTTTTGTTTTGTTTTCGATGCAAAGTTACTTTGCTCTCCGGCGCCTTGCAAGCCTTTCGGGGGCTATTGGTTGAAGGCGTGGGGATTTGTGACGAAACGGTTATTTTCGCTGACGAATGTTTTTCACCATTTCCAGATGACGTTGTCCTGCATGGCGGCGGGAGCGATGAGCTGCGGGTGCTGGGCCTTGTCGACCTTGGCGGCGCGTGTGGAGACGTCGTTGAAGGTGTAGCGGAAGAGCTCGCGGATGGTCAGCTGCTTGTTGCCGTCGGCGTCGGCCTTGCCGCGCAGTCCCTTCATGATGCCCTGGGCCAGGAAGCCTGCGCCCACCAGCGGGTTTTCGATGGAGTTCTCGGAGGCGCGGGAGCTGACTATGGAGGCGATGTTGCCGCCCCACTTGTTCTCCTTCTTGAGCTGGGTGACTGCTCCGGCCAGCGAGCCGGAGTTGCAGGCGTCGATGATGACCAGGATGTTGCGGCACTTGGACTTGGAGAGGATGGATAGCAGGTCGTAGTATGTCATGTTCTTGTCGAAGAGGCAGAAGGCGCCGGGTCCTCCGTGGCCGGAGAAGAAGAAGATTACCTCGTCGTTGGCGCCGGCGGTGGCGGCTATCTTCTTGAGCGCGGCCTTGACGTTGGCCTCGTTGGCGTTCTTGCCGGTGATCAGCGAGACGTCCTTTGACTGACTCTTGAGGATGGCGGCCAGGGACTTGGCGTCCTTGGTGCTCTGGGTGAGGGGGTTGAGGTCCTGGCGCTCGTAGGAGCTGATGGCGGTGCATAGGGCGAAAGTGCGGGCGTTGGCGGCGATGCACACCACTGCGGATATGAGTAGCAGAATTAGCTTTTTCATTATAATAGTGTTTAGGTTAGACGTTGTCGTTTTATTCGGCTTCAGGTTCGGGAGCAGTCTTCTTGCGCTCGAATCCGGAGCGCATTAGCTCCTTGTAGTTCCTGAGCAGGGTCTTGGACACGGACAGCGTGTAGCTGTGCCCGGCCATGTCGCTGAGCACCAGGCGCTGGCGGGGCACGCTGATCTGGAATAGGTACTTTTGGTTGATGATGAACTTGCGGCCCAGGCGAACGAAGTAGCTGCGGCCGGTGTCGCGGAAGCTATTGGTGATGAACTGCTCCATCTTGCCCAGCCCGAAGGTGAGCATGATCTTGGTGCCGCCTATCATCACCACGTTGGAGTAGTTGCCGTTCGACTCCAGGTAGGCCACCTGGTCGAGCCGGATCACTATCAGCTCGTCGCGTGAGTTGAGGCATAATCTATTCATAGTGTCGGTTTTATTGTTCGTATGTGGCATGTTGTTTCCGCAAAGGTACGAATTTTTCACCCTGATTACCAAGCCCCGAAAGGGAAAAATGGACCAACCATCGATTTTTGTTTACGAAAACTAAGGTTTTTTCACTGAAAATAACTATCTTTGCGGCGCAGGTGTTTTTGACACGGACATAGATATGGAGACTCAGCCACGCCACATAGCCACCGCCACACAGGCCAGGGATGCGAAATCATCCTGGCCTATGCGCGTGTGGCGCTTCTATTACGACGGCTTCCGCAACCTGTCGCCTCTCGGCCGCAAGCTGTGGTTGCTGATTCTGATAAAGCTATTCATTTTCTTCGTGGTGCTGAAGATCTTCTTCTTCCCCGACCTGCTGAGGCGCGACTACGACAACGACGCGGACCGCGCACAGGCCGTGCGCACTCATCTCTCCCATCCCGACAACCGATAACCGAATTTCTCAGTCTAAAAAATCACAGGCTATATGCAAGACTTAATCACAGTAGTAGACTGGTCGCGGTGGCAGTTCGCCCTGACGGCCGTGTATCACTGGCTGTTCGTGCCGCTGACGCTCGGTCTGGCCCTGATAGTGGCCATCATGGAGAGCATCTATATCCGGCGCAAAGACCAGGCGTGGCTCAAGGCCACCAAGTTCTGGATGACCCTTTTCGGCATCAACTTCGCCATCGGCGTGGCCACGGGACTCGTCCTCGAGTTCGAGTTCGGCACCAACTGGAGCAACTACTCCTGGTTCGTGGGCGACATCTTCGGCGCCCCGCTGGCCATCGAGGGTCTGCTCGCCTTCTTCATGGAGTCCACTTTCGTGGCCGTGATGTTCTTCGGCTGGAACCGCGTGGGGCCCAAGTTCCACCTGGCCGCCACCTGGCTGACCTGCATCGGCGCCTCCATCTCCGCCCTGTGGATCCTGGTGGCCAACGCCTGGATGCAGTATCCCGCCGGCATGGAGTTCGACCCTGCCCAGATGCGCAACGTCATGGTCGACTTCGGTGCACTCTTCTCCGGCATCGCCGTCAACAAGTTCTTCCATGCCACCCTGTCGGGCTGGTGCCTGGCCGGCGTGTTCGTCATCGCAGTCTCGGCCTGGTTCCTGCTCAAGAAGCGCAACACCGCCTTCGCCATGCGCAGCATCAAGGTCGGTGCCTGGGTGGGCCTGGCCGGCATCCTGCTTACCTGCTACACCGGAGACGGCTCCGCCGTGGAGGTGGCAAAGCACCAGCCCATGAAGCTGGCCGCCATGGAGGGCCTATACCACGGCCATAAGTCGCAGGCCATCACAGCCGTCGGCATTCCCAACCCCGCCAAGCGCTGGAACAACGACGAGGACGAGTACCTGGCCGACGTCTCCCTGCCCGGCGGCCTGAGCATCCTCGCCACCCACGACATCAACGCCTTCGTGCCCGGCATCACCGACATCATCGAAGGTCGCATGATAGCCGAGAACGGCGACACCGTCTCTACCGTCTCCTATGCCGACCGCATCGCCATCGGCAAGCGCAGCCAGCAGTTCCTGCGCGACTACGACGCCGCCCGCCAGGCCGGCGACACGCAGGCAATGTCCCTGGCCGCCGACAGCCTCAAGAACACTTTCCAGTACTTCGGCTACGGCTACTTCAACTCCGTCGACGAGGCCATCCCGCCCGTCATTCTTACTTTCACCACCTTCCGCATCATGGTGATAGGCGCAGGCTGGCTCATGCTCTTCTTCGTGGTCGTGCTCCTGTGCGCCTACCGCAACACCTGGCTGCAGCGCTCCCGCATCATGCAGTGGGTATGCTTCCTGTCGCTGGCCGTCGTCTACCTCGTCAGCGAGGCCGGATGGATAGTGGCCGAGGTGGGCCGCCAGCCCTGGACCGTCCAGGACCTGTTGCCGCGCAACGCCGCAATAAGCCAGATTCCCTCCTCGTCGGTGATCGTCACCTTCTGGATGTTCGCCGCCATCTTCACCCTGTTGCTCATCGCCGAGGTCAGCATCATGTGTCGCCAGATTTCCAAGGCGTCCAAAACGAACCTCGAACCCGCCGTAAACCTTAAATAAGTAAGATCATGTCAACACTATATCATCTGCAGAACTACTGGTGGCTGCTCATCTCCGTACTGGGAGCACTGCTCGTGTTCCTCCTGTTCGTGCAGGGAGGGCAGACCATGCTGCTTGGGGCCCGCAACGGCTTGCAGCGTACCCTCATAGCCAACTCCATGGGCCGCAAGTGGGAACTCACGTTCACCACCCTGGTGGTGTTCGGTGGCGCCTTCTTCGCCTCCTTCCCCCTCTACTACTCCACCAGCTTCGGGGGCGCCTACTGGCTCTGGATTCTCATCCTGTTCAGCTTCGTGCTCCAGGCCATCAGCTACGAGTATCGCACCAAGCCCGGCAACATCTACGGTGCGTCGACCTACGATATCTTCCTGTTCGTCAATGGCTGTGTGGGCTGCATCCTGCTGGGCGTGGCCGTGAGCCTGTTCTTCTTCGGGGCCGACTTCAGCGTGCAGCGGAGCAACATCCTCGACGCCGCCTCTCCGGTAATCTCGCGCTGGGCTCCCACCCATGGCTTCGAAGCCATATTCAGCTGGAAGAACCTCGTGCTGGGCGTGGCCGTGCTCTTCCTGGCCCGCACCCTGGCCAGCCTGTACATGCTCAACAACATCACCGACGACCCCGACATGCGCAAGCGCCTGCGCCAGACTCTGCTCGTCTCGGCCGGCATATTCCTGGTCTTTTTCCTCTGGTTTCTGGCCATGCTCTTCACCGCCACCGGCTACACCGCCGTGCAGAACGCCGTCGGCAACACCGTCATCACCGAGACTCCTTATAAATATGCTGTCAACTACGGCGACCTCTGGTGGGCGCTCGTGTGCCTGTGCGTGGGCGTGGTGGCCGTGCTCTACGGCGTCTTCCGCAGCATCTTCACCCGAGTCGACTGGACCGGCGGCATATGGTTCGCCGGCGTCGGAGTGGTGCTCGTCGTGCTCAGCCTCTTCTTCGTGGCCGGATACAACGACACCGCCTACTTCCCCTCGCTCACCGACCCTCAGTCGTCGCTTAGCATCCGCAACAGCTCCTCGTCCGAGTTCACCCTGCGCGTCATGAGCTACGTCTCCATCATCGTTCCCTTCGTGGTGGCCTACATCGCCTATGTCTGGTACTCCATGGACCGCCGCAAGCTCACCCCCGAGGAGATGGAGTCCACCACCCACAAGTATTAGAGTATTAGTTTAGAGTTGAGAGTTGAGAGTCGCGTACTGGCGCCAGGCGAAGCATGCTCTCAATTCTCAACTCTTAACTCTCAGCTGAAATGGACACCTACCGCACCCTGTCGGCTCCCTCGTCGGCCCGCTACACAGTAAAGATGAGCCGTTTCCTGGCTTTTGCCTATCCTGTGGCGAGCGAGGAGGAGGCCAAGGCGCTCATCCGCAAGGTCGCCAACAACTACCACGACGCGCGGCACGTCTGCTGGGCCTATATGCTCGGCCACGACCGCTCCCGCTACCAGTCCAGCGACAACGGCGAACCCTCCGGCACCGCCGGCAAGCCCATCCTCGGCCAGGTCAACTCCCTGGAGCTGACCGACGTGCTGGTGTTGGTGGTGCGCTACTTCGGTGGCATCAAGCTCGGCACCGGCGGCCTCATCGACGCCTACCGCACCGCCGCCCGCATGGCCCTCGACGAGGCGCCAGTGGAGGAGCGCCACGCCCAGGCCACGCTCCAGGTTGCCTGTCCGTACGTCAGCCTGAACACCGTCATGGGCGCCATCAAGGCCCTCGGACTGCGCATACTCGCGCAGGACTTTGACAACACCTGCGTGCTGACTCTTTCCGTGCGCCTGGACCACGTTGCCGAGGCCACCCGCCGCCTGTCGGCCGCCGCCACCGTCACCCGCCTTTCGTAGGGACGCACGGCTCGTGCGTCCGTAAAGACTCCTCAGCTTCCCCGGCAAAGCATTTTACTTTGCGATTGGTGCCCGCTTCAGCGTGGCGCACGACTTACTTCACGTCCACCGTTCACTTTTTCGGCCGAAAATACCCGTTATTTCAAAAAAAATGCCGAAATTTGCAACGCAAAACAGCCAAGGCGCCGTAAAGCAAGCTGGGTTTAATCAGCAAGCGAGAAGCGTTGTGGCGCAAAGACAAGCATTTGTAGACTGGTACAATGAATAAAGCAGATATTATCAACGAGATTTCTCGTGAGACCGGTATGGAGAAGAGTGCCGTGATACTCGTTGTGGAGAAATTCATGGCAAACGTCAAGGAGGCTCTCGCCGACGGCGAGAACATCTACCTGCGCGGCTTCGGCACATTTGTGGTCAAGACTCGCAAGGAGCGCCTTGCCCGCAATATCTCGCGCAACACGGCCGTGGTGATTCCCGAGCGCCGGGTAGCCACTTTCCGCCCCTCGCGACTCCTCACCGACGACATCAACGCCAATTTCACACCATCGGAGAAGTAAAGCGACCCGGTCGCCGCATTTCCCTAACACTAACAATAAACAACACCAACTATGCCAAGCGGAAAAAAACGTAAGGGCCACAAGATGGCCACGCACAAGCGCAAGAAGAGACTGCGTAAGAACCGTCATAAGAAGAAATGATTCCGGCCCGCTTCCCCAAGTGCCGACCAGGCGCGAGGGGAGGCGCCGGGCATTCCGACGGGCGCAAGCGGGGAGTCGGCATATCGGCCGGCCCGCCCGCCATATCGTTCTCGAAAATTAAAATGAGGGTTGAGGGGTAAGGATTGGCTGCGGTCAAACATACGGACTCGCCCGATTTTTAATTTTTGACCATTCCATCATCATTCACCTATGAAAAGCGAATTGGTAGTAGACGTTGGCAAGAAGGAAATCTCGATAGCGCTGCTTGAGGATTCCCGCCTTGTCTCGCTCCAAAAAGAGAGCCGCAACGCCGGATACGCCGTGGGCGACCTGTACCTGGCAAGGGTGCGCAAGCTCCTGCCCGGCCTCAACGCCGCCTTTATCGACGTCGGCTACGACAAAGACGCTTTTCTTCATTATCTCGACCTCGGCTCCCACTTCGCCACCTACGCCAAGTACATGGAAGAGGCGGAAGCCGACCCCAAGAAGGTGCCACCCATGCCAAAGGGCAAGTTCGAGCCCGACATCCCCAAGGATGGCACCATATCCGACCAGCTCAAGCCAGGCCAGCACCTGCTCGTGCAGATAGCCAAGGAGCCCATCTCCACCAAAGGCCCGCGACTCACCACCGAAATCTCCTTCACGGGCCGCTACATGGTGCTCATCCCATTCAGCGACAAGGTCAACATCTCCTCCAAAATCAAGTCTACCGAGGAAAAGATACGCCTGCGGCAGCTCATCAGCTCCATCAAGCCCAAAGGCTTCGGCGTCATAATCCGCACCTCGGCCGAAAACAAACGCGCCGCCGAGCTCAACGGCGAGATGCGCACCCTGCTGAGCTGCTGGACGCAGGCTGTCGCACGTATGCAGAAGTCCCAGCCGCCAGCACTCATCTACCAGGAGGAGTCACGCGCAGTGAGCGTCATCCGCGACGTCTTCACCCCGGAGTTCGAGAACATCTACGTCAACGACACCGAGACTCTGGAGCAGATCCAGCACTACGTGTCGCTCATCGCCCCCGAGAGCAAGGACATCGTCAAGCCCTACGCCAAGCCGACTCCCATCTTCGACCATTTCGGCATCACCCGCCAGATTAAGTCGAGCTTCGGCAAGATAGTGTCCTTCAAGGCCGGCGCCTACATCATCATCGAGAGCACCGAGGCTCTGCACGTCATCGACGTCAACTCCGGCAACCGCACCAAGGCCACCCAGGACCAGGAGACAAACGCCCTGGAGGTCAACATCCGTGCCGCCGACGAGATTGCCCGCCAGCTGCGCCTGCGCGACATGGGCGGAATCATCGTCATCGACTTCATCGACATGAACAAGCCCGAGCACCGGCAGCAGCTCTACGACCATATGCGTCAGATCATGGCCAACGATAGGGCACGCCATAACATCTTGCCCCTCAGCAAGTTCGGCCTGATGCAGATTACCCGGCAGAGAGTGCGGCCGGCACTGGACATCCCCACCTCCGAGGCCTGTCCGTCGTGCTTGGGCAAAGGCGAGATTCAGCCATCGCTGCTCTTCACCGACACCCTGCGACAGAAGATCGAGTACTTGACGCGCGATCTCGGAGTGAGCCGGTTCCGAATGTTCGTCCATCCCTTTGTGGAAGCCTACATCCGTAAGGGTCTCTTCTCGCTATACTCCAAGTGGAGGCGCGAGTTCGGCCGCGGGTTCAAGATAATTCCGGACGAGAGTCTGGCCTATCTGCAATACCGTGTCGAGGACAAGGACGGCAACGAAATAGACCTCAAGGAGGAGAGCGACGCCGGCACACGCCAGACTAAGGAGAAACGGCGCACCAGGCGAGACAATGAAGAAAACCCCGAATGAGCCGCTCACCGAACACACTTTGGGCCCTCATTCCCTATCCTTTACAGGCGGCTGCTCCCAACCAGGGCGGCCGCTTTTCCGTCTTATCCTGCCACTCATGTAACTCCGGGAGGCTTTGTGCTCCTCTTGGAATACATGTTTCTCATAGGCCAGTGAATCTGAATTTCAGTTAACAATTTGCGGGGAAGTTGCGGACGAATTTTGAAGTTACCGACATAATTGGTACCTTTGCATCTGTTTAATAATCCTGACGCATGCTTAAATTTTTCACACGAATCACTATGGCCGTGGCGTTTATTCTCCTGCCCCAGATTGCCCTGGGGCAGGATGTTCTTTTGCGCGGCCACGTCGCCTCGTCGCGTAAGGCCGACGCCTCCGATGCCGCACCCGTGCACCTGGGTATGTACACTTTCCGTCCGGACGGCACCCAGTTCGCCCGCCTCAGCGGCGACGCCTCCGTCAGCGGCGCCTTCGGCGGTCTCTGGCAGAACGGCTATTACTACCAGAGCAACGCCGCCGTGCGCGACGCCGCCAACCCGTCCGTAACATATCCAGGCATCGTCCGCTTCGACGCCTCCACCTGGACCCTTCAGGAGACTACCCGCGTGGAGCGCTACCAGCTCTCAATGGACCTGGTAGACGATAACGGCGTCGTCTACGGCTGTTTCTACGACCCCTCCATGCGCGGTTGCTGCTGGGCCCGCATGAGCATGGAGCCCACCTACAAGTACCCCTACACCTATATAAAAAAGATGGAGATGCCCATGAGCGCCGTGGCCGTCAACCGCGACGGACAGGTCTTCGGAATCGGCGACGACGGCGTGCTCTACCGCATCGACAAGAACACCGGCGCCGCCACCATTGTCGGCGCCACCGACGTCATACCCGCCGCACTCTCCTCGGCCGCCATCGACCAGCGCACCGGGCTCATGTACTGGACCTGCATCACCAATCGCAACGAGAGCTGCATCTACGAGGTGAACACCGAC
This sequence comes from uncultured Porphyromonadaceae bacterium, assembly GCA_900541835.1. GTDB lineage: Bacteria > Bacteroidota > Bacteroidia > Bacteroidales > Muribaculaceae > Lepagella. The sequence goes on from UQLL01000008.1 coordinate 42,499, forward strand.
ACAGGCAAGGCCCGCAAGCTCGCCACGCTGCCATACTACGACCAGATAGTGGGCCTCGACGTGGTCTACGAGCCTGACGCCAAGGCGCCGGCCGTGCCCGTCAACCTCACCGCCGACTTCCCCAACGGATCCCGCTCCGGCAACGTCACCTTTCGCGTGCCCGGCACCACCGCGGACGGCACCATAGCCGCAGGCGACGTCGACTTCACCCTCTTCGCCAACGGCGTGGAGGTGGCCAGCGGCACCGTACCCTACGGCACGCAGGTCACCCGGCCCCTGGAGATGGACTCTGACGCACACTACGAGTTCCGCGTTCGCCTCACCAACTCCGTCGGCGACAGCCACAAGGCCGCCACCGCCGCCTTCATCGGCAACGACATCCCCAAGGCCCCTGCCAACCCCACCATCTCTTACGCCTCCGGCAAGTTCACTGTCAAATGGACCGCCGTCACCGCCGGCAACCGCGGCGGATTCATCGACAAGGCCCAGATGCGCTACCGTGTCACCCGAATGCCCGACAATGTGGTGGTGGCCGACAACCTCACTGCCGTCACCCTAACCGACCCCGTCGCAATCCCCGACAATTACACCGTATATTCATATAAGGTGGAGGCCATGTGCAACGGCAAGACTTCCGCCGCCGCAGTCACCAACAAGGTCGGCCTCGGCACCATCCAGCCCCCCTACCTCGAGACTTTCGACAACGCCGCCTCGCTGCTCAACTACACCATCATCGACGGCAACGCCGACAACAAGAAATGGGCGCACTTCGCTTCCTCGCAGATCGTGCGCTGTAATTTCACCGCCAACAAGGCCCAGGACGACTGGCTCGTCACGCCTGCCATCCGCCTGGAGGCCGGCAAGGCGTACCTCTACTCCTTCGACGCCGCCGTCTTCAACGACGCCTACGGCGAGCACTTCGAGCTCAAGCTCGGCACGGCCCCCACGGCTGCAGCCATGACTACCACCCTCATCTCCGACACCGAAGTCAAGTCTAAGGGAGGCGTCACTTACGAGCGCTACATCACCGTGCCCGAGACCGGAGACTACTACGTAGGCCTGCATGCTATCTCTGCCAGCCCCAAGACCTACCTCCAGGCCGACAATTTCGCCATCGCCGCCCCGCTGAGTTCCTTGGCACCCGGACTCTGCAAGTCTCTGACAGTCAGTCCCGACGCTTCCGGCTCACGCGTGGCCACCATCAGAGGTGCCGCTCCCGCCACCACTCTCGGTGGCGACAATCTCGCCCAGGTCAGCAAGATAGAACTATACCGCGACACGGTGCTGCTGACCACCCTCACTGGAATCGCTCCCGGAGCCAATTTCACTTTCGAGGACAAGACTGCACCCTCCGCAGCTTCCTACATCTACTCTGCCATCGCCTACAACGCCCAGGGCGAGGGCGCACGCACCCGCACACAGGCCTTCGTGGGCGTCAAGCGCTCCAAGCCCGTCACCGATGTCAAAATCACCGAAGTCAGCGACGGCGTGGCCCGCATCACCTGGACCGCCCCCACCCAGGACGTTGACGGCGCCCCTCTCCCTGCCGGAAAGGTGCATTACACCCTGGTGCAGGCCAACAAGTCCGCACTGCCCGTCATTGTCGACAGCCTCACCACCACCACCTACGACTGGGCCGTCACCGACGAAGGCCAGGCCATGGCCAACGTGGCCGTGATTGCCGTCACCGACGGTGGCTCCAGCGACGCCGTGGCATCAGCCATGATTCCCGTCGGAAAGGCCTACGGCTTGCCTTTCGCCGAGTCCTTCGCCGCCAAGAGGAGCCACTCCGCCCTCGGCACCCGCAACTATAACCTCACCTCCGTGTGGACATTCGCCGCCGACGGCGACCTGGTAGGCATAACCTCCGCTGACAACGACAATGGCTACATCTACGCCCGCACCACCACCATGGGGCCCGCCGCCAGCATGCTCTTCACCGGCAAGATTGACCTGCGCCAGGCCGAGAACCCCTATTTCTCTTTCTTCGTCTACAACCTCCGCAACGCCACCTCCAAGCCCGACAATACCAACATCGTGGAGCTAATGGTGCGCGTGGTAGGGGAGGACGACGACTTCCGTCAGCTCTCAGCACCCCAGTCGGTCCACTCCCTCTGCGACTCGCTGGAAGAGGAACGCTGGTTCCCCGTCCGCACCGACCTCAGCGCCTTCAAGGGCAAGGTAATCCAGCTCGGAATCAAGGCCACCGTCATGCGCTACCAGTACAACATTTTCGACAAGCTGACAGTAGGGGAGACTTACGCCCGCAACGTCAGCGTCGACCCACCAGTGGCCCCTGCCCGCATCCGCGCCAACGTGCCCTTCACCGTCAGCGTGCCCGTCCGCAACCTCGGCACGGAGAGAGCCTTGGGCTACACCGTCGAGCTCTACCGCACCACATCCGACGCACCCCTGGCAAGCAACAACACCGGCGCCTCCATCCCCACCGACTCCGTGGTGTACGTCGACTTCCCCGCCACCCTCTCGCTCATGGACTCAACAGCCGTCGGCTACTACGCCAAGGTCAGCATGGTCGGCGACATGGACGCTGCCGACAACATCTCCGAAACCGCCACCGTCCGGATGCGCCACAGCGACAAGCCCGCTCCCCGGCAGCTCATGGTCACCAAAGGCGGCGACGGACGACCTTCCCTCTCCTGGTCCATCCCCGAGCTCGGCAACCTCGCCCAGAAGCACGATGTCGTCGATGACTTCGATAGCTACGACGCCTTCACCCACACCGACATCGGCGACTGGGTGACCGTCGATGGCGACCGACAGCCCGTCGGCAGCATCAGCGGTGTGTACGTGCCGAGCATCATCGCCGGCAAGACTCTCGCCTCCTTCTTCATCTTCGACCGCGACGGCGGCGCGTTCAACTCCACATTCGACGCTCACTCCGGCACCCGCTTCTTAGCCACTTTCTTCCGCCAGGACGATGGTAAGGTCGACGACTGGGCCATCTCTCCCCTCCTCAGCGGCGATGCACAGCCCATCACCCTGTGGGCCAAGAGCTATAACGCCAAGTATCCCGAGACCTTCGAGGTCCTCTACTCAACCGCCGAAGGCGCCGACACCGCCGCTTTCACCCTGCTCGACACCAAGGCGCGCATCAGCAATGTCTGGACGCAGTACACTTTTGACCTGCCCGCCGGAGCACGCCGCTTCGCCATCCGCAGCGTCAGTACCGGAGCCTTCCTGCTCATGGTCGACGACGTAGCCTACACTGCCGCACCCAGCGCCGTGAGCGGTTACCACATCTACCGCGACGGACAGCGTCTCACCACCGAGCCTGTCTCCGGCACCACCTATTCCGACACGTCGCTGCCGGCCGACAGTAAGGGCACCGTCACCTACCAGGTGACGGCCATGTACGGCGCCAAGGAGTCCGACGCCTCCAACCGGGGCGACTACAGCTCCGGCATTGGCGCCCTCCAAGACTCCGCCCCCTTCCGCGTCGTCGGAGGCATCGGTTCCATCACCATCCTCACCGAGGGCGGCCTGCCCGTCACTGTCACCTCCGTGGGCGGCGTCCGAATCCACGGTACCCTCGCCGCACCCGCGTCGCTGATCCTCGGCGCCGCTCCCGGCATCTACATCGTACGCGCCGGAAGCCACTCCGCCAAGGTCCTCGTACGCTGATAAGCTGAGTGCTGAGAGCTGAGAGGTTGCTGACCCCGGGTATCGCTACCCGCTTTCCGCTCTCAGCCCTCAGCTCTCGGCTTTCTTTTGCCCGTATTGCAAAATATTGTTAACTTTGCAGTGACAAACAAGCACGGGCCGGACCCACAGAACCTCGGCCCGCATCCGATTGTTTACACACTAACACTGCAAAGCATGTCACTCTGGTTTGAATGTAAAGTGCGCTATGACAAGACCATGGAAAACGGCGCCGTCAAGAAAGTCAACGAGCCCTACCTGGTCGACGCCCTCAGCTTCACCGAAGCCGAGGCACGTATCATCGAGGAACGCACCCCCTATATCTCCGGCGAGTTCACCGTCTCCGCCGTCAAGAAGACCCGCATAGCCGAAATCTTCGCCGACCCCTCGGCCGACGACCGCTTCTACATGGTAAAGGTCAACTTCATCACCCTCGACGAGAAGTCCGGCATGGAGAAGAAGAGCGCCTCGCACATTTTGGTGCAGGCCAACGACTTCGCTTCCGCCCTCAAACGCTTCAACGACGGCATGAACGGCTCCGCCGCCGACTACGAGATTGCCTCCATCGTCGAGACACCTCTCCTTGACGTCTACAACGTCAAAGCTACCGCTTGACCCGTGTCCTCAATCAGCCATTACTCTGAAATTGGCGTCCGCTTCAGCGTGGCGCACTGAGTCAAATGATCAGCCAAAACCTGCAAAGAATCCTCGCCCAGCTCCCCGCCGGCGTCTCCCTGGTGGCCGTCAGCAAGTTCAACCCCGTGGAGTCCATCCGCCAGGCCTACGATGCCGGACAGCGCCTCTTCGGCGAAAGCCGCGTTCAGGAGCTCCTGACAAAGATTTCGGAACTCCCGGCCGACATCCGCTGGCACTTTATCGGCCATCTCCAGACCAACAAGGCCCGCAAGATTGTAGGCCGCGTGGCTCTCATCGAGAGCATCGACAGCGAGAAACTCCTCGCCCTGGTCTCTGACGAGGCTGTGAAGCAGGAACTGGTGCAGGACGTCCTGCTGCAGGTTCACGTCGCCGCCGAAGAAACCAAGTTCGGCTTCGCCCCTGCGGAGCTGGCGGAGTTCGTTTCCACCCTCCCCTGGGAGCGATACCCCGGCGTCCGCATACGAGGCGTCATGGGCATGGCCTCCAACGTCGACGATCCCGAGCGCATCCTCGCTGACTTCCGCGACATCCGTGCCGCCTTCGACCACATCCGCAGCCAGTATGCAGACCTGCTGCCCGCCTTCGACACCGTCAGCATGGGCATGAGCGGCGACTGGCAATACGCCGCCGCCTCCGGCTCCACCCTCGTCCGACTCGGCTCCGCAATCTTCGGCCCCCGAATGTACCAGAACCACTGACGAGGCAAGAGTTAAATTCGTAAGGCGGAGATATGCCCCTGTAATTGGCCCCCGCTTCAGCGCGGTGCATTCCATCAAAGCAGAAACAACCATTTAATATGAGCACACCAATTCCCACGCACAGGCGCAGCTACGTACTGCCCATCATCGTGATGTTCTTCCTCTTCGCGATGATCTCGTTCGTCACGGGCTTCCAGAACCCGTTCGGCGTCATCCTCAAAGAGCAGCTCTCGCTCAACAACTTCCAGAGCCAGCTGGGCAACCTGGCCAACTTCATCGCCTACGCCTTCATGGGCTTGCCCGCCGGCCTGCTGCTCCAGAAGAAAGGCTACAAGTTCTCGGCCGTAATGGCCGTGCTCGTCGGCCTCGTGGGAGTTTGCATGATGTTCATATCCAGCCTATTTGACGACAAAGGAACCATCTTCACCGTATACCTTGTCGGAGCTTTCGTGGCCGGCTTCTCCATGTGCATGCTCAACACCGTCGTCAACCCCATGCTCAACACTTTGGGCGGAGGCGGCAAGCGCGGCAACCAGCTCATACAGTTCGGCGGCTCGTGCAACTCCCTGGCTGCCACCATCTGCCCCGTCCTGGTCGGTTACCTGCTCGGCTCCTCCATGGTCGGCAAGACCCTGGTCGACGCGTGGCCCGCTTTGTTCATCGCCATGGGCATCTTCGGCCTCGCGCTCGTCGTGCTCCTGGCCACAAAGCTCCCCGAGCCACAGCTCGAAGAGCGTAAGATCGAAGGCCCCGTCAAGGATAACCCCACTCTGCGCAAGGCATTCCGCTTCCCCAACTACGTGCTCGGCGTCATCGCCATCTTCCTCTACGTCGGCGTCGAAGTAGGCATCCCCAACTTTGCCAACCTCTACATGACCGCCCCCACCATGGAGCAGGCGCAGGGCCGCGTGGCCGAATACAACCACCAGCAGCAGGACCAGGAATACAAGGCGACTCTCAAGGATGACCAGATCATCGACGAAGACGATTTCGGCATCTCCCAACAGATAGTGAAGGGCGAGCTCTACTCCGGCCTCGGCATGGCAGCAGGCACCGCCGGCACGCTCGTCGGCATGTACTGGTTCCTCATGCTCGTCGGCCGACTCATCGGCGGCATCGTCGGCGGCAAAGTCTCGCCTAAGACCATGCTTGCCGTCGTCTCCTCGTTCGTCATCGTCATGCTCCTGTGTGCTCTCTGCTTCGACGGCACCGTGCAGATACGCGTGCCGGGCATCGACACCACGTCCATGAGCTTCGCCATGGTGCCCGTGAGCATCACCATGCTCTTCATCGTGCTCTGTGGTCTGGGCACTTCCGTCATGTGGGGCGCTGTCTTCAACCTCGCCACCGAGGGCCTGGGCAAGTACACAGCCGTGGCCTCCGGCTTCTTCATGGTCATGGTCTGCGGCGGAGGCATCCTGCCGCTGGTCCAGGGCGTCATCGCCGACTGGAGCGGATACCTCGCCTCCTACTGGATTCCCATCGTGGCCGTTGTCTACCTCCTCTTCTACGCTCTCGTAGGCAGCCGCGTCACCCGCCGCGACGTCGTCGCCGACGAGATAGAAAAAGCCGACGGCATGGACATCTGACCCGTAATCTTCCCACACCACCGATAAACCTTAAAACACAATGGATACCAAACAGATGAACCGCGCGGCCGACAACCTGCGCATCCTCATAGCCTCCATGGTAGAGAAGGCCAAGTCCGGCCATCCCGGAGGCGCCATGGGCGGAGCCGACTTCATCAACGTGCTCTATTCCAAGTTCCTCGTCTACGACCCCAGCGACCCCTTGTGGATAGCCCGCGACCGATTCTTCCTCGACCCCGGCCACATGTCTCCCATGCTCTATTCCGTGCTCGCCATGTCCGGCTTCTACACCGTCGACGAGCTCCGGCAGTTCCGCCAGTGGGGATCCGTGACGCCCGGCCATCCCGAGCTCGACCCCAGGCGAGGGGTAGAGAACAGCTCCGGCCCACTCGGCCAGGGCCATGTCATGGCCGTAGGCTGCGCCATAGCCGAGCGCTTCCTCGTGCAGCGCTTCGGCGAGACACTCGCACACAAGACCTACGCCTTCATCTCCGACGGCGGCATACAGGAAGAGATCTCCCAGGGTGCCGGGCGTATCGCCGGCCAGCTCGGCCTCCACAACCTCATCATGTTCTACGACAGCAACGACGTCCAGCTCTCCACCATGGTCCACGATGTTGACCGCGAGGACGTCGCCGCCAAGTACCGCGCATGGGGCTGGAACGTGCTCGACATCGACGGCACCGATCCTCGGGCCATCGCCGGAGCGCTCAAGGTGGCAGTGGAGGAGAAGAAGCGTCCGACCCTTATCATCGGCCACACCATCATGGCCCGCGGAGCGGTCGCTGCCGACGGCACCAGCTTCGAAGGCAAGATTTCCACCCACGGGCAGCCCCTGAGCAAGGCCGGCGCCGACATGGACAAGACCATCCGCCACCTCGGTGGCGACCCCCAGGACCCCTGGCTCATCTTCCCCGAGGCCGAGGCACTCTACCGCGAACGCCGCCGCGAACTCCAGGAAATAGTCGCCTCCCGCCACGCCGAAGAGTCCCAGTGGCGCCAGGCCAACCCCGACTCCGCTGCCCTGCTCGACCGCTACCTCTCAGGCAAGCTCCCCGACTTCGACTGGAACGCCATACCCCTCAAGGCCGACATGGCCACCCGCAACTCCTCAGCCGCCGTGCTCGGCTACCTCGCACAGCACGTCGGCAACATGATCGTCTCCTCCGCCGACCTCAGCAACTCCGACAAGACCGACGGCTTCCTCAAGCAGACCCACCCCCTGACCATCGGTGACTTCTCCGGCGCCTTCCTCCAGGCCGGCGTGGCCGAGCTCACCATGGCCTGCATCGTCAACGGCATCGTCCTCCACCAGGGCCTCTGCGCCGCCTGCGGCACCTTCTTCGTCTTCTCCGACTACATGAAGCCCGCCATCCGTATGTCCGCCCTCCAGGAGCTCCCCGCCAAATACATTTTCTCCCACGACGCCTTCCGTGTCGGCGAGGATGGCCCCACCCACCAGCCCGTAGAGCAGGAGGCACAGATACGCCTGCTCGAGCAGATGAACAACCTCAGCGGCAACATGGCCGCCCTCGTGCTGCGCCCTGCCGACAGCGCCGAGTGCGTGCAGTGCTACAAGCTCGCCATGGAGAACAACGACAGTCCCAGCATCCTCATCCTCTCCCGCCAGGATATCAAGGACGTACCCTGCCCGGCCGAGACTGTAGCCGCCGGCGTGCCCCGCGGAGCATACGTGGTAGCCGACGAACCCGACGCACAGATTACCCTGCTGGCCAACGGAAGCGAAGTCAGCCTCCTGAGCGACGTGCAGCAGCAGCTCAAGGCAGAGGGCATCCCCGCCCGACTCGTCTCCATGCCCAGCGTCGGCCTGTTCATGCGCCAGGACCCCGCCTACCGCGAGCAGGTGCTTCCCTCCGCCATCCCCGTATACGCACTCAGCGCCGGCCTTCCCGCAGCCCTCATGCCCGCACTCCAGGGACACCGCTACCAGGCCAAGGGGCTGCAGCGCTTCGGAGCCTCCGCCCCCTACAAAGTCCTCGACCGAGAGTTCGGCTTCACCACCCACAACATCGTAGCCCAGATTAAACTTTTTTGCAGAAATTGAGTTTAAGTTAAAAAGATTTACTAACTTTGCAACGAAATTCGCCCTGCGGTTTCGGGCTTGGTGTCAGCCACACCCGAAACTGCGGGTGTTGCAAAGTAAAAAACAATCTCACGATATGAAAAAACTGATACTATCCACAATGTGTGTCGCAGCCATGGCAGGCGCTCTGCCCGCTGCCGCCCAGGAGGTTACCTATGTTGAGGATTGCCAGCAGGGATTGCTGCTCAACCGCAACCGCGACAACTGGTTCATCACCGCACGCGGTGGTGCTAACTTCTCCATGGGCAAGTACGACATGAAGGCTCCTTTCAAGGACCGCATCGGTTCCACTGCCAGCATCTATGCCGGTAAGTGGCTTACCCCCACCTTCGGTCTCCGTTTCGGGTTCAACATGACCGAGAGCAAGGGCGCAACATACCTCGGTGGCCCGTACCAGGACGACGCCCACGGCCCGTTCGACAACGGCTACTACCCCAAGAAATACTACGCCTGGGGCATTGAGGTCGACGGTCTTGTCAACATGACCAACTGGATTTGCGGTTACCGTCCCGGACGCGTCTACAACCTCGTCCTCCACGGAGGCGTAGGCTCCATGTGGGCTCTCAAGCACAAAGAGAAGAGCGAGGGCAACTACGACTGGAACTACAACTGGCACAATCGCGTATTCTATATCAATCTCGGTCTCCAGAACAACTTCAGCCTCGGCAAGGGCTGGGACGTCTTCGTTGACTTAGAAGGCCAGATCAACGATTGGCCCCGCGTAGACTACCTCGTAAACCTCACCGCCGGTATCACCTACAACTTCAAGAAGCGCGAGTGGAACTGCCCCGTCACCGCCGTCTGCCCCACCTGGAAGTACACTGATGCCGAGGGTGACGCCCTCACTGCCCAGCTCGGCGCCGCCGAGGACAAGATTGCCGACCTGCAGAACCAGCTCGACAACTGCCGCAAGCGCCCCACCACACAGGTAGCCGCCGACTGCGACGGCCTCGCCACCGTTTACTATCCCATCAACGTCTCCACCCTCGGCAAGCGTGAGCAGAGCATTCTCACCGCCGTTGCCCAGGTCATGAAGGACCACCCTGACACCCGCTACCAGCTCACCGGCTGGGCTGACAATTACACCGGCAACGAGACCATCAACACACGCCTGCGCCACGGCCGCGTCGACGGCGTCAAGAAATTCCTCGTTGGCTGCGGCGTCAACGCCGACCAGCTCGAGACAGGCATCGACAACGCCAACCTCACCAACTTCGGCCCCCGTTCCGCCTCCCTCGACCGCGCCGTCACCATCAAGGAGATTAAGTAAACGCCACATCATCCCCCATACCAAAGGCCCGACGCCTCAGCGCCGGGCCTTTACTGTACCCTGCCCTCCGCTTTCGGATGGTTCGTCCGCTTGTATGAATGCCTGGTGCGTCCGCCTCCATTTTAGCTTATGCCAACGCATACGGATGTTCCGGGCGTGTCCGCAGGCGTGAGTATAAGCGTCCTCCTTATATTTCCGGCGCGGCTACCCACAGGGGCGTGCCGGAAGCTCCGGGACCATATATGGTCCCTCGCTTCGTCCGCAATTATTGATATAGTATAGCTTGTTCATAGTACGCAAAGTCACAAAAAATCCATCATAGAGACTATCGCTGAATTTTTTCATGTTGTTCTCTCAAATGGGTTTTTCCTACTTTGGCAATTCAATTAGGTGATAAAAAATAGAGTGTCGATAAACTTTGCAACACCTTAATATACAGGTATATAATAGGCGTGTAAGCGCTAAGATTCACCCATGATGGCGAAAAAAGATTTGGAGGGTATTGAAAAATGTCGTAACTTTGCATCGCAATTCAGAACGAAAGGGTATGAGACAGTGCCTTGGAGGTCTGAGAGTCAATAACCGATGGCGAATTAGTGTAGCGGTTAGCACGCCACCCTCTCACGGTGGAGACTCGGGTTCGAGTCCCGGATTCGCTACTAAGAGGAGGAATCACCTGGGTTCCTCCTTTTTGTCGTTAATCGCCACGACAGCAGGTAACCATACCCCTGTCGCGTCCTTTCGGATTCCCAATGTAGGGACGCACCCTTGTGCGTCCGCCCCATCGGCACGGAAATCCGTTTTTCGGATGCACCAGGGTGCGTCCCTCCAGTTCGCGGAGGTGGCACAATTCTCAACTTGTGAGGTAATGAAGGTACTCTACGAAGACAACCACATCATAGTGGTCTACAAGGAAGTCGGCGAGCTCGTGCAGGGCGACCGCACCGGCGACGTCCCACTCGTCGACGACGTCAAGCGCTACCTTAAGGAGACGTACGCCAAGCCCGGCAACGTCTTCTGTGGCGTTGTGCACCGCATTGACCGTCCCGCACAGGGCCTCGTCATCTTCGCCAGGACCTCAAAGGCCCTCAGTCGCCTCAACGATATGCTCCGTCGCGGTGACATCCACAAGACGTATCTCGCCGTGGTGGAGGGGCGCCGCTCCGAGTCCGAAGCCACCCTCGAGAACTACCTTCTGTCCGACGGACGCACCAACAAGACGCGCGTCGTTCCGGCCTCCACCCCCGACGCGCAGAAGGCCGTGCTCAAGTATAAGGTGCGCGGTACCGGCGACCGCTACTCGCTGCTCGAAGTAAGCCTCCTGACAGGCCGCAAGCATCAGATCCGCTGCCAGCTCTCCGCTACCGGTACCCCCATCAAGGGTGATCTAAAGTATGGCGCACGCCGTTCAAACCCCGATGGCGGCATATCCCTGCTCGCCTGGCGCCTGGAGTTCGTGCACCCCGTCAGCAAGAAGGCCATGTCCATCCTCGCTCCCCTTCCCGAGCATGCTCTCTGGCATCTCGGCGAACGTAGGGACGCTCCACGGTGCGTCCGCCCGGACATCCTCGACACTGATAGCACGCAATAAATATTTAAATTTGCTTAAGCAGATATTAATCTGTGCTAAAACTGTTTAAACGCCTGATAACGCACTTCGACACAAACGGAAATGGATAACACCCTCAAGCATACTCTTCTGTTCGCAGCCGTGGCCATGTGCGCTGCGTTGTTGACCTCATGCCACCACCCGGACATCCCAGCCAACTCCATGTACTACTGGAACAGGGAGCTGACTCTGTCGCAGCCCGAGCGCAAGTTCCTGACCGACCAGCACGTTGGCACCGTCTACATCCATCTCTTCGACCTTGAGCCTGGAGCCAACGGCAAGGTTGCCATGACAAACACCATGACTTTCGTCGACCAGCTCCCCAGGGGCCTCAACATCGTGCCGCTGATCTTCATTAAGCCGGACCTGCTCGACAAGGATTGGGACATGCGGAAGCTGGCCGATGTCATCGTCGGGGAGGCAGACCACGAACTCACCTCCCACGGCTACCCCAAGCCCCGCGAGATACAGGTCGACTGCGACTGGGGCGGCGAAGAGAACCAGGCGGCATACTTCAGGCTGCTCGAGGCTGTCGGCGACATCATGCACCGTCGCAGTCGCGGCCAGGTGTCGTGCACGGTGCGCCTCTACCAGCTCGGCCAGGATACCCCGCCGGCCGACTATGCTACCCTCATGCTCTACAACACCGGCAGCGACCGCACACGCGATCCTGACAACGCCATACTCAGCTACGATGCCATACACCAGTTCCTCGACGACCTCATGCGCTACGAGATGCCCTTGTCCACCGTGCTGCCCCTCTACGGCTGGGACATGGTCTACCAGTATGGTCGCTTCTCTTTCGTGGCCCGCGGACTCAACCTCCAGGACACTGCCTGCTACAGCCAAATAGACCCCGGCGTGTACCGCTCCAAGATCTACCGTCCAGTGTCGCAGGCCAGCGATCCCGAGCATGCCACCGGGCGCATCTACCCGGGCGACATCATTCGTAAGGTAGAGCCCACGGCCGGAATGCTCGACTCTCTGGCGTCGCTAATCAGTGATATCCGCCCCGGCGACCAAGGCAACATCGCCCTCATGCGGCTCGACTCCCTGTCCGTCTCCCGCTTCCCCGCAAAGACATACCGCAATCTATTTGAGGGCGGCTCCATCCGTCAGGCCCGCAAGGTCCTATGGGACTGACTCTTTCGGGAGTTAAGTAATAAATTGAGGGTGTGTCAAGATTCAAAATTTCGGTCAGATTGTAGGACTGCACCCTTGAGTAGCCGTCGATAATCAATAAAGTAGAGCGGATGCACCCTGGGTGCATCCCTACGATTCGCCGGATTTTGCAACACCCTCAACAGAGGCTTATAGAAGATTTTCGCGCAACTTGGAATCGATTATTATGGTTACTGGACCGTCGTTGCAGAGCTCGACCTGCATATCGGCACCAAAGACGCCCATGGCTACGGGCCGGCCGATGGCCTCGCCCACAAGCTGCGAATAGAACTCGTAGAGGTGCGTGGCCAGCTCGTGACCGGCGGCGCGGATATAGCTCGGGCGGTTGCCCTTGCGCGTGGAGGCTGTCAGCGTGAACTGGCTGATGGAGAGCACGTCTCCGCCCACGTCGCGGACGGAGAGGTTCATCACCCCCTGCTCGTCGTCGAAGATGCGCAGCCCGGCCGTCTTGGCAGCCAGCCACCGTGCATCCTCGTCGGTGTCCTCCTTCTCCACACCCACCAACACCATCAGTCCACGGCCAATCTTGCCTTTGACATCTTCTGCCACGCTCACCGAGGCGTGGCTCACTCGCTGTATAACTATTCTCATTTAGTGTGTAGTTATAGGGATGCATCAGGGTGCATCCGTGATGATCGAGAGCTGCGGACGCAGCGTTACGCTAAAGCTTGCGGGTACGGCATACACGCGGTCGTAGCGCATGGGCGCTCCCTGTCCGCAGCTGTTGCCCCCCAGGCCCGTCACCACTTTGTCGATATGCAGGTAAGTGGCAGAGGATTCGGGCAGGTCTTCCGGGTGCGGAGCCACCGTCAGCTCCTGTTCGCTGTAGGGCAGGGCCGAGAACGAGAACGTTTCGGCGGCGGAAACCCGGAGCGAGAGACCGCTGCCGTCGCTGAGGACAGCATATCGTGTTTCCTCGTGGTTGCCTGTGTGCTGAGGCTTGGCGTATGGTACCACCTGGTCGTCTACAGACGACCAGTATCGGCCGATGTCGGCACCCGTCTTGCGGTCCGGGTAGTTTTCCCAGGGTCCGCGACCGTAGTAATCGAGTTCCTTGAAGTCCGTCGGCAGCTGCACCAGGAAGCCCAGGCGCGGCAGGATCTGAGTCGTATCATTGCCGCTGAAGTCGGCGTTGATGCGCACGGATCCGTCGCCCTTGACGGTGTACGTCAGCTTGGTCGTCAGCGCAAACGAGACCATCGAGTCGGGTATCTCCACTACTTGTGGATGGTTGGAATAGGCGTCGCGCAATTCGGCGCGGTTGGGAGCCTGGGCGCGTACCACGCAGCTATAGATGGCCTCGCCTTTGCCCTTGCGCACTTTCCAGTCGGATGCGGTGAAGCGCAGGTTGTGCAGCCCGGCCTCATACACCGACTTGTACATCCAGTTGTCGTTGTTGCCGAGGGCGCGAAATACGTCAGGACGAATCGGCGCGGTTATCAACTCTTTATCTCCGACGGTCCAACGGCAGATCATGCCGGTCTGCGGGTCGAAATTGATACTGAAATTCCGGCCCTTAACTGAATATTTCCCAACTTGGAGCCTTGTAGGGACGCACCCTGGTGCGTCCGCACCCTCCGCCGCGGAACCTTGGATGTGATTTGCTACGGGCAGCTGGGCCGACATCTGCGAGTAACCCCTCTTGGCCCAGGGCTTATCTTCCTTGAGCAGGAACTCCACGTTGAGGAAATACTCTCGCTCGGGGTTTAGTTGCTTGTCAACTAAGGGATTGGCAAAAGTCATATGCGACCGCGGGCCTACCTTGTCGACTCCTTCCAGGATGCCTTCAGCCACCGGAGTCCCGTCCTCGAGCAGTGTCACCAGGCATTCATAGTCGCTGAGGGGCAGGAAGTAGTTTCGGTTGAAGATTTCGATGCGCGAGGCTATGGAGTCGAGCGCCCGCACCTGGACGGGCTGGTAGACGCGCTTGGTCTCGAAGTATGCCGGCTTGGGTGTGAGGTCGGCCAGCATGATGCCGTTCATGACGAACTGGCCGTCGTTGGGCTGGTCGCCGAAGTCGCCGCCATAGGCAGTGATGCGCTTGCCATTCTTGAAGTAACGCAGTCCCTGGTCGACCCAGTCCCAGATGGCCGCGCCCATGAAGTTGTTGTTGCTCTCCATGGCCTGCCAGTAGTCGGTGAGGTTGCCCAAGGCGTTGCCCATGGAGTGGGCGTATTCGTTGATGTGGAAAGGGTATTTCACGCCTTCCATTCTACCCTTTACAGCCTCTCGCACCCACGCGATGGAGGGGTACTGGCACGACCCGAAGTCAGCGTAGTCGTTGTTGCGCTCGTAGTTGATGGGTCGGTCGTCATAGGCTTTCAAGGAGTCGTAGGCTGCCTTGAAGTTGATGCCGGGACCGGCCTCGTTGCCGAGCGACCAGAGGATGACGGAGGGGTGGTTGGCGTCAGAGCGGGCCATGTCCATGACTCGCTGCACATGTGCCTGGCGGAACTCCGGCACGTGGCTTAGCGAAGCCTTGCCGTAATAGTATTCGTGCGTCTCGAGGTTGGCCTCGTCCATGAGATAGATGCCGTAGCGGTCGGCCAGCTCGTACCAGTATGAGTCGGCGGGGTAGTGGGAGTTGCGGACGTGGTTGATGTTGGCGCGCTTCATGGACATGATGTCGGCGGTCATGCGCTCGCGAGTGACGGTGTGGCCGCGGTCCGGATCCGTCTCGTGGCGGTTCACGCCGCGCAGCTTCACCGGCCTGCCGTTGACCAGCAGCTGCCGTCCGCCGAGTCCGAACTCGTCCTCTTGGGGTGAGACGTCGCGTATCTCCACGCTTCGGAATCCGATGTATATGCCGGTGGTCTCCAGGGGCTTTCCTTTTGCGTCAAGCAGGGTGGCGACGAGCTTGTATCGGTTGGGCTGTTCGGCGCTCCAGAGCCTGGCGCCTGGCACCGTCAGAGTGGTGGTATCGGTGGCGAGGACGTTTTTTTCGGCCACTTCGGGGCCGCATATAGAATCGGTGTAGAGGGCCACAGGGTAGAGTTTATATGCCATCTTCATGCCCTTGGCTGTTCCGGCGATGGTGGGGGAGAGGCGCAGGCGCCCTTGCGCGTCGGTGCGCACCTGCAGGTCGGCGATGTAGCTCTGCGGGGTGGAGTAGAGGTAGACGCTGCGGAAGATGCCAGGCAGCCGGAACATGTCCTGCGCCTCCAAGAACGAGCCGTCGCTGTTACGGAAGACCTCCACGGCGACCTGGTTATCGCCCTTCTTTATATAAGATGTGATTTCGAAACGGGCGGCGTTGCGGGAATTCTTGCTGAAACCGACATACCGGCCGTTGACCCAGAGGTAGAAGAAGGAGTCGACGCCATCGAAACGGAGAAATACGCGACGCCCATTCCAGCTCTGCGGGATGGTGAAATTGCGTTGGTAGGTGCCGACCTCGTTGCGGTCCGTGTAGGTTGTCCAGTTTTCGGGTGGAGTCCGCATCACGCCTCCGCGCCAGTCGTCGGGCTTGACCTGATGCCGGAAGATGACCTTCTGATTGACGTATATCGGCTTGCCGTAGTGTATGTTGCCGGCTGAGTCCAGGCCCTGCACGTTCCAGTTGCCCGGCACGTCTATGGAATCCGTGAGAGCTGAGATTTGAGGGCTGAGAGCCGAGAGACTCGCCAGCGGCCGCTTGTCGGGATGGTTGACCCAGGAGAAGGCCCACCTGCCGTCGAGACAGCGAACATACGCCTTGTCGGCGGGCATCAGCAATGCTGCGGAGGCTTGTTTCCCCTGTCCGAGCGCCTGCGGGTCCTGCCATTCGTCTCCCTTTGGCCCCTGCGCCTGCGCGCCGACCGCCAGGCATATCGTTAACAATGCGGCTACAATTTGTTTCATGCCGCAAAGATAATAAAAAGTTGAGAGTTGAGGACGGGGCTCGTGAGGCATTTACCTTGCGATTGCCATCGAGCTTCAGCTCGGCGCCCCGTCCTCAACTCTCAACGATTACGGTACAGCCACCTTGACGGTGTGCGTGCGCGAGCGGACGATGTAGATGCCACGGGGCAGGCTTTCGGGCTTTACGAGCATGCCTTGCATATTGTATACGCTGGCGCCCTCAGGCACCGTTATCGTGCCGGGTGCCACAATGATTTTCGGTTCGTCCGTCTCATTCAGCACCTCGACGCCGGTGGTGACGTTGCTGAACTTGCTCCAGCCGTCGGCGGCGCGGTAGGCGTCGGGGGTGCGGGCGTGGAGGGTGGCGCCGGCGTAGGTGGCGTCGTCGAATGCCGAGGGGTCGAGCACGGGAGGCACTGTGCGGTGGGCGTAGACGTTCATGAGGGCCGTGCAACCGGCGAAGGCGGTGGCTGAGATGGTGTCTATGTGCGAGCGGAAAGTGATGGCACGCAGGGCCGTGCAGCCCTTGAACATGGATACGGGGACATTGCTCACGCCTTCGGGCAGCGTTATGGTGTCAAGGGCGGTGCAGTTCATGAAAGTCTCTTTGTATAATTTGGTTACTGAGTTCGGAAGCCAGACCGATTTCAGCTTGGGATTGTTGGCGAAGACCTGGCGACCGATTGTGGTGATGGTGTTGGGAAGTATGATTTCGTCGAGTTCGGGACACTTGCCGGCGAAATAGCTGCCGAGTTCAGTCACTGGCCCTTCTATCTTTATGCTTTTCAGGTTGGGGCAGGTGTAGAAGACCTGGTTGCCAAGGTTTACCACTGTAGAGGGGAGGGTGACGCTGTCAAGACCGCTTCCCTGGAAGGCACCGAGAGCGATTCCGGTGAGGGTGGTAGGGAACTTGATTTTGCGCAGGGATGTGGTGCCCTTGAAGCTGTAGTTGCCCAGCGTAATCACTCCTTCGGGGATGTCTATGTCGGTAAGCGAGGCGCAGCCGGTGAAGAAATTCATGGGAATCGTCGTCATGAAATCGGGCAATTTCGCTGATTTAAGCGATGTACAGCCGGAGAACATGCTGCTCCATGTGGCCGGGTTGGTGGAGACGGTCTTGGGGAGAACGACGGTTTCCAGTGATGTGCAGCCCGTGAAGAGGCTTGCCCCGCCGAGTTGCTTGCAGTTTTCGGGAATCACCACATGCTTCAGGGCGGTATTGCCTTTGAAAGCTTGTCCGTCAATCTGGCGCAGCGATGCGGGGAAGGGGGCCGGGAAGTTGACCTTGATGTTGGCCAGTGCGGTGACTCCGATGAATTCTATGGCGGCAGGCATGGCGAATTCGGTCAGGGAGGTGCAGTTGTTGAAGGCACCGGACATGAGTTCGCGTATCCTGGAGCCTCCGTGCACGGCTACGAGGGACGAGCATGTGGCGAACGATGAGGGTCCGATGTATTCGAGAGAGTCGGGGAGGGTGATTTCCCTGAGCTGCTTGCAGTTCTGGAATACGATGTTCTCGATGCGCTTCAGGGCCATCGGGAACGTCACTGTGACGAGGCTGTCGCAGGCGTTGAAGGCGCCTTCGCTGAGCACGCGAACGGAGGCGGGCATGTCAATGCGCTTGAGGCGTGTGCACTTGCGGAAAGCGTTGTTGACGATGGCCAGCAGCGAGTCGGGGAGTTGGACGGAGGTCAGTGCCGAGCAGCCGTCGAATGCGTAGCCGCCGATTATGGCCACCTTGCATTTCACTTCTCGAGAGGTGATGGTGGAGGGTATGACGATGTCTCCAGAATATTTGGGCGACGTGCTGGTTACGGCGGCCAGGTGCGAGGTGGGGGACACCACCTGGTAGTTGATGCCGTCTATCGTCTCAGTCCAGGCTCCCGGCTCTTCGATTTTATAGAATCGGCGCCAGGATGTCTGGTAGGCGAGCCATGTACCCTCCGGCACGTGCAGAGTGGCGTTGGTGTAGATGGCGGAGGCGAAGGGCGACGCTTCGATGTCGGGCGGCGTAGTGGCCGCGGTGTAGATCTGTTTGAGCTTCGTGGTCTTGAAGAAGGCTCCGTTCTGGATGTCGCGCAGGGTCGCAGGAAGCGACAGGGTCGCCAGGTTGGTGTTCGTGGCGAAGCTGTTGGCTCCGATGGACACGACAGTGTACTGTGTGCCGTTGTACTCCACGGATGCCGGCATCACTAACTCGGTCGGGTTGGTGGCGGGGGGAGCCGTGAACTGCACGGTCCTTTCTGCTGCGGACAGTACGGTGTACTGGCAGCCGTCGGACTCGAACTGCTGCGCCGACATTGTGGCGGCGCCCATCTGCACCATGAGTGCAATCAGGTATTTCTTGTTCATATTATGTGTATTAGTTCTCATCTTAAAGGGCTACGGGCGGGCTTGCTGCGTTAACCGCAAGGGCGGGAATCGATTTTGCGCAAATTTATGGTGTAAAATCCTTAAATCAGGTTTTTGCAATGCTGCATTTTTACTAACTTTGCAAAATGAAGTAGACTGCAGAAAATACTTCATCACCTCTCAACAAGCAGTTTTACAATATGTTCACTCATATGAATTGCCTTTCCAAAGGTTTGACCGAGTATTTGTTTTCTCTTCGGTTGACAGACTTCTCCGATCTGTCGGCAAAACACGTTTTGGTTCTTTTATTGGCCTTGTTTTGTTCGGTTGGGTCGTTCGGTCAGAATATGAAAATGGAGTACTATCTACATAAAGCGGCCGATGAAAGCCTGGCGCCCAATGTGCGTATGCACTATGTCGACTCGTTGAATATGCTTGAGCCTATATGGAAACATGGTGAGTTGAAGAGCATGGTTTACTACGAAGCCGGGCGTCGTGATAAGGCTGTGGAATGTAACAAGGCAATGTTGGAACAGGAGGATCTCTCCCTCAGTAAACGGCTGTGGACACTTTATCGTCTCGGTGTTGGATATAGCAACACGTCCCAGTACCCTAAGGCACTCAATATTTCGCTTAGGATTCTGAGGCTTGGCAAGCCTGACTCGCTGAGCTACTACGACGCCAAGGCGATGCTGCTGGTGTCGCACGTATATAACAGGTTGCGCTATTACAGTGCGTGCGAACGCTACTTGGCAAAGGCCGATAGCCTGCTGCGCCTCTCTAAGTGTACGGATGACATCCGCAAGGGCATTGACAGGGCTATCCAGATTAACATATCGGGCGTTCTGCTTGCCGAACATCGGTATGAAGAGGCGCTGAGGCAATGCAAGAAGCTGGAGAAGATGAACCTGCCACCCAACCAACGCAAATTCCTGGATATGAACTACGCCTCCCTCTTCCAATATCTGGGGGAGCCGCAGAGAGCCGAGGAATATTATAAGAGGCTGATACAGAACACCACCGAGAAAGACGGATACAATATTAATTTCGAGGGCGTCATGAGCAATTATGCACTGTTCCTGCTCAACCGAAACAGGTATGCCGAATCGGAGGAGATCTGCCGTAGGCAGATTCCCCGGACATACCAGTCGGGTGAACGTATTATCCTGGGGTTGCTGTACGAGATTATGGGCCGGTCGTTGGCAAAGCAGGGACGGCACGAGGAAGCCTTCGAGGCTGTACTGGTTTCGAATGCTATCATTGACAGCATTCGCTTTGAGCAAAGCCCGGACATATCGTCGGTTACGTCGGCCTTCGAGTTGCAGCTGGCGGATCTGGAGCGTGGCAAGCGGCATCTTGGCGCCTTGTGGCCCTGGTGGCTGACACTTCTGTTGCTGATCCTGGTGGTTGCCGTGTCGGTGTGGGCCGGATGGTTGATCTGGCGGCTTAACATTCGCAAGAATACCCGTATGCATGGGCTGTGGCGCAGTATGCGGCAGAGTGGTGTGGACCACTATATCTGCACTGCCGAGTCGGCCGGAAACCTGGACGATGCCAACCGCAAGCTTGTGGCTCTGAGCCTGGAGAAGGCGGAGAAGGAGGGTATACTGACGGAGGTGGCGGAGGTGGTCGATGCCCAGGGCGGATTGCCCCGAGAGAAAGTGGCGGCGATACGTAACCTTGTCCGGGGCATGCCTTCTACGGATCATCGCTGGGAGACTTTTCGGGTGCATTTCGAGAAGGTGCATCCTCGTTTTTTCACCAACCTGCACGCTGCGCATCCGGACCTCACTCCCGGCGAAGTCAAGATGGCCGCCTTTGTCGTCATGAGCCTGTCGGCCAAGGAGATAGCGGTGATGCTTTGCCGCAGCCAGCGCACTGTGGATTCGGCCCGTTACCGCCTGCACAAAAAGTTAGGCCTCGGAGCGGGCGAGAAGTCGCAACCCTATCTGAGAAGCCTGCTGTGAATAAAGAAAAAGTCACCGAACTGAAGCTCGGCGACTTTTTCAGGGTGGATGCTTTGCCTGGCAAGGCGTCTGTTAACAATCTTAGCGGCTGGCCTGGCGCTCGGCGTTGTTGATCATCTGCTGGTTGGCGGTGATGTAGATTTCCACACGGCGGTTCTGTGCGCGGCCGGCGGCGGTGGTATTGGGGGCGATGGGGTTGTTCCAGCCTTGGCCGATGGCTTTCATGCGAGTGGTGGCGATGCCGTGGGCGGCGAGGAAGCTCTCCACACTCTGGGCGCGCTCCAGGCTGAGCTTGTCGTTGACGGCCTGCGAGCCGGTGTTGTCGGTGAAGCCGACTATGGTGATGTCGGTGTTGGGGAACTGCTGCAGGTTGTAGGCTACCTTGGTCAGGGCGGCGTTGGCCACGGGAGTGAGGGTGTAGCTGCCGGTGGAGAAGAGCACGGCGTCGCCCAGCACGAGGCGGATAGCGTCGAGGTTGTTGCTGTCCTTGACTGTCTGGACGATGTAGGTGGTGTCCTTCTTGTTGGCGAGTTCGCGGACGGAGGCGAGCTGCTCCTCGAGCTCTTTCTTCTGCTTGTCCATGTGGTTGCCGACGAGCGCGCCGGTGCCGGCGCCTATGGCGCTGCCCACGAGGGCGCCGATCCAGGTACCCTTGCCGCCGCCGATGAGCGCTCCTACGCCCGTGCCGACTGCGCCGCCTATGGCTCCGCCTGCCGTGGCGCCCTGGCCGGCCTGGGACATGCTGTCCCACGTGTTCTTTATCGAGCTACAGGCGCCCATCCCGATGAACGAGGCGCATACCAGGCCAAGCAGGCTCTTCGTTGCTAACGATTTCAGTGTCAGTCTCATTGCTGTGTACTTTTCTTATAGAATGTCTTGCGTGTTGTGATTGTTCGGCAAAATTACGAGTTTTCGGAGGTATAATAAACTAACAAGCGTTAAATTTTGTTTAAGAGGCATGAATCGACCTCACTGCTTCGCACTGATTTTCTCTCTGTTGGCCTGCCTTTTATCCGTGCAGGCAGCCCCTGTGGACACTTTGCGGACGCACCATGGTGCGTTCCTGCAGAGTGCGGAAGGAGTCTCTCGACTTTCTGCTTTCAGTTCTCAGCTAAAACTCGACTCTCAACTCTCGACTCATCCGGGCAAGGTGGGGCTGGTGCTGAGCGGCGGGGGCGCCAAGGGCATAGGCCACATCGGAGTGATCCAGGCCCTGGAGGATGCCGCAATACCTATCGACTACATCGTCGGCACTTCGATGGGAGCCGTGGTGGGTAGTCTCTATGCCTGCGGAATGTCGCCTGCAGAGATGATGACTTTCATCAAGTCGCCCGACTTCAACCTGTGGGCCACCGGCACCATCGCCCCGGATCGCCTTTTCTACTTCGACATCCCTCAGGGCACTCCGGCAATCGCCAATGTGAACCTGGACCTGCGCGACTCGGTTCGCCATGCGTGGCTCGATGGCTTGCGTGCGAATCTCGTCAATCCCATACCGATGAATTTCGAGTTCATGCGTCTCTTCGCGCCATACACTGTGCAGTGCCGTCAGGACTTCGACTCGCTGATGGTGCCTTTCCGATGTGTCTACTCCGACATCTACCATAAGCATAAGGTTATTGGCCGCGACGGCGACCTGGGCGACAATGTGCGTGCCTCGATGAGCTTCCCGTTCGTATTCGAGCCTATCAAGATGCACGGAGTGCTGGTATACGACGGCGGCATCTATGACAATTTCCCGGTCAACGTGATTGAGAGTGAGTTCAACCCAGGATTCATAGTGGGCGTAAGCGTGTCGGGGCCCGACGGGCCGCCTATTCCCGGGAATGTCTACTCGCAGCTCGAGGACATGATCATCCAGAACAACGACTATTCGCTGCCGGCCGACAAGGGGGTCAAGATCCAGGTGCCGGTGCTCAACTTCGGAGTGCTTGACTTCGACAAGGCCGACGAGATCTACGCCATCGGCTACAGTACTGGCCTGTCGTTTGTCGACAGCATTCGTGCCCGTACGCCGTTGCGGCGCGGCAAGGCGGAGGTGGAGGCCCGGCGTCAGGCCTGGAAGCGGCAGACGCCCGTCATCACTTTCGACAGTGTGGCTGTCATCGGCGTCGGACCGCGTGCAGAACGTTTTGTGGAGCGTGAGTTCGCCGCCTCGCCGTCCCGGCCGTTGGACATGACCCGTGCCGAGCAGGCCTATTACACCACCCTCAGCGGCACCCAGATTGCTTCCATCATGCCCCATGCCCGACTCGACTCAAACGGACGGTACATTCTCGACTTGCGCATGGCACCCGGCTCGCCGTTCCGTTTCGGCGCAGGCGGCTGGCTGACATCCTCTCAGTCGAGCATGCTCTACCTCTCGGCCGGCTGGCAGGTGCCTGGTCGGACTTTCTTCAGCGCCTCCCTGAGCGGATGGATAGGGCAAAGCTATGGCGCCCTCTACCTGAGTTCGCGCCTGCGTATGCCCACGCAGCCTGCCACCGCCTTCATCCTACAGGCCGCGATGACGCGCAAGAAGATGTACGCCAAGGACTTCATGTTCTATGACGAGGTACCTGTCGCCTCAACCGTAGGCCGCAGCCAGAACTACGTCAAGCTCGGCTACGAGTGGGCGATCGGACGCCATGCCCGGGGCGGCTTCAATGCCGGATATGCCCTGAGCACCTATCGCTATTACTCGCTCCAGACTCCGGCATACATGGCCCTGGGGCGCGACCGATGTCGACACGGTACTGTCAAGTTGAGTGTCGGTGCCGATGGCTCCACGCTCAACGACGAGATGTATCCCACTGCCGGGCAATCGTTCCTGTCAGAACTGTCGCTGCTATTGGACCATGGCCGTTTCCAGCCTCATGCCGACAAGGCCATGCAGGAGCTGTGGAAATGGGAGACGGGGCTGCGCCTTCACGCCCGCTATATTCAGTTCTTCACGCTCCGGGGCAACTTCTTCCTGGGAATAAGGGCCGAGGGCGTGGCCACCTTCGGACCTCTCTACGAGAACTACGTCGGCACCTTGGCACGTAGCCTGTCGTTCAGCCCGCTGCCCACCGTCAACGGTTTCTTTAATCGCCACTTCCGAGGCACGAACTGGCTTGCTACGGGTGTTACTCCAGTCTTCGCTCCCCTCTCCAAGCTCCAGGTCCGCGGTGATCTGTACGCCTTCGCCAACGTCCACGACATCGCTTCTGACGTCGATGGCATGGCCCGCTATGACGGATGGTTCAAGCACTTCGGGGTGATGTCGCAGCTGGCCGGGGTCGTGAGCCTTCCTTTCGCCTCTCTGACCGTCTACGGCAACTACCTGACCCATGGGGGCTGGAACTTCGGGGTCGCCCTCGGCCTCTTCTTAGAAGCCCCCGACTTTTAAATAATGAGGAATTAGCCTCGCGCTATCCGGCCGTCGCCGTGATTCTAACTCCTCATCTCAATTAAGAAAAAAACGCCCGGACACCGATTGGCGTCTGGGCGTTTTAGGGGTGAGAGGGCTGGGCGGCGTCAGTCGTCTAGCTGGTCGCGCTGCTTGGCCGGGTTGGAGAAATAGAGCTTGTGGTCGATGTACTCCTGCGTGGCCATTAGGGTAGGCTTGGGCAGGCGCTCGTAGAACTTCGAGATTTCTATCTGCTCGCGGTTTTCGGTCACCTCCTCCATATTGTCGTTGGCGGCGAACTCTTGCAGCTTCTTCTCGAGGTCTTTCTTAATCTCCACCGCTATCTGGTTCGACCGGCGTGCTATCACGCACACGGTTTCGTAGATGTTACCGGTCTGCTCCGACAGCGAGTTCAAATCGCGCGTCACGGTATTCAGCGGGGCGTTGGTTCTCTTGTAATCCATATTTTGTCTTTCTTAGTCGAGAGTTTAGAGTTGAGAGTCGCGGGTAAAAGCCCGAACTCTTAGAAGGGCTTTTGACGCGCCACAACCTACAACTCTAAACTCTCGACTTTTTAGTTTCCTGTGTGAGATTTTGCAATCTTGTATATGTTGTCGGCCTCTTTGCGATTGGGGCCTTCGGGATAGTTGTTGATGAACGAGAAGTACTCGTCGATGACGTCGCGGTAGCGTTCTTCCATCTTTTCGGCCACGCTCTGGCGGGCCATTTGGTATTTGGCCTTGAGAATGAGCATCTCGAAGTCTTCCTTGTACTTGGAGTAGGGGAATAGCCTGAGGGCGTTCTGCGACACAATCACGGCCGACTGGTAGTTGTTGCCCAGGTACATGCCGAGGTTGTAATACAGGTAAGCATTCTGGAGTTCCTTGAGGGTGAGCTTGTCCTGGAGCTCGAAGAGGGCCTTGCGGGCGGCCTCGGCTCGTTCGCTCTTGGGGTAGAGGTCGAGGAAGTTCTGCAGCTCCTGGGTGGCCTTGAGGCTCATGGACTGGTCGAGCTGAGGGTCCGGCGACTCCTTGTAGTATCCGTAGCCGGAGTAGAAGTGGGCATCCTCGGCGTACGTGCCGCGCGGGTAGCGTCCGTAGTAAGTGCGGAAGTAGACGCCCGAGTTGAGGTAGTCCTGGTTCTTGTAGTAGCTCATGGCGAGCAGGTACAGGGCCTCTTCGCCGCGTGGGCCTCCGCGCAACGGGGTGATGAGACCCTCTAGAATCGTAGACGCCTGAAGGTATTTGCCCTGGTCGTAGGCCTTCTTGGCGTAATTGTATCTCACATCCACGTCCTTGCTCTTGAGCACACGATTATACTCGCCGCACCCCGTGAGGACGGCCAGCATGAGCGTAAGCAAGAAAGTGCAACGCATTTTCTTTCCCATAATCGGCTGCAAAGTTAGTGAATTTTTTTTGGATACGCGCATTGGTTGAGGAAAATTCACTAATTTTGTAGTCTGAAATCAAGACTCACTCGTTTTGAATACGCACAACGACCCGGATAATGCTCCTAAGGGGGGTCTTTTCGGAGGCCGCCACCCGATACTTGTCAACGCGTTCCTGATAGCGGCGCTTGCCGCGCTCGGGCTGCTCATCGTCTACTTCTCCATGGCCATCTTCACCAAGCACGGCCAGACGGGCATGGTGCCCAATGTGGAGAACATGAATTACGCCTCCGCCACCGAGAAACTGCACGACGCCGGCTTCCGCGTGGAGATCCGCGACTCACTCTACCGCGACGACCTGCGTCCGGGCATCGTCATAGAGCAGTTTCCCAAGAGCGGCGAAATCGCCAAGCCGGGCCGCAAGGTATTCCTCTACATCAATGCCGTGCACCCCAAGCAGGTGATGATAGACGAAGAGGACCGTCCGGGCCTCAACGCCATGCGCGGCATGCCTTACCGTTCCGCCCTGGCCCACCTCCAGGAACTCGGGTTCAAGAACATCAAGATGGTGTACGTGCTGGGCGACAACAGGGACATGGTGGTGCGCGTCATGGCCGACGGCCGGCCAGTGCGCAAGCGCCAGCTCGTCCCCGTCACCGCCCACATTGTAGTGGAAGTCTACAACGATCGACTCAACCTGCTCTACGACTCCTTATATAATTTAGAGATGCTGCGCGACCCGACGTTCACCCCCGATTTCGTCTCAGAGGAGGGCGCCGAGGGCGAACAGGGCGCCTACACTGTCGAGCCGTCCGTGCCAGAGGAGAATACCGGCACCTACCACTACGAGGGCGAGGAGGGCGGTTCCGAGGAGGGCGAGAACGAGACCATCGGCCTCTGACCGGGATCGATAGTAACTATTACTCTGTAATTGGCGGCCGCTTCAGCGTGCCGCACCATCATCGATATGGCAGAAGAAATTGACCTGCAGCTGAACGAAGAGGAGTCCGAGTCCCCTGAGGCGCTGATCACCCTTCCCGACGGGCGCGAGCTCTATGAGCACTTCCACTTCACCGCCGACCGCGGCCAGAAGCCCCTGCGCATCGACAAGTACCTGGTGACGCGCATGGAGCGCACCTCGCGTAACCGCATACAGCAGGCTGCCGATGCCGGATGCATCATCGTCAACGGCCGCGCCGTAAAGTCCAGTTACCAGGTAAAGCCCGACGACGAGATCAGCATCTGCATGGACCGCCCCCGCTACGACTTCGAGATAGTGCCCGAGGACATTCCCCTCGATGTGGTCTACGAGGACGCCTCCGTGCTGGTGGTCAACAAGCCTGCAGGGCTTGTGGTGCACCCTGGCCACGGCAACTGGACCGGCACCCTGGTCAACGCCCTGGCATACTACTTCCGCGACACTGACGGCTACGACGTCAACGACCCGCGCTTGGGCCTGGTGCACCGTATCGACAAGGACACCTCCGGCCTGCTGGTCATCGCCAAGACCCCGGAGGCCAAGACCGACCTCGGCCTGCAGTTCTTCAACAAGACCACCCGCCGCCTGTACAACGCCCTGGTGTGGGGCGAGCCCAAGGAAGACTCCGGCACTGTCGACGCACCCATCTATCGCGACCCGCGCGACAAGCTCCGCATGGCCATCGCCCCCGACGAGATCGTCGGCAAGAGGGCTGTCACCCACTACCGCACCCTTGAGGATTTCGGCTATGCCACTTTGGTGGAATGTCGGCTGGAGACGGGTCGCACGCACCAGATCCGTGTGCACATGGCCTCGCTGGGTCACCCCCTTTTCAACGACGCCCGCTACGGTGGCGACCGCATATTGCGAGGCACTACCTCCGGCGCTTATCGCCAGTTCATCCATCACTGCTTCGACGCCTGCCCGCGCCAGGCCCTCCACGCCCGCACCCTCGGATTCCGCCATCCTGACACCGGCGAGGAGATGGACTTCGAGGCACCGCTGCCGACCGACTTCTCCTCCCTGCTCGACCGCTGGCGCGCATTACGCCAGGCCGTGCGCTGACCTGCTGCTCCCAAGCGGCTTGCACATATTCCCGGAATTGTGTAATTTTGCAGCTGAAAAACAAAACAGTTCTACAGGTGTTCTAATTTAAGACACTGAATATTCTGGGAGGGCCGACGACCGTCTCCCCTCTCACAAAAACCACACTTCGACCAAGCTATATGGATAAAGCAAAGAAGTTCATAACGTGCGACGGCAATCAGGCCGCCGCCCACATCAGCTACATGTTCACCGAGGTAGCGGCCATTTATCCCATCACCCCGTCGTCGACGATGGCGGAGTACGTCGACGACTGGTCGGCGGCCGGCCGTCTCAACATCTTTGGCGAGCGCGTGCTGGTGCAGGAGATGCAGAGCGAGGCCGGCGCCGCCGGAGCCGTGCACGGCTCTCTCCAGGGAGGCGCCCTGACCAGCACATATACCGCTTCGCAGGGCTTGCTGCTCATGATTCCCAACATGTATAAGATAGCCGGCGAGCTGCTGCCGTGTGTGTTCCACGTCTCTGCCCGAGCCATTGCCGGACACGCCCTGAGCATCTTCGGCGACCACCAGGACGTCATGGCCGTGCGCCAGACCGGCTTCGCCATGCTCGCCGAGGGAAGCGTCCAGGAAGTCATGGACCTGGCCGGCGTGGCACACCTCAGCACCATCTCCAGCCGAGTGCCGTTCGTCAACTTCTTCGACGGCTTCCGCACCAGCCACGAGATACAGAAGATCGAGCGCCTGGACAACGAGGACCTCGAGCCCCTGCTTGACCGCGACGCCCTCGAGGCCTTCCGCCTCCGCGCCCTCAACCCGCTCAAGCCTGTGGCCCGAGGCACCGCCGAAAACCCCGAGACATACTTCCAGCACTGCGAGGCTTCCAACTCTTACTACGAGAAAGTGCCCGCCATCGTGCAGGGATACATGGACAAAATCAGCGCCATCACCGGCCGCAGCTACCACCTTTTCGACTACTACGGCGCCCCCGACGCCGACCGCGTGGTCATCGCCATGGGGAGTGTCACCGAGGCCTTGCGCGAGACCGTCGACTACCTCAACGCCAAGGGTGAGAAGACCGGCCTGGTGAGCGTGCGCCTCTACCGTCCTTTCTCCACAGAGCATCTGCTCAAGGCCATCCCGGCTACCGCCAGGCGCATCGCCGTGCTCGACCGAACCCGCGAGCAGGGAGCTGCCGGTATGCCCCTCTACCTGGACGTCAAGAACGCCTACTACGGCAACGCCGCCGCCCCGCTGGTGGTAGGCGGACGCTACGGACTCGGCTCCAAGGATACTACTCCTGCACAGCTGCTGAGCGTCTTCGACAACCTCGCCCTGCCCCAGCCCAAGGACTCGTTCACCATCGGCATCGTCGACGACGTCACCTTCCATTCGCTGCCCGTGCACGAGGAGGTCAACCTCAGCGACCCCGGCTGCTTCCAGGCTAAGTTCTACGGCCTCGGCGCCGACGGCACCGTGGGCGCCAACAAGAACTCCGTCAAGATCATCGGCGACAATACCGACAAGTACTGCCAGGCCTACTTCGCATATGACTCCAAGAAGTCGGGCGGCTTCACCTGCTCCCACCTCCGCTTTGGCGACGTGCCCATCCGCTCCACCTACTTGGTCAACACTCCCAACTTCGTGGCCTGCCACGTCCAGGCATACCTGCATATGTACGACGTCATGCGTGGTCTGCAGCCCGGCGGAACCTTCCTGCTCAACACCATCTGGAGCGGCGACGAGCTGGCAAAGAATCTTCCGAACCACATCAAGAGGTACCTGGCGCAGAACAACATAACCCTCTACTACATCAACGCCTCAAAGATAGCCCAGGAAATCGGACTCGGCAACCGCACCAACACCATCCTGCAGTCCGCCTTCTTCCGCATCACCGAGGTCATCCCCGTCGACCTGGCCGTGGAGCAGATGAAGAAATTCATCGTCAAGAGCTATGCTAAGAAGGGACAGAACATCGTCGACATGAACTACCAGGCCGTTGACCGTGGCAACGAGTACCACCGCCTCGACGTAGACCCGGCCTGGGCACAGCTCCCCGACAGTTCGCTGCCCCTGCCTGACGCTCCCGAGTTCATCTCCAACGTCGTGGTGCCCATCAATCGCCAGAACGGCGACCTGCTCCCCGTGAGTGCTTTCATGGAGAGCGTCGACGGCACATGGCCCCAGGGCACCGCAGCCTACGAGAAGCGCGGCGTGGCAGCCTTTGTGCCCGAGTGGAACAAGGACAACTGCATCCAGTGCAACCGTTGCTCCTACGTCTGCCCCCATGCCGCCATCCGTCCATTCCTGCTCAACGCCGACGAGCAGGCTGCCGCCCCCTTCGGTGACGACCACATGAAACCGGCCATCGGCAAGGGCTTCGAAGGGCTCAAGTTCGTGCAGCAGGTCGACGTTCTCGACTGTCTCGGCTGCGGCAACTGTGTGGACGTATGTCCCGGCATGCGCGGCAACAAGGCCCTCAGCATGAAGCACTTCGAGACACAGGAAGCCCAGGATCGCAACTGGGAGTACCTGGTTAACAACGTCAGCAACAAGTCCTCCCTGGTCGACACCAGGCTCAACGTCAAGAACAGTCAGTTCGCCCGGCCCCTGTTCGAGTTCTCGGGCGCCTGCTCCGGATGCGGCGAGACTCCGTATGTCAAGCTCATCACCCAGCTCTTCGGCAACCGCGAGGTGGTAAGCAACGCCACCGGCTGCTCCTCCATCTACTCCGCCTCCATCCCTTCCACCCCCTACTGCACCGACGCCGAGGGCCACGGTCCCGCATGGGCCAACTCCCTGTTCGAGGACTTCTGCGAGTACGGTCTCGGCATGACCCTGGCCTACGACAAGATGCGCGAGCGCCTGGTAGAGATGCTCCGCCGCGTCGACGAGTGCCCGGATGCTCCGCAGGAGATGCGCGACGCCGCACACGCCTGGCTTGCCGACCGCGACGACGCCGACAAGTCCATGGAAGCCGCCCGCAAGCTCATCGAGCTGGCCAGGCCGGGCGCCGAGAAGGGCTGCTCCGACTGCAAGGCCCTAATGGCCCTGAGCGGCTACTTGCCCAAGCGCAGCCAGTGGATCATCGGCGGCGACGGCGCCAGCTACGACATCGGCTACGGCGGCCTCGACCACGTCATAGCCTCAGGCAAGAACGTCAACATCCTCGTGCTCGACACCGAGGTGTACTCCAACACCGGCGGCCAGTCGTCTAAGGCCACGCCCATCGGCGCCATCGCCAAGTTCGCCGCCGCCGGCAAGCGCATCCGCAAGAAGGACCTCGGCCTGATGGCCACCACTTACGGTTACGTCTATGTGGCTCAGGTGGCCATGGGCGCCGACCAGGCCCAGACCCTCAAGGCCCTGCGCGAGGCCGAGGCCTACGACGGCCCGTCGCTCGTCATCGCCTACTCCCCATGCATCAATCACGGTCTCAAGGCGGGCATGGGCCACAGCCAGGACGAGGAGAAGCGCGCCGTGGAGTGCGGCTACTGGCAGCTCTGGCGCTATAACCCCGACAACGAGGCTCAGGGCCAGAACCCCTTCATGCTCGACAGCAAGGAACCCGACTGGAGTAAGTTCGAGGACTTCCTCAAGGGTGAGGTCCGCTTTGCCTCTGTGCTCAAGCAGTACCCCGACGAGGCCGCCGAGCTCTTCCGTGCCGCCAGGGACAACGCCCGCTGGCGTTACAACAACTACGTGCGCCTCACAAAGCAGAGCTGGGGGATGGATCCTGAAATAACCAAGGAGGAAGAAAACCTGCGAAAGTAACCCCTAACCGCCTATCCATTACAGAGGGTGGCTGCAATTTAGCAGTCATTCTCTGTTTTTGCTGGTGTCCCGATTTTTCGTGTCTTTTCGGAGGACTGATTCGGGGTTATCTGCCTTGGCGGTAGAGTAAGCGGGCGAGGCCGTAGAGTTGGCGGCGGAAGTGAGGACGGAAGCAAAGCAGGCGGTCGAACCAGCCCATGAGGGGATTGTATAGCTTTACCAGCGCTCCAACGAGAACCATGGCCACCAGCGTGCCTACGCCCACCACATGCCACTGCCAGCGGCCGAAATAGAAGTATCCCAGGGCAATGGCGATGGTCACCAGGGAGATGTCTACCAGGATCTTGACTTTCGGAAAGGGTGCGCCGGTGACGCGGCTTACGGCCACGGGGAAACCCTCGCCGGGCATCGTCACCGACCCACAGCGTATCTCCATGGAAATGCCGAAGGCCAGCACCGCGCAACCGGCCAGCTGAACGCCAATCTGCAACGGGAGAGTGTCGCAGACGACAGGAGCAGTGAGAACCATGTTGATGTCGAGCAGGAAGCCGAACAGAAAGCCTATCACCAGTTGGAACAGTTGAACAAGCTCGAAGCGCCGCCGGAGCACCAGCATCTGCCCTCCCACAAGCAGGAAGTTCATCAGATAGGTATATTCTCCGATGGTAAACGCAGGGGCCTGCCCCGATTCACCGGCCAATGTCATGACGTACGGGATTGTGGAAATAACGCTGCTGCCGAGGTTGGAACGCAGGCACAGCGCTGCGCCAAGGGTCATAACGAACAGCGATACGCACAGCAGCACGTGCTGCCAGATAAATCCTTCGAGTCTCTGCGCACGAGACTTATTTGCGGTCAGTTCTGTCATAGTTCATTTTCCACTGCAAAATTACTCAATCTTCCCCGCAGCCGCAAATATGGCTTTTATCTCAATTGAAAACAGGCCTTTTAGGAAATAATTCCTCGTTTTTCATTCCTGATTCCTAATTAATTCCTATCTTTGCGGTATGAAGGAGACGAGACCCACGGTGAGCGTGGTGATGGTGGCCTACCGGCAGCAGGAGCTGATCGGGCGTGCCATCAAGGGAGTGGTGCGGCAGAATGGCCCGTTTGACGTCGAGCTGATAGTGGTCGATGACTGTAGCCCGGACGATACCTACGAGCGTGCCTGTGAGTGGCAGCGCCGCTATCCTGGTGTGATTAAGGTCTTCCGCAACAGCCGCAATGTGGGTCTGCGGCAGAACTACCTGCGTGCGCTGCAGCGTTGCACCGGTAAGTACCTGGCCATGTGTGACGCCGACGACTACTGGTGCGACCGCACCAAGCTGCGCCGGCAGGTCGGATATATGGAGTCGCATCCGGAGTGTGCCATCACTTTCCACAGGGTCGTCAACCATTTCGCCGGAACGGGAGTCAAGAGCCTCAGCAACGGCGGGCAGAAGTCCGACACGACTCTCGCCGACCTCAGCCGGGGCAATTACATCACCAATTGTTCCGTTATGTATCGGCGCGAGCTGGTGCGGATGTCGGAGCTTGAGAAGTGGTTTTCGCTCGATGTATGGCCAGATTATCCCACGCACATGCTCTATGCCCGGCATGGTTCCATCAAATATTTCCCGCGCCCCATGGCTGTCTATCGCCAGGGGGGCAAAGGCGCCTGGACGGCGGCAGGCGAAAAGGCCCGGTTGCAGAAGGCGCTGACGGTGCGGGAGTATCTGCTCGATGAGTTCGGCGATAGTTCGGAGGCGCAGGAAGGTCTACGCTTCGCCATGGACAATATCCGCAGAGCCATGCAGGACATCGACTCCGGCATGCGCCTCACTGCTCATAAGCCGCTGCTCAAGCACCTGCTCACCGCCTGCCGCAAGGCCGTCTCGCTGTTTGTTCCGCTCCCGCGCCCGTAGTTAATGAACGCGAGTTCGAGATAAAACTCCACAAAATCAGACAACGACATATTGACACGCAAAATCGGACGATCCAACCGAATCGCCTGATTTTTTTTAACCGTTGCCGTTTATTGCCAGATTACGAGCTGCCCGTTTGACTCAGGCACCTCGTAATCGAAATTGACTTGCGGCTTTGTGGAGAAGAAGCAGTATGCCCCCATTGCCGCGAGCAGGTTCATGATGAAATTATGGACGCTGCGATGGCGGGAATGCACCAGTCGCGCCACATTCTTGAGCATGTCGTTGACTGACTCGATGACGCTTCTCTTGCGGAGCATTGTCTTGTCGTAGAGGGGCATCAGACGCTGTTTCATGTTCGAGCGCAGCCCGGTCACGAGATGTACCCCGTTGTCCCACAGATGCCCGAAAAGCGACTGCGAGATGTATCCCCTGTCAGCGTGCAGCTTGCCGAACACCCTGTCTGTCAGCGTGTCCATGACTGACTCCTCGCGGTCGTCGACGTTGGCTCGGGTCAGCACGAAGCTCACAAGCTCGCCCTTTTCGTTACAGAGAAGATGCAGCTTGAAGCCGACGTACCATCCCATGGTGCTCCTGCCCTTGGCCGCGATGCCCTTGAATACCTTCATGTTGAATTCACGCTTGTTGTGCATAACCGGGATGCAGGTGCTGTCAACAAAGCTGATGCCCGTGCATTTCCCGAAACAGGCAAGGCGCAGGAACATCGTCAGGGCTACGAAGCAACGCGGCATGACCTCGACGAAACGGCTGTACGAGAACCGGCTCGGGAACAGATGCCTCCACTGTCCGCACACGCATGACAGGTAATAATGCTTGAAGTTGCGGTAGGTATTGAAGTGGAAGCAGATCAGGATCGTGATGACTTCCGCATCGGACATCATGCGCTTCCTGCGTCGTTTAGGAGCGTCGGGAGAAGTTTCAGGGCATTTTTTATCCCGAACTCGCGTAAATAGTCAAAACAACTATTTAGATAAGGGCTGCACATGATATACTTTCGGCCATTCTATTGTGCTTGATGCGAGTATATCATTCCCCCATAGTAAGGTTGCTATGATTATGCTCGCATATATGAATATTTCAATAAATCGTAGCCTTTTAGAGGTATGAATGAGATATAGAGAGATTGATAGCAAGACAATCCCCACAAGAGAGATCAAAAGATAATCATATCTACCTAAAGGGTAATAATATACCCTCGCTGCACATTCACCAATTGCAACATAATGGCTTTCCAAAATAAATAGAACAGCAATCAGATAGACCATTAGGATGAATATCTTTATGACAAATTTAACTGAATTTCTCATGTTCTTTAATGGGGATAACATCGTATTTATATTGATATCCTTTCTGCCACTTCTTAATCAGAACATTGTCTTTTGGAATTATATCATCAATCCAAAATCCTTTATTTTCTCCAAGAGGATATTCGACAGTCTTGTTACTTTTGAGAACTACTATAGCTCTATAGCCTATTTTGTCGTAAGGCATAAGTTTTAATACGATCTTTTTTATCTGATATTTTTCAAATGCAGATATTTGCCTGAGTCCTGTTGCAGTCCATTCTGTTGGGAGATATTGATTTTTCCGTTTGAATACTCTCTTTATACAATTAAAATGTTCATCAGAATTGAAAAAAATAGCCACGTCGATATGTCATAACCAAAGGTATGACAATAAAGACAATGACATTTATAATTAGAGCCACTACAAAGCTCGGAGTATCTTCATCCATTTTTAGTCAATTTATGTATGTTTAGTCAAACGATTTGGTATATTCTCCAAAGCACATATGTTAAGTCCTGTAGGAAAACTTTCAATTCTATGGCAAATATAATCAATGTGATAGCTATGACAGTCAGAATAAATTTCATATATGTTTTCAAATAACATCAACTTTTTGAATATTAACTGCAACTTCCCCATAATATTACTTTTTTAGCGAGATAATACCTGCTATATTTTCATCGCAGATAGTTCTATCTACATGAAACATAACAGTGTCAAAGATTTTACGATATTCAACTATACGATTTAATCGTAGTGCATTTTCGGAAAATACCATCAGAGCATACGACCCAGTCACATCCAATATGCTGAAAAATGGATTGACGAAGATTTGTATATGGTTTAGCAAAAGGAAAAGCACAATCTTTGGTCACTTCTTCATTCTCCGGCACACCATCAAAGAATGTAAGCACATCAGGACTTATCAGATTATGTTTGAATGATTGATTGACCTCAAACATAAATCCGATACCTCCGGTGTACACGAGTTCAGTATCTAATGATAACTTATTATTCCTTGTATTCATATCCATAAATTTGACGGAACTTTACTTTTGCTCGTTCTTTAATGATTTCTTCCGGCTCAAATTGAGAATACTCGTCTTCAGAGCGAAGCTGTCTCATAATTTTATTAAAATGATACCAGTCGTGTAATTTTTGGGCTTCTATTTCATCTTCTGCATTGGTTCGTTCCTCATATCTGCGAAGTCTATAATCCAGTCGTTCGATTGTCTTTTTGTCAGACTGCCTTTGTACATAAAGTAAAATCAGTGCTCCAATGGCAATTATTAATAATCCCTCTATCATTTATTATGTATTGTTAGTTTGTTAAAGTCTATAAGACATTTATTCTCCATAAGAAATGGTATGCCCAAGACGCCATGTATCTGTATGCCTGTTTCCGCCTGTACTTGGTTTATGGCATCATTTGCTTCAAGGACTACAAATGGTGCTTTATACCTTAAATCATTAAACTGCAAGTCGGTATTTACGATGAAAGAGGATTTGAAAGATCCATCAATTCCCATGATGTTTTGGCTTTCAGCAGTCAGTGTGAAATAATCCTTGAAGTGCTGATACACAAAATCAAAGATTACATCATTCGTTGACCCTGTATCTATCAAGAAACATAGATTTTTGGGATTGTCTGTGGTCAGAATAAGCGGTAACCCAGCCTTTTCTAAACCATAATGTATCGGGTAGTTCATCTATTATTATTTTAGCCAATATTCCAATAGTTACTCTCATCGCCTTCAAAGGCATCAAGCCTTAACTCCTCAACATAGTTGTTATAATCATCATAGGAGTCGTAATCTCTTGAATAGTACTGTGTCGGTTTGGTCTTCGCTATGTGTATAGCTTGTTTTACAGGTGTCCTACCAATGTTTTTCTTATTATGGAGTAAGCTGAATAGTTTACCTGCACTGTTACACACAATAGAGATTACCGGGTCTACCATATAGTTGTCATTGGAAACAATGCCAATATTTGTGCCGAAATGAAAAGATGTGACATTATTGCTTGGATTAACTTTTATAAATATTCTACTTACGTTAAATTCAGCCTTAAACTCATCGATTGTATAAGTTTTAATATACTTAAGTCCGTCTAGGATTATATGTTTTTCAGCCGCCCTAAGGTTTATTCTACACTCTTTATCATTCTTATAGGCCTTTAAGTTATCAATATACTGTTCATTGATTGTCCATATATTGTCGTATTCAAGTGGTACTACTAATGCGCCTACTGTGTTAATAAGACCCCAATATTCTTTCTCTTCAAGAAATGAATAACCTTTAACTCTGGCATACCCACAGGTGAAGTAAGAATCAATCCAAATGTATTTGCCAAAAGGAACAATAGCTCGGTTATGGCGATCAATATATGCATAGTGATAATTTATATCTCTCACACAAGCCAATCCACATGAGTAGGGATAGAAATCTCTATATTGTGGAGAAATAATTATAGCTCCACAATCATTTTTTAGTCCGTATAGACCATTTTGCTGAAATATCTCCATAAGCTTTTTGGGTGACACAGCAAAAAGAAGGTGTAGGCTTCTTTACTTTATCTGCTATTCTGAAGGCATCGCCAAACGCCTGTACCCATGCAAATAAGAAAAGCCCACACCTGTGGAGGTGCAAGCATTTCCTTTCTACTGCGATGAGTACTCTTATAATTTGGCGATTTTTCAGAATACATCAGGTAAAAAGTGAAACACTCTTTTCAATATGTCAGTTAATAGTTTTACTTCATTGGCGGTAACATTTTTTGTTCGCACTGCAAAATTAGTCAATGAACAGGATATAAACAAATTTTTAGCCTCGTAATAAAACTTTTATTAAGGACTGACTACACCTGTGCAGATGTGGGCAACCTCCTTATTTGCAATAAAAACTATTGCTGTCCGATAAAACTTTTTGAGGCGGTACAAAATTAGGGCTGGCACCTATTTTGAAGATTCAATAACGAAGTGCAAAATATCGTTCTGAATCCCCCCATATTTTGTT
>UQLL01000009.1 GCA_900541835.1 uncultured Porphyromonadaceae bacterium
AAAAAGGCGTTCTTCCGTGAAATCGCTAATTTTGCACTTGCCAGTTGAGAGTAGGTGTTATAAAACATGTTTTCCAGTTACATTTTCCCCCGATAAAATTTGGCAGTCTGAAAAAAGGGCGGTAATTTTGTCCCCGATAAACCAACCTTACATCACATACCAAACTCATCTCGCTATGAAAGTCAAGAATGCCCAGGCGGGCACGCTGGAGTCGGGAGACATCCTGATCCAGATTTCCCCGGCCGAGGAGCCCGGACTGACAGTGAACCTCGACAGCACGGTGGCCTACCAGTTCGGCCGCCAGATCGAAGCCCTGATCCGCGAAACCTTACAGGAACGCGGAATTGAGAACGCCATCGTCGACGCTACCGACAAGGGAGCCCTCGACTGCACCATCCGTGCACGCGCCACGGCAGCCGCCGTCCGCGCCACCGGCAACGACGTCTGGAAAGACTGACCATCCACTCCCTCACCGATCGGGCGCACCGCGCGCCCAAACCCTCAAACCTTAAATCCTAAAACAATGCAAAGACTTCGCAGGACCATGATGTTCGTGCCCGGCAACAACCCCGGCATGATGGCCGACGCCCATATCTACGGTCCCGATTCGATAATGCTCGACCTGGAAGACTCCGTGACCATGGCCGAGAAAGACACAGCCCGCCTGCTTGTCCACAACGCCCTCAAATCCATCGACTACGGCAACACCGAGATGGTGGTACGCATCAACCCCCTCAACACCCCTTACGGCAAGAAGGACATCGAGGCCGTGGTCAAGGCCGGCGTGCACGTCATCCGCATGCCCAAGACCGAGACCGCCGAGGAGGTAATCGAGGTAGAGCGCGAGATCGAGAAGGTGGAGCGCGAGATCGGCTGCCTGGGCCGTACCCGCATCATGGCCGCCATCGAGTCCACCCTGGGCATAGTCAACGCCTACGCCATCGCCACCGCCTCCCCCCGCATGATGGGCATCGCCCTCGGCGCCGAGGACTACAGCGCAAACCTCAAGACACAGCGCACTCCCGGCGGCGACGAACTCCGCCTCGCCCGCGAGACCATCGTGGTGGCAGCACGCGCGGCCGGAATCGACGCCCTCGACACCGTATACTCCAACCTCAACGACATGGAGACCTTCCGCAAGGAGGTAGAGTTCATCAAGACCCTCGGCTTCGACGGCAAGTCCATCATCAACCCGCGCCAGATCGAGGTCGTCAACGACGTCTTCGCCCCCAAAGAGAAAGAGATCGAGAAGAGCCGCACCATCCTGGCCGCCATCAAGGAGGCAGAGAAGAAGGGCAGCGGCGTCATCGCCGTCAACGGCAAGATGGTAGACCGCCCCGTCGTGCTCCGCGCACAGCGCACCATCGACCTGGCAATCGCATCCGGAATTCTTAACGAGGAGGACCTGAAGTAATGAGCACACTGAAAGAACGCGCAAACGACATAGCCGCCGCAGCCAAGACCATGCAGAAGCCGGTCTTCGACGGCAACCTTGACAAGAACCCCACCCCCAAGGCAGAGCTGCAGGCCCGGTCGCCCAAGCTCGTAAGCCTCGAAGAGGCAATCCGCCGCACCGGCCTTAAGGACGGCATGACCATCTCCTTCCACCACCACTTCCGCGGCGGCGACAAGGTGGTCAACATGGTCGTCGACAAGCTCGCCGAGATGGGCTTCAAGAACCTGCACCTGGCCGCATCGAGCCTTCAGGACGTGCACTCGCCCCTGATCGAGCACATCCGCAACGGCGTCATCACCCGCATCTCCACCTCCGGCATGCGCGGCGAACTGGCCAAGGCCGTCAGCGCCGGTATCATGGACGAGCCGGTTGTCTTCCGCAGCCACGGCGGTCGCGGCAGCGCCATCGCCAACGGCGACCTGCACATCGACGTCGCCTTCCTCGGCGCCTCCAGCTCCGACGCCCTCGGCAACGCCGCCGGCTATTCCCGCTCCGAGAACGCCAAGAGCATCTGCGGCTCGCTGGGTTACGCCCTGCCTGACGCACAGCATGC
The DNA here is from genome assembly GCA_900541835.1 of uncultured Porphyromonadaceae bacterium. GTDB lineage: Bacteria > Bacteroidota > Bacteroidia > Bacteroidales > Muribaculaceae > Lepagella. Next base: position 2,010 of record UQLL01000009.1, read on the forward strand.
CGACAAGGTCGTGATCCTCACCGACGATCTCGTGCCCTACCCCAACGTGCCCAACGCCATCTCCGAGAGCCAGGTGGACTACGTGGTGGAGGTGGAGAGCGTCGGCGACAGCTCCAAGATCGCCTCCGGCGCCATCCGCGACACCAAGAACCCGCGCGACATCCTCCTGGCCAAGGAGGCCGCCAAGGTAATCATCAACAGCGGCTACTTCAACGACGGCTTCTCGATCCAGACCGGCTCGGGCGGCGCCTCGCTGGCCGCCGTCAAGTACATACGCCAGGAGATGATCGACCGCGGCATCAAGGCCCGCTACGCCCTGGGCGGCATCACCGCACACATGGTCAAGATGCACGAGGAGGGCCTCATCGACCGCCTCATCGACGTACAGAGCTTCGACAAGGTGGCCGCAGAGAGCCTCCGCGACGACATGTTCCACAAGGAGGTGTCGGCCAACGAGTACGCAGCCGCCGACGAGGCCGGCTCCGCCACCCACTACCTCGACATCGTGATCCTTAGCGCCCTGGAGGCCGACGTCAATTTCAACGTCAACGTGCTGGTGGGCAGCGACGGCGTCATCCGCGGCGCCATCGGCGGCCACCCCGACACCGCCGCCGACTCCGCCCTGAGCATCATCGTCTGCCCACTGCTGCGCGGCCGCATCCCCTGCATCGTCGACGAGGTCACCACCCTCATCACCCCGGGCAAGAGCGTCGACGTCATCGTCACCGAATACGGCGTGGCCGTAAACCCCAACCGTCCCGAGCTGGCCGAACGCCTGAGCAAGGCTGGCGTCAAGGTGGTCGACATCAAGACCCTCCGCGACAAGGCCAGCTCCATCATAGGCACTCCCGACAAGCTCCCCTTCGGCGACAAGACCGTTGGAGTGGTGATGAACAGGGATGGCTCCGTCATGGACGTAATCAAGTCTATAGGAGAGTATTAAAAATTACAGCGCGGAGAAGAGAGAGGCAGCGCCACGCCGAAGCGAACACCAATTGCAGAAGCATAGGCTCGCCTGCCACTTGAAATCTCTCAATTTAATTTTTAATTCTCTGTGATGACTCTCGAAGAGCTGCTGGCATCGCGCGACAGGCGCCGCGACATGCAGGCGCGTCTGATGGAGGCATGGCCGCATGGCACCCTGGTGGTGCTCACGGTGGTCATGCCGGGGCCGCAGAAGCAGACCCGCTCGGCCGCCATCGTGGCCGAAGCCGCCGTGCAGGCCCTCGACCAGGCCTTCGCAGGGCGCGTGCTCACACGCACCCTGCGCGACCTGCGCACAGGCTTCGAGGCATATTATATGGTACAGGCCACGGCCGACCAGGCAAAGCGCCAGGCTGTGGCAATCGAAGAGAAGCACGCACTCGGGCGCCTGATGGACATAGACGTCATCGGCGCCGGGTGCGTGCCCTACAGCCGCGCCGGCCTGCAGTCGCCCCCGCGCACCTGCCTGGTCTGCGGCCGTCCCGCACGCGAGTGCATGCGCAGCGCCGCACATCCCCTCGACCAGCTCATGAACCGTATCGACGAACTCTGCGATGGCTACCTTCTCCGGCTTCACTGAACGCGAGATTCCGCTTTCGGTGCCACGCCTGCGCGCCGAGTGGGAAGAGTTCCTGCGTAGCCGCAGGCTCGAGTCCATCGCAGCGCCCGAATGCGTGGCCGGCCTCTACGACGGAGACGACCGACTGGCGGCCACGGCCTCGCTCGTGCGGTCGTCATCCGGCTTCGTGCTGCAGGGCGTGGCCGTGAGCCAGGACCTCGAAGAGGGAGGCCTGCTGCCACGCCTCATCCAGTATCTCCAAGGCAAAGCTGCCGAGCTTTCCGGCGAGGCGCGGCCCAACCTGCTGCTGTACACTAAGCCAGAGTATGCGCCGAAGTTCAGGTCATTAGCCTTCCGCGAAGTGGGCTGCGCCCCAAAGGCCGTGCTCCTGGAATCCGACCGCCACGGCATCGACGCCTACCTGCGCCACCTGGACAAGGAGCGCCGCCAGGGCCGCAACGGCGTCATCGTCATGAACGCCAACCCCTTCACCCTCGGCCACCGCTACCTCGTGGAGCAGGCCGCCGCGCAGGTCGACAACCTGTACGTAATACCGGTGCTCGACGACACCTCCGGCGGCTTTCCCTACGGTCTGAGGCGCCACGCCATCGAGGAGGGCACCAAGGACCTTGAGAACGTGCACGTGTTGCGCGGCAGCCGCTATGCCGTGAGCGCCGCCACCTTCCCGACCTACTTCATCAAGTCCGTCGAGGAGCGCACCGACACTCACATCGCCCTCGACCTGGACATCTTCACCCGGCACATCGCCCCGGCACTCGGCGCCACCGTGCGCTTTGTCGGCAGCGAGCCTACGGACCCACTGACGGCCCGCTATAACGAGCTTATGCGCGAACTGCTGCCCAAGTGTGGCATAGAAGTGCGGGAGGTGTCGAGATGCGAAGTCGGAGACGAGCCAGTCAGCGCCTCGCGTGTGCGCAAACTACTTGCAGCCAAGGATGTTGAGGCGGCATCGACGCTGCTACCCAAGACCACCATCGCAGTGCTGTTAGGCGACAAGGCCGAACAGGCCCTGAAGGCAGAACTCGACCTCGACCCCAAGCCGGGACTGGTGACACCCACCAGCAACGGCGCCCACACCGACATGGACTACTCCCGCATGAGCACGGCCATAGAGGCGCTGCGGCCCAGCTTCGAGGCGTTCGCACGCCTGCAGCTGACCGGCCGGTACAGCCACGAGGCACTCGTGCGCCTGGGCCTGCGGGCCGAGGAGGCCATGATGACCGCCTCGGGCGGCGTCAACACCCACCGAGGAGCCATCTTCGCCCTCGGGCTGATGGTGAGCGCAGTAGCGGCGCGGCTGGCCGAGATGAACGGGCGCACCCTGGTGCGTCCCTACATTCAACGGCTGGCGGGAGAGTTCCGGCACGCCGAAGGCACACACGGCACCAAGGCCAGGAACAAGGGTGGCTTGCGGTCCGCCCTCGACATGGCCCAGGATGGCTATACGGAGCTGTTCGCCGACTGGCTGCCGTTCTATCGCAGTTTGCCCGAAAAGGACCCGCACCGCCTGCACAAGACCCTGCTGCGCATCATATCCACCCTCGACGACACCAACATCGCCCACCGGGGCGGTATCGAGGCCCTCGCCAAGGTCAAGGCCGAGGCACAGGCCCTGCTCGCCGATTTCTCCGCAAACGCATACGAACAATTCTGCACGGACATGACCGGTCGACGCCTCTCGCCAGGAGGCAGCGCCGACATGCTCGCCCTCACTCTCCTCACCGATTCCCTGATCGACTAAAAAACAATAAAATACCTAACCTAAATCTAATCCCATGGTTGAACTGATTGACAAAGGCGTGTACCTGCTCGACGGCGAGAAACTTGCCACCGAGACCGCCGGACTCCCCGCACCCAAAGAGGCCCGCGAGAACACAATCACTTATTCCATCCTCCGCAGCCACGACGTGGACGGCTCCAAAGGCGACAAGATGCGCATCCGCTTCGACGCCATGATGAGCCACGACATCACCTACGTCGGAATCATCCAGACAGCCCGCGCGTCGGGCCTGGAGAAGTTCCCGCTGCCCTACGCCATGACCAACTGCCACAACTCCCTGTGCGCAGTCGGCGGCACCATCAACGAGGACGACCACGTCTTCGGACTCTCCGCAGCCAAGAAATACGGCGGCATCTACGTGCCTGCCAACCAGGCCGTCATCCACCAGTACGCCCGCGAGGCAATGGTGAAGTGCGGCAACATGATTCTCGGCTCCGACTCCCACACCCGCTACGGCTCACTGGGCAACATGGGCGTAGGCGAAGGCGGCGGCGAGCTCGTCAAGCAGCTGCTCCGCAACACCTGGGACATCAACGCCCCCGAGGTTGTGCTCGTATGGCTCGAAGGCAAGCCCCGCAAGGGCATCGGCCCCCACGACGTGGCCATCTCCCTGGTAAAGGCCGTCTTCGACAACGGCTTCGTCAAGAACAAGGTGCTCGAGTTCGCCGGCCCCGGCGTCAAGGAACTCCCCATCGACTTCCGTAACGGCATCGACATCATGACCACCGAGACCACCTGCCTCAGCTCCATCTGGGTCACCGACGACGAAGTCCGCCACCACTACGAAATCCACAACCGCCCCCAGGACTACAAGGAACTTCGTCCCGGCAAGGTGGCATACTACGACGGCATGATCCGCATCGACCTCGGCAAGCAGGAGTCGATGATCGCCCTGCCGTTCCACCCCTCCAACGCCTACACCATCCACGAGCTGCAGGCCGACCCGGAAAAGATTCTCCGCGAGGTGGAGGCCGACGCCAAGAAGCGTTTCGGCGACAAGGTCGAGATCGACCTTGTAGGCAAAATCCGCGACGGCAAGGTGATGGCCGACCAGGGCATCATCGCCGGCTGCTCCGGCGGCACCTACGACAACCTGGCCGAGGCCGCCAGCATCCTCAAGAACCAGAGCGTCGGCAACGACTACTTCACCATCTCCGCCTATCCGCAGTCGGTACCCGTGTACATGGCCACCACGCGCGACGGCGTTGCCGAGGAACTGCTCGAGGCCGGCGTGGTCATCAAGCCCGCTTTCTGCGGCCCCTGCTTCGGTGCCGGTGACGTGCCGGCCAACAACGGCCTCAGCATCCGCCACACCACCCGCAACTTCCCCAACCGCGAAGGCTCCAAGCCCGGCCAGGGCCAGCTCAGCCTCGTCGCCCTCATGGACGCCCGCTCCATCGCCGCCACCGCCGCCAACGGCGGAGTCATCACCGCCGCCACCGACGTCGACTACACCAACAGCCACAAGCCCTACGAGTTTGACGCCAAGATCTACGAGCGCCGAGTATACAACGGCTACCAGCACGAGAAGCTCGATACCGAGCTCCGCTACGGCCCCAACATCAAGGACTGGCCCAAGATGTACCCCATGCAGGAGGACATGCTGCTCGAACTGGCCGCCGTCATCCACGACCCCGTGACCACCACCGACGAGCTCATCCCCTCCGGCGAAACCTCCAGCTATCGTTCCAACCCGCTCAAGCTCAGCGAGTTCGCCCTCTCCCGCCGCGTACCCGAGTACGTGGGCCGCAGCAAGCGCATCCAGGCCGAAGACCTCGAGCGCCGCGAAGGCAAGTGCCCCGCCGACATCGAGGCCGTGCTTGAGAAAGTAGGGGCCAAGGCCGCCGACACCTCCCTCGGTTCCTGCGTGTTCGCCAACCGTCCCGGCGACGGCTCCGCACGCGAGCAGGCCGCCTCCTGCCAGAAAGTGCTCGGCGGCGACGCCAACATCTGCTACGAGTACGCCACCAAGCGCTACCGCTCCAACTGCATCAACTGGGGCATCGTGCCCTTCACCATCGCCGAAGGCACCCCGTTCGACTACCAGGACGGCGACTTCGTCTTCGTGCCCGGCATCCGCCAGGCAATCCTCGGCGGCAAGGAGGAGATCGATGCCAAGGTCATCACAAAGGATGGCAAGGTCAGCGACCTGCACCTCTACTTCCGCAACCTCACCCCCACCGAGCGCCAGATCCTGGCAGACGGTTGCCTGATGAACTATTACGCAAACCGAAAGTAAAATGAGTCAAGACCTATAGGGGCGCACGGCCCGTGCGTTCCTATACAGTCTTTCCTAAGCGTACGCACGAGCCGTGCGTCCCTACAAATTCAAAAAAAACACCAATACCATGGACAAGATAAAGATGACCACCCCGCTGGTGGAAATGGACGGCGACGAAATGACCCGCATCCTGTGGAAGATGATCAAGGACGAACTCATCCTCCCCTTCGTCGACCTCAAGACCGAATACTACGACCTGGGCCTCGAAGAGCGCGACAAGACCAACGACCAGATCACAGTGGAGGCCGCCGAGGCCACCAAGAAGTATGGCGTGGCAGTGAAGTGCGCCACCATCACCCCCAACGCCAAGCGCATGACCGAGTACAACCTCCACCAGATGTGGAAGTCGCCCAACGGCACCATCCGCTCCATCCTCGACGGCACCGTGTTCCGCACCCCCATCTGTCTGGACAGCATCCATCCGGCAGTGCGCAACTGGGAGAAGCCCATCACCATCGCCCGCCACGCCTACGGCGACGTCTACAAGAGCGTCGAGATCCGCGCCGACCAGGCCGGCACCGCCAAGCTCGTCTTCATCCCCGCCGGAGGAGAGAGCACCGAGGAGGTAACCATCCACGAGTTCAAGGGCCCCGGCGTGCTCCAGGGCATGCACAACACCGACAAGTCCATCCGCTCTTTCGCCCACTCCTGCTTCAAGTTCGCCATCGACACCAAGCAGGACCTCTGGTTCTCCACCAAGGACACCATTTCCAAGAAGTACGACGCCCAGTTCCGCGAAATCTTCGAGGAGATCTACGAGAACGAGTACAAGGCAGACTTCGAGCGCCTCGGACTGGAGTACTTCTATACCCTGATCGACGACGCCGTTGCACGCGTGATCCGCTCCAAGGGCGGCTTCATCTGGGCCTGCAAGAACTACGACGGCGACGTGATGAGCGACATGGTATCGACTGCCTTCGGCTCCCTGGCCATGATGACCAGCGTGCTCGTGTCGCCCGACGGCAACTACGAGTACGAGGCCGCCCACGGCACCGTCACCCGCCACTACTACAAGTATCTGAAGGGCGAGGAGACCTCCACGAACCCCATGGCCACCATCTTCGCCTGGAGCGGCGCCCTGCGCAAGCGCGGCGAGCTCGACGGCCTCAACGACCTGGTGAAGTACGCCGACGCCCTCGAGGACGCCTGCTTCGACACCCTCAACGCCGGCACCGTCACCAAGGACCTCGTCAACCTCATGGACGCCTCCGCCATGCCCAAGGCTGTCAACAGCGCCGACTTCCTCAAGGCCATCCGCGCCAACCTCGAGAAGCGCCTCGCCTAAAACCCCGCAACTGAGGCATGACTTAAAGGGCTGACTCCCGCAACCGGGAATCAGCCCTTATTTTGTATTGTCCAATAATAATTGCAGCGGTAAAAGATGACAGGTTATCGTACAATCACTTTGGCGGAGCGGTCACCTACGCGCACCAGGTAAACATCGGCAGGGAGTTCCACCCGCAAGTCGGCCTGTGGTGTGCCGTGGAAGCAGACTATGCCGTCGGCTGCCGTGACAGTCACCTGCTTGCCTGAGCATCCGGTGACGGCGATATATCCCTGTCCGGCCTCTATGCCCGACTCGGCGGCAGTCAGGTCAACGGCGCAGCGTGCCGAATACGAGTTGCTCGGCGCCGACTCATCGCCGTCTGTATAGATGGCGGTGACCTGATAGATGTGCTCCCCTTCGGGAACCTCTGAGTCCGTAAAGACGCGGTCAGCGACCGGTTCGGCATTCATGCGCTTCCCGTCGCGGTACACGGCATATCCGCACACCTGACGCGGGGCTGCGCGGAAGGTAAAGTCGTCGAGCAGGAGCATTCCGGCTCCTGTGGCATTACTGCGGATGGCGAAGAACTTCGTACCGGCGGGCACCTCCAGAGAATATTGCGTCCATATGCCGGGTACCTTGGCCACGGTCTGTTTGAGCGTAAAGTCGGCCCAGTCGCGACCACCTTCCGAGCAATATACCTGCATCTTCTCCGGCAGTCCGGCGGCATAGCTGCGGGCCCAGAACGTAATGGTCTGTGCCGAGCCGTCAAGCATAGGCGAGATGGCGCGGTCATCGACTGTACCGTCGTCATAAAGGAACATTGAGGCGAGACACTTCCTGCCTCCATGCACGTCAAAAGTCGAGTCGAGTGCGGCTGTCTTCTCCAGTACGAAGAATGAGCGGTGGCTGAGCATCGGCTGATTGGGCAGCGTGAAGTTCTTGAAACCGCCGATGCCGCCACGGTCGGCATCTACCATAGTCCAGTCGCCGATTCTCTTGTAAGCCCATGACTCCAGCCTCTCGCAGTCCTCTCCTTCAAGATTCTGCTCCGTAAGTTCGGGCGAGAGCCAATGGAGGGAGACATTGCGGCCCGAAACATGTCCGTCCAGAGCAGCGGGAGCAGGTTTGACGGAATATTCGCGTTCCACGGCCACCTGTTCCGATGCATTGTCGTCGTCATTTTCATCCTTGGCATAGCGCACCACGGCATGATACAGGGCCTTGGCGTCGGTCTGATCGAAACCGAGAGAACAGAGGGCTTCGACATCCACCCTTCCGCCGGGAACTATCGGAGTACCCTGCACTGTGGTGAATGGCCCGGCATCGCCCTGACGGTAAAACTCGACCGTATAGCCGGACGCCTCCCCGGCGCCGGTATTCTCCACGGTGGCGCTGACGGCAAATTCCTCGTTTGCCCGCACACTCTCGGGAGCATCGACAGCCACGACGGCGAGATTATTGTCCACCTCCTGACACACTTCCATGCGATCGACCATCATGTATGTAAACTTCTTGCAGGTAGCCTGCAGGCCCACCTGAACCTTCTTGCCGCTATACGGGGCAAGGCTGACACTGATGCGGCGCCAGGCGGAGGTGTCGCCGGAGCAGAGTTCGTCGACGGTGCCGCTGCGCAGCACTTTCCATTCGTCAGTATCGGACAGACGCACCATAACTTCAAGTATGTTGTTGTTGCGCGTGAGGCCTGCTGCGTCATTCTTGGCCATATTGTAGGTATAGAAAGTGAAGACGGGACGGGAGAGATTGCCCAGGTCTATGTTGCCCGAAGCCAACTGCGACTTGCCATCGATTTTGGTAAACTTGCCTGCGAGGAAACCGTTATCACGGTCGGAGGAGATGATACCCAGGTCGCCGTCCCCCTGCATGGTCCATGTGGCTCCGTTGTTTTCCACCACCCTTGTAGCCAGCACATGAGTCATCCTCTTGGCGGCGAAAGACTCTTTGTAGGGAGTTGTATAGGGCGTACCGACAGGCGACATCGGGCCGCCGAGGCCGGAAGATGTACCTTGGGAGCTTACAGCGAATACAGCCACCTGAAAGAATCTCTGAGCATCATTCTCCTCACAGACTTTATAAGTAAAGCTGTTGTCGGTGATGTTCTGCCCGTAGATGGTCTTGGTGTCGGATGCTTTTGTGATCGTATATATAAGCGGCGTGGAGCCGAACAGCTTGCCGTTGACGTCGGTCGTGGGAGCATCCCAGCTGATGGTGACTGTGCCGACAGGATTCTCGACCATGCGGATGTTGCTCACGGGCGACGGCTTGTCGAGGCCGATTATTGCAGAAGCCTCCACGGGGATGCCGGAGCCGAAGTCATTCTGGCAGACTACGCTCCATGTGTGCTGACCTGTGGCGGGCACTCCCTCGTCGGTCCATAAGAAATCGGAGCCGGGTGTGCGCGACGGGAAGGTGGCCACCGGCTCTCCGTTGCGCGAAATCGCAATCGAGGTGATGGCTGACAGAGGCTTGCCGTCCATAGTCTTGTCAGGCAGGCGGCAGGTGATTGTGGCCTTGTAGGCGCCGTATATGTCGGGGATGACTTTAAGGCTGTCCACAACGGCCGGCGCGTTGCCGTCGATAGGTTCGCTTATGCTCAGATTGTCCACGAACAGATAGTTCATGTTCTTGTCGGAGATGCCGTGCACGCCGATATAATACTTGCCATCGGCCGGAGCGGTGAAGTAGCCGCCATAGTTGACCACCACCTTGTCGGGCACCACGGTAGGTTCTATCAAGGCAGTTGTCATTCCCTCGACGTTCGGAGCGGTGCCGATTTTGACTTCGAAGCGTTCCGGATATTTGTAGTTTGAGTTATGGGAATCGAGTGACACTTTATAGATTTTGCCCTTCTCCATGCGGATAGCGGGAGTTATGAGCCAGTCGTCCATAGCCTTGGTGCCGGAATACTTGACGCGCACGCATTGCTCGGCCGCAGTGTTATAGTGGTCCCATGTAATCTTGTCGGAGTTGGCGTCGATGACCACAAACTCGTCGAGCACCGCCTTGGTGTCGAAAGTCTGAAGATAGGGGGCGGCGTAGCTGCCCATCCCGAACCTGTTGGACTGAGCCGCGGAGGAGACACGCCCGTTGCATGAGACTGTCACCACATAATAATATATAGTATATTTGTCGGGTTCAGGCAGCGGATCCTCTATGGATGTGACGGCGGTATCGGCAGCCACGACCACGCGGTCGGGGAGGCGGCGGACAGTATAACGTATCTTTTCGGGATCCATATAACCGCCGTTGACGGTTGCTGTAACAGGTTTCCAGCTCACCTTGACCTTACCGTCGGAGTAAGTGGCGGTGACTGTGGTGGGTTTGGGAGTGTCATTGCCCACATACATCTGGGCGTGCGCCTTAGGGCTGTCACCCCGGTCGTTGCTCACCAGCACGGAGAAATATTTCTTGCCGGCCTCAGCCACTGTCACGTCCACACTCGCCTCCTGTCCGTACGAGCAGGTTCCCGAGGCCGTGCTGATGCCGTTGACAAAGACAGTGTAAGTCATATTGCCAGAGGCGGAAGCTCCGTTGAACAGTGTCGCAGGGCATTTGAACCTGACCTTTCCTTCCAGAGTACCCTGGGGAAAGAGGAGTTCAAGACCTGTCACGGCCGCCGGAGCAAGAGAGTCTGTTTCGTACGGAATGAAGAGGCCCCCTATCTCGTCCTTGTACTGAAACTCGCAGAGCTTGGTGGCGGCTCCGGTAGTGAGGTTCACCTCGTAGAGGTAGCCGGACTCATCCTCGGGATTTACGGTCCAGAACATACGGCCTGTGCGACGGTCTATGGTGGCGCCGGAGACATACTTAGGCACAGCACCGGTGGCTCCGAGCCGGGTCATGGCTCCGGTCGAGGGTGTCACCTTATAGGCGTCGCCGACCATGTCAACGGCATAGATGAAACCGTCGTTACCCCATGCGCAGGCGTTCCATTGCGCGGGGCAGTCGGCTATGAAGGTCCACTTGTTGGTGTTGACGTCGAAGCGTCCGTACTTGAACTGCGTGCCGGTCAGATACTGACCGTAGGCGGTGTTGCCGTCGGTGCAGAGGGCAAACGGCAGAGCTCCGGCCTGGATGGTGCTGACGGGGCGCTTCACCTCTTTCCATGTGGTGATGTCGTAAGCCTTGTAACGGGGAACGTTTACACCGCCGTTAGGGTCCGGATAATAGTTGTGATAGATACCGTCGATAAGCACGGCGGAGTAACAGCCCCCGAGATTGGAGTTCTTGACGGCTGTGAACTCACCGGTGTCGGTGAATTTCCAGATGCCTGCATGGACCGGCTTGGAGGAACCTTCGGCCTTTTCAGAAAAGGTCACGTTGCCGTAAAGCTCTACGCCTCCGGTGGCGCGGCGCATCTGTGCGGCCACGGATACAGGAGGAGCTATGAATCCCTCCACGGCCCGGGCCGCATCCTGCGGGCGTGAAGACTCTGTGCGGAAGAGCATTTGCGGGAGGGTTTCGCATTCGGGCTGCGCCGTCAGCGTGCTGCGGGCTTCGGCCCCTCCGCAGGTTGCCGACACTTTCGGTACCGGCTGTGCCGACGAGTGTCCTGCGCTAAGCAAAACCGCCGCCATGGCAAGCAGATGTTTGGTCAGTTTTCTCATTGTGATAAAATTATGTTTTTTGTCCGCTGCAAAGTTAGAGACTCTTTCCTCACTGAAAAACAAGCATTTTTTAATATAGATTAAGAACCAGCCGGGGTTGGGACATATTATAAAATATTTGTTTCAGCGCGGTTGTTGAAAACTATAAATACAGATTATGAGAAAGCCTAAAAGTGAGCCGTCATTGCACGAGATGTTCAATAAATATCACTGGCTAAGCCGCGAATGTACGGATGCGCTGGAATCTATCGCCGTACGCGAGGAGTTCAGTCCCGAACAGGTGATGGTGCGCCAGGGCGAAATATGCGATTATATTTTTCTGAATGCAAAGGGGATAACTCGTGTTTCAATGGCCAAGAACGGTAAAGCCGACACCATCTGCTTCGGTGGCGTCGGCGATGTGTTCATGTCTTTCCGGACTCTTCATACGGGGGAGCCAGCCCTTTTTACACTGTCTGCGGTGAGCGAGGTGGCGGCATACCGCATCCCTGTAAGGAAGTTCCGAAATCTGAGGGTAAAGTATCAGGAACTCGACACATGGCTCGCAAACCTGCTCATTGAGCAAATCTACAGTTTCGAGATGCTCTACTCGCTTCTGACGCTGTCGCCGGCCGAGGAGCGGCTGAAGAATTTCTGGGATTTCAACACTGACAATCTGCGGCATCTGCCGCGCACCAAGCTCTCGCGCGTGGTGCCCCTGAAGATTCTGGCGCAATATCTGGGCATGGCTCCGCAGACTCTCAGTAAGCTGCGCCGCAAGTATGTGGGTAAATAGGCGGAGGTCAGCGCTTTGGGGAGGGCGCGGGACGGGGGCGGGGCGCCAGTCACACGCGCCCCGCCCCCGCAGGTTAGGTGGGTAGGGGGTTACGGAACGTACTGCTTGCGGACGGAGCCGTCGCTGTAGCGGATGATGTTCACGCTGCCGCGCACGGGCTCGGCCACGCGCAGGCCGTCGAGGGTATGGATCTCCGTCACGCGCACGTCGTCGGCAATGCCCTCCACGCCGTCGGCGTCGCCGAGGATGGTTTTGAAGAGGCGCCAGCCTGGTGCCTGCCTATATGCCTCCAGGGCGGCGGCGGGCACGTGCAGGGTGCAGTAGTCGTAGAGGGAGTCCCCGTTGTAGTTGGTCCAGTCGGAGAAGGCGCGGGTGGCCACGTCTTCGGTGATGGCCGGAGGTGTGGGCATCTTGGCCACGACGCTCTTGAACGGGCAGCGGGCAAAAGCTTTCGGCCCGATTTTCTGAAGGGTGGAGGGAAGCACTATCTCCGTCAGGTCCGGGCAGAGCGAAATGCCCAGGTTCTGCACTTCGACCAAGCCTTCGTGGAGGATGACCTTGGTGGGACCTGCATAGTTGATGGCGCTGGAGCCTATCACCTTGACGCCGGGGCCGAAGTCCACGGTCAGCAGCGAGAAGCAGTGGCCGAAGCAGGTGTTGCCCACCGTGTCGACCCCCTCGGGGATGGTGATGGAGGTGAGCTTGGAATCGTAGAAGGCGCCGTCACCGATGTGGCGCAGGCCGTCGGGGAGCTTGACCTCGGCGAACTGCGACTTGAAGAAGGCGTCATCGCCGATATAGGTCACCGATGCCGGTATGTCAATGGACGTGAGTGGGCAGTTGGCGAAGGTGCCGTTGGGGATTGCCTTGAGTCCGGCGGGGAGCTGACAGCTCTCCAGCGCCTCGCAAGTGTGGAACACGGCCTCGCCCAGTTCTTTCACCGAAGCGGGTATAGAGGCCCTGGTTATGCTCGAGCAGTCGGAGAAGGCATAGCCCTCAAGCACTTCGATCCCTTCGGGAAGCATCATCTCGGTAAAACCCAGCACTCCGACGAAGGCGCTGTCGCCGATGCGGCGCAGCTTGCCCGTGAACGGGAAGTTCTTCAGTTCCTCGCAGTAGATGAATGCCGACTCGCCGATGTCCTCCAGCCCTTGGCAGCCGCTAACGGTGGTGAGCGACGGACACTCCTCGAAAGCGTTCTTGCCGATTGTCCTGAGCGAGGCGGGGATGGAGACCGTCACGAGGCTCTCCTTTCCCACGAAGCAGCCTCCCTCTATGGCCACGATGCCGTCGGGCACCACGATGTCAGCAGCCGGCTCACCGGCGCAGAACACCATGATCTTGTCCTTGAGGTTGGTGAGCACGCCGTTCTCCACGGCGAAGTTCACGCTTCCCTCGGCCACCCTTACCTCCTTGAGCGCATTGGCTGCATAGAATGCGCAGGAACCTATGCTTTCCAGACTCGCGGGCAGGGTCAGAGACGCCAGCTTGACGCGGCTGAAGGCGAAGTAACCAATCTCCTTCAGCCCCTCACCAAGGTTGAGCGTCTCCAGGGGTCTGATGCCGTAGAAAGAGTAGTCGCCGAGTTCTTCCACTCCGGCCGGCACGGTGAATGCCGTGGCCTCCAGGCCGCCGCCATAGTGGAGCAGGCTCTTGCGGCCCTTGGAATAGAGTATGCCGTCGGCGGCCTCGAACCAAGGGTTGGCGGCGTCGACGGTAATCTGCTTGAGGGCGGTGCCGCAGAAGGCGCTCGGCGACAGGTCCTTGACTTTGGCGCCTATGGTGACGCTCTCCAGGCCGCTGTTGTAGAAGGCGTTCTCGTCAACGGTGGTGACGCCGCCGGGTATGGTGATGCTCTTGAGGCCCTTATCGCCCATGAAAGCCTGCATGCCTATCACGGAGAGCCTGGAGTTGAGGGTGACGGAGGTCAGGGTGGGAATGATGCCGAAGGCACGAAGCCCCATGCTCTCGACGTTCTCGCCCAGCACCAGGGTGACGAGCTCCTGGCCCTGGAAGGCCATCATGGCCACCTCGGCCACAGGGTAGGTGGTTCCGTTGTACGCAACGGTAGCGGGTATAACCAGGTTCTCGTCGAACTGGTCTGCGGCGAAGCCGGTCAGCACGGCCTTGCCGTGCTCGATGCTGTATGCGAGTTTACCTTCGGTGAAGGTCTGCGCTTTGATTGCCGTTGAAGCAATAGTGACGCAAATCAAACTCCACATAAGGCGCCGTGGCGCCCATCTCTGTAGAGATCTTTTCATTTCTTCTGTCTTGTCTTTTACTTGTTTGTTGATTGTAGTGACTGTGGTTCTTTGCTTATGAAGGACTTATTTTTGCAAAGTTAGGACGTTTGAAGCAATTACCCCCTAAAGCGTTAAAAATAGTAAACAGTCATTCTCATATCGCACTCACCGACTGCACAGCCAAGGCGGTTCCCGGTCAGGAATCGCGCTTGGCTATGCAGTCGGTGGTATTCTTTGTCATTGCGGCCGAGCCTCAACGCGGCGCTTTGCTGGCTGGCGCGGGCCTGGCCGCAGGCTTGGCTGGCTTCGGCGCCGCCTTTGCCGGCGCCGCCTTCCCGGTCCTGGGCTGCGGTTGCGCCTGCTGTTGCGGGCGCGGATGCTCCGGCTTGTTCTCGGAGGAGGCGGAGCGGCGCCCGGCCTTGTCGCCGGCATAGACGGTGTCGGTGTCGTCGTAGGTGCGGTGGAAGTGGTCACTGGCCTCCTTGGCGGTGCGCGGCAGTACCTTCGACTTGTGCGAGTCAGGAGTGCCGGGATAGCGGCGCTGCGGCGTCTCCGGCACCGGCTGCTCCCCGCCGATGGTGTCGAACAGAAGCGCCGACACCGCCACGGCTGCGAGAACGAGCCATATCAGCGACGCCCCGCGCGGCCCGCGTCTCCGACGGTGGCTGTGGTGGTAAGAACCCATTTTTAATTTACTTGTTGGTCATTATCTCGAGGACGAGGGCATCGGTGGCACGCATGGCGTCCTTGCCGATGCTGGTGAGGTTGTGGATGGTGCGGTCGACGTCCTCGCAGACTATTCCCTCGGAGCAGGAGGCGCACTGGCCGTTCATGGCCAGCAAGGCCGAGAGCATGGCAGTGCTGGTGGCCGAGGCTATCTTCATGGCGCACGAGGGCTTGGCTCCGTCGCAGAGCATTCCGGTCAGGTTGGCCACCATGTTCTTGACGGCCGCGCAGACCTGCTCGTAGCCGGCGCCCATGAGGTAGGCGATACCCGACGAGGCGCCGGTGCCGGCCACCACGCAGCCGCACAGCGCCGACAGGCGCCCCAGGCTCTGCTTGATGTATATGCTCACGAGGTTGCTCAGCGCCAGGGCTCGGAGGGTATGCTCGCGGTCGGCGTCGACGTCGCGGGCAAAGCTCACCACGGGCATGGTGCAGGTGATGCCCTGGTTGCCGCTCCCGGAGTTGGACATGACGGCCACGGGACAGCCGCCCATGCGGGCGTCGCAGGCCGCCGAGGTGTAGGAGATCATGTGCGCCACGGGGGTGTCGCCGAAGAACTTCTTGCCCGGGCCGGCCACGATGCGGCCCAGGGAGTGGCCGTAGGAATGGCGGAAAGCCTGGTCGGCGGCATTGATGTTGAGCTGCGCGGCCCTGGCGATGAAGGCGATGCGCTCCAGCGGCGTGGTGGTGGCGAAGTCCCACACCTGCTTAAGCGTCAGCTCCGGGTAGGCATCCGTCTCCGGACCCGCGTCGACGGAAGCACCGGCATGCCTTCCTACAGTGCGCTTGTCCTGGAGAGTGGTTCCGTCGGCCACCTCGAACACTATGTTGGTGTGGCTCTCGGAGATGACGGCGCGCGAGGTGCGGCCCTGACCTTCGGCCCGGACGTCGATGTGGAGCACCGAGGGGGTGTCCGTGGCCAGGCGTATGCTGATGGCCCCGGTGGCAATGTATTCCTTGCCGCGCTCCACGTCCTCGGGAGTGACGCGGGCGAGGACCTCGAGGCCGTCGTCGCTACGGCCGCACAGGGCGCCGAGGGCGATGGCGATGGGAAGGCCGGTCATGCCGGTGCCGGGTATGCCCACGCCCATGGCGTTCTTGAGCATGTTGGCGCTCAGTGCCACGTCAAGCTTCTCTGGCCGGCAGCCCAGCAGCTCTGCGGCGCGCGCCACGCACAGCGCCACTGCCGCCGGCTCGGTACAGCCCACAGCCGGCACGACCTCGCGCTGCATGAGGTCTATGATTCTCTGTGTCAGTTTCTCTTCCATCATGGTAGGTTTAAGGCTCTCAGGTGTATTTACATAAGCGGGGATTGCGGATGCTCCATGGTGCATCCCTACAGTCCGCGGAGGTCAGCTGTCGAGGGGGAGGGAAGTGCGCCGGGCACGCTCTATGCGCTTGTTGCGCCAGCAACGGCGGCAGACGGCCACGTAGCGCTCGTTGCCGCCGATCTCGACCTGCTGCCCCTCGGTGATGATGCCGCCGCGCGAGTCGGTGCGGGCATTGACGATGGTTTTGCGTCCGCAGTTGCAGGTGGACTTCACCTCGTCGATGGTGTCGGCTATCTCGAACAGGCGGCGGCTCCCCTCGAACAGGTGGGAGCGAAAGTCGGTGCGCAGGCCGTAGCAGACCACGCTCACGCCGGTGTCGTCGACCAGACGCGCCAGCTGGTCCACCTGCTCGGCGCTCAGGAACTGGGCTTCGTCGATGAGCACCCATTCTATCATGGCCCCGTCGGCGCCCATGCGCTCCAGAACCAGCCGGTAGACGTCCGTAGCCGGGTAGATCCAGCTGCATTCGCGCTCGATGCCGATGCGCGACCGGATCACGCTCCCGGACTCGCGAGTGTCGATGGCCGGCTTGAGGCACAGATACCCCAGGCCGCGCTCCTCGAAGTTGTACGCCGTGGTCAGCAGCATGGCGGTCTTGGCCGAGCCCATGGTGCCATAGCGAAAGTAGAGTTTGCCTATGCGGTTCATTTCCGCAAAGGTAGTGATTTTTTCGCACACATGCAAGCCGGCGAATATTTCCGGCCACCCATGCGTTAACATTATGAATGACGAGGAATGGCTAAATGAAAAGACTGACATACCTGCTGCCGGCGCTGCTGCTGATGCTGTGCGCCTGCAAGCCCACCGAGAAGAACTACCGCGCCGCCTACGAAGCCGCGCAGGCAAAGAAGGCGGCCGAGCGCGAAGCCGACGCCGAGCTGGGCCTCCCCGAGCTCACCAGCACCGAGGGGCCGCGCCGACAGCGTGTCGGGCTCGACACCGCGTACGTCTTCCGCGAGCCCCTCACGCTGCATGGCGACGCCCCCGCCAAGGGTGCCCCGGCGGCCTGCGTGGCCGTGGGGAAGTACAAGATGACGGCCAACGCCCAGAGCGACGCCGACGCCCTGAAAAAGGAGGGCTACGACGCCTTCCTGCTCGCCACGCCCCGCGGCGAGTTCTACACCTGCATCGGCTCGGCCCCCACGCTGTCAGAGGCCGTGAAGATGATGCGCGAGTTCATGCGCAAGCACCCCGGGAGGCCATACATCGGCCTGCCCGGCGAGCCGGTCATAGAGATTCCGACAGGCACAGGGCTCTGACGGCCGGCATTTTCCGCCACGAAAACAGAGGCACGAGGTCGGGAACCGACATCGGTTCCGGCCTCGCGACCAGCCCTGCCATACAGGCCAGGATACCGAGGATTTCCCCGGGCGAACGGCGCTTGCGGAGCTCGGCCATAGACAGCGTCGCGTCGCGCTTGCTCAGCCGCTGCCCGGCGGCGTTGACCAGCAGCGGCACGTGGCCGTATGCCGGCGCCTCGTCGCCCAGGAGACCGAACAGGTATATCTGCTGGGCGGCGGAGGGGAGCAGGTCGCACCCGCGCACCACCTCGCTGACACGCATGGCGGCATCGTCGGCCACCACCGCCAGCTGGTAGGCGAAAGCGCCGTCGGCGCGGCGCACCACGAAGTCGCCGCATTCCCCCGCCAGGTCGAAACACTGTTCCCCGAAGAGCCTGTCACAAAAGCTGACACTCTCCTCTCCAACCCACACCCTCACGGCGTTGCCGGACGTCAGCTCCACCCGGCGGGGCATTCCGGCGGGACGGCACGTGCCGGCATACACCGGGCGGCCGTCGCTGGCATGCGGCGCCGAGGCCGCGAGCAGATCGGCACGACGGCACCCGCACGGATAGAGCAGCCCGCGCTCCGCCAGCCGCCCCAGGGCCTCCTCGTACACGCCATCCCGGAGGCTCTGCGAGTAGGGCCCGAAAGGACCACGTCCGTCCACTCCCCCCTCGTCCCACTCCAGGCCGAGCCAGAGCAGGTCATCCTCGATGAGCCTCGCATACTCGGCCCGCGACCGCTGCCGGTCCAGGTCCTCGTGGCGCAAGATCCACTTCCCACCCCTGCTCTTGACCGACAGGTAGCTGAGCAGGGCCGCCCAGACATTGCCCAGGTGCATCCGCCCGGTGGGCGACGGGGCGAATCGCCCCCTTGACAGGTCTTCCATGCCGCAAAATTAATGATTTTCCGGCGAAATACTTGCGCAGACGGAGAAAAAGCATTAACTTTGCAGCCGCAAAAGATATATACCGCCAAGGCAGCACAAGCGTCGCCACAACGGCGACCGCCCAACGGTCAGAACAAAGCGCATAAACCAAAATGTACGCTATCGTAGAAATCAAGGGACTGCAGTTCAAGGCCGAAGCCGGCAAGTACCTGTATGTCAACCATCTCGGCGATGTGAAAGAGGGCGAAGCCGTGACCTTCGACAAGGTCCTCCTCATTGACGCCGACGGCGACGTGAAAGTCGGCGCACCTGCCGTGGAAGGTGCCAAGGTGAACGCAGAGGTCCTCGAACCCCTGGTAAAGGGCGACAAGGTGATCGTCTTCAAGAAGAAGCGCCGCAAGGGCTACCGCCGCAAGAACGGCCACCGCCAGCAGTTCACCAAAGTGATGGTAAAAGAAATCGTTAACGCTTAAAACAGGCAAACTTAGAGATGGCACATAAAAAAGGTGTCGGCAGTTCGAAGAACGGCCGTGAATCAGAGAGCAAACGCCTCGGCGTTAAAATTTTCGGTGGCAGTAACTGCCGTGCCGGCAACATCATCAAGCGCCAGCGCGGCACCGCCCATCACCCCGGCCTGAACGTGGGCATGGGCAAGGACCACACCCTCTACGCCCTCATCGACGGCGTGGTGGTATTCTCCACCGGCAAGGAGGGACGCAAGTTCATCAACGTGCAGCCGCACGCCGAGGCTTAAGCGCCCCGCCCCACCCCCAAACGAGGCCGCACCCGATGCCAATTGTCGGTGTGCGGCCTTGCTATCCCCTACCTTTCCGGCGCAACGGCAATTTTGCGTCCGTGAGCACGTTAATGAATAGATGAGAACCTCTCTCGCCAAGATACTGGCCGCGACGGCACCGGCAATGCTGCTGCCGCTGCTGTGCGCCTGCGGCAAGGACGACCCACAGCCGGAACCCCTGCAGGGCCCGGCGCGCCGCACCGTGCTCGTCTACGGTGCCGCATTCAACTCCCTCAGCTCCGACCTCGGCAACGATATGGACGAGATGCGGCAGGGATTCCTCGACGCAGGAGCCGACGCCGACTCCTGCCGATGGCTCCTCTACCGCTGGGACTACACCTCCGACCTCCCCGGACTCTGGGAACTCCGCCGCGAGGGCAAAGCCGCCACCTGGGTGAAACTCAAGGAGTACGACAAGTCGCGGCTCAGCACCGACCCGGAGCGCATGGCACGGGTCATCGACGACGCCGCCCACCTGGCGCCCGCCCGCGACTACGGACTCATCCTATGGAGCCACGCCTCCGGCTGGATGCCCGCCCGCCATGCCGACAAATACTCCTTCGGAGACGACTCCAGCCTCGGCAGCGACCACGCCGGGCGATTCATGAACATCACCGACCTGGCGCAGGCCATCCCACGCGGCCGCTTCTCGTTCATCTGGGCCGACTGCTGCCACATGGGCGGCATCGAGGTGGCCTACGAGCTGCGCGGCCACTGCGACAGATACGTGGCCTATCCCACCGAAGTCATCTCCGACGGCATTCCCTACCAGCTCATGCTGCCGCAGCTGATGCGCCCCCAGACTGACATCGAGGAGGCAGCACGCACCTTCTTCGGCTACTGGGACAAGCGCGGCGGCATCAGCCGCTCGGCCACCATCAGCGTGACGCGCACCGACCATCTGCCGGCACTCGCCGCCGCCTGCCGAGCCCTCATGCACGGCAAGCCCACGCCGCCGGCCACCGACGTGCAGGTCTACCATCGCCGCGCGACAGGACTCGGCCCCTACTACGACCTGCTCGACCTCTGCCGCGCCTATGCCGCCGGCAACGTCGCCGACCCAGCATACATGGCCGTGGCCGACGCCCTCTCCCAGACCGTGACGTACGCCGCCACCACCGACTACTTCCTGGAGCTGCGCATCGACCCCGCACGCTACTGCGGCCTCAGCTCAAACCTCTACTCCCCCACAGACAACACCGCCGGATTCTATCGGACCTACCAGTGGTATAAAGACGTACTCGAATGAACCAGCTGCTGACATTCATCCTGGCACAGACACCGACCAGCAACGAGAATCCCGCCGCGGACGTCCTCAAGAAAGAAGAAGAGTTCTTCGCCAGTTTCAAGGGCCTTTCCCTGGACCGCATCCTCGACAAACTCTGCAACACCCTGGTGGACTTCGGCTTCAAGCTGCTGGTGGCCATCGTGGTGTTCTACATCGGGCGGTTCATCATCCGCAAGCTCTACAGTTTCACGCGGCGCGTGATGGAGCGGCGCGGCACCGACCCGTCGCTGTGCACATTCCTGCTGTCTCTGCTCAAGATCACCCTATACTTCATCCTGGTGGTGACCGTCATCGGCATCCTGGGCCTGGAGACCAGCTCCTTCCTAGCCCTGTTCGCCTCGGCGGGCGTGGCCATCGGCATGGCCCTGAGCGGCACGCTGCAGAACTTCGCCGGCGGAGTCCTGATACTCCTGCTGAAGCCCTACCGCGTGGGCGACTTCATCGAGGCGCAGGGATACACCGGCACCGTCAAGGCCATACAGATCTTCAACACCGTCATCAACACCCTCGACAACAAGGCCATCGTCATCCCCAACGGCGGACTGAGCACCGGCACCATCAACAACTACTCCATGGAGGACTACCGCCGCGTGGAGTGGACCGTGTCGCTGAGCTACGACACCGACTACGACCAGGCCAAGGCGGCCATACTCTCAATGCTCGCCGACGACCCGCGAGTGGTGCGGCAGTACATCGAGGATGACCGCATGGAGCGCCTGCAGGCCGTGCAAGTCGCCGAGCAGGAGCAGGCCCGGAACGAGGAGCAGCTCCTGGCCGACGAGGCCGCCGAGGTGAAGAAAGAAAGCTGGTGGCGCCGCCACATACGCCGGCACCGCCGCCTCGCCGCCAAAGTGCAGGAACGCATCGCACCTCCCGTGGAAGTGGAAAAGAAAGACTGCACCCCCTTCGTGGGACTGGGAGAGATGGCCGACTCCAGCATCAACATCACCGTGCGCGCCTGGACACCCTCGGCCACCTACTGGCCCCTCTTCTTCGAAATGAACGAGCGCTTCTACAAGGAGCTGCCCAAACGGGGCTTCGCCTTCCCCTTCCCGCAGCTCGACGTGCATCTTAACCCGCAGAGCTAACCCACTGTAATGAATCCGACAACCATCTTCCTGATAGCCCTGAGCCTCTGCCTGGGGGGTAGCGTCAGCGGCCTGTCAGCGCAGACGCCTAAGCCGCACGTCGTTTTCCTCGGCGACAGCAATACCTGGAACGGCGGCGACGACGTCTCCAAGCCCCGTGCATGGAGCTACTGGCTGGCTAAGAATCTGCTACCGGCGTCGGCACGCAGCTACGCCCGCTCCGGCGCCACCTGGACCAACAATGCCGACACGCCCGTCGACACGGCCTACTATACCGAACTTCTCGACGACCGCAACGTGCTCTACCAGCAGGCCGCCCGCCTGATCGGGGCGCACAAGGCGGGCCAGCAGGCCACCCCCGGCCTCATATTCGTATGCGCCGGCACCAACGACGCCTGGTTCCGTGCCAAGCGCCCCGGTCTCTACTCCGAAACCGTGGAACAGGCATACGCCCGCCCCATGACGACGGCCACCAAACCCTCCGAGGCCACGTCGCTGGCCGCCTCCGCCCGCCTCACCCTCATGCTGCTGCGGGAGGCCTTCCCGCAGGCAAAGATTATCGTTGTCACCTCTCCATACTGCGTGCAGGCGCCCAAAGCCGAAATCGACAGGGTGGCAGAGACGCTGCAGCAGTGCGCCGCCCTCTCCGGCGTCTACTGCACCCGTACCGAACGCACCAGCGGCATCGACCCCGTCAAGGAGCAGACCAAGAAGGAACTCACCGTCGACGGAGTGCACACCTCCGAAAACGGCGCCTGGCAGCTCGCCAACTGTGTCTACAACTTCATGGCTTTTAATAATCTACTGAACTAACTGCATAGGGATGGTATTTTCCGATCTCTTCTTCCTGTTCGTCTTCATCCCGGCATTCGCCATCCTGTACCTGCTGGCGGGCTGGGTAGATAAGAAGCTGCTGTTCCGGCCCGACAAGCTCTGCTACGTGGCCGACGACGAAGACTACGGCATCGAGGAGCAAGGCTCCTCACAAGCCGACGCACGGCGAGGCGACAGGCCCGGCTTCGCGGCCCGAAACTTCGCGCTGGTAATCTTCTCGCTCCTCTTCTACGCCTGGGGCGAGCCAGTCTACATCCTGCTCATGCTCTTCTGCGTTGTCGTCAACTACTTCGCGGGCCTGGGCATCGCCGCCTCCGAACGCTACCGCAAGCTCGCGCTGACAGTGGGCCTGGCGCTCAACCTCTGCCTGCTCGGCACTTTCAAGTACCTGGGCTTCTTCGGAGAGATACTCGGCTCCCTCGGCCTGAACGTCAACGTGCCCAGGCTGGCGCTCCCCATCGGCATCAGCTTCTACATATTCCAGTCCATCTCCTACCTGGTGGACGTCTACCGGCGCGAGAGCCCGGCGCAACGCCACTTCATGGACCTGCTGCTGTACATCGCCATGTTCCCGCAGCTCATCGCCGGTCCCATCGTGCGCTACGGCACGGTGGCACACGAACTCCACGACCGACACGTCTCTGCCGCCGACATGGCCGACGGAATATACCGCTTCCTGCTCGGCCTGGGCAAGAAGGTGATCCTGGCCAACATGCTCTCCGAGATCTCGACCATGTTCCTGGCCGACAGCATCAGCGAGCTCTCCGTGTGGGGCGCCTGGATAGGCATCATCGCCTTCACCCTGCAGATCTACTTCGACTTCTCCGGCTACTCGGACATGGCCATCGGCCTGGGCCGCTGCATGGGCTTCCACTTCCCCGAGAACTTCTCGCACCCCTACTGCTGCACCACCATTACCGACTTCTGGCGCCGCTGGCATATGTCGCTGGGCTCCTTCTTCCGCGACTACGCCTACATCCCCCTGGGCGGCAACCGCCGCCACCAGGCCCTCAACATCTTCACCGTCTGGTTCCTGACCGGAATGTGGCACGGCGCATCGTGGAACTTCATCATCTGGGGCCTCTACTTCGGCCTCATCCTCTCCATAGAGAAGGTGACGCTCATCAAGTGGCAGAAGCACATCCCCGGCGTGCTGCTGCGCCTCTATGCCCTGTTCATAGTGGTAGTGGGCTGGGGCATCTTCTACTTCGACAACTTCGACCACATGAAGCTGTGGTTCTCCTCCGCCACAGGGCAGAAGAGCCTGGAGTTCGGCTTCCAGGAGCTGACGTCGCTGACCGACAACTTCTGGCTGTGGGTAGCTGCCATCCTCTTCTGCCTGCCGCTGCGAGCCTGGATCGAGCGCGGCGCCGAGAGGCTCAGCTGCCGCGTTGCCGGAACCGGCGGCGCCGCCGGAGTCATGTCCGTAGGACGCGCCGCCGTCAGCATCATCCTCCTCGCCCTGTGCGTCGCACTGCTCGTCGGCGCCACAAACAACGCATTCATCTACACACGGTTCTAAGTCATGCACAACAAGATATACATCACGATAGTGGTAGTGGTCTACACCGTAGTCGCCACCGTGTTCCTGGTCTTTCCCCGCAGCACCTACTCGGAGCTTGAGAAGCGGGAGCTGGCACAGATGCCCGAATTCAGCACCTCCAAGCTGCGCGACAACAGCTATCCCAAGGAGCTGGCGGCATGGTTCAGCGACTCCGAGCCGTACCGCGACCAGCTCATGGCCACCTCCATGTGGGTGCGCGACAAGCTCCGCCTGAGCCTTGGCGACGACGAGGCCATCTCCTTCCACGCCTCCGACAGCGGCTCCGACGAGCCCGCTCCGCCCCCCGCCGATGCCGACGCCGCCGAAATCGCCGCCTACCAGAACCGCATAAACGCCGACGCCAACGCCAAGATAGCCAACAAGGGCATAATCGTCGTGGGCAAGGCTCCCGTGGCCCGCGCCCTCATGGCATACGGCGGCAAGAAGGGCGGAGAGAAGACCGCCGAGGCCCTCAACCGCTACCACTCCGAACTGGGCGTGAACGTCTACGCCATGGTCATCCCCCTGGCCACCGAGTTCTACCTGCCCGACAAGGCCAGGGGCGCCTCCAGCCCCCAGCTGCCCACCATACAGAACATCTACGCGCACCTCGCCCCGGGCGTCAAGGGCGTCAACGCATACTCCGCCCTGGCCAGCCACGTCGGCGAAGACATCTACCTGCGCACCGACCACCACTGGGCACCGCTGGGCGCATACTATGCCGCCGAACAGCTTGCCAAGAGCGCCGGCGTCCCCTTCAAGCCCCTCAGCAGCTACGAGCGCAAGGTGGTGCACGGATTCGTCGGCTCCATGTACGGATACTCCAAGGACATCGCCATCAAGAACTCCCCCGAGGACTTCGTCTACCACACCCCTAAGGGCCTCAACTACGTCACCACATACATCAACTACAAGGTCAACGGCGACTACCGCGTCACCAGCGAGTCCAAGCCCCAGACCGGCCAGTACTTCTACCACTACAAGGACGGCAGCTCGGGCGCCTACTGCACCTTCATGGGCTCCGACATGAAGATAACCCAGGTAAAGACCGGATCGCACACGGGCCGCAAGCTGATGATAATAAAGGATTCATACGGCAACGCAGTGCCCGGGTACATGTTCTACTCCTTCGACGAGGTGCACGTCGTCGACTTCCGCTACTTCAACAAGAACATGCGCAAGTACGTCCGCGACCACGGCATCACCGACATCTGCCTTGTGGTGAACATCTACAACGCCTACTCGCCACGCACGGGCCAGAAACTGCTCCAGTACCTGGGCCAGGGCGACGGCACCCTGGCGGCCCCAACCCCGGCCAAGCCGACCCACGAGCAGGCTTCCAAGCCTTCGGCTCAGGAGCATAAGAAGAGCCAGGCGGCACAGACGCGCAAGAAGCCGGAGCCGGAATCGGAATCGGAACAGGCTCAGGCCAACTCCGAACCCGCCATCACCGAGCCGTAATACCCTTGATGATGAAGACATTAGGCCTCGTAGTTTTACTTACGGTCTTATGGGCCGCCGCTCCGTGTGCCCGTGCCTCGGAGCAGATGCGCGCCACCCTCGACCGGGGGCTTGCCCTGTGCGACAGCCTGGAGTACAAAGAGGCCCTCAACTATCTGCGTCCGTTGGCTCAGCAGTATCCTGCGGCGCGCAACAAAGAGGAGAAGGCACTCTGTCTTGAAGCACTGTACGGATGCATCGACGCCAATATCCACATGTCGAACTTCATGGCGGCCTACGACGACATACTCACGGCGCAGGACATCGTGGACTGCGACGGGCTGTCGGCCACCAAGCTACATCTGAATCTCGGCCGCCTCTACATAGTGCTGACGGTGCATATCGACAAGCGCAACTTTGCGGAAAGGGCGCTCGACCACAGTCGGCGCGGATTCTATTCAGCCATCCGAGAAGGGGATGCGCGCAGCATCATGTATACGTTCAGCGACATGGTGACCGAGTGCCTGATACTTGCAGATTTCAGCAAGATAGAAAAGGAGTATGCGGCCATGCGCCGCTTGCAGCCACACGGCCCGGAATGGATGTACAGCTATGCCATGAAGACATACGAGGCCCACAAGGCATACGTGGCCAAGGACTATGCCACGGCCCGCAGACTCTACGGCGAGATTCTCGCCCTGCTGCCCGTGAACCGGTCGACGGTGCGCATGCGGCTTAATAAAATCAAGGATATGGCGCTGCTGAACCTGACCCAGCACCGGCCCGACGACGTGCTTGCAGCCATGCCCGATGCTCTGCGGCAGGCCATGCGCTCGCGGCAGGACGACATACGGTTCAATATCTACAATCTGCTCATCATGGCCTACGAGCAGAAGGGGGACTCGCTGCAGCAGCGCAAATACTCCACCATGGCGGTTCAGCTGAAGGATTCAATGCGGTCGGCCACTATAGCCGACGACCTGAGCCAGCTGGAGTTCTTCCGCGAGAGGCGCACGCTGACCAATCAGCTGGCCACGGCTTCCATGCGGCAGAAGATATGGCTCTGGAGCTTTGTGGCGGCCCTACTGGTGATTATCGCCGTGGCCGGAGTGGCGCTGGTGCTACGCTCGAAGAACCGCGCCCTGCGCCGACATGCGGCACGCATATACAGCCAGCTTTGCGAAAAGTACGTGCAGACGCCAGACAGCAAATCCACCACCCCAGCAACCGGAGAGACTACAGCCGAAACATCCTTGCCGGACGAAACTGAAGCCGAAGATACCGACACTCAGAACAAATATGAAGGCTCAACTCTGACCGAGGCCGACAAGCGGCAGATTGCCGAGACCATAGACCGAGTGATGAAGACCGACATCATCTTCTCGGCCGACCTGACGCTCAGGAATTTTGCAGCCGAGGTGGGGAGGCACCCGAAAGCCGTATCGCAGGTGATACACGAGCTCAAGGGCTGCAACTTCTCCACCCTCATCAACCGAGCCCGCATAGTTGAGGTGATGCGCCGGATGGAATCGGCCGATTATGCCCATCTCTCCACCGAGGCCATCGGAGAGTCGGTGGGTTTCGCCTCGCGCAACACATTCGGAATGAATTTCAAGAAGTTCACGGGACTAAGCCTGCGCGAATACCGTAAGGCAGCCAAAGATGTAAAACAGCAGAAGCCAGAACAAGCCTGAATGACACTCTAAGGGTTCCTCCATGCGGAATAATTGCCCAAATTCAAGAAGTTGGGCAATTTAAGACCTGTTTTAGGGACTATCGGTCCACTTTTATTGCAAACGGGAAATAGTAAATCTTTAACTTTGCCACAACAAATCGTCATCGGTTTAACGGATTCCTGCCGAAGACGATATGCCAACAGCAAAGGAATCCCGGCTAATCTATCATGAAGCAACGATTACGCTTATTTGCCGCGGCCGTGGCCGCAGCAGCGACGTTGACGACATGGGCTCAGCAACCGAAGCCCTTCTCGGAGACGAAAACAGTGAATCCTCTGACACAAAAGGAAGAGGTGACGGCGGCCAAATATATCGTGCCGCAGCAACGCCTACAGCGTCCGGCGCCGGCCACAGACTCAGTGACGCTGACAATGACATGGGAACTGTCGAAACAGGAAGTGACCGACAAAACCTTGCGTGCCATACACGTCATAGACATCCCCGCCTCCGTATGCCTCTACAGCGCCGGGGCCAACGAAATCAAGAAATTCACCGACAACCAAATGAGCATACGCCTGCCCAAGGGCAAGTATGCCCTGATGATGGTTTTCGACGGCAACTACCCTGATGTCGCCGACATCACCAAAGTGGACGCTCGCGACAATGTGGTCCTGAACAACGACACCACCATATCCTTCACTGGCGCCAACTGCTCCAAGAAGATCGAGTTGCGCCCGATACTGCCAGACGGCTCTGTACCCGCGCTTGCCAACGGCAGCAACTACACCGGCGCCAACGTGGAGTCGGGCAATGTACAGTCACTCACCTGCTACCGTACAGCTACAGGCAAACTCATACCACTGTCATACATCATGTATGGCCTCTACTTCAACAACAGCAACATAGGCACCGACCGCACCCACGCAGGCGACGTATTCGTCAATCCCGATGCAGGGACATCTTTCGGCCAGTTCGTGATGGGTTCCCTGACCCAGCTGGACATCAACACTGACAAAGCCGACACGATAAAGCCGGCGGTCATCTACTCCAGATACATCAATCTCGGCACTGACAAAGGCACTCTTACCCTGGAAGCATCCGACTACAAAAAGGTGAAGTTCCCGAAAGTGAAGGATTCCCTGCTGGAACCGGGGTCGGCCAATCCCCGGCCCAAGGTTCCCTGCGAAATGGAAGTTGTCACGGACCACACAGCCTTCTCGATGCTGAAATTCATGTACAACATGGACGTAATGGCAAACATGGATTTCGACTCGCCGATAAAGTTCATGCTGCGTGTCAACAGACTGGAGACGAGCAACACCAAGCTCTTCAGCGTCAGCTCCGGGGCAGGCATCTATATGCCCCGCGCCTATGTGGGAGCCGACGGTGAGACCCACTTCCCGATAGCCGAAAATGTAGGTCAGGTGCTGAACGTGATAATTTACGACGAGAATGACAATTGCGCCTATTCGTCGAATAATCATCCGATATTCGCCTACAGCACGGCCGATCAGAATGTGGAGTATGGCACCACAGCCCCCTTCATGTCGCTGACAGCACGCACCAACGCCGTTTCCGGTCAGGACTTCGACACACCCATGGGCTTTATGATAGACCCCATCTGGACAGGCTGTTACGGCGAGACCCGCGACGTGGACCATTTCGCAATGAAGTTCGCGACCACCGCCGATGCCGACACTCTGTACAAGGATTATCAGTCCTTCCAGTTCGGCATCTCGGCCTGGGGCCAGGATATCGCCAACAAAGGGAAGCTCGTGACACTGCATTTCGACAATTCAAACTTTGCGGTCGACTCTATCAGGGGGCGTTCGCAGTCTGAGATTGCAATTACCTGCGGCATGCTTGACGTTTGCCCGCCTTCTCTGCAGATGCTGCAGATGCGCGACAAGAACAACAAAATCACCAACCGCTTTGAACACCTTGCCGACATTCAGCTCAACATGAGCGGCGGCGACTTCAACTATGTTCGAGGCACCAACCACTTCGCATACGCTCCGGCCACATGGAAAGTGGAGGTGGCACCCTGGAACAGCGAGTCCTGGACCGAGGTGAATGCCACCGAGATGCCCGAATATTTCCGCATGCCTTGCCACGGCGCCCTCTACCGTGTCTCCTTCGCCGGCAAGGAACTGAAGAGCAAAAGCGGCTGGTTCAAGCTGAGAGTGACCCTGACCGACGCCACCGGCAACTACAGCAAGCAGACCTTCGGCCCCGCCTTCTATGCCGAGGACGCCAAAAGCGGCGTGAGCATGACCGGTTCGGCAAACTTCGGCGTGACGGTGGACGGCGACATTATCTCCACCACCGACGGAAGCGAGGCTGCCATGGCAGTTTATGACACCAACGGCACGCTGCGTCTGAAAGTGACCGGCAGCACTGCTGACCTGTCGGAACTCGGAGCAGGCGTATACATCGTGACGGCCCGCAATGCCAACGGCACCGCCACCGCCAAATTCATGCGCAGATAAAGAAATCGTTCATAATTTCCCGACCGCACCCCGACGCGACCATAAGGCCCGGGGTGCGGTCCTTACGTGTCCGGACAGGTATGCGAGGAGTGGCCGCAAGGCAAAAATGAACCTTAAATATAATCATGTGTTAAAAAAATGACTACCTTTGCGGGCGGAAAGTGAAAAGGGTCCCCGAAGAGTCGTATCCACAGGACCTGCCACCCCTTTATGGAACAACACACTCAATGGCAAAGAACTTAGTGATAGTAGAGTCTCCGGGCAAGGTGAAGTCCCTGGAGAAGTTTCTGGGCAAGGACTACAAGGTGATGTCGTGCATCGGCCACGTGCGCGACCTGCCCAAGGGCAACTTCAGCCAGGACCTGACGGGAGACTTCGAGATAGAATACGAAGTGCCGGCCGAGAAGAAGCACCTGGTCAGCGAGCTGCGCAGCGAAGCCAGGAAGGCCGACATGGTATGGCTCGCCAGCGATGAAGACCGCGAGGGAGAGGCCATAGCCTGGCATCTATACCAAGTGCTCGACCTCACGCCAGACAAGACGCGGCGCATCGCCTTCCACGAAATCACCAAACCGGCCATTCTCGAGGCCATCGAGAATCCGCGCGACATCAACGTGGACCTGGTGGACGCCCAGCAGGCGCGCCGCGTGCTCGACCGCATCGTGGGCTTCGAGCTCAGCCCCGTGCTATGGCGCAAGATCAAGCCTGCCCTGAGCGCCGGGCGCGTGCAGAGCGTGGCCGTGCGCCTCGTCTGCGAGCGCGAGCGCGAGATACAGGCCTTCGTCGCAGAGCCCTACTACCGCGTCAGCGCCGTCTTCACAGTCGCAGGCCAGCCCATGCGGGCCATCCTCAACAGGCACCTGCCCGACCAGGCAGAGGCACGCCGCTTCCTCAAGACATGCGGCCAGTCCACATTCACCGTCGCCGACGTGCAGGTGGAGCCGACCAAGCGCTCCCCCAGGCCCCCCTTCACCACATCCACCCTGCAGCAGGAGGCCAACGCCCGACTCGGCTTTTCCGTGACGCAGACCATGATGCTCGCACAGCGCCTCTACGAAGCCGGGCACATCACCTACATGCGTACCGACTCGCTCAACCTCTCCAGCCTCGCCATGGGCGCCATCGAAAAGCAGGTCCGGGCCGATTTCGGCGACGAGTACGTGGAGCAGCGCCACTACCACACCCATTCCAAGGGAGCACAGGAGGCCCACGAGGCCATACGCCCCACATACATGGACAAGCGCAAGGTGCCCGGCACCGCACAGGAGCAACGCCTCTACGAACTCATATGGAAGCGCACCATGGCTTCGCAGATGGCCGACGCCCGCCTGGAAAAGACAAACATCGAAATCGGCATCTCCGACCGCCCCGAACACTTCAGGGCACAGGGAGAGACCGTGACCTTCCCCGGCTTCATGCAGGTCTGGAGCACCGACGGCAAGATTTCCCTCAAGGGCGACCAGTCCCTGCTCCCGCCCCTGAAAGTCGGAGAGCCGCTGCAGCGCGACACCATCGCCGCCACCGAATCCTTCACCCAGCCCAAGCCCCGCTACGACGAAGGCCACCTCACCGGCAAGATGGAGGAGCTCGGCATCGGCCGCCCCTCCACCTACGCTTCCACCATCTCCACCATACAGCAGCGCGAGTACGTGCGCCGCGGCGACAGCGACGGCACACCCCGCGACTACACCGTGCTCACCCTCCCGGCACAGGGCGACATCACCGTCGAGACCCGCACCGAAAACGTAGGCGCCACCAGGGGCAAGCTCGTGCCCACCGACATCGGAATGGTAGTCAACGACTTCCTCATGGAACACTTCCCCGACATCCTCGACTACAGCTTCACGGCCAAGGTGGAGAGCAAGTTCGACGAGATTGCCAAGGGAGAGCTCCCCTGGAAAGAGGAGATCAACGACTTCTACACCGGATTCCACCCGCACATCGACCGCATCAGCACCATGCGCATGGAGCACAAGGCCGGCGAGCGCCTGCTCGGCACCGACCCTGACAGCGGCAAGCCCGTAAGCGTCAAGATAGGCCGCTTCGGCCCGCTGGTGCAGATCGGCATAGCCGACGACGACGAGAAGCCCCGCTTCGCCTCGCTGCAGAAGAACCAAAGCATCGCCGACATAACGCTGGAAGAGGCGCTGAAGCTCTTCGAGCTGCCACGCACCCTGGGACAGAGCGAGGGACTGGCCGTCAAGGCCGCCATAGGCCGATTCGGCCCCTACGTGCAGCTCGGCAAGCTCTACGTCTCCATCCCCAAGGAGATGTCGCCGCACACCATCACCCTGGAGGAGGCCGAGGAACTCATACGCGCCAAGCGCGAGGCCGAAGCCAACAAGCTCATCCGCGACTTCGGCACCGAACTTCCCGGCACGCAAGTGCTCAATGGCCGCTTCGGCCCCTACATCGCCCATACCCCCGAGGGGGCGCGCCGCCCCGTCAACTACCGCATCCCCAAGGGCGAAGACCCCGCCACGCTAACCGCCGACCGCGTCCGCGAACTCATGACCGAGCAGGACGCCGCGCCCCGCAAGACCACCCGCCGGCGCACCAGGGCCGCAAAATAAAGTTAAAAGTTTAGTATTAAGAATTAAGAGTCCAGCGACGCCGCTAAAAGAGGCGTCGCTGGACTCTTAACTCTTACCTGATTACATACTTTCGGTATATTTCAGAGGCGTGTGCGGGCGAAGCGGGCGGTGAGGAGGGCTGTGATGAGGCCGATGGCGGCCAGGGGCATGGCCACGTAGAGCAGGTCGGGCCAAAGCAGGCGCGCCGGATAGGCGTCGACGATGAGCGTGCCGGGGTCGCCGTTGAGCTTTATCAGCCCGCAGTGCTGCTGGAGCAGGGCCAGGGCCACGCCCAGGGTCATGCCGATGATGGCCCCGATGACCGTCACCAGCCCGCTTTCCCAGGCAAATACGGCCCCGACACGGCGGCGCGAGGCACCCAGGGCATGCAGCGTACCCAGGTTCTCCTGCTTGTCGATGACGAGCATGGCCAGGGAGCTGATGAGGTTGAAGCTGGCTATGACCATGATGAAGCTCAACAGCAAGTAGGTGATCCACTTCTCGATGTTGGCCATGCGGAACTCGCTCTCGTGCTGCGCCAGGCGGTCTTTTACCGTCAGCGACTTCGGCAACGCGTGGCGCAGTGCGGCGGCAAGCTCCGGCGGCGACGTGCCTGGCCTGGCGTAGACGTTGATTGCCGTCACCTGCGGATCGTCGACGGAGAGTAGTTCGCGGGCCACGCCGAGCGGGGCGACGATGTAGTCCTTGTCCATGTCCTGCTGCATGGCCTGGTATATGCCCTCGACATCGAGCTCGTCCATCTGCAGCGAGGCGGCAGGGTGGGCGAGATTGACCGTCCCCTCGCGGCGCGGGGCGATGATGGTGATGCGGTCGCGGTCCTGGGGAGGTATGCCGAGGCGTGAGCCGACCCCGGCGCTCACCACTACCCTATTGACTTCGGTGGCGTCCAGCTCCTCGGCCAGCAGGGCCTCCTCGGAGAAGGCGGCGTCCGGGGCTTCAGCGGCACCGGCGTCGCCCATGACGGGCTGGAAGGTGGCCGTGCCGACTATGAGCAGGGAATCGAGGCGCGAATGGCGGCGAAATACCGCCGTGTCTATGCCCATCAGGCGCACAGGCATCTCCTGGCCGGCGTATACGGCCAGGGCGCGGTCCTCTACCACCGGGCAGACGTCGGCCACCTGCGGCAGCTCACGCAACGCCTGCAGCAGGGAGTCGGTGGCGGCGAAGGTACGGCCGCTGTCGGGGAGCACCACGCAGTCGGCCGAGAGCTGCTCCAGGCGCGAGGTGAGCACCTGCCGGAAGCCGTTGAAGACCGACAGCACACAAATGGTGGCCGCCGTGGCCACTGCCACGCCTGCCACCGAGATCCAAGTGATGACGCCCACGGCGCCATGTTTCTTTTTCGAGAGAAGGTACCGCCACGCTATGCGCGGCGCCAGCCAAGCCGACCTGCCCATGGGCTAATCCTCTTCCGGCAGGGTGTCGGAGATGGTCAGCGACTCCGTGTAGCGGGGCGGTGCGACGGGCGTGGAGGGCTCCGGCTGCACGTCGCTGACCTCGGGCGTGTCGCTCTTGCGGCCCTGGGCCAGCAGGCGGTCGATGTTCTCGACATAGTCAAGCGAGTCGTCGAGATAGAACTGCAGCTCAGGACACTTGCGCAAGGTCTCGCGGACGTGCTGGGCCAGCTCGTAGCGGACCGTCTTCTGCTGGCGCTTGATGTTTTCGAGAATCTCGGCCGACCTGGCCGAGGGGAAGATGCTGAGATATGCGCGGGCGATGCTGAGGTCGGGTGTGACCTTGACGGCGCTCACGGACACCATCACGCCGCCCAGCTTGGCCGTCTGGCGGCGGAATATCTCGCTAAGTTCCTTCTGAATCAGTCTTGATATGCGTGCTTGTCTTTTTCCGTCCATGGCATGTATGTTTTTACCACTATAACAACCGATGCCGCCCCGGGGTTGCACTCCTTGGCTGACGCTCAGATTGCGACCGCAAAATTACACAAATTCTGCTATTCAGGGGCATTTTCCGGTTCGGAATAGGCACCAAGAGTGGGAGCGCCCCCGGAGAGACGGTCGTTGCCATCCATGTCGTACAGGCAGATGGAGGTGACGTATGCGGGGTCTCCGGCGCCGAGGGCGGGTGACTTGGGCTCGACGTGGTAGTTGAAGTAGTACTTGGGCCGGTCGGTGAGGAAAAGGGGGTCCTTGCCCCAGAGGCAGTCAAGGAAATGCTCGTCGTTCTCGCCGGTGGCGCCGAAGAGGGTGTAGTGCAGGTAGACCTGCGTGTCCTTGAGGTCGCCGGGGAGGATGGGACCTCCGAGGCCGTCGATGATGCAGTTGGCGAAAGTGGCCTGCATGGGCGCGTCGGTCTCGTCGGCCTTCAGCCCGTACAGCCTCACGATGGGACCGGAGGGCCCGGCGAAGAGATAGTAGTTGGACAGGGTGCACTGCACGATTTCATGCTTGCCTCCGGTGAGAGAGAGCACGCCGAGGGCGGCGTCGGAGAAGATGGTGCCGTAGGCGTCCACACGGGCGTGGGAGCTGGTGAGCACGTGTCCGGCGCTGTTGTGGAGCCACGAGTTGACAATCAGCAGCTTGCTGCGGCTCAGGTCGCCGCAGGAGTCGATGACCAGACCCGTCTCCGTCGAGCGCATGTCAACGTATTCCAGGTGGTTGTCGAAACTGCCGGCGCCGATGCGCACTCCGCGCCACTGCGAGGCCATCTCCTCGTAGGTGAGGTCGGGGAGCACCTTGTCCGACCGGTCGCCGCGCAGATGTATCATCTGTCCGGGCTTGCCTACGGCCTCCAGGCGCCCGTCGACAATCAGCGACGCCTTGTCGTGGAAGAGCACGCGGGCACCCGGGTCAATGGTGAGAGTGGCACCCGAAGCCACCACCAGCGAGTCGAACACCACGTAAGGCTGCTCGGCAGTCAGCCGCATGTCCCGCTCCACGGTAAGCGCGTTGAGACGGGTTACGTTCTGGCCCCAGGCCTCGAGCTGCACGGTCTGCGCCACACCGTTGGTGACGAACTCCAGCTGGTCCTCGACCAGGCGCGGCTCCGGCCCGGCATTCTTGTCAATGTAGCATTCCACAAAGATGTAGATGGAGTCCTTGCCGCGGATCTCGACGTCGTGGAACTCGGTGCCTGACATGCCGTCGACGTTGAGCGAGAAGTTGCTGTCGGCATTCCTCATCCTTATGGATGAGATGCTGACGCCCTTGGAGTTGCGATTGTAGACCAGCAGGCGCGCCGTGGGCGTGCCGAGCTCGGTGAACACGGTGTCGAAGCTGAGCGTGTCACGCGAGAAGGTCAGCGTGGCCGATGGCGAGGTGGTTATGTCGTCGTTGATGCAGGCAGTAGGCAGACACAGGCCCAGCAGGCACGCCAGCACCAGCGGCAGTAGTCGTAGGAGTCTCATGCAATAAAAACGCGCGTAAGGGCGTTTTTATTGGACTAAGATATGAAATACATGATAGTTGCCGGAGAGGCGTCGGGCGACCTGCACGGCTCGCGGCTGATAGAGGCCATCAAGGGCCACGACCCGGAGGCGGAGTTCCTCTTCTTCGGGGGCGACCGCATGGCCGTGGCGGCAGGGCACAGTCCGGACCTGCACTACGACCGGCTCAACGTGATGGGGTTCAGCGAGGTGCTCCGCAGCCTGCCGCGCATCATGCGCAACCTGCGCATGGCACGGCGGCTGATGCAGTCATGGCGCCCCGACGCGCTCGTGCTCGTGGACTTCCCCGGCTTCAACCTGCGCCTGGCCAAGGCGGCAAAGAGGGCCGAAGTGCCCGTGCACTACTTCATCTCGCCCAAGATATGGGCCTGGAAAGAGTGGCGCATACGCTCCATACGCCGGTACGTGGACCATATGTACTGCATCCTCCCGTTCGAGAAGGATTACTACCGCCGCAAGCACCACTACGAGGTGGAGTACGTCGGCAACCCGTCAGTGGCCGAGATAGACGAGGAGCTGCGTCGTGTGCCTGCCGAGCGCTATTTCCGCGAGCGGCACGACATCGCCGACCCGCGTCCGATCATCGCCCTGCTGCCCGGCTCGCGGCGCGGTGAGCTGCGCAACAACCTTCCTCTGATGATCGAGGCCGCCCGCCGATTCCCGCAGTACCAGTACATAGTGGCGGCCGCCCCGGCCCAGCCCGAACGGCTCTACCGAGAGATAGCCCAGGACCCCGGGCTGAAGGTGGTCTTCGGAGCCACGCACTCCCTGCTGCGCCACTCGCGCGCCGCCCTGGTGACCAGCGGCACTGCAACCCTGGAGACGGCCCTGGCGGCCACCCCGCAGGTGGTCTGCTACCGCGCCAACGGCTCCCGACTGAGCTACAAGATAATGGAAAAGCTGCTGAAAGTGCGCTTCGTGTCGCTGCCCAACCTGATCGCCGACCGCGAGGTGGTGCCGGAGCTACTGGTGCATCTCTGCACTGCCGACAGCATAGCCGAGCATCTGGAGCCGTTGCTTGCCGGCAGCCCGGAACGCGACCGCATGCTCGCCGGATACCGCGAGGTGCGCCGACGCCTCGGCGACCCCAACGCCGCCGAGAATGCCGCCAGCCTCATAGTCGAGCACTGTAGAAACGCACGGTCTGTGCGTCCATAAAGTCCTAAATTTAACCCCCAATGCGCTACTTCGCTATGCTCGACGGCCGTCAGGCCGGACCCTTCACTTTGCAGGAGCTCGAAGCCGCCAGCGTCGGCCCCGAGACTTACGTGTGGTGCAAGGGCATGGACGACTGGCAGCAGGCCGGCGAAGTCGCCGACATCTGCCGCTATTTCCGCCAGACGCTCCACGACCGCATGCACCCGGCCTCGCAACCCTCACCGCAAGCGGAGGACACTCCGCAACCGAACGCCCTCGACGACATTCCCCTGCGCTGGCGGCACGCGGTCTCCAAGAGCGGCGAACCGGCGCAGATGCTGCCCGAGCCAGAGCCGGACCTGGGCCGCGCACCCCGCTCGTGGATCGGCGAGTCCATCCTGGCCATACTGCTCTGCTGCCCGCTGACGGGCCTGGTGGCCCTCTTCTTCGGCATACGCAGCCGCAGCCTTTGGCACAAGGGACACGCCGACGAGGCACACGCGGCCTCCGCCCGCGCACGCCTGTGGGTGCTCATAAGCATAGTGGCGGGCTGCTTCCTCGCGGCCCTCGCCATCAAATCAAGAATCGGATGACGCCCTGCGGCGGGCGTTGATACGCGAGCGGGCCGCCAGCCCTGCCATTATAAATCGTCATCGGACACAAAGTCCTCGTAAAATAGCAGTGACGCACGACCCGTGCACCAGTTATCCGCAGTCTGCAGGGACGCACGGCCCGTGCGTCCCTGCATCAGCAAGGTATGTGTAGATAGCCGGAAGAGGGTGTGTCAAATTCAAAATTTCGGTCAGATCGTAGGGCTGCACCCCGGTGCAGCCGCTGATAATCAATAAAGTAGAGCGGATGCACCTTGGTGCATCCCTACGATTCGCCGGATTTTGCAACACCCTCCTCTGTGTGTCATTACCTTCACACGCAGCGCGTTCCGAGCCAGTAGCCCGCAAAACAGCACAGCAGGCCCGCAACGACGGTAATCAGGATATAGCCGAAAGCCGTGAGCATGGCGTCGGCGCGAAAATAGTTGACAGTGATTATGGCGAAGTGCGCGAAAGTGGAGAAGCCGCCGCAGAAGCCGGACATCAGCAGCACGCTCACGAGCGTCTTGCGGTCGGCCGACATTGCGCTCACCGCCACCCAGCCTGCCAGCAGGCCCATCAGGAACGAGCCCACCACGTTGATCACCCCCGTCACGATGGCCGTGTGGAAACGGTTCTCCAGCAGGAAGCGCACAATCGTGCCGACGGCTCCGCCCCCGGCCACGAGCAGCAGTTTGGTCACCAATGTCATCACATCCTTACAACACCACGCCCTCCATTAAGGTTTTTTCGCTAACTTTGCGGCATGAACAGAATCAAGCGCATCATGTCGCTGTGCGTATGCACAGTGTGCCTGGCCGCCACAGCCAAGGTGGCCACGGTATTGGAAAAGGAAACAGGAATGCCCGTGGAAGGCGCCACCGCGTTCGGCCGCTCCGGCCGCATCGTGGGCCAGACCGACGCCGCAGGCCGCATACAGGCGCCCGACGCCGAGTTCCCGCTCACCATCCGCTGCATGGGCTACCGGGCCGGCATCGCCGACGGCGCCGACACCCTGCGCCTTGAAGAACGCGACTACGCACTCGACACAGTGACGGTCAGCCCCGGTTCCCGCCCCGTAACCCGCATCGTCGGCTTCGCACGCGAATACGCCACCGGCGCCACCACTACCGACACCGTCACCCAGCTCTCCGAATTCATGGCAGAGCTATACCTGGCGCCCGACAAGACAAAAGGATACAAAAAAGAGGACTCCAGACTACGCATCCGCAACCGCCGAGCCCTGGTGCGCACGGTCCGCGCCGACGGCACCGACTCCATATACGCGGGAACCACCGACATCTCCCTGCTGCAGCACATCTTCTTCATCCCCGCCGAGATGGAACTCACCGACCTCATGAAACGCGGCGCTCCCACCGGGCAGATCCCGGGCAAGTACGCCCCCAGGACCATTCTGCGCACCGACGGCCGACGCCTGCACGCACTGATCAACCCGCTGAGCGACTTCAAGGAACAGAAAATGTCACCCTGGATCTTCAAGCTGCTCGGCCTGAGCATGGACATGACCCGCTTCGACATCCGCTACGACTACCGACAGCACGCCGACACGTCGGCCTACCTGCCCGCCGAGCTCCTCGAGAGCGCCGTCGACGCCCGCATCGTAGGCTCGGGCCGCTGGATCAAGAAGGCATTCGGCACCAAGGAGCCCGTCACCATGGATATGTACATGGAATTCTACCCCCTCGACGTCACCCACCTGAGCATCGACGAATACAAAGAGCTGCGCTCCGACAAGGATCCGCTCCCATGGGCCACCACGCCCTCCATCCCGTACCTCCCCGCCCCCTACGACTCCATAACCCACCGCCTCACCACGCAACAGAATCAATAGTCTTCGCCCAAAACGCCCAAGACCTATTGCATGGCAAAATAAAAACACACCTTACAAACAGACACCTTCTATGCGGCCCATATAGCCTTTTCAGCCATTTTAAATAGCAAAATCACTCTCGATATCCGCCAAAGAGTCGCGCCAAAACAAAGCTTAAATGTTAATTATTATTAAAATTTAGGCGTAATTCAAAAATATTTTGTATCTTTGGCCGTGGTTAATAGTTAGCCGCCTTGAAATCAAATCCACTCACACATGAAACACTCACCTCTATGGCAACTGCCTGTCGTGCTGGCGCTTCTTCTGCTCGCATCGTGCAATGCTGAGATGCCAGTAACCAACGGCCTGGAAGTAACACCACGGACCACGCACCACAGGGCATTGCCGCCCCAGCAGGTGCCGCAACGCCTCGGCTCCCTGTGGGCCTCCCTCCCCCATACGTCGGCCACACGAGCCGGCGAAGACCCTACCCCTGATTCCCTCTTTACAGTCCCTTCCGGCGACTTCGTGGGAACCTACGAACCTGGCACGGACACCTAGATGCAGAACCCCGACATCGACCAGATCGACACCCTTTCCACCTACGCCTACGTGGTGACATTCAAGGAGCAGCCCGGCTTCGTCATCCTCTCCGCCGTCGAAGGAATCCCCGATGTCCTCTTCTACACCGAAGAAAGCACATACAACGGAGCCATCACCGACACGCCAACCACCCCAAAATCGGGATTCCACTCCTTCATGGACCTCATGACGGCCTGGGTCTGGTACAAGCTGTCGGTCGGTCCCGAGGACGACGGCGGCCCCATCGACCCGCCTTATAGAGACAGTGGATGGAAATCCGAACACGCTCTGATAGGGGGAACCGGCGTTCCGGTAATGTGGGGACAAGGACACCCATACAACATACTCTGCTACGACAAAAAGGGAAGACGTGCCCTCACAGGGTGCGTTGCCACTGCGGTCGCACAAGCCATGGCTTACTACAAGTATCCCGCATCCTACAACGGCCACACCTTCCACTGGGACGAAATGCTCGGCGTTTACTCCTGGTGCTCCGATGATAACGAGTATGCGTATTCACAGACCGGGTCCGAGCAAGGCTGGAATGACGTAGCCTTCTTGATGCGCAGCCTTGGCTATGCCGGCAACCTCAACATGAACTATGGAGTGGACGGGTCAAGTGCCAACTGCAAATATATCTACCAGACATTTCATAACTTCGGTTATGCAGGGGGAGGCACCCAAAACAGCTTCAACTACGAAAAAATGATGAACGAAATTGACGAAGGGCGTCCGATCATCATGGAAGGATACGACAGGTCCGACATGGGACACGCATGGGTAATAGATGGTTACGTCACCCACTTCAAAGTCCGCACCTACAAAAACGGCAAGACCGAGCGAGTCGACAGAACCGACCTGGTCCACTGCAACTGGGGTTGGTGCGGATACAATAACGGCTATGCGGTGGCCAACGTGTTCGACCCCTACGAGAATTTCTCCGTTCCGCCCGAATGGATGGTAACCAGGTCCCAGTCCGCCACCGCCTATTGCAGAAAGACAAAAATGTACATCAACATAACGCCCAATTAATATGAAAACCTCGAAACTCACATGCATGGCCATCGCCGTCCTCGCCCTCGCGCTGCTGACCCTGGCATCCTGCGATAGCAAGGATGACTCCGTGGGACCCGTAGGACATCGGTCCCCGAGAGGATTCCTCTACTACGGGTCTTCGCTGGCCTTCGAATACGATGCCTTCATGGCAATCGAGAAACCGTGGCATGCCTATTCCGACTACCGCGACGTGGCAATCATCAAGGCCGACGGCCCGGCTGTCTACCCCAATGGCACCGGCCCCATGGACCCGTACATCTTCCCGGAAACCGACTCCCTGCCCTATCCGAGAAAAGGACTGTTCGAGAAACTCAGCGAGATGAACGGAGACAGTGGATTCGTGAAAGGGACCCCTTACTACGACGAATTCTACCATCACATGCTCCTGCAGCATTCGCTCATAGAGGACATAACCGAAGTGCAGGTGACAGCCATGTCGGATTACGACGCTGACCACCCAAAAGGAGCGTCCCTTGCCGAAATCACCAATGTGAACTACAGCACCCTGCTTCCATTTATCCAGGCCGGCTACGATGTCACGCCTTCTTCGCGAGGCAACGGCCCCCATCCACTGCTATTGGAAATGACCAGGGCAGAAGTCGAATCCACCAATGCCCTGGACATCACCGCCAAGGATGGCTTCTGGAGACATTGCAAGGCTGCCGACATCCGGGCGAATCCGATCAAGATGTCCTGTGGCATGCTGGCGCTGACCTTCGACAGCAAGCCGGCGCAGGAGGCGACCATCGAGGTGGCCGTCACGGTGCAGATGCGCGGCGGCGAGTACCCGGCACGGACTTACAGGCAGACTTACAAGGTGAGATAAACAGTCAGGGCCGCAATCAGTCTCGGCGGTCCTCCGCGTAAAGCGCACGGAAGCGTTGATGCTCCCGGGCGCTTTCCTTTTGCGGGATGAGGCTTAATCATATTTAACGCCGCCGAAAGTACGCGGTACGGTTTTTTTCATTAACTTTGCAAGCTCTATCCGCCGTCGGCCCGGAGTGCGCCGGACCACGCTTCCGCCGACGGGGTGCAATATCACGCGTAAAAAAACGTTAAAGAGAAAACGAATACCGAAACAACTGACCCGATGTCGAAACCGAATATCCTCAGCCTCGCGCTGCTGGCGCTCCTCGGAGCGCTGCTGGTGTCCTGCTCCACGTCGAAGCAGAACATAGTCCTGATGAGCGACCTTGAGGCTTCCGCCCAGGGCAAGCTGCCCCTGTCCGCCCCCGAGCTCCGCATACAGCCCGACGACGAGCTGGCCATAAACGTCTCGGCCGAAGTGCCCGCCGCCGCCGCCATATACAACATGCCGCTCAACACCAACGTGCCGCGGACCGACCTCAACGCGACCGTCAACACTTCCGGCCGCATCCAGACATACCGCGTCACCAAAGCCGGCGACATCACCTTCCCCGTGCTGGGCAAGCTCCACGTGGCCGGCATGACGACATCGGCACTGGCCGACATGCTAATCAGGCGCATTGCCGAGAACGTGGAGAACCCCATCGTTACCGTCGAGCTGGTCAATTTCGAAGTAAAGATCACCGGCGACGTCAAGATGCCCACCGTCATCAGGCCCGACAAGGAACGCTTCACCGTGCTCGACGCCATAGCCGCCGCCGGAGACATCAACGTGCCCGGACGCCGCGACAACGTCCTCGTAATCCGCGAGGAGAACGGCGAGACCACATACCACCGCCTCGACCTCACCGACTCCCGCACCTGGGACCCGCAGTACTACTACCTCCGCCAAAACGACGTGGTATACGTGGAGCCAGGCCCCAACCGCAAGGACGAGCTCACATACAACGAGCGCCGCACTTTCAACGTCTCCCTGGCAAGCATCATCGTAAGCGCCGCATCGGTGCTCACCTCACTGGTAATCGCCCTCACCAAGTAACTATGTCCGCAAATATCAACGAAGAAGCAAAGACTGCCGGGACGCCCCAAGCGTCCTCGCCCGAGACCAGCTTCAACTTCCGCAAACTGGGCCGCTACATGCTGAAGCGCTGGTGGTGGTTCGCCATCTCCGTGGCCGTCATCGTGGGCGGCGCCGCCTACTGGCTCAAGACC
Organism: uncultured Porphyromonadaceae bacterium; assembly: GCA_900541835.1. Taxonomy (GTDB): domain Bacteria; phylum Bacteroidota; class Bacteroidia; order Bacteroidales; family Muribaculaceae; genus Lepagella. The sequence goes on from UQLL01000009.1 coordinate 45,203, forward strand.
ACCAACACCACCCTCACCACCTACGCCAAGGTAATGTTCAACCAGGACGAGGACGACGCCAAGCCCGCAGCCGGCATGCTCGGCTCACTCATGGCCTCCTTCAACATGGGCGGCAGCGGCGTGAACGTCGTCGACGAGATCATACGCATGCAGAGCCACTCAGCCATCAAGCGCGTAGTCAACGAGCTCGACCTCAACCGCGACTACAGCGGCTCCACATCCATGTGGAGAAAGGACATCATCTACTTCCAGAACTCCCCCATCGAGATCGAGTGCCCCGACGCGATGCTCGACACCATCTCCTACACCACCCGCTTCAAGCTCAAGATCCGCGACCACGGCCGCAAGCTCCACCTCAAGGTTAAGCAGGGCAAGCTGCGCACCGTCTTCGACCAGGACATCCCCGGACTACCCTACACCGTCACCACCCCGCTGGGAAAGTTCACCATCACCCCCACTTCTTTCTATAAGCCCGAGCACGACCTCGACTTCACGGCCTACGTCAGCAACCCCGACGACGCCGCCCAGGAGTGGTTCACCAACATCGACGCCTACCTCGACAAGAAGAAGTCCAACGCCGTAGAGATCAAGGTCGACGACAAGAACGCCAAGCGCGCACGCGCAATCGCCAACTGCGTCATCGACCAGTATAACATCAACTCCGTGGCCGACCGCTCCGCCCGCTCCAAGGCAACCCTCGACTTCCTCAACGACCGCCTCCTCAAGCTCTACAACGAGCTCGAGCGCAGCGGGTCCGGGATAGCCGCCTACAAGGAGCGCAACAAGATCGTCAACCCCGAGGCCGAGGCCGAGTACATCTTCAAGATGAAAGGCGGCGCCACCTCCACCCTCATCGAGCAGGAGACCCAGCTCGGCATCCTCCGCATGCGACGCGACTTCCTCGCCGCGTCGCATAACAAGCACGCCCTCATACCCGTCACCTCCATCGAGGGACAGAGCACCGACGCCGTCAACGCCGCCGTCAACAGCTACAACGAACTCGTGCTGCAGCTCATGCAGATGCAGGCCAGCGCCAAGGGCAACAACTCCACCATGCGCCATCTCGAAAGCCAGATCGAAGCCCTGCGAGCCAACATGATCACCAGCATCGACCGCTCCATCTCGGCCATGCAGATTTCCATCAAGCGCATGAGCTCCGAGAACGGCACCGTCGACAGCCGCATCTCCTCCATCCCCCGCATGGAGCAGGAACTCACAAACATGATGCGCGACAACGAGATCAAGAACCGCATCTACGCCTACCTGCTGCAGAAGCGCGAGGAGACCGAAGTCAAGCTGGTACGCACACTGCCCACCGGCACCATCATCGACGAGGCCTGGACCAACGGCGACACCGCCCGGCCCAAGAAGACCCTCGTGCTCGCGGGCGCCGCCCTGCTCGCCCTGCTCATCCCCGGATGCATCCTCTTCACCGGCTACCGCCGCCAGGCCGTCACCGCCGACAAGACCCGACGCAAGCAGGAGGAAGACGAACTTACCGACGAAATCGGCTGACCCATGGAGATGGTCCCGCTCCGCGACCTTGTAGAGACGCTCCCTGGTGCGTCCGAACATGCCGACATGAGGGGACACCGAATGAGCGGACGCACCAGGGTGCGTCCCTACAAGCTGCTCTCCATTTTTAATTTACTTAATTTTTAGCCCGCAGTGGAAAAGACAGTGCCGAAATACAAGATCGTGGCCAGGATGCTGCTCGCAGTGTTCTGGGTGTTAGGCACATATCTATTCCCCATCCAGGAGCTGGTGCCTGGCGCGGCCGACGCGGCCAGGGCCACCGGCTCCATAGTCAGCGACGCACTCATCATCCTGGCGGGCCTGTGGACGCTGCGCGCCCGCATCGACATCGCCCTCTACATCGTCCTGCTGCTCATAGGCGGCGTCAGCGCCTGGTACAACGACATTCCCGCCGTGATGGCCATCAACGGACTGCGCGCATACCTGCTGCCCCTCTCGCTGCTCATCATCGTGCGCTACCTTCTCTCCACACGCGAGCGAGTGCGCTACTTCCTGCCCCGATTCGAGAAGTCGCTCTACATCTTCCTGCTGCTCCAGTTCCCGGTCATGGTCATACAGTGCCTGCGCTGGGGCGCCTACGACAACGTGGGAGGCTCGCTGGGATGGATGAGGTCAGGCACCATATCCACGCTCATCTACCTCATCAGCTTCTACCTGATGGTGCGCCGCTGGGACGACTCCAGGACCTACCTGGAGAACCTGAAGCAGAACTACATGCTGCTCGTCTGCCTCTTCCCGTCCATGCTCAACGAGACCAAGATCTCGTTCGTCTACCTGGCCATGTACTTCTTCTTCCTGGTGCCCATGGACCGCATGTTCCTCAAGCGCATGCTGTACGTGATCCCTCTCATGCTCCTGTCCATCGGAGGCGCCCTCGCACTGTACATCACCATCCTGGGCGGCGCCACCATCGACGACTACGAGGGCACACAGACCGACGTGACCTCCTCCAAGTTCATCAGCGAATACATGGTCGGCAACGACGAGGTGCGCACATTGGTGCTCGACGGCTACATGGAGACCGTCATGCCCGACGTGCAGGAGGCGGACTTCGCCCGCGGCCTGAAGTACGCAGTGCTCCCCATCATCCTCAGCGACACGCCCCACGCCTGGTACGTGGGATTCGGTCCAAGCCAGTTCAAGGGTGGCACCACCCTGGAGACCACGCCATTCGCCAAGGAGTACGAATGGCTGCTGCGCGGCACCGAGATGAGCGTGATGTCATACCTCATCGACCTGGGGGTGGCCGGCCTGCTGTGGCTCGCCTGGTACATCATCGTGCTCTTCCGCTTCTTCCACCGCGTCCGCAAACGCTCGAAGCGCATAACCTGGAACACGGTGCTGATACTGCTAATCTCTCTGGCCTACTTCCCCCTGCACACCCTGTTCATCCCCATGATAGTCTTCACCTTCGTGGCCATGATGAGCAGCCGCGTACCCCTGTTCAGATATGCCCCGCGGCCGTCCGGCTGGCTGCTCAAGCCCATGCCGGAAACCGCCGGCCCACACGCACCGACGCACGCAAAGTGCGGGCCCGAAACTCCCGTCTCCCATGCCGCTGCCACTCGAAAATAACCAGGAACCCCGCTGCAGCGCCGATACCGCCCCTCATCCCCCCGCTAACGGTTCCCAGATGAACGAGCCGCGCGAACAGGTAGGCAGGAGCATAGGCCGCAACTCCGTCTACATGGTGGTGCGCACGGTGCTCATCATGCTCGTCAGCCTCTACACATCCCGGCTGGCCCTGGAGCTGCTGGGCGAAACCGACTACGGCATATACTCCCTTGTGGCCGGTTTCGTAATCTTCTTCGGCTTTCTCAACATCTCCATGGAGCGCAGCATCACCCGCTTCCTGCTCTACGAGAAAGGCGCCGGCACCCCCGAGTCCCTGCGCCGCATGTTCAACGTGGCCATGATAGCCCAGTTCTGCATCGTCGGCGTGGTGCTGCTCTTCGGCGAGACCATCGGCCTGTGGTGGGTCAACCACCGCCTCAACATACCGGACGGGCGCATGGACGCCACCAACTGGGTCTACCAGCTCTCGCTCGTCACCCTCTGCCTCAACATCGTCAAGGTACCCTACAACTCCATGATCGTGGCCTTCGAGAAGCTGTCGTTCTACGCTTTCTTCTCCATGGGCGAGGTGCTGCTCCGCCTGGGCTGCATCCTGGCGCTTCTGCTGCTGCACGACCACCTGCTCATCATCTACGCCGCGCAGTTCCTGGCCGTCACCTTGGTGGTGGTGGGCGTCTACCGCCTCTACTGCACTCACGCGCGCTGCTTCGGCCGGAGCTGCCGCTTCTCCTTCTACTGGAACCCGAAGTGGTTCCGCGACCTCATCGCCTTCTGCGGCTGGAGCACCCTGGGGAGCATGGCGGCCCTGGGTGCCATGCAAGGAGTGTCGCTAATCCTAAACCACTACTTCGGCGTGGTCGCCAACAGCGCCTTCGGCCTGGCCATCATGGTGCAGCAGGCCTCCTTCTCCATCCTGGCCAGCTTCCAGACGGCCTTCTCGCCAAAACTTGTAGCCCTGTATGCCCAGGGACTGCTCGACCGCCTGCGTCCATTCATCTACAAGCTCGGCAAGTACTCTTTCTACATGGCCGCCGCACTGCTCACCCCGCTGTGCCTCAACATCGACACTGCCCTGCACGTCTGGCTCGGCGACCAGATACCCACCTTCACCGGCACCTTCTCGCTGCTCTGCATGGTCAGCAACGGCATCGACTGCCTGGCGGCCCCCGGCTTAGTCTGCAACCAGGCCACCGGCCGCGTCCGCAACTTCAACATCATCTGGAGCGTGCTGCTGCTGGCCAACCTGCCCCTGAGCGCCCTCTGCATCAAGCTCACCGGATGGGCACCGGCCGCCTTCGCCGTGCGAGTGTCCATGACGGCCATCATCTACATCTTCATCACCTACATGATGCGACTGCAGATAGGCCTCGGCTTCTGGCACTACCTCTACCAGTCGCTGCTGCGGCCGCTGCCCATCTTCGCCGTGGCTGCCGGCGCCGCCTTCCTCATGCACTCCGCCACAGGCCCCGGAGTGCTCAACGCCGTGGGCAACGCCCTGCTCTTCTGGGCCGTCATGGGCGCAGGCATATACATCTTCGGCCTGGGCGCCGAGGAGCGCCACAAGGTCAGGAACCAATTACGCGCACGCCTGCGCACCATCCAACACCCCCAAAGACCATGACCACCGCACCAAAAGTCACCGTTATCATCCCGGCATACTGCGCCGCCGACCACCTGCACGTAGCCATCGATTCCCTCCGCGCCCAGACGCTGACGGACTTCGAGGCCATCATAGTCGAAGACCGCAGCCCCGACCAGGATGCCACCCTGCATGCGGCCGAAGACATCGCGGCCTCCGACTCCCGCTTCCGCGTGGCCCGCACCCCGGTCAACTCCGGCGGTGGCCCGGCGCGCAACGTAGGCATCGAACTGGCCCGCGGCGAGTACATAGCCACTCTTGACGCCGACGACTCCCTCGCACCCGACGCCCTTGAGAACCTATACCGCGTCGCCAAGCTCCACAACGCCGACCAGGTCTGCTACGCCATGGAGTACCACTACGCCACCGGATACGTCACCGGCCATAGCGAAGACGCAACAGAAACCGTATACACCGATCCCCACGAGATAAAGGAGCTCGCCCTGTGCAACTTCTCGCCATCCTACGAGCCCGGACGCAGGCAATACCCCCAATTCACCGGCTGCTCCCGCCTCTACCGCCGATCCCTGCTCATCGAACACAACGTCCGCTTCCCCACCCAGCACCACTTCCTCAGCGAGGACATGGCATTCATCTACGAGAGTATGCGCCACGTCCGCACCGTCGTAGCCCTCAACAACTCCTACTACCGCTATACCATGAGAGAGAGTTCCACCACCCACACCCCCCGCGAAGACATGATCGAGCGGTCCGTGGAGGCGGCCGAATACTTCGTCGACATGGTGCGCCGCGACCCTGACGCGCCGGCCGTGGGTGTGCACAACGCCTGGGGATACGCCATCGGCGCCGTACGCGCATACCTCAAGGTCATGTTCGTCTCCCCCCGGTCGCTGCGCTTCAAGCGCCGGTGGATGCGCCGCCAGGCCGACCTGCCCCTGTTCCGCACCATCTACGAGCAGTACCCCTGGCGCCGCATGCCCCGCCGCCACCGCCTCGGCTTCATCGCCTTCTACCGCAAACGCTTCTGGCTCCTCTACACACTCATCGTAGGACAGGAAAAAGTGCGCCGCCTCCTCCGCCACCGCTGACCCGGGTTTAAATTACCAAAACAGGGGGCTTGTCAATGCATAAAATCACTCAGAATAGCCGGTTAAACACGTTTACCGGACTCCAATAATTTTTAAAAGGCCATTCCACTATAAAAGCAAAATATTTTCATTAACTTTGCAAGACAATTGTGCGGGGTCTCTCCCTTCCGCCCCCGCGACCCCGTTTTACACGACACCCAATGGCTATAGCACTACCCACCGACGCCTCCATCATACTAACTTACCGCTGCCCCATGCGCTGCCAGATGTGCAACATCTGGCAGAACCCCACGGAAAAAGCGCGTGAGCTTACCGCATCAGACCTGCGCGGCCTGCCTCGCCTGAAGTTCATCAACCTCACCGGCGGCGAGCCCTTCATACGCGAAGACCTCGCCGACATCGTCGAGGAGTGCTACCGCCACACCGACCGCATCGTCATATCCACCTCCGGCTGGTTCGAAGACCGCGTCATAGCCCTGGCCAAGCGCTTCCCAAAAATCGGCATCCGCATCTCCATCGAAGGCCTGTCGCGCAAGAACGACGAGCTCCGCGGCCGCGAGGGCGGATTCGACAAGGGCCTCCGCACACTACTCGCACTCCGCGACATGGGCCTTAAGGACATCGGCTTCGGCTGCACCGTCTCCAACCACAACTCCACCGACATGCTCGCCCTCTACCAGCTCTCCCGCTCCCTGGGCATGGAGTTCGCCACAGCCGCCTTCCACAACTCTTACTACTTCCACAAGGACGACAACGTCATCACCAACCACCGGCAAGTCACCGACGACTTCCGCACGTTGATTGAATGGCAGCTCAAGGAGAAGCACCCCAAGTCCTGGTTCCGCGCCTTCTTCAACATGGGCCTCATCAACTACATCGACGGCAAGCCGCGCCTGCTGCCGTGCGAGGCCGGCACTACCAACTTCTTCATCGACCCCTACGGCGAAGTCTATCCCTGCAACGGCCTCGAGTCCAAGTACTGGAAAGAATCCATGGGCAACATCCGCCTCGCCACATTCACCGAGATCTGGAACAGCGAACAGGCCGAAAAGGTACGCGCCCAGGTGCGCACCTGCCCCAAGAACTGCTGGATGGTAGGCACCGCCTCCCCCGTGATGAAGAAATACATCAAGCACCCCGCCAAGTGGGCACTCAAGAATAAGCTGCGTTCCATGCGCGGCCTCAAGCCCTGCCTCGACATGGTGCGCTATCCGTGCGGCCAGGACCCGCGCCAGGGCGACCTCCGCATCCCGTCGGACCAGGAAAAAGCCGGAAAATGAAAATCGTGGTGGCCGGCACCCGCGGCATACCGGGCATCCAGGGCGGCGTCGAGACCGTCTGCGAACAGCTCTACCCTCTGCTGGGCCGCCAAGGCTTCGACATCACCGTCATCCGCCGCAGCCACTACGCCGACACCGTCGCCCAGGCTCGCGGACTCACAGAGTGGAACGGTATCAGGCTCGTAGACATCCCGGCCCCGCACCGCAAGAGCCTCGAAGCCATCGTCCACACCTTCCGCGCCGTCATCAAAGCCCGACGACTCGGCGCCGACATCCTGCACATACACGCCGTAGGCCCAGCCATCATGGTGCCCCTCGCCCGCCTGCTCGGCCTCAAGGTGGTCATGACCAACCACGGCCCCGACTACGACCGCGCAAAATGGGGCGGCATGGCCAGGCGCGTCCTGCGCCTGGGCGAACGACTCGGCTCACGCTGGGCCAACGCCGTCATCGCCATATCCCCCCACATCGCCGGAATCATCCTCGACAACTACCGCCGCGAAGCCATCGTCATTCCCAATGGCGTTCCCGAGGCCGTCATTCCCGCCGACGCCGACTCTCAGCTCTCTGCTCTCAGTCCTCAGCTAAAACCGCGCCGCTACATCCTGGCCGTCGGCCGCTTCGTGCCCGAAAAAGGCTTCCACCTCCTCATCCGCGCCTTCAGCCGCCTATATGCCGAGCACCGCATCGGCCCCGACACACACCTGGTGATAGCCGGCGACGCCGACCATCCAAGCGAATATTCACGTTCGCTGAAAACCCTGGCCGCAGAGACCCCGGGCGTAGTACTGACCGGCTTCATCAAGGGAGCGCCATTGCAGAGCCTGCTCAGCCGCGCGGCTCTCTTCGCCATGCCCTCCAGCCACGAGGGGCTGCCCATCGCCCTACTGGAGGCCATGAGCTACGGTCTGGACGTCGCCACTTCCGACATCCCCTCGTGCCTCATCCCCGAGCTCGACGACGCCGACCACTTCCACTTGGATATGACCGACGATGCGACCTCCATCGCCAACCTCGCCGACCTGCTCGCGGCCAAGCTCGCCCATCCGGCCACACCCCGCGCCTACGACATGACCCGCTACTCCTGGCCAGCCGTAGCCCAGGCCACCGCCGACCTCTACCGCTCTCTGACGAACTAACAGTCTAACGAGTTGCGATTAAAACGGCTATATATAATCCAAAACCGTTAAATCGCAACTCGTCAACTCGTCAAAAAATCTTTACTTCGTATACGCGTCCAAGAGCCGTTGGTAGTGCGCTTCCTCGTTGAAATCGCTGCGGGCGCGGGAGGCGATGGCGGAGCGGTCATAGATGTTAGTATCGAAGTCGCGCAGCAACGCTGTCAACGCTTCCACGTCGCCGCTCGGATAGAGCCGCCCATTCGTCGGCGCAATCAGCTCCGGGATGCCGCCAATCTCGGCGCCTATCACCGGCGTGCCGGCGCACAACGACTCAATCACGCTCAGCGGATTATTCTCGAAGCACTCGCTGGAAATGGCCATGGCATCGGCTCCGTTGAGCAGTTCCACCACCTCTTGGGCACCCAGGCGCCCAAGAAACTCTATCTCCTCGTTGGCGGCGAAGCGCTCCTCCAGGCTCTCGCGCAGTGGGCCGTCGCCAGCCACCTTCATGCGCACACCCGCGTTATCGGCAGCCTCGAGCAGCGTCGGCACACCCTTCTCGGCCGAAAGCCGCCCGATATAGCAATAATACCCCTCGCCACGCTCGCGCACTGGCATGGATGCAAGCGCCGTCAGCTTTTCCTGGTCTATGAAGTTGCAGATAGTCGTAATCTTGGAGGTGGGGAATCCCTCCTTGCGCAGGTTATCGCCCATGAAGGCGCTGGGGGTGATGAAGACGTCGGTGAAGGCTGCAAGCCGCCTGGGGTTCCAGGCCCTGGCTTCCAGCCTGCCGATGATGCTGGCGGCCAAGCTTCCCTTCATGCAGCGATGTCGGACAACGGCGCCTTTGTCGGTCAGGCACTCCTGGCAGATGGTGCCGTCGGCACGACGAAAGGAAGAGGCCGGACAAATCAGCTTGTAATCGTGGAGCGTCCACACCACGCGGATGCCACGCCGGTGCGCCAGCTCGCCTATCACCGGCGAGAGGTAGGAGTGCACGTTGTGCAGGTGCACCACGTCGGGACGGAAGTCGTCGAGCACCTTTTTTGCCGCCCTCACCACGTCGCCGTGGCCGAGCGTGCGCCGAAGCGCCCTGAGCTTGTTGCCGATGCCGCCGCCGAAGCTGACCTGCGACGCATATCCTGCGCAGTCAGGCAGGTCAAAGTTGTCGGGATACTCCATGGCGAAGACGCGCACCTGATGCCCATGGCGCTCCAAAAGCCGCCTGGTGCCTATCGGAACTATTTCCGACCCTCCCCTGGGATAGAAGAACTTGCTCGCTATCAGTACTTTCATTACTTTATTCAATTAGTGGTGCCCGGCTTACTTTACGGGTTCGAGGACGAAAGTCGCACGGGCGGGGAGACTCAGCGCCGAGCCGTCGGCAGGCTTAGGGATGATGGTAGTGCCGGTCAGGATGTCGCGGTAAGTGGCGCCGGGGGCGAAGAGCTCGGCGTAGCGGGTCATGTCGAGGGACACAGACGAGTCTGTGCCGTTCAGGATCACCGTAGCGGTCTTGTCCGAGCCGGGGACATACCGCCGGTAGACGTACACGCCCTGGCTGGGAGCGAAGTGCTTCATCTTGCCCGTGTGCACGGCCTCGGACGTCTTGCGCCACTGCAGCAGGCGGCTGAGGAAGTCGTACGCCTCGCGCTGAAGCGGGGTGCGCCCCTCGGCAGTGAAGACGCTCACGGCATCGCCGGGGAAACCGCCGGGCATGTCCTGGCGGATATATCCGTCGCCACCCTGGCTGCGCGAGCCGTGCATCAGCAGCTCAGTGCCGTAGTAGACCTGCGGGATGCCGGGCACGGTGAGCAGTATGATCTGCGCCTGCTTCCAGGTGTCGAGGTTCTTGGGAAGCTCGGGGAGCATGCGGTCGGCGTCGTGGTTATCGAGGAAGCGCAGCAGCCTGAGCGGGTCGGCATAGATGTGGTCGAGAGCGAAGTGGTTGTAGAGCTTGACCAGGCCAGTGCCCCACTCGTCGGTAGGCTCGTTGTAGGGGGCCAGGCCGATACTCTTGACCATGAGCGGGAAGTCCATGACCACGGGCAGGTTGGTGTCCTTGCCGCCCACCGGGTTCTTGGAGCCGCGCTGCCAGCCCTGCACCATGCCGGGCTCGGCAAACCAGCACTCCCCCACGATGGTGAAGTCGGGGTATTCGCGCTCCACGTCGGCCACCCAGCCGGCCATGGCGTCCTTGTCGGCATAGGGATAGGTGTCCATGCGTATGCCGTCGATACCGGCCTCCTCGATCCACCATATGGAGTTCTGGCTGAGGTAGCGCATCAGGTGCGGGTTGAGCTGGTTGAGGTCGGGCATCTCGCGCACGAACCAGCCATCGAGGGTCATCTTCCTGTCGTAGTCGGAGGCGTAGGGGTCGCTCAGGCTAACCAGCTTATGGTTGGTCTGCACGTAATCGCCGCCGAAGTTGATCCAGTCCTTGGAAGGCATATCGAGGGCCCAGGGATGCTCCGAACCGCTGTGGTTGAAGATCATGTCCATGACCACCTTGATGCCTCGCGAATGGAGCGAGTCGATGAGCTCACGGTACTCGGCGTTGGTGCCGAAACGCGGGTCCACGCGGTAGTAGTCGGTGGTGGCGTAGCCGTGGTAGGAGCCGCCCGGCATGTCGTTCTCCAGCACCGGGTTCAGCCACACGGCCGTCACACCCAGCGAGTCGATGTAGTCGAGGTGTTGCTGTATGCCCTTGAGGTCGCCGCCGTGTCGGACGTTGGCATTCGAACGATCAGCGCCCACGGGAAAGCGCATGGTCTTCACCGAGTTGTTGGCGGGGTTGCCGTCGGCGAAGCGGTCGGGCATAATCATATAGAGGACGTCGGCGGAGGTGAAGCCCTGCGCGCCACCGTTGGGCGTGCGGGCCCGCAGCTCATACTCGCGGCTGACAGACCTCTTCCCCTCCGTCCATTTTATCTTTACCTTGCCCGGCTTGGCCTCAGGGCTGATGTCGAGGTATATGAACTGGTAGTTTGGGGAGCCGTCGAGGCGAGCGACGGAGTCGATGCGAACGCCCGGATAGTCCACCGTCGGCACGGCCGCCTTGATGTCCTTGCCGTATACCTGCAGCTGCACCTGAGAGTCCTTCATGCCTGTCCACCAGTGGGGCGGATCAATGCGGCTCACCTGCGGACCCGCTGCCAGCGCCGTCGCTGCCAGCATGGCCAATCCTATCAGTATCTTTACCTTCATGCTATACTTCTTTTCTGCAAATTTAACGAAAAATCCGCACATACGCAAATCCCTTAGGTACGGTAACCCAAAGTGGGCGCGCCTATCACGACACGCCCTCTCGGAATAATGATTGGCAATTTCTCCAGCTCTACCGTCGAGCTGAAGCCGACGCAAAGATCACCTGAGACGGATAAGAGTAAGGCCGTCGCGCAAGGGGAGAATGACAGAATCTACGTCGGCGTCGGCGCTCACTATGGCGTTGAAGCGGCGCAAGGCCGTGGTCTGGCGGTCGCGGTCGTAGGCCGGGTCGGTGATGTGGCCGTCCCACAGGGTGTTGTCGGCAAGCAGAAGGCCGCCCGGACGCAGCAGGCGCTTGCACTCGGGGTAGAGCGCCGGATAGTCTCGCTTGTCGCTGTCAAGGAAGAGCATGTCGAAGCTGGCCGCAGGCATGGCCGGCAACAGCTCGGTGGCGTCGCCGATGACAAGCCGGATGCGGTCGGCGAAAGGGGATGCGGCTATATGCTCACGGATAAAATCCTCCTTTTCATCGTCGATTTCCAGTGTCACCACCTCCGCGCCCTGCTCCAGGCCCTCGGCGATGCAGAGCGCCGAGTAACCTCCGAAAGTACCCAGCTCCAGCACCCGACGGGGCCGAGTGAGCAGGGTGAACATCTTCAGCAGGCGCCCCTGCAGGTGACCCGAATTCATGCGCGGATTCATCAGCCGCAGGTTCGCGTCGCGGTCGAGGCGCCGCAGCCACTCAGGCTCCGGCTCTATATGGCCGAGCACATAGTCAGTCAGCGCCTGGTCCATCTACAAGTGTGCTTAGATAGCTGACAGCCAACGTATATCCATCCAGTCCTAAACCGGCAATCACGCCTTTGGCCCGCGCCCCGGTGAGTGTCTTCTGCCGGAACTCCTCGCGGCCCGCGATATTGCTCAGGTGCACCTCCACCACCGGCAAACCGCACTCCATGGCATCGGCCACAGCATCTGCGAGCGCCAGCGAGTAATGGGCATACGCGCCAGGGTTTAATACTACACCGCACATATCGTCGTCGGCGATGGCCTTTTGCAGCGCGTCGATCAGCTCACCTTCGCTGTTGCTCTGCATATAGCTTATGAACGCCGCCCGGAACCGCCGCTGAAGCGCAGGAACAAAAGTGTCGAAACCCTCGTCGCCATACATCTCCGGCGACCTTTTGCCCGTCCGGTTCAGGTTCGGTCCGTTGAGTATCAGTATCTTCTTCTTCATCTTCTTGTTGTCGGAGCACAAATTTACGAATTTCTTTTGACTTTCCGGCGGGAATTAGTTATCTTTGCACAAATCAAATGAAATGAGAATCAAATCCATATATACTCTAATGTGTCTGCTGGTGGCCGTAGCCGCATGCTCGTCGGGGCAAAAAACGTCGATGAAATCGGACGAAAACGTCGAATCCGGCACCAATTCGGAGGTAGTCTTCAACGCCGACTCGGCCTTCGCCTACGTCAAGGCACAGGTAGACTTCGGCCCGCGTGTGCCTAACACCGACGCGCACCGACGCGCCGGAGACTGGCTCGAGACGGAACTCAAGCGTCACGGCGCACAGGTGGTCGTACAGCCTATGCAGCTCACAGCCTTCGATGGCACTGTCCTCAACGCCCGTAACATCATGGGGCAGTATAACCCGCAGACGCCCGACCGATTACTGCTTATGGCGCACTGGGACACACGTCCATGGGCCGACAACGACCCCAATCCTGCCAACCATAAAAAACCGCTCGACGGTGCCAACGACGGCGCCAGCGGCGTCGGCGTATTGCTCGAGGTGGCACGTGCCCTCGCCGCCAATAACCCAGGTCACGGAATCGACATCCTTTTCCTCGACGCCGAAGACTGGGGCTCCCATTCCGACGACAATTCATGGGCTCTCGGCGCCGAATATTTCGTCAACAACCCCATCGTGCCCAACTACCGTCCCGTGCAGGCAATCCTGGTGGACATGGTCGGCGGACGCGGCTCTCTCTTCTACCGCGAGGGACAGAGCCACTACAACGCTCCCGGCCTCACAGACGCCGTCTGGTCCACCGCCGCCTCATCCGGATTCTCAAACATCTTTGTCAACCAGCTCGGCGGAGCCGTCACCGACGACCACGTCAAATTCCTGCAAGCCGGCATCCCGGCCATCGACATAATAGCCTACGACCCTACCTCCGGCACCGGTTTCCCGCCAACCTGGCATACCACCAGGGACAATATGCAGAACATCGACCCGCAGGTGCTCGGAGCCGTCGGACAGGTCCTGCTTAACTATATTTACGCCAGATAAATGCCTGAAAAGGAATCGTCCAAGGAGCAAAAAACACCGATGAAAGCGGCGCTTTACATGCTACCCGTGGGTCTCAGCGACCGGGACCTACACGATGTGCTCCCGACCCGTAATTTCGACATCATCAACGCTCTGCGCGTCTTCATCGTCGAGAACATACGCACCGCCCGGCGCTTCCTTCGCGCCTGCAACCGCGAGTTCCCCATCGATGACTGCACCTTCTTCGAGCTCAACGGTCACACCGACCCCAGGGACGTCAACAACTACCTCGACGCTCTGCGCCACGGTCAACCCGTCGGAATGATGAGCGAGGCCGGTTGTCCCGGCGTGGCCGACCCCGGCGCCGACATCGTAGCCATAGCCCAGGCCGAAGAACTGACAGTAATCCCGCTTGTGGGCCCGTCGAGCATCCTCATGTCGCTGATGGCCAGCGGTTTCAACGGCCAGGGATTCGCCTTCCGCGGATACCTCCCCGTAAAACCCGACGACCGCGCCAAGGCAATCAAGGAACTCGAGGCCACCGCCGCCCGCCTCGGTCAAACGCAGATCTTCATCGAGACGCCCTACCGCAACGACGTCATGCTCCGTCAGCTCACACAGATACTCCGTCCCGACACGCTGCTATGCGTCGCCCTTGACATCACCGCCCGGAACGAGAGCATCGTCACCAGGTCCGTCGCCGCCTGGAAGAAACACCTGCCCACGCTCGGCAAACGTCCCGCCATTTTCCTCATACACCGACCGAGATGATACGCCGCAAGAACTCCTACCACCCGCATCCCACCCAGCGAGTCATCGACTTCGGCTTCGCCGACGACCAACCTGCGCAGGCACCCAAAGTACCCACCCCCAGGCCGTTGCCATACCCGCTTAAAGAGCATACAGAGGAACAAAAACGCCCCATTTCATCGGGTATTTTCAAGTTCATGTCGCTGGGCAGCGGCTCGAGCGGCAACTGTTCCTACATCGGCAACGAGCGCGGCGGTATCTTGGTCGACGCCGGCGTCAAGCCCGACTACGTCGAAGACCGGCTCCGCGCCTCCGGCATCTCCATGGCCGAGGTCAAGGGCATACTCCTCACCCACGACCACAGTGACCACATACAGTACGTCTACCGACTGTTACGCGCCCATAAGCACCTGGTTCTCTTCTGCACCAACCGCGTCCTCAACGGCCTCCTCTCCCGCCACAACATCTCCAAGCGCATCCGCGACTACCACACCGCCATCTACAAGGAGATACCGTTCAAAATCCTCGACTTCGAGATCACGGCCTTCGAGGTGCCGCACGACGGCTCCGACAACATGGGCTTCAGCATAGTGCAGGGAGACCGCCACTTCGTGCTCGCCACCGACATGGGAGCCGTCAGCGCCCGCGCCTACCACTACATACAGCAGGCCCACTTCCTGGTAGTCGAGGCCAACTACGACCTGACGATGCTTCGCAACGGCCGTTACCCCGAATACCTCAAGGCGCGCATCCAGACCCAATACGGCCACATGGACAACACTTCCACCGGCGCCCTCCTTTCGCGCGTGGCCGGCAACGGCCTGAAATACGTATGGCTCTGCCACCTCAGCCGCGACAACAACACCCCTGAGAAGGCCCTGTCCACCGTCCGCGCTACCCTGGAGCAGTCCGGCTTCAACGTCGGCACCGATGCAGAGACCCTGGCCGATCTCCGCGCCGACCTCATCCTCACCTTTCTCCCTCGCTTCGACGCCACACGCCTTTACGTCCTCCGCTAACCCATCCAACTGAATGTAGAGCCCGAGTAACATATAGATGACCACTGCAACAAAAAGAGGGTGTTGCAAAATCCGACGAATCGTAGGGATGCACCCTGGTGCATCCGCTCTACTTCATTGATGATCAGCGGCTGCACCGGGGTGCAGCCCTACAATCTGACCGAAATTTTGAATTTTGACACCCTTTTTGTCTTTCAAGAAAGGAGGGTGTCGGCGATGCGACGGTCGTTGCTCAGGCGCGGTATCTTGCGCTGGCCGCCGAGCTTGCCGGAACCGACAGTCGCGAGCCAGCGGTCAAAAGAGCCCGCAGGGAGGGTTATAATTTCAGGTGAGTCAAGGAAAATGTCGCCGACACGCTTGGCCTGATAGTCGGAATTGACCGACTGGAGCGCCATGTCGAGCTCATGGGCAAAATTCTCGATGAAATCGGGCTTTTTCGTCCATTCCACGAGCCACTGGTGGCGTGCTTTGGCGCCGTTGTGCGAGAAGACGGGCGCGACGGTGTAGTTGGCCACGGCGGCGCCGGTGGCCAGGCAGGCGGCGGCTACGGCCCGCTCGGCGTTCCACTCCATAACCTCCTCGCCGAAGGCGTTGATGAAGCTCTTGGTGCGCCCGGCCACGCGGATTTTATGCGGTGAAACCGAGCATATCTGCACGGTGTCGCCAGGCGAATAGCGCCACAGACCGTTGCAGGCGGAAATGATCAGCTCGTACGTCCGCCCCTCCTCCACCTCCCAGGGCGGCAGCGGCGCGGAGCCGTCGAGCGGAGCGAACTCGAAGAAAATGCCTGCATCGATAAGTAGCAGCATGGCCGGGTCGTCGAAGTCGTTCTGCACGGCGAAGAAGCCCTCGGAGGCGTTGTAGTTCTCCAGGTAGCGTATGTTGCCCGAAGGCATCAGGGAAGCGTACTCGGCGCGGTATGGCTCGAAGGATATGCCGCCGTGGAAGAAGACCTCCAGGTGCGGCCACACTTTCTTCAGGTCCTGTTCGCCGCGCAGCGCCATGACGCGCCGCAGCAGCGTGAGCATCCAGCTGGGAACGCCGGAGATGTTGCTGACATCGGCGCCGGCGGCCTTGGCGGCCATCAGCGGCAGCTTCTCGGTCCAGTCGGGCATGAGGGCAGTTCGCTTATCGGGCACGCGGACGAGGTTGGCCAATGGATTGATACGGCTGATGAGGGTGGCGGATAGGTCGCCTACGCGAGTGCGCGGACTGAGTCCCGAAAGCTCATTGGCGAATGAGCCTCCGAGGATGAGGCCCTTTCCCTCGAACAGCCGGCTGTCGGGAACCATGCGCAGGTAGTGCGCCACGGCGTCGGTGCCTCCGGCATAGTGGTTGATGCGTAGCGAGTCGCGGGTGATGGGGATGTACTTGGACTTGCCGCCGCTGGTGCCCGAGGACTGCGCGAAGTCGCAGCATACGCCCGGCCAAAGCACATTCTTCTCCCCTTGCAACATACGGTCGACGAGCGGCCGGATCTGCTCGTACTCAACTCTCGGCACCCTGGCCGCGAACTCGCTGTAGAGGTCGGCATCAGCGGCCCCGGCGATGTCGGCAAAACCATGTTCATGGCCATAGAGGGTGTTTCCGGCCCGCTTCAGCAGCCGGTGGAGCTGGCGCAGCTGGATGGCGCGGAGGTTCTCGCCCCAGCGGTCCGTGCGTTCAGAGCGCAGGCGGAAATAGCCACGCAACATGGATGTAATGCCCATAGTGCAAAGATAGTGAATAATTAGGAATCAGGTATTGGTATTGATAAATTTTTAAGAGAGCACACCGACAGCCCTTTTCCCGGAACGCAGTCCGAGGTTATCCACGGGACGTGTCTGCGGCACGTTGCCAAAACTTCCTGTCCTTGCCGACGACGTGCAACAGGGGCAGGTCGCACGGGATGATATTCCGCTCACAGATGCGCGGAGTACGAGACCGTGATTTCTTCATCTTTCGGCTCGTCAAGCTATACGCCTGAAATTTTAACACTCCTGCGCTCCGATTTTAACAAATGCACCGACATTTCGGCTTGACCCGTTTAAAAGTTTAGCCCGCAGGCTGCCTCACAGCACTCCACGGGCCCTCGCAATCTGTGATCCGGCCGGGGATCGAACCCGGAACCGACAGCTTAGAAGGCTGTTGCTCTATCCAATTGAGCTACCGGACCATCCGCGCCTGAATAAAACGCGCTGCAAAGTTACAAAAATTCCGCCGCATGACAACCATCCGCCGGATATTTTTGTGATGGCGTTATCATCAAAAAAGAAAAAGAGTAGCCGGAAAACCGAAGTTTATCACGACTACTCTTCCTCTCTCCTCTGCGGTGCGGACGGGGCTTGAACCCGCGACTTCCAGCGTGACAGGCTGGCACTCTAACCAAACTGAGCTACCGCACCATTGTAGGGACGAATCCGGGCGAACCCGGCATTAGTCTTTTACATCCTGCCTCGTTGCCGAAGGCTGCGAAACTCTCTCCGCGGATGTGCTCTCGGGCGTTGCTTCCCGTTTGCGAGTGCAAAGTTACGACATTTTCCCTTACCCACCAAATGTTTTTGCAAGTTTTTTTGCGCAATTTTTACAGAAAATCTCTAAGTAGCTGAATCACAGTGAGTTAGCCAGCGAAAAAATTTTACTCTTTTTTTGCCTAAACTATGCCGTCGGCCTCAAGAAGTTGCAAAAGGCAGTCTACGGCTTCTTCCTGAGGGATATTCTTGACCACGGGTGTTTTGCCTCGGTAGAGGGTCACGCGGCCCGGTCCGGCCCCCACGTAACCATAGTCGGCGTCGGCCATCTCGCCGGGACCGTTGACTATGCAACCCATGACGGCGATCTTGAGGCCCTTCATTCCCTCGGTGGCCTGCTGCACGCGGCGCAGGGTGCTCTCCAGGTCAAAGAGGGTGCGGCCGCAGCCGGGGCAGGCGATGTACTCGGTACGGGTGAAGCGCAGGCGCGCGGCCTGGAGAATCGCCAGGGAAATGTCGGTGAGCTTCTGCCTGTCGACTCCCTCGGAGTCGAGCCATATGCCGGCGCCATATCCATCGAGGAGCAGGGCGCCGAGGTCGGCACCCGCCAAGATGCCGGTGGTCTCGGCGTCAAGGCCCGTATAGCTGAGGTGCAGGACGACAGGGTTGCGGCGGCCGAGCAGGCGCAGGCGGTCGATGTAGGAGGCCATCTCCCCCACCGGGTTGACGTGTCGGGAGAAGAGGGCCACGGGCTTGTCGTCAGCGATTAGCGAGGGGTCGGAGGCTGCGTTGACAGCACGCATGGCCTCAGGGTTGAAGTCGTGCCAGGCCACGAGTGGGACGCTGGCGCGCTCCTGCCCGGGAAGAGTGTCGGCAAGTTCGCGGGCAACGCCGGCAATCTGTTCATCGACCACCAATATGGGGTCATGACCTTCGCGTCGGGCGATGTGATCACGGAGCATGGCGGCGACGGGTATCTCGCGCTCCGGGGCCTCGCTGAGAGAGACGCGGATGGTGTCGCCCAGGCCCTCGGCCAGGAGGGCGCCGATGCCTACGGCGCTCTTGATGCGCCCGTCCTCGCCGGCGCCGGCTTCGGTGACGCCGAGGTGCAGGGGGTAGTCCATGCCCTCGGCCTCCATGCGGACGGCGAGCATGCGCACGGTATCGGCCATGACCACGGGGTTGCTGGCCTTGACGGAGATGACGATGTCGTGGAAGTCGTGGCGGCGGGCTATGTCGAGGTATTCCATGACGGATTCGGTCATGCCCAGGGGTGTGTCGCCGTAGCGCATCATGACGCGGTGGCTGAGGGAGCCGTGGTTAACGCCCAGACGCAGTGCCGTGCCGTGCTGCCTGCAGAGGTCGAGCAGGGGCACGAACTCGGCCTCCACCCTGTCGAGGGCGGCGATATATTCCTTGGTGGAGAGCTCGCGGCCGTCGTCGACCACGCGTGGCTGGTCGGCGAAATTGCCGGGGTTGATGCGCACCTTGTGGGCAGTGACGGCGGCTGTCATGGCCGCCCTGGGGTTAAAGTGGACATCGGCCACGAGGGGTACGTGGCGTCCCTGCTTTTCGAGGAGTTCCCGCACCTGGCCGAGAGCCTCGGCCTCGCGTACGCCCTGAGTGGTGACACGCACGATCTCGCCACCGGCGTCGGCAATGCGGATGGCCTGCGCGGCGGTGGCATCCACGTCGAGGCTCGGCGTGTTGGTCATGGACTGCAGACGCACAGGATTGTCGCCGCCCACGTCCACGCCGCCGACGCTGACGACCCGGGTCGGGCGACGCTTGTAGTTGTACCTCACTGTCGGTTAGTTGGTTTTGTACTGGTAATGGATGCCGCGGAGCTCGTCGTTGGCTTTTACGATCTTCTGCTCGAGGCTCTTCTTGTACTCCTCGACTCGGACGGCCACCTGGTCGTCGGCGACGGCCAGGATCTCGCTGGCGAGGATGGCGGCGTTGAGTGCGCCGTTTACGCCTACGGTGGCGACGGGGATGCCGGGAGGCATCTGCACGATGGCCAGCAGGGCGTCGAGGCCGTCGAAGCTGCTGCGGATGGGCACGCCGATGACGGGCAGTGTGGTGAGGGAGGCGATGACACCGCCGAGGTGGGCGGCCATGCCGGCACCTGCGATGATGACCTTGATGCCGCGGGCGCGAGCCCCGGAGGCGAACTGCTCGACCTCGCGCGGGGTACGGTGGGCCGACAGGGCGAGCATCTCGAAGGGAATCTGAAGCTGCTCGAAGTAATCGGCGGCTTTCTGCATCACGGGCAGATCCGAGGTGCTGCCCATGATTATGCTGACGATAGGTGTCATGAGTTGAACGAACAATTAACAATAAACAATGAACAATAAGCTTCTCACCATCCGTTGGCGTCGCTGTTATTGTTCATTGTTCATTACTCATTACTAATTAGTTTAGTGGCAGAGGATGAGGATTGTGAAGTAGACGGAGCAGAAGCCGACGACATATCCGGCGAGGACCTGGAGATCGGTGTGTCGGCGCAGGAAGACGCGTGCGGAGCCCATCAGGCCGGTGAGCAGGCAAGCGCCGAAGAGCCACCAGGCTATATGGGATGCCTGTCCCCATACACCCATTGCGACGAGGGCGGCGATGACTCCGGCGGCGCCGGTGGCGTGGGCCGAGATCTTCCACCAGAAGTTGACGAGGCAGCAGATGGCGGTGGCCACGGCGGCGCCGAGGAAGGTGCCCCACATCCACTCCGGGGCACCCTGCATACGCAGGAAGACTACCGTACAGCCCAGGCCAAGGATTGTGATGATGTATGGCGCCAGGCGCTCGCGGCGGCTGTTAAGGCCGATGTCGCGGACAACGCCGAGGGCGCGAAGCACGGCGATTAGGATCATGGGCAGCAGCGTGTTGAGCCCTGCCACGACCATGATTATGGCCAGGCGCCTGTCGCTCGGCAGCTGGCGGTAGACGGACACTCCGAGCATGAGGATGCACGAGACTACGGGCATGAGCAGGGGCACCATGAGCCAGGAGATGAGAGTGGCCAGGCGGGTGGCAAGTCCCTTGACGGGCTCTGGCATTCCCTCTCCGGCCTCGCGGGCCTGGGCGATGTCGACCTCGTAGCCGTTGTAAGCGCGGGCGAAAGGCTGGCGGCCCTGCGGCTCGTCGGCGACGGACGGCGCAGGCTTGTCAGTACCGGATTGGGCGGTATCGGTCTTGGCTGTGGCATCGGCGGATGCCTGCGGCTTCTTGCCGAGCTTGCTCAACAGGGCGTCGTAGTGCGACGTGTCGCGACTGGACTGCTCGCGGCCATCAGGGATTTCCGGCAGGGTGAATTTCATTTGCCGACTAATTTGAGGAACTTCGGGGGCACGGGGAGCTGGAAGTTCATGTCCTTGCGGGTGCGCGGGTGCACGAATCGCAGCGAGCGTGCGTGTAGACAGAGGCGCCCGATGGGCGAGACGGCGGCGCCGTAGCGTCGGTCGCCGACGATGGGATGGCCAAGCTCGCGGCTGTGCACGCGAATCTGGTTCTTACGGCCCGTGTCAAGGGAGTACTCCACCAGGGAGCGCCCCTGCCCGCGTGCCAGGACGCGGTAGCGCGTCACGGCCAGCTTGCCCTGCTCGGGGTCCTGAGTGGAGAATACCTCGTGCGCGCTCGTCTCTCCCAGGTAGCTGCGAATCACGCCCTCGTCCTGCTCGACGTTGCCCTCCACGACGGCTACGTAGCGACGCTCCAGCACCATGTTGTTCCAGTTGTGCTGCATGGCCTCCTTGGCCTCTGGGGTCTTGGCGAACATCATCAGCCCGGAGGTGTCGCGGTCCAGACGGTGCACGATGAAGACTTTCTGGCGCGGGTCGACGACCTTGAGGTACTCCTTGACTATATTATATGCCGTGGCCTCGGGACGTGCGGCGCCACGGCTGACGGACAGCAGGCCGTAACCCTTGTTGACCACCGCCACGTCGTCGTCCTCGTATAGGAGCTGGAGGCGCTGGTGGCGCAGCTGGGGGTACGGGCGGGTGAAGTTGATGGCCACGGCGTCGCCTTCGGCCACGGGGGCGTCGAACTGCGTGGTGATGCTGCCGCGCAGCATTACCTGCCCGCGGTGAAGCAGACCGTTGACGCGGTTGCCGCTCAGGTCGGGCCACGCCGAAAGGATGAAAGCCTTGAGCGTAGGCGGCGCGTCGTGGCGCGCCACCCGCTCAATTATCTTGTCGGCCATTTAGAGATACGTGAGGTTGTAGGCGGCGAACTCGAGGTCCGACTTGGCGCGGTCGAGAAGCTTGCGGTCGAGCTTGACGGCCTGACGGAGGTTGTCCATGACCTGCTGCTGGTTCTGGGTACGCGCGCCGGCCACTGCCATGAGGTAGTAGGTGGTGGCATCGGGCTTGGACACGGACTGCAGGGTGCGCTGGGCGCCGGCGTAGTCGTGGTTGAGAATCTGAGCCACGGCGGCGTTGTTAGTCTTGCTGTCGCCGAAGGCACGCACGGCGTTGGCCACGTCACCGGTCTGGAGATAGTAAACGCCGAGGGCGTCGTTGATGCCGGGGGTGCCGGCAGCGGCGCCGAGCAGCTCGTTGGCGCGGGCATTGTTGCCCTTGAGCATCTCAATAAGGGCCAGGTTCATCTCTGCCGGCTTGTTGTTGGGGTCGAGGCGGAGCGCCTGCTGGAAGTTGGCCTCGGCGCCGTCCTTGTCGCCGGCCACCAGCTGCGTGGCGCCCAGGTTGACGTATGCGCGGGCCTCCTTGGGATAGATGCGGGCCACGGCGTCGTAGACCTCCATCTTCTTGAAATTGTCGTCGGTCAGGGTGGCGAGGTAGAGCATCTCGTCGACGCTGAGCTTGGTGGGGTCGGAGTTGAACTGCTCCACGAGTTCGCGGTCGGTGCGGCCGAGGACCTTGACGGTGGCCTGGATGCGGGAGTAGCGGAGCTGCGGCAGAATCTGGTCGGCGAGCTCGTTGAAGACGCTGGAGAGGTTGCGGATCTCCTTCTCGCGCTGCTCGGGGTCGGGGTACATGCGCAGGACACTGAGGATGAGTTCCTTGTCCTGGATGTTGCTGGCCTCGACGAGCTTCTGGAAGCCCTCCCAGTCCTCGGGGGTGAAACTGGAGGTGAGTTCTCCGAACTCGGCGATCTTGTCCTTCTTAAGCTGGCTCTCGACCTGTGCGGTGGTGTTGGCCTCGCGCTGCTCGGCCAGACGCTTGTTGAAGTCGTAGGAGCCTTCGGGGGATGCGAATGAGTTGATGGTGACGCCGGAGATTTCCATCTTGGGGCTGGCATTGGCTTCCCGAAGCTGCTGGTTGAGGTCGATGTAACCCTTGGCGCTGAGCTCGCTGGGACGTATGTTGGCCTGGTTGATGAGGAAGCGAATGTCAGCCGAGTAGTTCTTGGTGATAACCTGCTGGAAGGAGTCGGGGGCGAGGGCGGGAGCCACGGTGCGTGCCGACGCCAGGGCGGCCGTGGTGAGGACACCGTTGCCAACTTTGACGCGGGGCAGGGCATACTGCTTGCCGTTCTGGTCTACCTGGAAGTCGAGGTAGAGAGTGGAGCGGGCCATGGCGTCCTGGAAGGGTATGTCGAAGGGAATGGTGACTGTGCCTCCGTTGACGTAGTCTACGACCTGGCCATTGTCGCGCACGTTGACGCCCTGGAACAGTGTGGGCTGGCCCTTGGCCTCGCCGTAGGCGTTGACGCCCTTGACCTGGCCGGTCTCCCACTGGATGACGGGGGTGGCGGTAACGCGGGCATTCTGGAGCATGAACTTGGCGGGGATGCGGCCCGTGACGGTGCCGGGCACCTTGTCGCCGACCTCCTCCAGGGGGGTGGGGTTGGTAGAGAAGAAATCACTCTTGAACTGCCCGAGCTTCTTCGAGCAGCCGGTGGCGACCAGCAGTGTGCCGGCGGCCAGAAGCATCAATGAATTTCTGCGCATAACAGTAAAAGGTCTATTTGGGGGCAAAGATACAAAATAAATCTCAAACGAGACAACGCACCCCTGAATCGAGCATTCGGGACGCTTGAAGAGGACTTTGGAGAGCCGATTTTTGGGCCTGAGTGTTAAGAATAGTTAAAAATAGGGGCATTTTCGGGGAAATCCTTGCGGGGTCCGAAAAAAGGCACTAACTTTGCATCGCAAAACGGGAGAGACCCCTACGAGGGATTTCAATCGGTTGCAGACAAGTTGACTCCGTGGCTCAGTTGGTAGAGCAAATGACTCTTAATCATTGGGTCGTGGGTTCGAGCCCCACCGGGGTCACTAAAGGGTCTATCAGACCGATGAATTCCTCTGAAAATCATTGATTTTCAGAGGTTTTTCTTTTTACCCCTCTCCCCAATCGACGCAATATATTGAAACTGCGGGTGTGCAAGAAGGGTGCAGTAAAATTTTCACTGCAAACTGCACCCTCTTTAGGCTATATTTCGCTATTTTTCAATACGTTGCAATGAACGGTCACGGAAAATCATGCATCCTCTTGGTTAATATGAAGGGTGCAGTAGGAAGTGGCGTGAGGTGGTAGATTGGAAACCTTAATGCGGGGGTAAAATTGTACCTTGAGCTTTCTTTTGAGCATTTTGGCTGGCGACAGCCGATTAAAAAGTGTTAAAAAAGGGTGCAAATCGAGGGTGCAGTTGTATCAAAACAGGGAAAACCGCTGAAATTACACCCTCGCGCCTTGATATTTCATTTGTTCTTCGGATTCACAAGTTTGTGTAACCGAGAAAATTTATGTATCTTTAGTTTAACCATTAAAGCCACATGACAAATGAAATTATCCAATGAAAGCTACTTCTCGCTGAACTTCATAGCGAGAAAGGCGAGACCAAACAAGGAGGGAGAAATACCCATTGCCCTCCGCATCACGATGAATGGGCAGCGTGCGGAGGTATATACCAACCGGTATGTAGCTCCCAACAACTGGGATGCGTCCAAAGGCCAGTCGAAAGGTAAGACCAAGAAAGACCTTGAACTGAACCGCTACCTCGACACCATCCGTACCAAAATCTGCGAGATCCACAACCAGCTCGTCATGCGCGATGAGATGGTCAATCCCGACACTCTGAAAAAGGCCTTCCTCGGCAAGCTGCAAAAGCCGACGATGCTCTGCGAGGCGTTCCGCGAAGTCAACAAGAAGGTAAAGGACAAAAACGAGCGAGGCGACATCTGCGATGGTACGCGCCTGCGCTGGGAACGATGCGTCAAGTATCTGGAGGAATTCCTCATCGACAGCCACGATGTTAAAGACATTCCGATGAATAAACTGACATCGGGAATGGTTGACGACTTCGAGCATTTCCTGCGCATCAAGAAAGGTTGCGCCAACAACGCCGCTGTCCGTTATATCCGCTATCTCAAAAGCGTTATACGCACAGGTATCGCTAACAAATGGATAGAAGATGATCCATTCGTGGGCAAGCGCTATGTCCGCACAAAACCCAAAAGAGAGAAGCTCACGGAAGCTGAACTCCAGCGCATCATAGAGCTTGACCTCAGCGGGCTGCCCCGTCTCGACCTCGTGCGTGACACATTCGTGTTCTGCTGCTTCACCGGGCTGGCATTCGCAGACATCTCCACCCTCAAACGTGAGCATGTTGTCACTGACGACAAGGGCGAGATGTGGATACGCAAGGCCCGCGAGAAAACAGATGAAATGAGCGTAATCCCGATGTTGGAGATACCGCGCAGACTGATGGAGAAATACCGTACCCATCCACGGGTTGTGGAAAAGGACGCCGTCATACCGGTTATCTCAAATCAGCGCATGAACTCGTACCTTGATGAGATAGCAAGTAAAGCTGAAATCAAGAAGCACCTGACAACCCACATCGCGCGCCACACCTTCGCCACAATGTCGCTCAACAATCATGTGCCTATCGAAACGGTATCGAAGATGCTGGGGCATAAAGACATTGCCACCACTCAAATCTACGCGACCATGCTTGATCAGACTGTGTCGGAAGATATGGGCCGCATGAGGGATAAGTTCGACAGTCTGAAAGTTGACATCAAACCATTGCCGGAGAAACCGACGACATTTGAGCGTCCGCCCCAGCCTAAGCGCGGACGACCTAAAAAGACAAAATAATCCATCGCTAAATGAAAGAGCGACAATAGAGTATTTTTACTCCGTTGTCGCTCTTCAAATGTTTAATCGTAATATGCCGGATGAAAATTATCGTCAAGCATCTGCTGTATTTCATGCTCCGGGTAGAGGCATTTGCCACATATCATATAATATGAGAGTATTCCCCGGTCCCGGTAGTTCTGTACCGTGCGCCTCGTCACTTTGAGGCGTTCCGCAACTTCCTTGTCGTCAAGGAAACATATTCCTGCCAACACAGGATGGTGGCTGTCGCGGATTATACCGACTGCCTCAAATGCGTTCTGGGTTTGTGAGCGTGCCGCGATAATGCGTGTGTCAGATTTGGTGATTATCTCATTCCCCATAGGCAATTCGATTTGGCTTTATACCATTTTTCTCCATGTAACGGATAAGTTCGGTTACAGGGTATCTGACGCTTCCGTCGTCGATTCTTATATAACCGATTTTACCGCTGTTACGGAGGGATTGCAGTGTTGTGTTGCCTATATGGAGAAAATCGCAGACCTCGGCAGAAGTCATCAAATCAGCAGGTTCCTTACGACGCAAACGATTAGCCAATACTATTACCATATTGCATAGAAGCTCATGCTCGTCAAGGATGCAGTCAAGCGTTTCCTTCTCAATTAGTAATACTTCCATAAAGTGTGGGGATTTAGTGGGTGGATAAGGATTGAAAAAAGGCAGCGGGTATCCCTCCCGCTGCCTCACCACTAAATCCACAATCAAAAATAAAATTTATGGGAGGTTCTATTATTTGATTTTTCAGACTGGCGCATCGAGACAGAACCTCA